>DXCV01000049.1 GCA_019115825.1 Candidatus Bacteroides pullicola
GTTCCGACCCCGACAACTATGCCGACGAGATGTACCTGGACGAACTGCTGGGCGGCCATTCCCTGCAGACCAAGCACGAGCTGAGCGTCAGCGGCGGAAGCGAGAAGGTGCAATACATGGTGTCCATGGGCTACCTGCACCATGACGGTCTGTTGGAAAACAACTACTACAACCGCTACAACGCCCGCGTCAATCTCCGGGTGAACCTGGCCAAGAACCTCGACCTCAACGCACGGATCAGCGGCATGACCTCCGACCGCCACGAGCCTTCCACGCCCGGTAGCCTGGATTCCGGCGGCTTTGGCGGCATCATCACGGCTGCTGTCCGCTTCCCCGGTTTGACCCCCACCTACCTGCAAAACGGTGAACTGGGACTGGGTCCGAAACTGCAAGGCACGCCGGTGGCATGGGCCAATGAATGCAACTCTTTCTACCGCGAAGACAGGGACCGCTTCAAAGGCAACCTGGAACTGTCCTGGAAACCCATCAAGGGACTGACCCTGCGCGCCATCGGAGGCTATAACTACACCCTGGGGCACATCCGCAACTACCGCGCCGACATGACCCTGACCGGCGGACAAGGCACCGGTCCCTCCAGCCTGAGCGACCAGATGACCCGCACGGTCTACAAGACTTTCCAAGCCACGGCAGACTACAACGCCACCTTTGCCGACAAGCACAACTTAGGCGTACTGGTGGGTTACACCTGGGAGGATGAAGGACAACGCACGCTGTCCGGTGCCCGCAACAACTTCCCCTCGGACGACGTACCCTACCTGGATGCCGGCGGCGCTGACGGACAGACCAACGGCGGCGGCGGTTACGACTGGGCCATCCAATCCTTGTTCGGCCGTCTGACCTACAACTACGACCAACGTTACCTGTTCGAAGCCACTGTGCGCTACGACGGTTCGTCCCGCTTCCCGACTGACAGTAAGTACGGTACCTTCCCCTCGGCTGCTATCGGCTGGCGTGTGTCCGAGGAGAGCTTCTGGAAGGAAAACGAATCCCTCGACTGGTTCAGCAACCTGAAGGTGAAAGCCTCTATCGGTGTGCTGGGTAACAATAACATCGGTAACTACCCGTACCAATCCGTTTACGCGCTGAGCTCGAACCTGAACTACGTGTTCGGCGGTGTCTATACCCAAGGCGCAGCCATCACCACCTATGTGGACCCGACCCTGAAATGGGAACGCACCCGCACTACAGACGTGGGCATTGAGACCGGTTTCTTCCAGAACCACCTGACCTTCAACGCCACCTATTTCTACCGCAAGACCACGGATGTGCTCTACACGCCGTCGGCCAGCTACTCGTCCATCTTCGGACTGAACGTGTCGCAGGTGAACACCGGTGCCGTGGAGAACAAAGGCTGGGAGTTTGACCTGGGCTATACGGACCAAATCGGTGACTTCAAGTATCGCATCAGCGGTAACTTCTCCATCATCAAGAACAAAGTCCTGACGCTGGGTATGGGTAACGTCACCCAAGAGAACGGCATGGTAGGTAACGGCAGCAACCTGTTCATCGGCTACCCGATGCAGATGTACTACGGTTACAAGACAGACGGTGTGTTCCTGAGCGATGCCGAGGTGGCTGACTGGTACGACCAAAGTGCCATCGCCCCCGGTGCGCAAGCCGGCGACATCCGCTACGTGGACATCACCGGTGACGGCAAGGTGACTACGGCCGACCGTACCTACCTGGGTTCGTCCATCCCCAAGTACACTTTCGGACTGAACCTGGGCGGCGAGTACAAAGGCTTTGACTTCAACGTGCTGATTCAAGGCGTGGCCGATGTCAAGGGCCAGCTTTCTACTTGGGCAGGACATGCCTTCTACCAGGAGGGCAACATCCAACGCTGGCAAATGGAGAACTGCTGGAACGTACAGCAGGACAACCGCTATCCGGAATATCCCCGCCTGGAGGTGATGTCCAATGCCGGCAGCAACAACACCCTGAATTCGGACTGGTGGATTCTGAATGCCTCCTACGTGAAGGTACGTAACGTACAGGTAGGCTACACCTTGCCACAACACCTCACAAAGAAGTTCGGAGCCTCCAAACTGCGCTTCTACGTCAGCTTGGACAATCCGCTCAGCTTCAAGAGCTACCGCGATGGTTGGGATCCGGAACAGAGCACCGGAGGATCCTACTACCCCATCCTGTCCACTTATACCTTTGGTTTAACACTCAATTTTTAAACACAGATGAAAACAATCAAGACATTCGCATACATCGCCGTGGCAGCATCCTTGTCGCTCGCCTCTTGCGACTTGGAACGTTACCCGCTGACTTCCCTGTCCGAAGACAACTTCTGGACAGACGAGAAAAATGCCGAACTGGCTCTGACCGCCCTGTATCGCGGCGGCATCACCAACGGACTGGAATACAACGTATCTGACTTCTGGTCCTACCACGGCCTGCTGTTCATGGAGCACCTGACGGACAATGCCTTTGACCGCCGAGGCGAGAACAACCCGTTCTTCCAGATATCCAGCGGCAAGCTGCTGAACAGCAACAACTTCATCGTCAACTACTGGCGGTCGGCCTACAACCGCATCGGCAAGTGCAACCGCTTCCTGGAAGGCATCCAGAGCTTTGCTGACTCCGAGTCCAAGACGCGCATGATAGCCGAAGCACGCTTCCTCCGCGCCACGCAGTACCACTACCTGGCCAGCTACTTCAAGGACGTGCCCCTGGTGACGACCTCGCTGACCGGAGAAGAGGCCAACAATGTGACCAAGGAGACACAAGCCAACATCCTGGACTGGTGTGCCACCGAGTTCCGCGAAGCTGCCGACGACCTGCCCCGCTTCAAGGACATCCCATCCGCCGAGACGGGCCGCGCCTGCAAGCAAGCTGCACTGGCCTTCCTCGGCCGCACCTATATGCTGCAACAGGATTGGAACAATGCGGCAGCCGCCTGGAAGGAAATCATCGACTATGGCGACAATGACATCCACGCCAGCTACTCCGAACTGTTCTGGCCGGGAACAGGCGTGGGTAATCCGGAGAACATCTACTACATCTCCTACCTGGAGAACTACTTCGGCTGCGGCCTGCCCCAACAGGGCTTGCCCGCCAAAGACGGCGGCTGGAGTTTGTCCAACCCGTCGGCAGGACTGTTCGAGGCATACGAGTTCACGGACGGTACGCCGTTCAGCTACGACGACCCGCGCTACAATCCCCACAACCTGGGCGAGAACCGCGACCCGCGTCTGGACTACACCATCTTCTACAACGGTGCCACCTTCATGGGGACGGAATACCGCATGAGCCCCGACTACGACGCCGCCCTGAAAGAGCGCATCGACTATTCATCGGAGGCCTCCAAGACGGGCTTCATGTGGCGCAAGTATTACGATGAGAACCCCATCAACGACATCACCAGCTACAGCGCGGTAACCCCTATTATCCGCTATGCCGAGGTGTTGCTGAGCTACCTGGAATGCTTGGTTGAGGGCAACCAGCCCATCGACCAAAGCACGCTGGACGCCACCATCAACTTGGTGCGCGGACGCGCCGATGTCCAGATGCCTCCCATCACGGAGACCAATCCCGCCCTGCTGCGCGAGAAAATCCGCAATGAGCGTCGCATCGAACTGGCTTACGAAGGCATCCGCTACTGGGACCTGCTGCGCTGGAACATCGCACACGAAGTGCTGGTGGGTGAAATCTGGGGCGCTCCTTATCCCGACTCTCCGCTCTATGCCACTTCGACCAAGCAGGTAGACCCCACGGGACACTGCCGCTGGTACGTGGGACGCCGCGACTTCCGCAATCCGGAAGACTACAAGTGGCCCATCCCGCTGTCCGAGCAGAACATTAATCCTAATTTACGTGAATAATCGTACACTTACGGACGATTTTCACCCCAATTGAACCACACAACGAGGGAATGTTCGTAACTTTGCTTATCGGCGAGCCAACATTCCCTCGCTTATATTATTATAGTAAAAACAACTTCAATCCTGACTTATGAAACACTATCTTCCCCTCGCTCTCGTGCCCTCGCTGGCCGCCTGGAGCAACGCTTACGCCGGCGAGCCGGCAGACCCGCAGAAACCCAATGTCATCATCATCTACGCTGACGACTTGGGCTACGGCGACCTGTCGTGCTATGGCGCACACCGGGTTGAGACGCCCAACGTGGACCGTCTGGCCGACCAAGGCATCCGGTTCACCAATACACATGCCGTAGCTTCCACCAGTACCCCCTCGCGCTACTCGCTGCTGACGGGCGAATATGCCTGGCGGCGTCCCGACACAGGCGTGGCGGCAGGCAACGCAGGCATGATTATCCGCCCCACCCAATTCACTATGGCCGATATGTTCAGCCACGCCGGCTATGCGACGGCCGCCATCGGCAAATGGCACTTGGGACTGGGCGACAAGACCGGCACGCAGGACTGGAACGCGCCGCTGGCCGCTTCGCCCGCCGACCTGGGATTTGACTACCACTACATCATGGCAGCCACGGCCGACCGCGTGCCCTGCGTGTTCATCGAGAACGGTGAAGTGGCCGACTACGACCCCTCTGCCCCCATCGAGGTGAGCTACCAAAAGAACTTCCCCGGCGAACCCACCGGCAAGGACAACCCCGAACTGCTCTACAACCTGAAGCACAGCCACGGCCACGACCAGTCCATCGTGAACGGCATCGGCCGCATCGGCTACATGAAGGGCGGCGGCAAGGCCCTGTGGAAGGACGAGAACATCGCCGACTCCATCACCGCGCATGCCATCCGCTTCATCGAGCAACACCAGGACGAACCGTTCTTCATGTACTTCGCCACCAATGACGTGCATGTGCCGCGCTTCCCGCACGAACGCTTCCGCGGAAAGAGCCCGATGGGGTTGCGCGGTGACGCCATCCTGCAATTCGACTGGAGCGTAGGCCAACTCATGGAAACCTTGGACCGCCTGGGACTGACGGAGAACACGCTGGTCATCTTGTCCAGCGACAACGGTCCGGTAGTGGACGACGGCTATGCCGACCGCGCTGTGGAACTGCTGGGTGACCACAAGCCCGCAGGCCCGTGGAGAGGAGGCAAATACAGTAACTTCGAAGGAGGCACCCGCGTGCCCGCCATCGTGCGCTGGCCGGGCAAGGTGGCCAAAGGAGAAGTGTCCGACGTACTGATGTCCCAGATAGACTGGATGGCCTCGCTGGGCTCGCTCATCGGCGCACGCCTGCCTCAGGAGGCAGCCCCCGACAGCCGCGACCACCTGGGCAACCTACTCGGCACGGACCAGACAGACCGCCCGTGGATCATCGAGTTCTCTTCCGGACTGTCCGTCTGCACGAAGGACTGGAAGTACATCGAACCGAACGACGGTTCCGCCATGATTACCTGGGGACCCAAAGTGGAGACCGGCAACTGCCCCATCCCGCAGCTGTACGACATGCGCACGGGTGACGACGAGAAGGAGAATCTGTCCACCAAGCACCCGGAAAAGGTGTATGAACTGCAGACCATCCTCCGGAAGGTGCGCAGGACTCCCGAACGGAAACTGCCCTAAGATAGAGAAAAAAGAGGCCGGGACTCTCCTCACAGAGAAGCCCGGCCTTGTTTCTTTAAGCGTAAAGAAACGGTTTATGTAAAGTTAAACTTTGCCAGGCTTATAGCCCGACAATCAGAGAGAATATTTCTTTTTCTGATAAGCAAAATCATTCTCAATCCGGAACAAACTGTACGTAACCTTGAGCGAGATAACCGGCCGAAACCGTGTAAATGCTCTGTGCGTACAAATAATTGTTGGCATACAAGCGGTTGTAGTACAGATAGCTCTGGTCACCCGCATACGTAGCATAGTCAGAAAGGGATATTTGCCCATAATCTCCATACGAATACGGCGTGCCCATTGTCTCGAAGACGACGGTCTTATAGCTGACTCCCTCTTGCTGGAAGAAGTCGTCAGTTTCCGTTTGTGGTTCGCCTTGCGCCTGGATAATCAGGTGATTGCCGTTACCATACAAGTTCGGGATGCGATAAACATCCGGGTTATCATCCCGCTGTTGCAGGGTGAAGCCGGGCGCAACAGTAAATTCAAACGTGCCATCCAACAGAGCAGCCACCACGCGGCCTGTGGCCAACGTGTTCCAGGTATAACCGAAGAAAGTCGCGTTGGCTGCACAGAGGGAGTTATTATGCCCCACACCCACCACGGTGATGGTATAGGCGCCAAACAGCCCCGTGACGTAGAAGTCGGCCACGCCGTCCGTCACGGTAGCTTGGGTACCGTTGTCCACGACGTATTGGCTGTAGGCTTCCTCGCCGTTGCTCTCGATGTAGGCATCGTGGGTATCTGTCGGTTCGGCCAGGTAATAGATATCGGATACTTGATTATTGACTGCCACACGCAAATGCGTATCATTGTCAGCATTTCCTTCGTTGGCGCTGACGGTGTATTGGTAGAGCACCACGGAAGGCTGCGAATCGCCGCCCGGTTCCGTGCCTGCCTCCTCCGTACAAGCAGAGAAGGTAGCCATGCCGACAAGTGCCAGCAGGTATGCGAATAGTTTCTTTTTCATTGTCATGATTCCTTTTTAATGGGTTGAACGATGGTTACCAGTTGTACTCGGGCGAATCCTGCGTCGGCATAACGGGCGTGGGATTCTGCGAGCAGGCACTGTTGTTGTTGGTCTCTGTCTGCACGATGCAGAGGTTCATCCAGTCGGGATAGGTGCTGCCGTCCGTCGTGTTATAGCCACCCACGTTCCAGCGGTAGCCCTCCGCATGGTTGGTGCCTGCATAGCTGCGGATGACGCCCTTGTCCAGACGCTTGATGTCGAACGTGGCCAGGCCTTCACCCCAGAACTCCACGCGGCGCTGCCACCACACCTCGTTACGGAACGAGTTGGCATAGGTGCTACCGTAGGCCTCAAAGTGCGTGCCATAGGTATATTGCGGGTCGCGGGTCTGGGCAAAGGCTGTCAGCAACTGAATGCCGCGTCCTTCGTCCTGCATGCCGGCAGCCTCGGCCTCGATGAGCTGCATTTCTTCCACACGCATCAGCGGAACGGCTACACACCAAGCCTCATATTGATTGGTATGGTTGCCGTTGGCCGGGCGGAACTTCACGGAAATACCGCCTACCGCTTTGGAAGTGGTGGCTGCAGCAGAGGTCAGCAAGTCGCCCGGCACATCCGAATAAGCGCTCAGGGCCTCCAAAGCAGCCGCTTCGTCCATATCGTCGATAGCAAAGTCCACATAGCACATCTTGCGGCAGTCCGTAGCAGGGATGGTCTGGTAGAGGTGGTAATCAATG
Source organism: Candidatus Bacteroides pullicola (assembly GCA_019115825.1). Taxonomy (GTDB): domain Bacteria; phylum Bacteroidota; class Bacteroidia; order Bacteroidales; family Bacteroidaceae; genus Bacteroides; species Bacteroides pullicola. Next base: position 7,276 of record DXCV01000049.1, read on the forward strand.
CGTTTGGGTGCGCCATAGTTGGCGGCATAGCCCATACCGGATGCACCCACCTCGGGAATCATCTGCGAGCCCCAGCTGGAATCCGCGTCATTGATTTGCAACACCAGGTCTGTAGGCTTGTAGGTCACGGCAAACATCCACGAATTGTTGGCCGTAGAGGAATTGAAGCCGTTCGCGCGGTCCAGATACTGCTCGGCGGTCAGGGCCGAATAGCCTTGTTGGGCCAGGCGGGCATACTCCTCGGCCTGTGCCCAGTTCTCCATCGTCAGGTAGGCGCGGGCTTTCAGACCATATACCACGGAGAGGTCGGGCGTGTACTTATCCGGGCGTGTATAACCCTCCAGGTAGGCTTCGGCCTTGTCGAGGTCGGCGAGAATCTGTGCCCACATCTGCTCGTTGGTGGCACGGGGATTGCTGGCCAGGCCACTCAGGTCAGTCGTTTCCAGTACCAGGGGAACGGTCTCTGCCTGCGGGTCGATGGCATAGCTTTTCGTGGCAAACATCCGTGCCAGGTCCATGTAGAAGAAGGCACGCATGGCGTAGGCAATACCCGCGCCGGAACGGTGGGCTTCCGAAGGCTCCGGACCGGCCATGGTGATGACATCGTTACAGCTCTTGATGTAACTGTAATAGTAGGTCCACGGAATCTGGCAATACAGGTATTGGGGTCCCAGTCCGGTGCCACAGGAATACCAGTTCAAATACCAGTTGTGTCCGTCGTCCTCCAAGGGCATATCATGTCCCATGACGTCGCGCATCAGGAAGAACGTGGGATAGCCATAGTCCCAAGGATAGTCCGCAGGACCGAAACTGTAGCTGCTGGTCAGCTGGTTGGTAATGGCGGTCACGAAATTGTCGAACGCGCCGGGAGCATTGCCCGCCTGGCCGGAAGTGGCATATCCTTGCTGGGGGTCAATCTCCTTGATGCAACCGCTCATGGTCAATGACAAGGCCAGGGTTGCCAGGGTACTTATCTTGAAAATTTTCTTCATATTGCTTTTCCTTTCCATACTTAAAAGTTAGAATGTCAGTTGGATGCCGCCCATGATGGTGCGCATCGGTGAATAGACGCTGATACTGGTGTTCTCACCGAACGAATAGCGCGGGTCGAGGCCCTTGCGTGCCGACCAGAAGCACAGGTTCTGTCCGGAGGCATACAGGCGCAGCTTGTCCACGCCCAGGTGGCTGGTCCAACGTTTGGGCAGGGTGTAACCCACGGTAAACGCCTGGAAGTTCAGGTAGCTGGCGTTGGTCAGCCAACGGTTGGAGCGGGCTGTGGTGTACTGGTCCAGGTACGTGGCGCGGGGAATGTCGCTGGACGTGTTGTTGGGTGTCCAGGCCTTCAGCATGTCCACGTGGATGGCGTTGCTGGCCGAGCCTGCACCGGAGATGTTACCCATCAGGCTCTGGTAGCCGTAGTCGTAGATGTGACCGCCAATCTGGTAGTCGAACGAAGCAGACACGTCGAAGCCATAGGCCGAGAACGTGGTGCTGAATCCGCCGAATGCGTCGGGCATGCTGCTACCCTGCTCGTACAGGCTGGCGTTGTTCATGTTGGTCGTGGTGTAGTCGCGGTTCTTGGACGGGCGGTCGGTGTTGACGGTTCCGTTGGGATCCACCATGCTGGCATCCACCCAATAGAGGGCTTCACCGTGCTCGTTCACGCCGGCATAGTCGGCCAGCATGTAGTTGTAGAGCGAGCCGCCTACGCGATACCACTTGTTGCTGTCGGTATAGCCGCCGCGGTCGCCGATTTTCGAAGCCGGCAGCGAGAGGATTTTATCCTTGTTGTGCGCGATGTTGAACTGGGCTGTCCATTCGAGGTTCCGCGTGCGGATAAGGGTGCCTTGCAGGCTGAGTTCCACACCCGAGTTGCGGATGTCGCCGATGTTGCCATAGTAGCCGCGCGAACCGGCCGATTCCGGAATGGAGAGCCAGAACAGCAAGTCGGTGGTCTTCTTGTTATAGTAGTCGATGCTACCGCTCAGGCGATTGCCGAAGAGGGCGAACTCCAGGCCGACGTTGTAGTTGGTCGTCGTTTCCCACGTGATGTCCGGGTTACCCATACGCCAGAAGTTGGCAGCCATCTGCGTGTCCGATGCGGCGCTCAGGGTGTACATGTCCACATAGGCCCAGTTGTCGATGCCGTCATTACCCTGCTGGCCGACGGAGAATTTCACTTTCAGCTCGTCCACCCAGTCCACGTCAAACCATTCTTCTTTGTTGATGAGCCAGGCCGTACCAAACGACCAGAAGTTACCCCAACGGTTTTCCTTGGCAAAGCGCGAGGAAGCGTCGCGGCGGTAGGAAGCGGAAGCGAAATACTTGTCATCGTAGTTGTATTGAATGCTGCCGAAGTAGCCTTCCACGTTGTATTCGGTCGTGTAGGAGTCGGAGCTGACCGGATTGGCCGCACCGCTGATTTCCGGAATCTCCGGAGTGAACAGACCTTGTGCGTAGGCATACAGGTAGGTGGTCTTCGTGTCGTAGTATTCGTGACCCAGCATCACGTTCAGGTTGTGCTTGCCGAACTGGTCCAGATAGGTCAGCGTCTGCACATGGTTCTGCCGGAACACGTCCGTCTGGCTCTTGTCGATCTGGCCGTTGACGCCGGCGCTCGAACCATACAGCATGTTGGCGTATTTCGAGTAGTTGGTATGTCCCCAGTTGATGGTGCTCGTGGCGTTGAACTTCAGGAAGTCCGTCAGGGTGACGTCGGCAAAGAAAGTTCCGCTCAGTTGCTGTCCCTTGCTGGTCTGGTCGTTATAGCGGTTGTCGCCCAAGGGGTTACCGTTCGTACCGAAAGGACGGCTCAGGCCGGGGTAGCTGATGGAAGCCACACCATAGTCATACTGCGGATTGCCATTGGCGTCCGTACGGATGACCGGCTTGCCGTTCTCGTCCAATACACGTACATAGATAGGATAGATGGGACCCACCATGGAGGCATAATACATCAGGTTATTGGCTCCTGTGCTTCCGTCCAGGTTCGGGTTGGACTCTGTGGTGGAGTTGACGTAGCCCACGTTGGCACCCAGCTTCAGCCAAGGCTTGGCCAGGTAGTCGGCCTTGAAACGCGCCGTGAAACGCTTGAAACCCGAATAGTCGATGATACCGTCTTCGTCCAGGTAGCCCAAGCTGGCATAGAATGAACCTTGCGTGCCCAGCGCGCCGTTCACGTTCACGGTGTACTCCTGACGCAGGGCGTTCTTGTAAGCGGCGTCGCGCCAGTCGTCGTTGATAAGGTAATACGTCTCGCCGTTGGCCTCATAGGTACGTCCCAGGGTGGCGTTGGGATTGATACGTCCGTTGGTGCCGATGAGGTATTCACCATCGGGTACATTATAAATATTGTAGGCCAAGTGGTTCAGCATCGTCGTGTTGGCATTGGCGTTGGCAGCGGCCAGGCTTTGTCCTTGCTCGTAGAAGTAGTAGTTGTAATACTGGCTGTACACAGTCTCATAGAACAGGGCCGGATCCTTGATAGTCTCGTAGTCCTGCACGGCACGGCTGTTGGAGCCCCACTTCACGTCTACACTGATCTGCGCCTTTTGCGACTTACCGCTCTTGGTCGTAATCAGGATGACGCCGGCTGCACCACGTGCACCATACAGGGCTGCGGAGGCCGCATCCTTCAGCACCGTGACAGACTCAATATCGCTCTGCGGGATATTGCTCAGCGAAGCGTCGTAGGGTGCGCCGTCCACAATGATCAGCGGGCTGGTGCTGGCCTGCATGGAGGCGATGCCTCGGATGTTGATGCTACCGGTGCTGCCCGGAGTACCCGTACTACCACGCATCTGCAGACCCGGGGTCGTACCCACCAGTGCGTCTGCCACGTTGGTCGTAATCTTCTTCTCCAAGTCCTCGCTCTTCACGACCGTGGCCGATCCCGTAAAGGCACTCTTCTTCTGCGTGCCGAAGGCAACCACCATCACCTCGTCCAGCAAGCCGGAGTCAGTCACCATGCTCACCCGGATCAGTCCTTCGCGGATGTGAACCTCCTGCGTCAGCATACCTATATAAGAGATGCGCAAACGCTTGGCCGTAGCCGGCACATTGGAGATGGTGAACTTGCCGTCAATGTTAGTAACCGAACCCATTTGGGTGCCGACCACTAAAACTGACGCTCCCACAACCGGCTCGCCATCTTCCTCGGACACGACGATACCCGTCACCGTGGAAGTCTGAGCCGTCATCAGGCCTATACTCATACAGAGAAAGGCCCAGAAAAGCATTAGTCTTCTTTTCATAAATTCTCTCTTTATTTAAAGATTAATAGTAAGTGATAACAGCTGCAAATATATTCCTTAGTTTTGTAAAAGACAAATGTTTTGGCTGCAAATCGTAAGCGAATAGCGTTTTTTTTTTCGATTTGATTCTGTTCTCGCGTTTTCAGCAACAGATTATAACCCGCATCTACACCTGGAGTCCTGCCGCCGCACGACACAGGGACGCTCCGCACAGGACATGTCGCCCATGCGGAAAAAGAAAAAAGTTAAAAGGATTATAGATAAGATAGAGGAAGGGTTGTCCGCCGACCCATGACACTCACTCCCCGAACAACCACCGGTTCAGCCACCGGTTGATATACACATTCGCCACCGCGAACCCCGCGCCGAGGACAGCCCCGGCCAGCACGTCCGTCGGATAGTGCACACCCTCGTTCATGCGCGAGAGGCCCACCGAGCAGGCCCAGAGGGCGGAGGGGGCGATGACATACCATTTAGGATAGCGGATGCAGAGCGACGTGGCCAGGGCAAAGGCTGTGGCGGTGTGGCCCGAAGGGAAGGACGGGTCGCTCTCCAGGCTGTAAGGATGGATGCGGTCGGGATAACTCTCGTAAGGACGGGCACGGTCCACGATATACTTCAGGCCATAGGTGAGGATAAAGGTGCCCGCCACGCTGGTGCCCACGTAGAGGGCATCCTTCAGCAAGTCGCGGTCGTGCTTTACCCACCCCGCCAAAGCCATGGCCAGGGGGACGCCTACCACGATGTAAGGCTCGGAGAGGGATATCACCTTATTATAATTGCGGATAAACCCGTGGTCCCAACTGTTGATTTGGTCCACGGTGCTGATGTCCCAGTTCTGCGCCAGGAGGGGGAGCAGGGCGGGCATCAGGAAGGCGAGAAGCAGCAAATATCTTTTCATACGCAAAACAGGATTGAGCGGGCAAAGATAATCAAAGTTATTGGAAAGCCCATGCACACCTGTTGTTTAAGCACCCATATCCTCCTTTTTTCATGGGGTATATCCCTAAGCACGGACGGGCGTACCTCCGCCCGCGCTTAGACGTACCCCCGCCCGCGCCCGGCGATACCGCGAAACAAAGGCTCTCGAAAAGTGCCTTGAAGCGCGTGTTTCCGCGAAGGAAAACGAATTATTTCCTTAAATGCTTGTTTCATAAAGGTTTTTCGTTTATTTTTGCAAGGTATTAGCAGAATCAGCCCCAGGCTTGACATTTACTAACAATTTAAATAACTTTAATTCAATCATTTATGTGGTTAAGTAATTCATCTGTAGGAAGGAAAGTGGTGATGAGCGTTACCGGCATCGCCCTGATCCTGTTTCTGACGTTTCACATGGCGATGAACTTGGTTGCACTTGTTTCCGCAAGCGGGTACAACGCCGTATGTGAGTTCTTGGGAGCAAACTGGTATGCACTGGTCGCCACCATCGGCCTGGCTGCCCTGTTCGTCATTCACATCATCTACGCCTTCTGGCTGACGATGCAGAACCGCCGCGCACGCGGTGCCGAGCATTATGCCGTGACCGAACGCCGCAAGGAAGTGGAATGGGCTTCCCAAAACATGCTGGTGCTGGGCCTGATTGTCATCCTGGGCTTGATTCTGCACTTGGTTAATTTCTGGTCGAAGATGCAGCTCCCCGAGCTGATGCACCAGTTGGGTATGCACACGGACATGATGACGCTGGCATACGCAGCCGACGGCGTGCACCACATTGCCAACACCTTCGCCAACCCCGTGTTCGCCATCCTCTACCTCGTTTGGCTGGCCGCCCTGTGGTTCCACCTGACCCACGGTTTCTGGAGCGCCATGCAGACGCTGGGTTGGAACAACAAGGTATGGATCAACCGCTGGCAGTGCATCTCCAACATCTATTCTACCATCGTTGTGGCCTGCTTCGCCCTGGTAGTCGTTGTATTCTACATCAAATCCCTGCTGTAAGTTTTGAGTTCTTTAGTTTTTAAGTTTTTTAGTTTTTAAGTTCTTGTCCCCCGATGCCGGAGTGACGCCAAGAATGAACTGATAAACTAAAAAACCCACCACTAAAAAACTTACGAACTAATAAACTAAAAAACTAAAAAGACTATGACTAAGATAGATTCAAGAATACCGGAAGGTCCGGTAGCTGAGAAATGGACCAACTATAAAGCTCATCAGAAACTGGTTAACCCCGCCAACAAGCGCCGCTTGGACATCATCGTGGTGGGCACGGGCCTGGCAGGCGCCAGCGCAGCCGCTTCACTGGGTGAAATGGGTTTCAAAGTATTCAACTTCTGCATTCAGGACTCCCCGCGCCGCGCACACTCCATCGCCGCACAGGGAGGTATCAATGCCGCCAAGAATTACCAAAACGACGGTGACTCGGTTTACCGCCTGTTCTACGATACCGTAAAGGGTGGCGACTACCGCGCCCGCGAGGCCAACGTGTACCGCCTTGCCGAAGTCAGCAACAACATCATCGACCAGTGCGTGGCACAAGGTGTTCCCTTCGCCCGCGAATACGGCGGCACGCTGGCCAACCGTTCTTTCGGTGGCGCACAGGTGTCCCGCACATTCTACGCCAAGGGTCAGACGGGCCAGCAGCTGTTGCTGGGTGCTTACTCCGCACTGAGCCGCCAGGTGGCTGCCGGCACGGTGAAGCTCTATACCCGCTATGAGATGCAGGACGTGGTCATCATCGACGGACGCGCACGCGGCATCATCGCCAAGAACCTGGTGACGGGCAAGCTGGAGCGTTTCGCCGCTCACGCCGTGGTTATCGCCACGGGCGGATACGGCAACACCTACTTCCTGTCCACCAACGCTATGGCCTGCAACTGCTCGGCTGCCATGGCCTGCTACCGTAAGGGTGCTTGGTTCGCCAACCCCGCTTACGTGCAGATTCACCCGACTTGTATCCCCGTACACGGCGACAAGCAGTCCAAGCTGACGCTGATGTCCGAGTCCCTGCGTAACGACGGTCGCATCTGGGTTCCCAAGAAGCTGGAAGACGCCAAGAAGTTGCAGGAAGGCACGCTGCAAGGCAAGGACATCCCCGAAGAAGACCGCGACTACTACCTGGAGCGCCGCTATCCGGCCTTCGGTAACCTGGTGCCGCGTGACGTGGCCAGCCGTGCCGCCAAAGAGCGTTGCGACAAGGGCTACGGCGTGAACAACACCGGCCTGGCCGTGTTCCTGGACTTCTCCGAGGCCATCAACCGCCTGGGCAAGGATGTGGTGGCACAACGCTACGGCAACTTGTTCGACATGTACGAGGAAATCACGGACGTGTCGCCCTACGAAAACCCGATGATGATTTACCCCGCCATCCACTACACCATGGGCGGCATCTGGGTAGACTACGAACTGATGACCAGCATCAAGGGCTTGTTTGCCATCGGCGAGTGCAACTTCTCCGACCACGGCGCCAACCGTCTGGGTGCCTCCGCTCTGATGCAGGGCTTGGCCGACGGCTACTTCGTACTGCCGTACACCATCCAGAACTACCTGGCCGACCAAATCACCGTTCCCCGCTTCTCCACCGACCTGCCCGAATTTGCCGAGGCAGAGAAGGCCGTTCAAGCCAAGATTGACCACCTGATGGGCATCAAGGGTAAGAAGTCCGTTGACTCCATCCACAAGGAACTGGGCCACGTGATGTGGGAATACGTCGGCATGGGCCGCACGGAAGCCGGCTTGAAGGAAGGCTTGAAGCGCTTGAAGGAAATCCGCAAGGAGTTCGAGACCGAACTGTTCATCCCGGGCGACAAGGAAGGCATGAACGTCGAGCTGGACAAGGCCATCCGCCTGAACGACTTCATCACGATGGGCGAGCTCATCGCTTACGACGCACTGAACCGCAACGAGAGCTGCGGCGGCCACTTCCGCGAGGAATACCAGACGGAGGAAGGCGAAGCCAAGCGCGACGACGAGAACTACTTCTACGTGGCTTGCTGGGAATACCAGGGCAGCGACGACAAGGCACCCGTATTGCTGAAGGAGCCGCTGGTTTACGAAGCCATCAAGGTACAGACGCGTAACTACAAATCATAAGTTTTTGAGTTTATAAGTTATTGAGTTTATAAGTTATGGGAACTTATAGGGATTTATTGGCATGGCAAAAAGGCATCAAACTTGCCAAAGCTGTTTATCAGCTTACTGCCAATTATCCCTTGGATGAACGCTTCGGACTGACCAATCAGATGCGGAGATGTTCTGTTTCAATCCCTTCCAACATAGCTGAAGGGTTTGGAAGAAGTTCCGATAAGGAATTAGTTCAATTCTTATATATATCCTTAGGTTCTTCCAATGAGTTGGACACGCAACTGACGCTATCTTACGAATTGTCCTATATATCAGAAAACCAATTTCTGGAGATAGGAGAATTGAACAAGGAGGTCAGTAAAATGCTACAGTCCTTAATCTACAGAAGAAAGAAAGGATTAGATTCAAAATCCTAAAATAATAAATCAAACAACTTGGTGGGTGAAAGAACTTACAAACTCAAGAACTCACCAACTTAAGAACTAAAAAGGTATGGATAAAAATATAAGTTTCACCCTTAAAGTTTGGCGCCAAAAGGGTCCCAAGGCACAAGGCGCATTCGAAACCTACGAAATGAAGGACATCCCGGGCGACACCTCGTTCCTGGAAATGATGGATATCCTGAATGAGCAACTGATCAGCGAGGGCAAAGAACCCGTCGTATTCGACCACGACTGCCGCGAGGGCATCTGCGGCATGTGCTCGCTCTACATCAACGGACACCCGCACGGCCCCGCTCAGGGCGCCACGACGTGCCAGATCTATATGCGCCGCTTCAACGATGGCGACATCATCACCGTTGAGCCGTGGCGTTCGGCCGGCTTCCCCGTCATCAAGGACTTGATGGTGGACCGTACCGCCTACGACAAAATCATGCAGGCCGGCGGCTATGTCAGCGTACCCACCGGCGCCCCGCAGGATGCCAACGCCATCCTCATCCCGAAACCCATTGCCGACGAGGCCATGGACGCTGCCAGCTGTATCGGTTGCGGCGCTTGCGTGGCTGCCTGCAAGAACGGTTCCGCCATGTTGTTCGTGTCTGCCAAGGTCAGCCAGCTGAACCTCCTGCCGCAAGGTAAACCCGAGGCTCTGCGCCGTGCCAAGGCCATGTTGGCCAAGATGGACGAACTGGGCTTCGGCAACTGCACCAACACTCGCGCCTGCGAGGCAGAATGCCCGAAGAACGTATCCATCAGCAACATCGCACGCCTGAACCGCGACTTCATCCGCGCCAAGCTGAAAGATTAATCAGGACTCCTTTCTACATTTGATTAATATCAACAGGGAACCCTCTCCCATCGGTCTTTGCCGAAGGAGAGGGTTCTTTTTATGTCATATCCTTGTCATAAATACAGACGACCATTCCCGCAGGAATGTATACCGCAAAGAGGAAATCGTCAAGAAAAGCCTATCATTTCTTAAAAACAGTAAGCAAACAGGGGGATATATTTTTAAATAGAATTAAAAAGCGAATATAAATTCAAAGGAGGCTTGCACAGTTCGTCAGAAACCACTACTTTTGCGCCGTGATTTTTTTCATAGTATTAGATTTAAGGTTAACAAAAGGTTGGGCTCAGCGGAGCCCTTTTTTTTGCCTGTTTCCGAACCTATCCAATCCCCAGTAAAGGCTCAATCCGCCGGAATATCTCCAGCAGCTCCGCCTGGGTCTCCGCCCGGAGCATGGCGATGCGCGTCTCGCGGAAGTTGGGGATGCCCTTGAAGAGCGGGCTGGCGGCCAAGTGGCGGCGCACGTGCAAGATGCCGCGACGCTCGTCCAGCAGGCGCACGCTGTCGTCTACCTCGCGGCGCAGGACATCCAGTTTCCAGGCGGGAGTCAGGCCCGTGAGTTCTTCGCCGGTCTGCAAGTAATGCTTGATTTCCTTGAATATCCACGGATGGCCGAAACTGGCGCGGCCCACCATGATGCCGTCCACGCCGTAGCGGTCGAAGCACTCGGCGGCGCGTTGCGGGGTGGTGATGTCGCCGTTGCCGATGATGGGGATGCGCATCCGCGGGTTGTTCTTCACCTCTCCGATGAGGGTCCAGTCCGCCTCGCCGGTGTACATCTGCGCCCGGGTGCGGCCGTGGATGGTGAGGGCGGCGATGCCGCAGTCCTGCAACTGCTCGGCCAAGGTGACGATAATCTTGCTCTCCGCGTCCCAGCCCAGACGGGTCTTGACGGTGACGGGCAGGCGGACGGCGTCTACCACGGCGCGGGTGATGTCCAGCATCAGCGGAATGTTGCGCAGCATCCCGGCGCCGGCACCCTTGCCCGCCACGCGCTTCACGGGACAGCCGAAATTCAGGTCGATGACATCGGGCTGTGCCTGCTCCACAATCCGGGCGGCCTCGACCATCGTGTCCACGTCGCGGCCGTATATCTGTATGGCCACGGGACGCTCGGCCTCGCTGATGTTCAGCTTCTGCTCTGTCTTGCTGACGGAGCGTATCAGGGCATCGGCGGACACGAACTCGGTGTACACCATATCGGCACCAAACTCTTTACACATCAGACGAAAAGCGGGATCAGTCACATCTTCCATCGGGGCGAGCAGCACGGGGCGTTCGCCCAGGTCTATAGAGGCAATCTTCATTTTATCGAATAATTTTGGCGCAAAGGTACGGAAAAATAGCTACCTTTGCCCAATTCTAAATCAGCAACTTTCCATTTATGACCCAAACGGATAGAAACGACTTCGAAATAATGGCTCCCGTCGGCTCGCGCGAATCCCTCGCCGCAGCCATACAGGCGGGTGCCGACTCCATCTACTTCGGAATCGAGAACCTGAATATGCGCGCCCGCTCGGCCAGCACGTTCAGCATCGACGACCTGAAGGAGATAGCCCGCACGTGCAACGCGCACGGCATGAAGAGCTACCTCACCGTCAACACCATCATCTACGACCAGGACATCCCGCTGATGCGCACCATCGTGGACGCTGCCCACGAGGCCGGCATCTCCGCCATCATCGCCGCCGACGTGGCCGTAATGACCTATGCCCGCAGCATCGGACAGGAGGTGCACCTCAGCACCCAACTCAACATCTCGAACACCGAGGCCCTGCGCTTCTACGCCCAATTCGCCGACGTGGTGGTGCTGGCCCGCGAACTGAACCTGGAGCAGGTGGCAGAAATCCACCGCGCCATCGTGGAGGAGCACATCTGCGGCCCCTCCGGACAGCCCGTGCGCATCGAGATGTTCTGCCACGGCGCCCTGTGCATGGCCGTCAGCGGCAAGTGCTACCTCTCGCTCCACCAGATGAACCACTCCGCCAACCGCGGCGCCTGCATGCAGGTGTGCCGCCGCTCGTACATCGTGCGGGACAAGGAGACGGACGCCGAACTGGAGATAGACAACCAATACATCATGTCGCCCAAGGACCTAAAGACCATCCACTTCCTCAACAAGATGATGGATGCCGGCGTGCGCGTGTTCAAGATAGAAGGACGCGCCCGCGGACCGGAGTACGTGCGCACCGTGGTGGAGTGCTACAAGGAAGCCATCCGCGCCTACCTGGACGGCACTTTCACGGACGAGAAGATTGAAGACTGGAACCGCCGCCTGGCCACCGTCTTCAACCGCGGATTCTGGGACGGCTACTACCTGGGCCAACGCCTGGGCGAATGGACACACAACTATGGCTCGGCCGCCACGGAACGCAAGATTTACGTGGGCAAGGGCGTGAAGTATTTCTCCAACCTGGGCGTGGCCGAATTCCTCGTGGAAGCCGCCGAACTGAACGTGGGCGACAAGCTGCTCGTCACCGGCCCGACCACCGGCGCCCTCTTCCTCAACGCCGACGAGATGCGTGTGGACCTCCGGCCCGTCCCCACCGTCCACAAAGGCGAGCATTTCTCCATCAAGTGCGACAAGATACGCCCCAGCGACAAACTCTACAAGCTGGTCTCGACCGACGAACTGAAACGATTCAAAGGACTGATATAATTATGGACTACATCCACGAACTGCGCCTGAAAGTGCGCGACTACGAATGCGACCTGCAAGGCATCGTCAACAACGCCAACTACCAGCACTACCTGGAACACGCCCGCCACGAGTTCCTGCTCTCGACGGGCGCCGGATTCGCCGAACTGCACCGTCAGGGCATCGACCCCGTGGTGGCCCGCATCACGATGTCCTTCAAGACACCGCTGCGCAGCGGCGACGAGTTCATCTGCAAGCTCGCCCTGCGCAAGGAGGGCATCAAATACGTCTTCCACCAGGACATCTACCGTGCCGCCGACAACCGGCTGGCACTGAAAGGCGTGGTGGAAGCCGTCTGCGTGGTGAACGGCAGGCTGAGCGACACCCCGCTCTTCGACCAACTGTTCGCAAACTACTTAACTAAATGAAGAACGAAGAATGAAGAATCCTGTGAGCACTGACGCCACGCCTCCCTTCTCACCTCTTCCTTCTTCGTTCTTCATTCTTAATTCTTCATTCTTAATTCTCCATTAAAATGACCGACGAACGCCTCTGTAGCATCGCCCTCACCCTCTGCACGGGCATCGGCGCCCTGACGGCACAACGGCTGGTGCAGGTGGCCGGCAGCGCCGCCAACGTCTTTGCCCGCCGCGAGGAACTGAAGCAACTCTGTCCCGATATCCAGCCCGCCGCCCTGAAAGCCCTCGACACGCCGGGCATTTTCCAACGCGCCGAACAGGAGCTGGCCTTCGCCGACAAACACGGCATCGCCTGCCTCACCCTCCAAGATGAACGCTACCCCGCCCGCCTGCGCGAATGCGAGGACGCTCCGCTCTTCCTCTTCTACAAAGGACACGCCAACCTCAACAGCCTGCGCGTGGTCAGCATGGTGGGCACCCGGCATGCCACAGACTATGGCCGTCAATGGTGCAACGACTTTGTGCGCGACCTCTCCGCCCGTTGTCCCGACCTGCTGGTGGTCAGCGGCCTGGCCTACGGCATAGACATCGCCTCGCACCGCGCTGCCCTGGCCCACCACGTGCCCACCGTAGCCGTACTGGCCCACGGACTGGACCGCATCTATCCCACCCTGCACCGCAAGACGGCCACTGACATGCTGGAACAGGGCGGACTGCTGACCGAATTCCTGACCGGCACGGAGCCGGAACGCTACAACTTCCTCAGCCGCAACCGCATCGTGGCGGGAATGGCCGATGCCGTCATCGTGGTGGAATCGGGACGGAAAGGCGGCTCGCTCATCACCGCCTCGCTGGCCGAGGGCTATCACCGCGACTGCTTCGCCGTGCCGGGACGCGCCACGGACGAATATTCCGCCGGCTGCAACCGCCTCATCCGCGACAACAAGGCCGCCCTGGTGCAAGATGCCGAGGACTTCGTGCAGGCCCTGAACTGGAGCACAGCGCATACAACCTCCGCCCCCGTGCAACGCAGCCTTTTCCAAGAACTGACGGACGAGGAAGACCGCATCGTCCAACTGCTGGGCCGCCAAGGCGACCAGGAGGTCAATACGCTGGTGATGGAGAGCGGCATCCCCTTCAGCCAGCTGAGCGCCCTGCTCTTCGAGATGGAACTGAAAGGCATCATAAAAGCCCAGACAGGCAACGTGTATCACCTGCTGGGCTAAACTTCCAACTCAATCAATTATTCGGTATCAATCGTCGCGACGCTCCTCAAGGATGGTGCCGTCGTCCGCCACATAGAGATTCCACTCGCGACGGTCCTTCACGGCCTCCACTTCGTACCAGTTGCGGTCGGGCGTCTCCACCCGCTCAAACTCGCGCTCCGTGATGTGATAGCCCTCGGCCTCCACTGCCGCACGGACGGCATCGGGCAGCTCGCGCGTCTCCCACTCCGTGCGCAACCACTCGTTGCGACCGTTGAAACGCACTTCCTTCACCACGCCGTCGTGGCGGATTTCCACCTCCAGATAGCCGTCGTCATAATCCCGCTCCACGATGACGGCACCGGGATAGTTCTCGCTGATGAAGGTCTCCACATCGCCCTCCACCGACACGCCGCCACCCGTCTGGCCGCCGCCCAGGTCCGGACGTTCCAAGGTACCATCGGCACGTACAAACAGTTTGTAGTCATCGTCGTAGCGCCCCTCCAGTTCGAAGCAGAAGTAAATGGTCTCGACACCGCCGGCATTCACCACATACATCTCCACGTCGTCCACCCGGGCACCCTGCTGCATGATGTCGGAAGCCTCAACCGTGGCTTTCACCACAGCGGGAATCAAATTGTCGGAATAACGCAGGTCTGCCTTGTAGTACAGCCACTCGCCACCACGGGTGAAGAACGCCTCGTACTTACGCCGGTCGTAGATGAACTCCACTTCCAGGCCGCCGTCATCCGTATCCAGGTCCACCAACCGGTAACCGGGGAAGCGCTGTTCCAGCCACGTCTCCAGGGTGCCGTCCGGTGTCTGGGGCAGGTATTCGCCATAGTTCTTGTCCGGCGCGGCATCCAGGATTTCCTTCAGCAACACACCATCCTCGGCATAATACAAGTCCACATCCGACTCACCGCGCTCCGCCTCGATGATATAGATGGTCTCCGTGCCGTCGCGACGCTCCAGCACATCCACTTCGCGGTCCACGCGCCACTCCGACCCGGCCTGGCCGTATTCAGTAGCGGCAAAAGCCTCGGCCACGGCGGCCGGCAAGCGGTCGAACGGAATCTCATACTGGGTCATGCCCCAACGGCCGTCGTGCCCATACCAAGCCTGGTTCTGGGATGAACCGTCCTCGGAGAAACTGGCTGTATAATACTCTCCGTCCTGCGTCCACGTGACGCCCTGGGCATCGGGATAATCGGCGTTGAACTGGGACAGGATGCTTTCCGGCACTTCCGATGTGCCCGGAGGAAGATTGGAGGACTGCTTGTCGTCGTCCGAACAAGCGGCCAGCGTGCCCAACAGAGCCACTGACAAAAGACAGGTAGATAACAGTTTCTTCATAACTTAATGCTTTTATACGGTTATAGGTTTCTGATTTTTCAGTTGCAAAGTAAAGCAGAGATTCTGGAAAGAAACTGGAAAAAGAGAACGAATTGATTTCCAACCCACAGGCGGAGGTACGGGTAAGCACGGGCGGAGATACGGATAAGCACGGACAGGGATACGGGTAAGCACGGACGGGGATACGGGGAAATTGTCCGCAAATATAGGCCGTAAGGCGGAAATGCCCTATCTTTGCAGCCTGAAAACACTTGAAATTCATGTTCCTGACCGACGAGACCCTCCATTTCATCCGCCAGCACGCCAATGACGACGTGCGCGCCCTGGCCTTGCATGCCCACCCCCTGCCCGGCGTGGACCTGCCCGCCGCCCTCACCCAGATAGCCGGACTGCAAACCCTCCGGACCAAAGTCCCCACATGGGCGGCCACCGAAGGCATCCTCTGCCCCGCCCGCCTGTCGCTGGAGCAATGCTCGTCCGAAGCCACGGCACGATATAAAGCCAATCTCATCGGGAAGTCCGGCGTCCATCACCGACGCCTGGCCGACCTGACCGGCGGACTGGGCATTGACTGCTCCCTGCTGGCGCCGCTGTTCGCCGAAGTAGACTATGTGGAACGGCAAGAAGGACTTTGCCGCCTGGCCGGGCACAACTTCCCCCTGCTGGGGCTGACACACATCCATGTGCATTGCGCCGACGGCACAGCCTTCCTGGATGAAATGCCGCCCGCCGACTGGCTCTTCCTGGACCCGGCACGACGGGACAGCCACGGCGGCAAGACCGTCGCCCTGGCCGATTGCGAACCGGACGTGTCACAGTTGGAGGAGCGTTTGCTGGAGAAGGCCCCGAACGTCCTGCTGAAGCTCTCGCCCATGCTGGACCTGACGCTGGCCCTCCACACCCTGCGCCACGTCCGTGAGGCACATATCGTGGCCGTGGACAACGAATGTAAAGAGCTGCTGCTGGTGTTGGAAAAGGACTTTACGGCCGATGCAGACGATATCCCCGTCACTTGTGTCAACTTGGGAAATAAAGAACACGCCCCGGCAATCTTTGGTTTTACCCGCCGCCAGGAACAGACTGCTCCCTGCACGCTGGCCGATGTCCCCCGTGCTTACCTCTACGAACCCAATGCAGCCTTGCTGAAAGCCGGTGCCTTCCGCAGCCTGGCCAATGCCTATGGCTTGGAAAAACTGCACACCAGCAGCCACCTCTATACGTCCGAACTTCTTATAACGGATTTCCCGGGACGCACATTCTGCATCGAGGGCTGGTGCGGATGGGGCAAGAAGGAGGCGAAAGCCCTGCTGAACGGCCTCAAGCAAGCCAATCTGAGCATACGCAACTTCCCCGGCACGGTGTCCGAACTGCGCAAACGGCTGCACCTGGCCGAAGGCGGAGACACGTATATCTTCGCCACCACGCTGGCAGACGGACGGAAAGTACTGATACGGGCGGTCAGAACGACAGCTTCATCGTGACGCGCACGCCGCTCTTCTGGATGTCGGGATTGTCCCGGTAGTTCAGACGCCACACGTAGTCCACACGCATGAAATTGAAGATATTCTCCACGCCCACGCTGGCCTCCATGTAGGGCGTGCGCCCCATACGCTGGGTAAAGGAGGGGAAGGCATACAGGCCCTCGCCCTGCTTGGTGGGGTCGTTCTTGTCCGTCAAGTGTCCCCACAGGCCGCGGAAACAGAATACTTCGCGCCAACGCAGCTTCTTGATGAGGGGAATGCGGTTCAGCAGGACGCCGTTCATATAGTAAGTCAGGTCCCACGACAGGTATTCATCGTTGATGAACTCCAGCGCGTTCATGTTGGTGTAGGTCTCCGGCTGGATGGTATAGGTGGTGTTGGCATTGGGCAGAATGAGCAACGGATAGGGCACCTTGGTCCACACCTTGCCGCCCTTCACGATGGCATCCAGGTAGCCGAAGGCCGAGAACCAGAAGCGTTTCTGCATTCCCACCTCCGTGCGTTGCAGGTCGTAGGACGAGCCCAGGAAGCCTTTCCGCGCCATGGTGTGGCTGAGGTTGAAGATGAAGGCATCGAAAGTAATGGGGATGCGCTGCGTGCGGGTCTGGTAGAACTTCTCGTTGCGGCCATAGCGCAGCTTCAGCTCCATTGCCGTCAGGTCGTAGTGCGGGACGAGTGTCTGCGTGCCGTCTGCCCCGATGCGACTGAAGGGAGCGTAGGGCGTGCCATACTCGCGCTGGTTACGCAAGACGACGGCATAGGAGAATCCGTTGTAGTGCTCGCGCGTGTAGGTCAGCTCGGCCCGGCGCAGGTAGGTAGCGACGTTGTCCTTCTTGCGCTTGATGGCCAGCATCACGTTGTCCTTGCTGGTGTACATGTAGTTCTGTCCCAGTTTGTTGAGGTCGTACATATACTCGAAGCGCAGGGCGTGCTGGGGATATTCCAGACGGAAGTCCTTGCGCGGCGTGAACGAATATTCCACCAATCCGTCGTACTTCATCTTGCGGTCTTTCGTGCCGTAGGCGGCATAGCCCTCGAAGAACCAGTGCTTGTTGAACTGCGGGGTAGTCCCACCGCCCAGACGCAGGCGGACGCCTTCGATGGCATTGCCGTTGATGGTGCTGTTCATCGGACCCAGG
>DXCV01000050.1 GCA_019115825.1 Candidatus Bacteroides pullicola
ATGGTGAAAATCGCTGCCAACGATACCACCCGACAGGCTTATACAGCCTTGAGCGCCCCCTTGAAAGAACTGTATGCGGCGTTGCCTGACTCTGTCAAACAAACCCCGACAGCCCAACGGGCCTATCACTCGCTGTTCCCACCCCAAAAGGTAAAGGTGGGCGACGAGATGGCAGACGGCGCGCTGTACGACCCCGATGGCAAGGAACACCGCCTGGCCGAGTTCAAGGGCAAGTATATCCTGCTGGACTTTTGGAGCCGAGGTTGCGGTCCCTGCATCGCTTCCATTCCCGAACTGGAAGAAGTAACCCAAATGTATGCCGACCGCCTGGCAGTGGTCAGCATCAGCATCGACACAGAGACCATGTGGAAGCAATACCTGAAAGAGAAAGGACTGAAAGGCAACCAATGGAACGAACTGCGCAATGACGGCGGCGGGCTGAAAGCCGTTTACGGGGTACAAGGCATTCCGCACTACGTGCTCATCGCCCCGGACGGGAAGGTGAAAGACACGTGGGCAGGCTATGGCAAAGGGGTCATCAAGGACAACCTGAAGGCCAACGTAAAGTAAAAACAAAGCGCTGATACAGCACACAGAGGGCGTGCCGAAGCGGATATCCGCATTCCGGCACGCCCTCTGTCATATCCTTGTCTTGCCTGTTGTTTACTCCACCACCGACTCCAGCGGATAGCGATTGCCCTTCACCCCGCTGAAGAAAGCCTTGGCCGAACCGAAGCTGAGGTACATGTCCAGGCGGATGGGCAGGTGGTTGGCGTCGTCGGAGATGAAGAAGGTGATGACCTCCTTCTCTTCGCCTTTCTTGTCATATTCCACAAAAGAGAAGACCAAGCAACGGTAAGTTTTGTCATCCTTGGCCTCCACATTCTCTATGCCGCGGTATATCAGCGTCTGCTGCTCCACGCGGCGGCCCGTGGCCATGGGGAAATGGATTTTATCGCCCACCTTATAGTCCTCGGCACGCCAGGAACGGGCCTGCCCCAGGATGCTCAGCATGTCGAAGATGCAACCGTCTTCCGCCGTGTACTCCATGCGGTTGGTCTCGCGGGCGGGCTTGTACCACGTGCGCTGCTGCTTCACGTGCGACTTGCCGTTTTGGTAGGAGAACCAGGCTTCGTCCTTCGTATGGCGTTTGCCTTCCTCGGCCGCCTTGCAGAAGTAGAGGGGCTCCAGGCGGTCGGACACGTAGCAGGTCAGCGTGTCGCGCATCTTGAAGAAGAAGTCGGCACGCTTGCTGGTCAGCGACTTCAGCAGGAAGCGGTAGCCGGGCCGACCCTGATAGTTGGCCGTGTCGGTGGTCAGTTCGGCTGTGCCCACCTTAATCCATATAAACTTCCAGTTGAACATCAGTTCATAGGACACCTTTTCGCCCGGCAGGAAAGCCGTGTTCTTGGCCGTACACTGTGCCTGGGCAGGGGTGGCAACCATGCCCAATGAAAGAAACAAAACAAAAGCACACGCCCACAGGCAGGCTTTCTTAGTAACTGTAGCCCCGGCCACTGTTGCCCGAGCCACCCCGGTTGTTCCGGTTATTCTTCTTCTTGTCTTCATCCGGTTTTTGTTTTTTCAGTTCGTCAGGTTTCTGTTTATCTCTCGGCCGGCTCTTGATATTCCAGCTCTGCGTAATGTCGAAGTTGGCTTTCAGTTCTATCACTTGCCAATAGTAGTAGACGGATTCGGGCTGGCGCTTCTCGGCATAGTTGCCCGTATCCCAGCGTCCGTTGCCGTTGGTGTCGTTGATGAGTCGGGCGCAGTATTTGCCGGGAGCCAGGTAGTAGAAGTCGGCCCGACCCTCGACGACGGGCACGGTGCGCAACACCTTGTCCTGCGCGTCCAGCAGCTCGACGAAGGCCACGGAGTCCGCGCCTGTGACGTCGAAGAAGATTTGCCCGTATTCCTCCAGCGCCTTGGCCTTGAACTCCTTCTTCACCTTGTCCGTGAAGAGGCCGTAGAGGCCGTGTATGGCCGTGGAGTCAATCTCCAGGGCATAGCTCTCGCCCGGCAGCCAGTCGGCAAAGATGTTGTACTTCTTGATGTCCGCCGTGTCTTGCAGGAAGTCGAAGGGGATGTCGTTCCACAGCGTGTCCACCTTCTGTTTCAGGTGGAAGGCCGAAGTGTCTATGCGGGCCACCGGCTCGGTGAAGGTCAGCGTCAGGTAGTCGTAGATGTCCAGCGACGCGGGGGCATAGACATCCATCGCCAGGAACTCGGTCTTGGGACCTTCCTCTTCTTCCTCGCCTTTCTTGCGGCGTTTCTTCTTTTTCTTTTCTTCCTCTTCGCGCTCTTTGGCCTTCTCTTCCTCGGTCTTGGGCTTCACCTTCGACACCAGTTCGAGGGTGTCCGTGCGGGGCACCAGTTGGTCCAGCGTGTCGGTATAGAGATAGGTCAGCTCCATCTTCAGCGTGTCCTGCAGGTAGACGAGCGAATCTTTTATCCAATAGTCCAGGGTGTCAATGCGCCCCGTGGGCTTCTCGATGATGAAGGCATCGTCGGCATCGAAGTTCAGGCCGCGCAGGCGGGGGAAGGTATCGGCGGGTGCGGTGAAGCAGAGGGTGAAACGCTGCATCACGGGACGTTCGCTCTTGGCCAGCCGCTGTGCGCGGGTGGTCTTCTCCTTGAAGCCGAGCAGGATGATGTCGTCCGGCAGAAAGTGGGTGTACTGGCGTTCGACGATGGTGTCATACGTCAGCGTGTCTATCCACATCGTGTCCTGGCGCATCCGCTGCTCGCAGGAGGGGATGACCAGCGAATCGTTGTAGGCAATGTTCTCCGTAGGCTGCGAGAAGCGGTAGTTCTGGTCGCCATCCAGCAGGCCATAGATGCGGTATTCGCCCGGCGCCACGCCACGGATGGAGAAACGCCCGCGGCTGTCGGTGCGCCCCACGCGGTCGAAAGGCAGGGTGGTGAAGGCCGAATCCTGCAAGTTGGCGTGCAGGCCCACGAGCATTCCCTTCACCGGCTCCAGGTCGGCGGCATTGAGCAGGGTGCCGGACACGACCATCGAGTCGATGCGGTCGCCTGTGGAGAAGGTAAAGGCAAAGTCATAGAGCGGGTTGCCCTCGTTATTGTCCTCGATGGCATCCGAAAAGTCTATGGTATACGTCGTATTGTGCTTCAGCGTGTCCACCAGGTTGACGATGATACGCTTGCCGCTGGCCTTGATTTCGGGCTGCTCCACCTGCGGGGGCGAAATCACCACCTTCTCGCCGGGGTTCTCCAGCTTGATGTATTCATCAAACTCTATCCGGACTTTTTTCTCGTTATAGTTCAACGCTCCCGGTTCGGGCTTGCTGTGCAGGAAGAGAGGCGGGTCCATATCAATGGGGCCTCCCTCGATACGTCCCACGCTGGCACACGAATAGAGCACAGCGGCTACCGCAGCAACTCCCCCCAGGCGACGAAAAAATTGTTTCAGCTTTGTAGTCATTCGATTTTTCAGTCAATGCGCTGCAAAAATACACCTTATCGCCCAATAAGGTGCATCGCTTTAGGTATTTTAACCCAAAAATCCGACAGAAAAACGGCCCCTGATTTCCTCATCGCCCATCCGGGCCGACCCGTTCCGAGCCGGTGTGTCAAAATAAGGTATGGCACACAGATGACACAGATAGGACAGATGACCACAGATTATATATAGCAGATTACGGACAAAATAAATCTCGGTCATCAGTTAAATCTGCGTCATCTGTGTGCCATTACCGCTAAATGTTCATTTAATGCAGACAAGAAAAAGGCCGGCGCGGACAGGCGTACGGGTAAGCGCGGGCGGGCGTACGCCTAAGCACGGGCGGAGGTACGCCTAAGCACGGGCGGGGATACGGGTAAGCAAAGGCTGTGGAAATGCGCCTCGAAGACTGCCTCAAAATGCCTCAAAAGGAACTGTTTGGCAGAAGAATGAAACAGGATAATCAAAAAAGAACCTTTTCACATTCAAAACATAGTTAAAAAGGAAGAAAATACATTCTTAATACAGGAAGAAAGCCTAACTTTGCGACCGAAAACTGCAAAGGCCGTTTCAGTTTTCAACGTTTCTTCCCCTCACCCTCTCCGGAGAAGACGCCCAAACGACAACAAAATTACACAGATAATAGAGAACAAAAAAGAAGTATGAAGAGTAGATTAGTATTACTGGCATGTTGCCTGGCACTGCTGAGCAGTTGCGGAAACGGCAACAACGGTGAGGCGAAAGCACCCGAGTACGCAGTGATTACGGCCCAGGCCACCACTGCACACGTGACAAACAGCTACCCTGCCACCATCAAGGGTAAGCAGGATGTGGAAATCCGCCCGATGGTCAGCGGCTTCATCACGAAGCTGCACGTGGACGAAGGTTCCGTTGTGAAGAAAGGACAAGTATTGTTCACCATCGACCAGGTGCAATACCGTGCGGCCGTGGAGACGGCCAAAGCCAGCGTGGCCACCGCACAAGCAGCCCTGCAAACCCAAGAACTGACCACGCAGAACAACCGTGAGCTGAACAAGCGCGGCATCGTCAGTGACTACCAACTGAGCACGTCCGAGAACCAGTTGGCACAGGCCAAAGCCGCTCTGGCACAGGCCGAAGCCGCCTTGGTGAACGCCAAGCGCAACCTGGAGTACACCGAGGTGACCAGCCCCAGCGACGGCATCGTGGGCGAAGTGCCCTACCGTATCGGTAGCCTGGTGAGCCCCTCGATGGCCACTCCCCTGACCACCGTGGCCGACAACTCGGCGATGTTTGCCTACTTCTCCATGACGGAACGTCAACTGCTGCAGAAGATTCGCGAAGGCGGTTCGTACAAGGAAATCCTGGCCAAGATGCCCAAAATCCAGCTCCAGCTCATCGACGGCACCCTCTATGCAGACAGCGGCCGCGTGGAGACCATCAGCGGTGTCATCGACCCGACGACGGGCTCGGTGAGCATGCGTGCCCTCTTCCCCAACCCGAACAACGTGTTGCGCAGCAACTCGACGGGTAACGTCATCTTCCCCAACGTGCTGAACGACATTATCCTCATCCCGCAGACGGCCACGACCGAAATCCAGGACAAGAAGTTCGTCTACGTCGTACAGCCGGACAACACGGTGAAGAACACCGAAATCCAGGTCTACACGCTGAACGACGGCAAGAACTACTACGTGACGGGCGGCTTGAAGGTCGGCGACAAGGTGGTCATCGAAGGCGTACAGGCCCTGAACGACGGACAGGCCATCACGCCCATCACGCCCGCCGAAAAGGAGGCTACCTACAAGAAGAATCTGGAAGACCAGAAGAACGGCAACATCCAGACTGCATTCCAATAAATCAAATGATGAATGAAGAATAGCCGCGACGCGGCGAAATGAAGAATTTCATTCCACGGAAGATTCTTCATTCTTAATTCTTCATTCTTAATTCTTCATTAAACAAAAACGTATGAACTTATCCAGATTCATCAATCGTCCGGTACTATCCACGGTGATCTCCATCCTGCTGGTCATCCTGGGCTTCATCGGCCTGGCCACGCTGCCTGTCACCCAGTACCCGGACATCGCGCCTCCTACCATCAGCGTGAGCGCGAGCTATACGGGCGCCAATGCCCAGACCGTGCTGAATGCGGTCGTCTCGCCGTTGGAAGACCAGATCAACGGTGTGGAAAACATGATGTACATGACCTCCGACGCCTCCAACAACGGCTCGGCCACCATTACCGTCTACTTCAACCAGGGCACGGACCCGGACATGGCACAGGTGAACGTGCAGAACCGTGTGACCGCCGCCGAGGGCCTGCTGCCGCAGGAAGTAACGCAAATCGGTGTGACCACCCGTAAGCGTCAGTCGTCCATGCTGATGATTTTCACCATCTACGACATGGAGGACAAGTATAACATCGAGTTCATCGAGAACTACGCCAGCATCAACATCATCCCGGAAATCAAGCGTGTATCCGGTGTGGGTGATGCCTTCGTGATGGGTGCCGACTACTCCATGCGTATCTGGCTGAAGCCGGACGTGATGGCACAATACGGCCTCATCCCCTCCGACATCAGCTCGGCCCTGGCCGAACAGAACATCGAGGCCGCCCCGGGACAGTTCGGCGAACGTAGTAACCAGACCTTCCAGTACACCATCCGCTACCGCGGACGTCTGCAGTCCACCGAGGAGTTCGAGAACATCGTCATCAAGTCCCTGCCCAACGGTGAAGTGCTGCGCCTGAAGGACGTGGCCGACATCGAGCTGGGACGTAACACCTACGGCTTCGACGCCACCGTGGACGGCCACAAGGGTGTCAGCTGTATCGTGTTCCAGATGGCCGGCACCAACGCCACGCAGACCATCGAAAACCTGGAGAAGGTATTGGACGACATGCAGAAGAACATGCCTGCCGGCATCGGCGTCAACATCGCCCAGAGTGCCAACGACTTCTTGTTCGCTTCTATCCACGAGGTAATCAAGACGTTGATCGAGGCCTTCATCCTGGTGTTCATCGTGGTGTACATCTTCCTGCAAGACATGCGCTCCACGCTGATTCCCGCCATCGCCATCCCCGTGGCCTTGATTGCCACATTCTTCGTGTTGAAACTCATCGGCTTCAGCATCAACCTGCTGACATTGTCCGCCATGGTGCTGGCCATCGCGATTGTGGTCGATGACGCCATAGTCGTCGTCGAGGGCGTCCATGCCAAGCTGGACCAGGGCTACAAGTCGGCCCGTCTGGCAGCCATCGACGCCATGCACGAGTTGGGCGGCGCCCTGGTATCCATTACGCTGGTCATGATGTCCGTGTTCATCCCCGTGAGCTTCATGGGCGGTACGGCCGGTACGTTCTACCAGCAGTTCGGTCTGACCATGGCCATCGCCATCTTCTTCTCCGCCGTCAACGCCTTGACGCTGAGCCCCGCCCTGTGCGCCATCTTCCTGAAGCCGCACAACACGGAGGGACATGAGGACAACTCCACGCTGAAAGAGCGCATCGGCACCGCCACGAAGGAGGCACGCAAGATATGGATACAGCGCTACGCACAAGGTCTCGGCAAGTTCATGAAGCCGAAGCTGACCATCCTCTTCACGTGCGTGGCCATCCTGGGCATGATTTTCGGCCTGTTCAGCTTCAGCGAGCACCCGGTTCTCTGCCCCATCTTCATCGTCATCAGCATATTGGCCGTGGCCGGCATGACGACGGACAAGTTCAAGCAGACGTTCAACAACGACTACGAGAACCTGTTGGCCAAGTATAAGAAGCAGGTGCTGATGTTCATCCAAAAGAAGTGGCTCAGCGCCGGCATGGTGGTGGCCTCCATCGTCCTGCTGGTGGTGTTCATGCAGATTACCCCGACGGGCATGGTGCCCAATGAGGATACGGGTACCATCATGGGTGCCGTGACGTTGCCTCCCGGCACATCGCAGGAACAGGCGCAGAAGGTATTGGCCCGCGTGGACAGCCTGGTAGCTGCCGAGCCTGCCGTACAGTCGCGTACGGTCATCTCGGGTTACAGCTTCATCGGCGGCCAGGGACCCGGCTATGGTTCTATCATTATCAAGCTGAAACCTTGGGAGGAACGCTCGACGATGCAGAACTCCAACATTGTTTACGCTACGCTGTTCATGCGTGCGCAGAAGATTATCAAGGAAGCGCAGGTACTGTTCTTCGCTCCGCCTATGATTCCGGGTTACTCCGTATCTACGGACATCGAGCTGAACATGCAGGATAAGACGGGCGGCAGCCTGGACCACTTCTACAGCGTGGTGCAGGACTACATGGCTGCCTTGGAGGAGCGTCCCGAAATCACGTCGGCCGCCACCAACTTCAACCCCAGCTTCCCGCAATACCAGCTGGACATCGACGCCGCCGCTTGTAAGCGTGCCGGCATCAAACCGAACGACATCCTGAGCGTGATGCAGGGATACTACGGCGGTCTGTATGCCTCCAACTTCAACAGCTTCGGTAAGATGTACCGCGTCATGATTCAAGGTGAGCGCGAAGCCACCAAGGACGTGGAATCGCTGGAGAGCATCAAGGTGCGCAACGCGGCCGGAGAGATGGCACCCGTCAGCCAGTTCGTCAAGCTGACCAAGGTCTACGGCCCGGATGTCATCAACCGCTTCAACCTGTACACGTCCATGAAGGTGATGGTGGCTCCCGCCACGGGTTACACCTCCGGCCAGGCCCTGCAAGCCATTGCCGAGGTAGCCGAGAAGACGCTGCCCACCGGCTTCGACTACGAGCTGGGCGGTATGGCGCGTGAGGAGGCCGAGACCAGCGGCAGCACCACGGGTCTGATCTTCGTGCTCTGCTTCGTGTTCGTCTACCTGCTGCTGAGTGCCCAGTACGAGAGCTACATCCTGCCGTTGGCCGTATTGCTCTCCGTGCCGTTCGGCTTGATGGGTAGCTTCATCTTCGTCAACGGCGCCAGCCTCATTGGCGGCATGCCTGCCCTGCAGATGATCATCGGCACGATGTCCAACAACATCTACATGCAGATTGCCTTGATCATGTTGATGGGTCTGTTGGCCAAGAACGCCATCCTGATTGTAGAGTTCGCCCTCGACCGTCGTAAGATGGGTATGAGCATCACGTGGGCCGCCGTCCTCGGTGCCGGTGCCCGTCTGCGTCCTATCTTGATGACGTCACTGGCCATGGTCATCGGTCTGTTGCCGTTGATGTTCGCCAGCGGTGCCGGTGCCAACGGTTACCGTACGCTGGGTACGTCGGCCATCGGCGGTATGTTCATCGGCATGATCCTGCAGATTTTCATCGTGCCCGCCTTGTTCGTGGCCTTCCAGTATCTGCAAGAGAAGTTCAAGCCGATGGAATGGGACGATGTGGACAACTCAGATGCTACGGCTGAGATTGAACAATACAGCAAATAAATGAAGAATGAAGAATTAAGAATGAAGAATAAAAAAGAACGAAGTGTGTGGCGCAGTGCCGGCGAGCCAGCCTTGGCCAACACCACACAGGGATTCTTCATTCTTCATTCTTAATTCTCAATTCATCATTCTTCATTCTTAATTCTTCATTAAAACCATAGAGTATGAAAGGAAAGATAATCACCCTGATGTGTGCCACCGCCCTGCTGAGCAGTTGCCACATCTACAAAGCATACGACAGGCCCGAGGACATCACGACCGATGGCCTGTACCGCGACACGGCTCTGGTGAACCCCACCGCAGCCAACGACACGGCCAACTTCGGCAACGTGCCTTGGCGCGAAGTCTTCACCGACCCGCAACTACAAGCCTACATCGAACAGGCCCTGACCAACAATGCCGACCAGCGCACGGCCCTGCTGAATGTGGAGTCGGCCAAGGCTTCCTTGATGTCGGCACGCCTGGCCTACCTGCCCCAACTGGCCCTGAGCCCGCAAGGCACACTGACCAACTGGAATAAAGGCGAGGTCACCGCGGCAACATACAACGTCCCCGTCAGCGCCAGCTGGCAAATCGACCTCTTCGGCCAGATCCTGAACCCGAAGCGCGCTGCCCAGGTATCGCTGAAGCAAGCCAAGTTCAACCAGCAGGCCGTGCAGACGCAACTCATCGCCAGCACCGCCAACATCTACTACACCCTGTTGATGCTGGACCGCCAGCTGCAAATCACGGAAAACACGGCCGACGTGTTGAAAGACTATGTAGAGACGATGGAGGCCATGTACGAGTTTGGTAACGTCAACAGCGCCGCCATCGAACAGAGCCGCAGCGCCTACGCACAGGTAGTGGCTTCACTGTCCGACCTGCGCCAAAGCCTGACGGAGACGGAGAATGCCTTCTGCCTCATCCTGAACGAGCCGGCCCACGCCATTGAGCGCGGCACGCTGGAAGCCCAGGTATTGCCCTCCGAGTTCTCGGTCGGCGTGCCCCTCCAGTTGCTGTCCAACCGCCCGGACGTGAAGGCCGCCGAAATGGCCTTGGCCGCCTGCTACTATAACACGAACAGCGCACGCGCCGCCTTCTATCCGCAAATCACCCTGACGGGCACGGCCGGATGGACCAACAACAGCGGCGCCGGCATCGTCAACCCCGGCAAGCTACTGGCCAACCTCATCGGCTCGCTGACGCAACCGCTGTTCTACCGCGGGGCTAACATCGCCCGCCTGCGCCAGGCCAAAGCCCAGGAAGAGCAAGCCAAGATTGGCTTCCAGACCGCCCTGCTCAACGCCGGCAACGAGGTAAGCAACGCCCTCGCCCTGTACCAAAATACGGAGGCAAAAGTTAAATCGCGCACCATACAGGTAAATTCTGCCCGCAAAGCAGCGGAAGATACCAAAGAATTGTTTAACTTAGGCACGTCAACCTACCTGGAGGTGCTGACAGCCCAACAAAGCTACCTGAGCGCACAGCTGTCCGAAGTTACGGACACGTTCGACCAGATGCAGGCCGTCATCAACCTGTACCAGGCTCTGGGTGGAGGAAGAGAATAACTAACATCTATATATCATGATTAGTCCTTTAGCATACGTTGACCCTGCCGCAAAGCTCGGCAAGAACGTGACAGTACAACCTTTCGCCTACATTGAGGGCGATGTAGTAATCGGCGACGACTGCGTCATCATGGCAGGCGCGCACATCCTGAACGGCACACGCATGGGCCGCAAAAACACCGTGCACCACGGTGCCGTGCTGGCCAGCGTGCCGCAAGACTTCCACTACGAAGGCGAAGACAGCGTGCTCGTCATCGGCGATGAGAACGACATCCGCGAGAACGTGGTCGTGGCACGCGCCACGCACAAGGATGGAGGCACACGTATCGGAAACGGTAACTTCCTGATGGACGGCACGCACCTCTGCCACGACGTGCAGATTGGCAACCACTGCGTGCTGGGCATCCGCAGCATGGTGGCCGGCGAAAGCCAGGTGGACGACTGCACCATCCTGAGCAGCAATGTCATCGTGCAACAGAATTGCCACATAGGTAGTTGGGTGCTCATCCAGTCGGGCTGCCGCATCTCCAAGGATGTGCCGCCCTACGTCATCATGGCAGGCAACCCCGTGCAATACCACGGCATCAACGCCGTCGTGCTGCAGCACAAGAACCAGGTGGACGACCGCATCCTGCGCCACATCATGAACACCTACCGCCTCATCTACCAGGGCAACTTCAGCCTGCAGGACGCCGTACTGAAGATTGAGGACCAGATCCCCAAGAGCCCGGAGATAGAGAACATCGTGAACTTCGTCCGGAATTCGAAAGGCATCATCCGCTGACAGACGGCATGACCATACCATACAAAAAGCCGCTCCCGTTTTCACGCAGGAGCGGCTTTTTTATGTCTTCTTCGCCGTAGACGTTACGGCTCGAAATGCAGCAGTCCAAAGTACTGCGGGCAATGGAAATTGGGTTTGTCCAACGCTATAGGATTCCAGGACAGGAAGTGCGGCGTCTGCAACAGGTCGCCGCATTTATAGAAGTTGGCAGGCACATCGCGCCCGGAGAAGGAACCCAAATCGTGCAGGAAGAACGTGGAAGCGGGAATCATGAGCGCCACTTCCCACGCACAGTCTCCCTGCCGTTCCTCAAAGGGCTGACGCCCCAGCGAAGCCCAGCGTTGCACACGGTCCAACACCTCTTGAGGAGCATGCTGACGGTCTTTGCGACCGGCACCGCCGCCTACCAGCAACGTCCCGGCGCAGTTACACTCCAAATTATAATAGACCCCATCGCCCGCAGGGATGGAGAAGAACTCCACGCAGGAGTCTTCCCACACCCGCCCGTTGTCCGCAGCGGCCACGGCACGCACGGAAGCTTCACGCACCTTGAAGTGCAAAAGCAACGAATCGCCCGTATGGGCCAAGCGGAACTGCACAGAGGGCCGATAGGGATATTTCGCCCAATTGACAACACTCACGGGGGTGAAATCCACCTTTTCCTCGTCCAGCAACGCGGGGATGGCTTCTGGCGGCACACTGGCCGCGCTGACTTTCTTTACCTTCAGCTCGTTCATCACGCCATACACTCGTTAATGAATGCCTGCATCTCGTCCTGATGTTCCTTCACGCTCTGCCACAGCTTGAACTGGGCAGCAGTACGCACCAGGTTGTGCTCCGGATAGGCAATCTTGTAATAGGTATCGCCGTTGAGGTAATCCGCCAGGAAACGGACACACTGCATATAAGGGAAGAGGGCGGCGGCATAAGGCAGGTTTTCCACCTCGACAGGCAAGAGGAAAGAACGGGCGGACTCCAGATAGCCGCGCGTGAAGGCACGGAAGATGTCCATATTGAACGACACGTGATCGAGGTCGCGGTCATCTTCGGCACCGGTGTTGGCCGCCGTGCGCAGGAAGTCGCCATAATCCGAGAAGACATAAGAGGGCATCACCGTGTCCAGGTCGATGACACAAAGCACATTGCCGTCCTCGTCGAACATCATGTTGTTCACCTTCGTGTCGCAATGGCAGATGCGCTTGGGCAGCACGCCCTCGCGGTGCATACGTTCGGCCTTGCACATCTCGTCGGCATGGCGTTCGATTTCCTCCAGATAATGGGACACTTCCTTGACCCGTCCGGCGGCATCGGCACTGACAGCCTCGCGAAGCTGGCGCAGACGCAACTCCATGTTATGAAAGTCGGGAATGGTCTCCACCAGCGGCTCACTGACATCGGCCAGCATCGCCTCGAACTGCCCGAAGGCCTTGCCCGCACAATAGGAATATTCGGGATTGACCGTCTCGTAGGTCTTGGCGCGGGGAATGAAGACCATCACGCGCCAGTAGGCATCGCCTTCTTTCCAATACGTCTTGCCGTTGTCGGCCGTGAGGAAGTGCAGCACCTTGCGG
Source organism: Candidatus Bacteroides pullicola (assembly GCA_019115825.1). Lineage (GTDB taxonomy): Bacteria > Bacteroidota > Bacteroidia > Bacteroidales > Bacteroidaceae > Bacteroides > Bacteroides pullicola. The sequence continues at coordinate 12,754 of DXCV01000050.1, forward strand.
TCGATATCCGTCTCGCCACGCTCCTCCAGCTTGCGGCGGATGTGGGCGGTGACGGCCTCGATGTTGCGCTGCAGGCCGTCCACATCCTGGAAGATGGCGTGGTTGATGCGTTGCAGCACATAGTCGGGCGCGTCGGCCTCGGCGGTGACCACTTTATAGGTATCGTTTATCAACCCGCTGCCCAAAGGACGTATTTCGTTCACTGTCCCTTGCGGGTGGAAATGGGCTACGATAGATAAGAGTTCGTTCATAAAGTATAATGTTAATGGTTAATGATTAATGGTCAATGGTTAACGATTGGGATTGCGGGTCTTCAAGTATTCATAGCCGAAGCGGCACCGCAGGCAGTCGCGCTTGTCGCAATAGGCTTTCTGCAACTGGAGCAATGCCTGCGAATCGGCTGCCGTGTGCACCGGCAACCCGGCATTGGCCCAGCGGCGGATGATGCTGTTGTCCTCGGCCTTGAGTTGCTCCAGGAAACTGGATGCCCGTTCGCACAGCCGCTCATCGGACCGATACTGCCCGTAGGCATAGAGGATAGGAACCACCGTATTCAGCACGATGAGGTTCACGGCGCCCATGCCCAACGCTTTCTCGCTATGCGGCGACTCCTTGCGGAAGTTGAAGTGGTCCATCCAGAAGTCGGACGTGCGCACGACGAACAGCCGCCGCACCTCCTCTAACGATTCCGCTTCCACCACGCGCGAGAACAGCCCCTCTTCATGGTGGTACAGGTAGGCCAGCTGCGCCAGGCGCACGTGGGGAAAATTGCCCGGCCGCAGGCGCAGGAAACGCCATTGCTCGTGCGTCATCGGGGCAGGCAGGCCGAATTTGTGTTGCAGGTAGGCGAACTCCCGCCGCAGGTCCTGCCCATAGCACGACGCCTCGTCGTCCAGCAGGCCGGCCATCCCGAAAAAGAAGGCTTCCACCTGGAAGAGGTTGTCCCGATGCTTGTCCACAGCCCGCAGAGGCAGGCGCAAGGCCCATGCCTCGAAAGCATCGCCGTTCACCCCGAAACCGAAGTTGCGCGCCAAGGTGACGAAGAAGGCGTCTTCCCAGTTGCGCCCGCAACGCTCCAGCCGCTGCCCGATGGCCTCGGCTTTCTGCATGAGCCGCTCCACCAGCAGGGAGGACAGCCAGGCGTGTATTTTCAGGAGAGGCAGGGTACCCAGCACGTCATGGCACGGGGGCACGATGTCCGAGGCACGCAACTCGTCGTAACGTTGCCGCACGTCGTCGGGACAGGGCAACAGCAACTGGGGAATGCGCTCGCCGTTGGTGCGGAACACGTCGCAGTCGGCCTCGGCCACCACGTGCAACACCACGCGGTCATAGGCCGCGTCGCGGTCGTGTCCGTGGCGCAACCAGTCCGAGGCGCGGTCGTGCACCTCCACGTCGCCCGCCCAAAGCGTGTCGCCCAGCTTCACCTTGGCGTTGAAGAAGTCAGGACCCGCATGCGTGTTGGGCAGACCGGGGTCGATGACCTCCAGCGGTTGCCCGTCCGTAGTCTGCAGAGGGCGCAAGGGATAGATGCGGTGGCGCCAGACGTAATGCAGCAGTTGTTCCATAATACCGACATAACAGGTTTATGGGTGTCAAAGATAGGGGAATTTGGGCAGACTGCCAACTTTCGGGGAAGAATCTTTGCGGCGCACGGGCGCACGTTAATGTAATATGTCCCCGCCCGCGCTTAGCGGTACCGCCGGGCACGGGCGGGGGTACAGGTAAGCGCGGGCGGGGGTACGGGTAAGCAAGGGCGGGGGTATAGGGGAATGGAGACGGGGTTAGTAATGCCCATTTGCGCACAGTTCTTCCCCTATTCCGGTTAAAATATGAGAAATCCTATCCCTGCAAGCAAGAAAAGCATTACCTTTGCGACACATAGTATAAATAACCAATCATAGAGCACAATGAAAATAGCATTGATAGGCTACGGCAAGATGGGCAAGGAAATAGAACGTATCGCCCGGAGCCGTGGACATGAAATCGTGAGCATCATCGACCTGGACAACCAACAGGACTTCACGTCGGAAGCCTTCCGCAGCGCCGACGTCGCCATCGAGTTCACCAACCCGCAAGCCGCTTACGGCAACTACCTGCGTGCCTTCGAGGCAGGCGTCAAGGTGGTGTCCGGCAGCACCGGCTGGCTGAAGGACCACGCCGACGAGGTGCGCCGCCTCTGCACCGAGGGTGGCAAGACGCTGTTCTGGGCGAGCAACTTCAGCCTGGGCGTGGCCATCTTCTCGGCCGTCAACAAGTACCTGGCCCGCATCATGAACCAGTTCCCCGAATATGACCTCACGATGGAGGAAACGCACCACATCCACAAGCTGGACGCGCCGAGCGGCACCGCCATCACGCTGGCAGAGGGTATCGTGGAAAACCTCGACCGCAAGACGCGCTGGGTGAAGGGCACCTTCCAGGCCCCGGACGGCACCCTGAGCGGCACCACGCAATGTGCCCCGGAGGAG
>DXCV01000051.1 GCA_019115825.1 Candidatus Bacteroides pullicola
TATGCTACGGTTACAGTGTCACCTGCCTTGAAGCTGGGGTGTTGCTTGCCGGTAGCAAATGCTTCTTCTGCAATTTTAATTAAATCCATTGTTTTTAATGTGTTAAATTGTTATCGTTACTACGCAACATGCCGGGCTTTCTCTGTTTTTCCCGGTAGCGATTGCGCGAAAGCGGGTGCAAAGTAACGGATTATTTCCCGGATACACAAATGTTTGACGCTCTTTCTCTCTAAAAAAATGCGGATAGCCCCTTGTTCTCACGTTTTTTATGTATATCTTTGTCCGACATTTTGTCAACGAACCCACTAACATCAACCGAAGAAAAATGAAACATACGCATATCTTCTTTGCCGCCGCTCTGGCTCTCGCTTTGTCCGCCTGCCGCCCCGCCTGCTACGTGGTGCGCGTGGAAGGCTCGCGCGTGGCGATAGACACCGCTTTTGACGCCCGCCCCGATGCGGAAGCCCTGGCCCTGCTGGCGCCCTACAAGCACCGGGTGGACAGCATGATGAACCACGTCCTCGGCACTTCTGCGCTCGACATGGACGTCCACCGCCCGGAGAGCCTGCTCTCCAACCTCGTGGCGGACATCCTGCGCGAGGCGGCATCCTCCACGCTGGGGCATCCCGCCGACATGGGCCTGGTCAATATGGGCGGCCTGCGCACCACCCTCAGCCGGGGCGACATCACCACGGGCGACGCCTATGAGATTCTTCCCTTTGAAAACTCGCTCTGCGTGCTGACTTTGAAAGGGAGCGCCTTGCGCGAGTTGTTCGAGAACATCGCTTATCGGCTGGGCGAGGGCGTCAGCGGCATACACCTGGAGGTGTCGGAAGACCGCAAGCTGCTGAGCGCCACCATCGGCGGCCGGCCGGTGGACGATGAGAAACTGTATACCGTGGCCACGGTGGATTATCTGGCGGAGGGCAATGACGGGATGCACGCCCTGCCCAAGGCCGAGAAGCGCGTCTGTCCGCCGGGAGCCACCCTGCGCTCGCTCTTCATAGATTACGTGAAGCGGCAGACGGCCGCGGGCAAGGCGGTGACCGCGCGTATGGAGGGCCGCATCGTGGTAGTGGATAAATAGTCAAGGATGAATCATAAAGCAAACAAGATGAAGAAGATAGGAATCTTGGCGGCCTTACTCGTGCTGTTGTTGCAGCCGTTGGCCGCCCAGGGACAGGACACGTTGTTTGTCCTGCATACCAGCGATACGCACAGCCGCATCGAGCCCGTCAGCCGGCAGTCGGCCGACCGCAATGCGGGCTTGGGGGGCGTAGTGCGTCGTGTGTCGTTCGTGAAGCAGTATCGGGCGGAGCACCCCGATGTGTTGTTGTTCGATTGCGGCGACATCTCGCAAGGCACTCCTTATTACAATATGTTCCGTGGAGAACTGGAGGTGAAGATGATGAACCTGATGGGGTATGATGCGATGACGATAGGCAACCATGAGTTCGACTTCGGGTTGGAGAACATGGCCCGCCTGTTTCGTATGGCCCATTTCCCCGTGGTTTGTGCCAACTACGAGGTGGCAGGCACGCCGTTGGAGGGGTTGGTGAAGCCCTATGTCGTGTTGGAGCGGCAGGGCGTTCGTGTCGGCGTCTTTGGTCTTTCGCCCCGGGTGGAAGGCTTGGTGCAGGCGGACAAATGCCAGGGCATCGTGTATCGCGATCCCATCCCGGTGGCCCGGGAGATGGTGAGGCTGCTGCGCAAGGAGGAGAAGTGCGACGTGGTGATTTGTCTTTCGCATTTGGGCCTGTATGGCTCCGGTTTGGGCGATGCGGGCGACGAGGTGTTGGCGGCCCAGACCGAGGGCATCGACTTGATATTGGGCGGACATTCGCACACGTTCCTGGAGCGACCGGCATTTTACGAGAATGCGTCCGGGCAGGAAGTGCCGGTGATGCACGTCGGCAAGAACGGGGCGTATGTGGGAAAAATAAAACTGGAGTTGGAGAGTAAAAAGGTGAGTTTATAAGTTTTGAGTTCTTAAGTTTTTAAGTTATGCGAGGCTGCAACCGCTGAACTAACTCATAAACTTAAGAACTCAAAAACTAAAGAACTTAAATTATCATTTATTTGTATGAAGAAACACCTGCTTATAGCCGCCTGCCTCCTGGGCATGATGTCCGGCATCATCCCTGCCGCGCAGGCACAAGAGAAAACCACGCCGCGCCTGGCCACGGACGAAACCCGTTGTGCCGCGTGGGTGGATTCGGTCATGTCGCGCCTCAGCCTCCAGGAGAAGGTGGGGCAGTTGCTCGTCCCCCGCGTGCCTGCCGTGGCCGACAAAGCCACCCGTAAACGTCTGAAGGAGTGGGTGCGCAAGTACAAGATTGGCGGCCTCCTCTTCGGGAAAGGCACCATCGAGGGACAAGCAGCCCTCACCAATCTGGCGCAGAAAGACGCCAAAGTGCCCCTGCTGATGACGGTGGACGGTGAGTGGGGATTGGCCATGCGCCTGTCGGATGCCCCTTCCTTTCCCCGCAATGCCGCCTTGGGCTGCATCACGGACGATGCCCTCATCGAAGCCTACGGGCGCGAAGTGGGGCGCGAGCTGCGCCAACTGGGCGTGCACGTCAATTTCGCTCCCGTGGCCGACGCCAACACCAATCCGCTGAATCCCGTCATCAACATCCGCTCCTTTGGCGAAGACCCCCGCAGGGTGGCCGCCAAGGTGGTGGCTTACTCGCGGGGATTGGAGAGCGAGGGTGTCCTCTCCGTCGCCAAGCATTTCCCCGGACATGGTGACACAGACACGGATTCGCACAAAGCTCTCCCCGTCTTGCGGCATGACCGCGCGCGCCTGGACAGCGTGGAGCTGCAGCCTTTCCGCGAGTATATCCGCGCAGGTTTGGGCGGCATGATGATGGGCCACCTCCAGGTGCCTGCTGTGGAGGGGGACAGCCTCTTGCCTTCCAGCTTGTCGTCCGCCGTCGTCACCGGCCTTTTGCAGGACGAGATGGGCTTCCAAGGCTTGATATTCACCGACGCGCTGGACATGAAAGGCGTGACGGACGTGCCCGGCTATTTCGCTAAAGCCGTCCGCGCGGGCAACGATATGCTTCTGGTGCAATACGACCCTGCGAAAGCCATGCACGAGGTGATGCACGCCATCCGCCAAGGCTCTCTCTCCGAAGCCGATGTGGACGCGCATTGTCGCCGGGTGCTGGCGTGGAAATACCGCCTCGGGTTGCACCGTAAGCCTGGGAAAATCTCGCTGAAAGACGTGAAGAAGCGCATCTGCACGCCCCAGGCGGAGGAGTTGGCTTCCGCCTTGCGCCGGGCATCCGTCACCGTGATGGACAACTATTTCGACGTCATACCTCTTTCTCCCACTTCCGACGGGCGTGGCATCGCCTTGCTCAGCATGGGGACGCAGGACGCGGATTCGGCGTTCGTGTCGGTTATGCAAAGACATGGTGGCGTGGATTGCTTCCGCCTGCCTTGGGATGCCTCTGCCGAAGAACAGTTGGAGGTGAAGAAGCGGTTGACGACGTATGGCCGTGTGGTGGTCAGCATCGCCGGCACCAGTTATGTGGGCAATGGCGACGTAACTTTTCTTGAAGGCTTGAATCTCCGCGCCCCGCTGGTATATGCGTTTTTCACCTCCTATCGTTTGCTCTCCCTGATGACACCCGCCCTCGCCAAGGCCAATGCTGTGGTGCTGGCACACACTGATGAGGCGGACGTGCAGCGCCACGTCGCGCGGGTGCTCTTTGCCGAGGCGGATGCCGACGGACGTCTCTCGATGAGCGCAGGGCGGCTCTTCCCGGCTGGCGAAGGCGTGGATATCCGCCAAGGCAAGGCTCACGCACAGGTATTGCCCGATGACTACGGCATGAAATCCTACGTCTTGCAGGGCATCGACCGCATCGCTCGCCGTGGTTTGGAAGCGGGTGCCTACCCCGGCTGCCGCATCTTGATATGGAAGGATGGGAAAACCGTCTACGACAAGGGCTTCGGGCAACATTCGGACAAGGACACTGCCGCTGTGCGCTCTACCGACCTCTTCGACCTTGCCTCGATGACCAAGACCACCGCCACACTGTTGGCCGTGATGAAGCTCTATGACGAGGGGCGGCTGAAGCTGGACGACAAAGTTTCGGCCTATCTCCCCTTCCTGCGGCGGACGGACAAGCGCAACATCACTATCCGCCAGCTTCTTTTGCACGAATCAGGATTGCCGCCGTATATCCGCTTCTATATGGAGGCCATCGATCCCAACTCCGTGCATGGTCCCTACGCGCAAAGCTGGGAAGACGAATGGCATCACACCCGCGTGAGCGAACATAGTTATTATTGCTCGGATTTCAAATTCAAGAAAGGCTTGATGTCCGACCGCCGGACGCGTACGCACACCCTCCACGTGGCCGACGGGATGTGGCTGGACAACCGCTTCAAGAAAACCATTCTCGACGATATTGGCCACAGCCGGATGGAGGGCAAGCGGTATGTGTACAGTGACTTGGGCTTCATCCTCTTGCAGCAGGTCGTGGAGCACCTGGCCGGGCAGCCGCTCGATGCTTATGTGGCACAAGGTTTCTATACGCCGATGGGACTTACGCGCACGCTGTTCAATCCTTTGGAGAAGTTCCCCAAGTCGGAAATCATGCCCACGGCTTCCAATGACTTCCTGCGCCGCCAGGATTTGTGCGGCTATGTGCACGACGAGGCGGCCGCCTTCATGGGGGGTGTTGCCGGTCATGCAGGACTTTTCTCCACTGCTGCGGAGGTGGCCGCCATTTTCCAGATGTTGCTGGATGGAGGCGTATGGCAAGGCAGGCGTTACCTGGGCGAAGAGACTTGTCGGCTTTTCACCACGGAGAAATCTCTCATCAGCCGTCGCGGCTTGGGCTTCGACAAGCCGGACGTGGACAACGTGAAGCGCAGTCCTTGTGCGTCGTCGGCTCCCGAGGGCGTCTACGGGCATACAGGCTTCACCGGCACCTGCGCATGGGTTGATCCTGCGAGTCGCACGGTGTACGTCTTCCTGAGCAATCGCCTCTGTCCCGACGTGTGGAATACGAAGTTGGGCGACATGGACATCCGCACCGATATCCAAGAACTGGTTTTTAAGAGTTTGTACAGCGGGAAGGAGGAAACCTTATGAAGAAACATCTGGCTTGCTTGTTGGCGTTTTGCCTCCTGTGTATGCTCCCTGCGCGGATGGATGCCCAATGCCGTTTCTTGCCCATTGATTCGCTTCCCTTGCCCATGCAGGAGCCGGTGCTGGTTGCCGCCTTGCAGAAGAACGAGGCGTGCCGCCAATGGGTCGATTCGGTCATGCAGACGATGAGCTTGAAGGAGCGCATCGGGCAACTCTTCATTTACACCATCGCTCCCGAAATCAACCAACCTAATCGGAATTTGCTGAAGAAAGTGGTGCAGGAGTACAAGGTGGGCGGCTTGCTCTTCTCCGGCGGTTTGCTGGAGAACCAGGTGAAGCTGACCAACGAGGCGCAGCAGTTGGCCGAGGTGCCTCTGCTCATCACCTTCGACGGCGAATGGGGGCTGGCCATGCGCTTGCGGGGCATGCCTTCTTTCCCGCGCAACATGGTGTTGGGTTGCATCCGCAGCGATAGTCTTTTATACGAATACGGGCGCGAGGTGGCCCGCCAATGCCGCGAGATAGGTGTGCAGGTCAACTTTGCCCCCGTGGCAGATGTCAACATCAATCCCGCTAATCCCGTCATCAACACCCGCTCCTTTGGCGAAGATCCTCGGGAGGTGGCCGCCAAGGTGGTGGCCTACTCGCGCGGCCTGGAGTCGGGGCGTGTGCTCTCCGTCAGCAAGCATTTCCCCGGACATGGCGACACGGACGTGGATTCGCATAAGGCTTTGCCTGTCCTTCCTTTCACACACGAACGGTTGGACAGCGTGGAGTTGTATCCCTTCCGCAGAGTTGTCCGTGCGGGCTTGGGAGGCATCATGGTGGGGCATTTGGAGGTGCCTGCCTTGGAGCCGCAAAAAGGCGTGCCTTCCTCGCTCTCCCGGCAGATTGTGACCGGTTTGCTGGGCGGGGAATTGGGCTTCAAAGGTTTGGTCTTCACCGATGCGTTGGCCATGCGGGGCGTGGGCAATCCCGGGCGTTTGTGCTTGGAGGCGCTGAAGGCTGGCGATGACCTCTTGCTGGTGCCCCGTGCTCTTGGCGGAGAGTTGGAGGTCGTGTGGAAGGCGGTGCGCAAAGGCGAGTTGCCTGAAGCCGAAATCAATCGCAAATGCCGCAAGGTGTTGCTCTACAAATATGCCTTGGGGCTTACCCGCAAGCCTCATGTTCAGCTTTCCGGCTTGGAGAGCCGCCTGAACACGCCCCACACCCGCGCTTTGATTCGCCACTTGAAGGAGGCCGCTATCACCGTGGTAGATTCAGAAAAAGACCTCTTGCCGCTCGACAGGACTTCCCAACGGGTGGCTGTGCTTCACGTGGGCAATCCGGAGACGTTGTCGCCTTTCGTGAAGGAGCTTGCTCGTGATGTCCGTTTGGATGCCTTCCGCCTGACCAAGGATATGTCCGCCTCGGCCATGCAAGTACTGAAGAAAAAGTTGGAGGCTTACGAACGGGTGCTCTTCTGCATTTCCGACCGTCACCTGAAGGCGTATCGTCCGTTTTTCACGCGCTATCTGCCCGAGACTGACCGCATCTATCTCCTGTTTATTTCCGGTCATCAGGTGCCTCGCGGTTTCGGCGCTGCACCCGATGCTTTGCTCTTGGCGCACGCTTCCGATGAGGACGTCCAACAGCGGGTGGCCGCCATCTTGGCGGGCAAGGCGGGGGCAGACGGACGCCTCTCTGCTGCGGTGGGCGACTGGTTTCCCGTCGGTGAAGGCAGAACATTGGAAGTGCCCGCGCAACCCTACCGCTCTCTCCGGGATTTGGGCGTGGATGCCGACCGCCTTTCTGTCATCGACCGCATCGCCGAAGAGGGCATTGCGGAGGGGGCTTATCCCGGATGCCAGATCGTGGTGATGAAGGATGGTTATGAAATCTATGCCAAGGCGTTCGGCACCCATTGCGGAGTCTCCAAGGCGGATAGTGTGCCGGTGTCCATGGACGATGTCTACGATATAGCGTCTATGACCAAAACCAGCGCCACTCTCTTGGCGGTGATGAAACTCTATGACCAAGGCCGTTTGAGCTTGACCGACCGGGCGTCGGATTATCTGCCTTTCCTGCTCGATACGGACAAGCGGAATATCACCGTCCGCCAGTTGCTTCTCCACGAATCGGGTTTGCCTTCCACCATCTTGTTCTATCGGGATGCCATTGACGAAGACAGCTACGAGGGAAGCCTCTTCCGGGGCACCCGCGACGCAAGCCACACGGCACGCATCGGGGGACGGACGTGGGCAAATCCGGATTTCAGCTTCCATGCGGGGTTGACTTCACCGGTGCATACGGACTCCTGCACCTGGCAATTGGCGGATAGCCTTTGGCTGAATCCCCGCTTCAAGCAGACGTATCTGCAGCAGATAGCCGATGCCCCCTTGTTGAGTCGGCGTTATCGGTACAGTTGCGTGGGTTTCATCCTCTTGCACCAACTGGTGGAGGCACGTGCGGGTATGTCGATGGATGAATTTCTTGAGCGTGAATTTTATCGCCCCATGGGTTTGACACACACGGGTTATCATCCTTTGAATCGTTTGCCACGTCGGGCAATCATACCTTCGTCGGTCGATGATTTCCTGCGCAAAGACACCCTCCAAGGCTTTGTCCACGACGAGTCGGCGGCTTTCCTTGGCGGAGTGGCGGGCAATGCAGGACTTTTCTCCAACGCCCACGAGCAGGCTTTGCTCTACCAGATGTTGTTGAACGGAGGCACCTTGGGCGGGCATCGCTACCTCAGCCCCGAAACTTGCCGGGTATTTACCACCACCTTGTCACGCACCAGCCGCCGTGGCCTTGGCTTTGACAAGCCCGACCGCCGTAATCCCCGCCGCAGCCCTTGCTGCGAGGAGGCGCCAGCATCGGTATATGGGCATACGGGCTTCACGGGCACTTGTGCATGGGTTGACCCGGATAACCGGTTGGTGTATGTTTTTCTCTCCAACCGCATTTTTCCTCATACATGGAATAACAAATTGTCGCGTCTCGACATCCGCACCCGCATCCAGCAGGCCATTTACCAAGCTTTGCGCTGAGAAAATCCTACGAAGAAGGCCGGTCGCGTATATGGGTAGAATAATTTCACAATCGTCTTGCCCTGCGTGCCGGCCGTATTTATGAACAGTGGGTATTATATGATGTGTGATCCTTCCTTATATTGGGTCAACAAACTGGAGATGTAAATTGTTCATTTCGTCGTCTGTCAGAGAGGGTCTACATCATAATATACCAATCCGCTTTTGAAGCGTTCATCGCCCGTCACCTCCCGCTGTACGCTTGTCAGCAGGCTGCGCACCCGTGCCACCGGGGCATTGTTTTCCACCTTCAACACGATTTTGCGGATGAACAACGTCTGTATGCGGGCCACTGGAGGTTTGTCCGGCCCTAATACGCGGTTGCCGAAGAGGTTGCGCAGGCGTCCGGCCATGTCTTGGGCCATTTGCTCCACCACGTCTTCGCGCCGGTGCTTCAGGTAGACGTAGATGAGGCGGTAATAAGGCGGGTAGTGGAAGGCTTGCCGTTCGGCCAGTTGCCCGGCGGCCATGCTTTCATAGTCGTTGGCTATGACTTGGTCAATGATGGGGTGGGTGACATTCCTTGTCTGGAGGATGACCAGTCCTTGCGTGTCGCGTCTTCCGGCACGTCCGGCTACTTGCGCCATCAGTTGGAAGGCACGTTCGTAGGCACGGAAATCGGGGTAATTCAGCAAGGTGTCTGCATTGAGGATGCCCACCACGCTGACCCGCTCGAAGTCCAAGCCTTTGGACACCATCTGCGTGCCGATGAGGATGTCCGTCCGACCTTCGGCAAAGTCATTGATGATGCGTTCGTAAGCCGTGCGGGTACGGGTGGTGTCCAAATCCATTCGGGCTACCCGTGCCTCCGGGAGCAGGGCTTTGATTTCATCTTCTATCTTCTCTGTGCCGAAGCCGCGGGCACGCAGGTCAGTGCCGTCGCATGCCGGGCATCGGCGGGGCAGGGGTTCGGTGTAGCCGCAATAGTGGCACGTCAGCATGTTCAGCCCTTTATGGTAGGTCAGGCTGACGTCGCAGTTCTTGCATTTGGGCACCCAGCCACACGTGTGGCACTCAATCATAGGAGCGAAGCCACGCCGGTTTTGGAAGAGGATGACTTGCTCCTTGCGCTCCAACGCCTCGCGGACGTGTTGCAATAACAAGGGGGAGAAAGAGCCGTTCATGCGTTTCTTGCGTCTGAGTTCGCGGATGTCTACCGGGATGATTTGCGGCAAGCGCACCGCCTTGTGGCGTTCGCTCAGGGTGACGAGGGCATATTTCTCCGTCTCGGCATTGTGCCAACTCTCCAGGCTTGGGGTGGCGGTGCCCAGCAGCGTCTTGGCTCCGCAGAGCGAGGCGAGGACGATGGCGGCATTGCGGGCATGGTAGCGTGGAGCGGGGTCTTGTTGCTTGTAGGTGGCTTCATGCTCTTCGTCCACAATAATCAGTTGCAGCCGTTGGAAGGGCAGGAATACGGAGGAACGTACCCCCAGGATGACATCGTAGGGATGGTCGGACAGTTGGCGTTGCCAGATTTCCACCCGTTCGGCATCCGGGAATTTGGAGTGGTAGATGCCCAGGCGGGAGCCGAATACGCGTCGCAGGCGTCCGGTGATTTGGGTAGTGAGCGCTATCTCGGGAAGCAGATACAATACTTGTCCGCCGCGCTCCAACACTTCTTGAATCAGATGGATATAAATCTCTGTCTTTCCGCTGGACGTGACTCCGTAGAGCAGGCATACATTCTTTTTATGCAGGGCGGAGATGATTTCATCGTGGGCACGTTGCTGGGGAGAGGACAGTTGGCAGGGCGGCTGCACCTCGGTGGGGAGCAGGTGGGTGTCCAGACGGCCGATTTCTGTCTGGTAGGTTTCAAAGACACCACGAGCCACCAAGCCATTGAATACGGCCGGAGTGGCATTGGCCCGTTGCAGCAAGTCGCGTTTGGCCACGGGGCGTTCACTGCCTCCCAAAGTTCCTGATATTTCCAGGTATTTCATCAACAGGTCCAGTTGCTTGGGGGCGCGGCGTTGCAGTTCGTCGAAGAAGATGTGGAGGCGGTGCTCGTTGGTGGCATCCGGGGTAAGGCGGACGCGGGTCTCCATCTTGGGTTTATAGGATTGCTTCAGTTCTTCTTTCACGAAGATGGCTTCCCGCGCCAGCAGGGCGTTGACCGCGGGCAGGATGTTTTTCAATCCGCTGTCCTTTTCCAGTTGGGTGACCGACTGTTCAGGCTCGGCTGCCAGCAAATCCAAGAGGTGTTGTTCGCGTTCGGGCAACCGTCCGGTGGCTTCAAAGTCCGGGTTGAGGGCTACGATGGTTTCGCTCTCCAGCTTCAGCCCCGACGGAAGAGCCGCCTTGTAGACGTCTCCCTGCGTGCAGAGGTAATAACCAGCCAGCCATTCCCAAAACTTGAATTGCAGGGGCAACAAGATGGGGCGTTCGTCCAGTATCGTCACCACCTCTTTCACTTCGTATGCCGTCGGTTTGAGGCAATGCACGTTGCAAACGATGCCGGTATAGAATTTCTTCCGACCGAAAGGCACTACCACCCGGCAACCCGGCTGCACGTGTTCTTCTTGTTCGGGGGATAGCCGGTAGGTGAATGCGTCCGGCAAGGGCAGAGGCAAGATGACGTCAACGAATCTCTCCATATCTTATTATGTCCAGAATCCAAAAAACAAGCTACGGACTGCAAGCGGATGGGCTTGGAGTCCGTAGCCGTGTAGGTTGATGAGTTTAGAAAATATAGGCCAGTGACAATTGCCAAGTCTTGTCTTTGCCCTTGAGGTCTTCGGCTTCGAAGTGGTCGCCGATGGGGATGTTGTAGTTCACACCGAGTTGCAGGTGCTTGATGAGCTTCAGGCCGGCACCTACATTGATGCCTACTTGGGCTTTCTTCTTGTCCCAGCCGTTTTCCTCTCCCTTGAAGTCGAAGTAGAAGTCAGGACCTGCGGCAATGAAAATGCCCAATGTGCTGCCCAGCCCGATGGTGTATTTCAGGTTGACGGGAATGTCCAGCCCGACTTGCTTCACGGCATCGGCATCTGCCTTGATACCTTTCTGGGAGAACAGCAGGGCTGCATCTACCCCCAAGCCTACGATAGGAATGGTCACCTCAGCCATAGGTCCGACAAAGAAGCCGGCCATTTTATCTTTGTAGTCATCGAAGTCGATTTTCGTCATGTTGACGCCACCCTTGATACCCCACTTGAGGAATTGCGCATGAGCCGTTGTCGTAGCCATACACATACAGCATACAGCTATCACCAAAATGTTCATTACTTTCTTCATACTCGTTGATGTTTTAAAGATTTCGGGTCAAATATAGTGATTTTCTTTTATCGTGCTATCAACCGGGACAAAAAATGCAGGTTATTTCACCTGAAACGGATGTCCGCAAAGGGTCAATGCTTGCATCTGTGTGGTATGTTTAGGTCTCAATAACGACTACGTGAAGCAAAGGTGCCATCTTTGGTATAAAAAGGTGGCACCTTTAATATAAAAAGGTGGCACCTCTTTATGAAAAAGGTGGCACCTTTATTAGAAAGAGGTAGTACCTATGATTTATAGATTCCAATGTTTTTTGATAATTTCACGGAGCATTCGAATGTTTTTCTCTTCGAAGAAGGTCCAATGGTCACAATCCAATTCATAATAAGGAGCTTGGGGATAATGCTTTTGCCATGTCTGGCGATTAACCGTCCATGCTTGTTTGAGTTGTTTTTGAATGCCCGGATCTGTTACTTCTCCAATCTCCGGGTGGACGATAGGCGTATAATTTCCGGCAAAGACATTGACCATCCATCCGTTATAATCCAGGGATGGAAAATCTTTATAGAGTTCATTCATTATCTTTATACGGTTTCCCAGGGAAGTGCCTTTGTCTATGGGAAGCGCCATCCTGTCTGTTGTGCTTCGTTTGTATAGGGCCTCCATGTTTAGAATCTTGAACGGCATTGAATCCGGATGTTTTTGCTGCATGTAAAGGGCAAAAGCGATAGCCATTTCAGCACCGCTACAAAAGCCTGTCAGCACATCTATCGGACATCCTAACTCGCTGATGATGGTTTCGTATGCCTTGAAAAGCTGGTCTAACGAGACCTGACTCTTTCTGACAAAGAAATCGTAATAGGATTCAATGACAAAGACCGAAAAATCTTGTGCTAAATACTGAAGGAACTGGTCGTAAAAAGGCGTGACATCGTGAAAACCTGCCAAGAATACAAGCACAGGTTTGGTCCCGTCATTTTCGTTTATCCAATAATAGAGCTTGCTCTTCATGTGCTGTGTGATTTTTCGGATAGTCCGCTCCTTGTAGACGGATGAGATTGTGAGTTGCAAATCAGTGTGTTCTACGACATGTCCCACAAATTCCAAAATCTGCATGGAAGTCATTCCTGCATCCGGCAAGTCAGTTTCTACTCCGATGAGGTCAGTACCCAATATGGCTTGAGCTTCTGCCAGCATCTGTTTTTCAGCTTCCGTTTCTGCAGGAACAATGTCCTCTGTGGCAATCACCAGATTGGGTTCTGGCAGCAGCCGATGATTTATTTTCCCGTTCACAGTGAGTGGGAATTCATCGATGATTGCCCATTTGCCGGGAATCATATAGGCGGGTAGCTTGCTGCGTAGTTCTTTCTGTAAATCCGTTAAGCTGATCTGCCCCGGTACGTCGGGTTGTATAAACGCAGCCAGCTCATCCTGCATGTTCAGTTTTCGTATTTGAACGAATGCGTTTCGCACGCCTTTGCATTGTTGAAGCAGCACTTCAATCTCAGACAATTCAATGCGGAATCCACGCAACTTTACTTGATTGTCTGCACGTCCCATGAAAATGAGATGTCCGTCGGGACGGCGTCTCACCAAATCGCCACTCTTGTATAGGATGGTATTAATACCTTTTGCTTTATCTTCATAGGTGGCATACGGATTCTCGATGAACTTCTCTTGATTTAATTGGGGGCGGTTCAAATAGCCTTTGGTCAGTTGCATGCCGCCGATGTAAAGTTCGCCAATCATTCCGTCTGGAAGCATATTAAGATGTTCATCAAGGACATAG
Source organism: Candidatus Bacteroides pullicola (assembly GCA_019115825.1). GTDB lineage: Bacteria > Bacteroidota > Bacteroidia > Bacteroidales > Bacteroidaceae > Bacteroides > Bacteroides pullicola. The sequence goes on from DXCV01000051.1 coordinate 13,184, forward strand.
CAAGAAACGCCGGGCAGAGGTGTGCCAATGTCGTTGGCTTCGAAATCATCATCTACCACACACATGGTTGTGGCCACAGTATTCTCGGTTGGGCCATACGCATTGATTAGCGTACGTCCTTTATACCAATATCGTATTGCAGACAACGCGGTAGTTTCCCCTCCTAACACGATGACGCTCAGTGCGGGTAGAGCTCTTCGGGGCATAACGGGCAAAATGGCCGGCGGAATCGTGGCAAAGGTAACGGCTTGTTTTTCGAGTAAATCTGTCAACAAGGTGGGGTCTTTCCTTTCTTCTGGCAGTGCGACGATCAATGTCGCGCCAGCAGACAATACAGGAAAAATTTCAAAGACCGAAGCATCAAAGCTGATGCTGGCAAATAATAAGCCACGACTTTCTGCTGACAAATTGAATTTCTGGATTTCTGCTGCAATCAGATAGGATAAAGACAGGTGAGTGATAGGCACTCCTTTGGGCTTCCCTGTGGTTCCCGAGGTATAAATGATGTACGCATTGGGGGATAGGGATGAACTTTCTTCGTTGTTATCCGGACAATTCAAGGAACAGCCTGCAGGATAATTCGTATCATCAAATAACATGCGGCAATGAGCGTCTTGCAGGATAAATTCCTTACGTTCATCCGGCAAATCTACTGCCATCGGCACATAGCAACATCCTGCTTTAAAGACACCAACCATCGCAACTATGCATTCTATCGATGCCTGCATGGAAATGCCTATATTGGAAGAGGGCGGTGTGCCTGCTGCTTTTATCGCCCTGGCAATTTGATTTGATTTCTCATCCAACTCTCTATAGGTTATGCTTTCATCTCCGCACACTATGGCAACCCGTTGGGGATGTTCTTGCGTGGCAGTGATAAACCGTTCCATAAACGGCAGGGGATGTTCTTTGTTCCCATGCAAGGAATTGGATTGAATCATAGACTGGATATAATCTGTCGAGGCTAAGGAATAAGCGTTGACAGATTTGTTGGGGTTGTCAGTGACTGCATTCAATGTGGATAAATACATGTCCACTATGCGTTCTATGTGTTCTTCAGTGAAATTAGAATATCTGTATTCGACACGACAAAAGTATTCGTTGTCATCCCCGGACAAGATATTCAGCATGATGGCAAAGGCAACATTTTTGTGTAACGAATAGTCATGAAACAACGCTTTCTTATCAAACGAGAATGCGGCCTTGGCTAAATGAATAGTTGCATCTTTTGAAACAGAGCCTGATATTTTATCAAAGGAGACTGCGTTATTCTCAAGTTCCATCAAGCAATGGCTCAGTTCTTTCAGATACCGGAGGAAAGTCAAACTTTCATATTCCTTTTTATAGCGAAGAAATAAAATATTCACAAAATAGCCAATGGTTTGTCTATAAGCATTCTGCTCTCTTCCCCAAAAAGGAAATGCAATTCCAAAATCTGCCTGTTTGGAGATGCGGGCCAACACCAACAGATAGACCGAGCAATAAAATAGGAATGGGGTGAGGGAATGATTACGGCAGAATGCTTGGATTTTTTCTGTAAGTTCTTGGGGTATGCCACGGGTATAAGTGCCTCCTGAAAATTCTGAGTTGGAATCATGGTTCAGTATGGGCAGTTGCAATTCAGAGACATCCTGCAGGTAGTGTTTCCAATAGTCCAAGCGTCTTGCATATTCCTCAGTTTGTGCAAAACGATAAGCATCTTGTGCATACTGTATATAACTGCCGGACAAATTCTGCCAGTCAATTGGTTCATCTGCTATTGCCTTCAATAGGATTGATTGGATTAATTGTGCAGACCATCCGTCCGAAATCAAGTGATGCATGATGAGTGAGCAAACATATTTTTGCTTGCCTACCCGATACATCACGCAACGGAACAAAGGACCTTGTGACAAGTCAAAGGATACATTTGCATCGTTATATAGATATCCGGCCAGCTCCTCTTCTTCGATGTCATGTAGCACGATAGGCATAGGCTTATACTCTTTTACCTGGATATAGGGCATGTTGTTTTCGTTTATGGCAAAAACAATGCGGAAGCTATCCTGCGCCTTGATGAGTTGGTTGAAAGCCTTCTCGAAGGTGGAAAAGTTCATCGAATTCGGACATTCGAATATGCAAGGCATGTTATAGACGTCCTTGAGGACATCCGATTTCATGCACTCTAACCATAAACTGAATTGTGAAGGAGGCAAGGGAATGTTTCCTGTGAGTCCTTGACTTTTAGACTTTACAAATGGTTTTGCGCCGGAAGCATGGGGATGGCTGTTTCCGGCTATGACCTGATCGATCCGGAGTGCTAAAGATGATAAGTTGTCATGTGAAAGGAGGTCCTGAACTTTTAATTCTATTCCATAAATCTTGCCTAATTCTTCAACCATAAGCATAGCAGAGATGGAATCTCCGCCTAACGCTATGAAATTATCCTGCCTGCCAATGCGGGGTGTTTTCAAGATTTCGCTCCATACCTGTGCGATTTCTTTTTCGGTTGCAGAGAGAGGTTCTTCATAATTCGTTTGTGGGGCATTCCAATCGGGTTCCGGTAAACGTCCTTTGTCAGTTTTCCTGTTGAGGGTCATAGGAAAGCTTTTCATGGTCACAAACATTGTAGGACGCATGTAGTCCGGCAGACGTTCTGCAACGAAAGCTGAAATATCCCTGCGGTCAACCTCATGGTCTGTCTGCAAATAAGCGACCAGTATTTGTTTGTTGTTATGCTCTTTTAATAGCACCACGCTGGCCGAAATGCCGGGATAGGTATTCAGGCATTGTTCTATTTCTCCCGGCTCAACCCTCATTCCTCTGATTTTTATCTGATTGTCAATCCGTCCCAGATATAAATAATGCCTATTGGATAGTCGGATGACTTTATCGCCACTGCGGTAAAGCAATCTGGTTTCTCCTTTGTTTCTTTCTCCTTCTGCATAGAAAGGATTGTCTACGAATTTAACAGAAGTCAATTCAGGACGTTCCCAATAGCCCAGTGCCAATCGTTCGCCGCTGATACAGAGTTCTCCCGGGGTACCGTCAGGCACAGGTGACAATGATTCGTCTACTACATACATCACGGTATCTGGCATCGCAGTTCCGATGTCATTTACAGGAGTATCTTTCTCGTAAATGCCACTTGTGACCAGAATGACATTTTCTGTAAAGCCATAGGCATTGATCATTCGGCGTCCTTTCATCCAAAAATCTTTGGCATCTGCTGATACTCCTTCGCCCGATACAATTAAATTTCTAAGATATGGTAGATTTACTTTAGGCATTATGGTCAATAGTGCGGGTGGGATTACCGCACTCACCACCTTTTCTTTCATCAGGAGAGCTTGCAAGCGGTGTGGGTCATGTTTTTCTTCTTCCGTAGCCATCACCAGACATGCGCCATACAATAGATTGCCCAGTGTTTCGACTAAGGAAGCACCAAAGTTTAATCCTCCCATTTGCAACATCCGATCACCTTCGGACGTATAGAAATGTCTTTCATTGGCCCATCGGGACATTGCTACCGCTTGATGGTGGCGCACGGGAATGCCTTTCGGGATTCCGGATGTGCCAGAGGTATATAGAATGACTGCCAATGCATCTTCATCGATTCCTTCATAGGTAAAATCTGTTCCATCTCCCATTTTCTCATTCACGATATAACTAGGAACATGGCTCGGGTTAAAACCAGAGGCATTTGTTTCGAGGACTAAAGCTATTTTGCAATCGGTTATGATATGTTCTAATCGTTGCGAAGGGTTTCCTAAATCCAAGGGCACATAGACAGCGCCTGCCTTCCAAATGCCTAACATCGCAATAATCCACTCAGGACAGCGCTGCATAGCTACACCGACCTGTTTGCCTTTTGTATCTTTAGCCTGTAAGAACGAAGCCACTTTGTCGCTCAGCATATCCAATTCTGCATAGCTGTATTGTTGGTCTTCGTAAATCAGTGCAATATTGTTTGGAGAAGTTCTCACAACTTCTTGAAAAGAACGAATGATGTCCATAAAAATATATTTTCCGTTTTTGTTGTCTTTAGAAATTATAGCCTATTTTCCACATGAAGCTTCGACCTTGTTGTAGCACATCTATGTCATAGCTGCTTGCACGTGTATATCGAGTATCAAACAGATTCTTGCAGACAAGGCTCGTTTCTATTCTCTTAAATTTATATCGTAAAGCCAAATCAACTATAGACGAGGATTTTATCTTATAGTTCAAATCGGTATACGAGACTCCATCCTTTATTCCTGATACGGGCAGGTTCTGTTTGCTATAGCAGGATAGGGAAGCTGTTGCCCACAAGTTCTGTTTGGTGCGTTGAAGCAATGACTTTGAGACTACCAAATTCATGCTTATGGCAGGAACTCCATTTATTTTACTTCCTGTAACGCTGTAATTTTGTGAATCCAAAACACGTTGATAAGTTAGGTTCATCCGAATGTCTAATCCGGGAGGTGTATAGGAGAAGCTGTTTTCTATTCCGAATAAATTCAAAAAGCCGGCATTGGTATAGACAGGCCTTTCGGTATTTGCTGCTGATTTGTCATTGTATAGAATGCCATTCAATCTATTGTAGTATAGGTTGCAATCATATTCCAAATGAATGGAAGGCATGGAAAACAAGGCTGACAATTGCAGCGCATCCAAATATTCAGGATTTAGATTTTCACTGCCTCTGTAAGAAGCCACTTTATTAGCTCTATAGAAGTAGGGAGCATCAACAAATGAACGTGCGTATGAAGCTTTCAGGTTCCAATTGTTTAATTTATAGATTAGAGCGATTCGCGGTGAAAAAGCATACATGGTTTTCCCATTGAAACGATGTTTGTAATCATATCTCATACCGATATTGGCTATTAATCGTTGCGAGAAAAAATGCTTGCCTTGGAAAAAAGTAGAAAATGTCCATTCGCTGCCTAAATGAATTTGGCTGTTACGCTGGGACATGGTCAGTAGAATTTTATCGAAATCTTCTCCTACACTGGCTTCTGAGGACACCATCCTGTATTGTTCAAATTGTCCTCCAAATAACAATGTCCCGTGCATGCCGGACTCTTTTCCATACGAGTATGTGCTTTTTGCCATAACGCCATACGTAAAATCGGTCCAGCTTACAGTCTGGAAAAAGCCCCGTGTGGCAACAATGGAATCCATTATTTCACCTTCGGGCAAACTTAAAATAAAACCAGGCGGCAAGGAATCACCGTCTATTTCATAGTTTAATTGTTGTTCCATGTCCACATAGGCATTGGCATCGAACGTGAACTTTCCCCAGGCGTTGCTATATTCCAGTTCTGCCCTGCTCACCGTTCTGCTGTGCCCCGGCATTTGACCATTGATACGCCGGTATTTATCGTATACGTAGGGGGCTTTAAGGGCAATATAAGCGTAGGTGGATTGCATTTTGGCGTGTTGGTGGTTCAAATAAAGCTTCCAGTTCCGGTCCCATTGGAGTATGCATCCTATGTCATAGGCCGGTTTCCTGTTAAATCCATTTATATATGTATATCCATCCAGGGGGAAATATCGCCATACTCCCGTGGCACTTGCGGGATGGAATATTTTTTCCCCCTCGGAAGCATATACGGAAGTCCAAGCCAGAATGTTCATGTTTAATCCAGATTTGCCAAACAACAGGTCGGCTTTATACGTATCAAAACTTCCTATGCCGACCTTGGCAGACACTCCATTCAGATCTCTTCCATCTTTGGTTATGATATTGACCACCGCTGTTACGGCTGCATTGCCGTACAACGAAGATGCTGGGCCACGGAGCACTTCTATCTGTTTCACCTTCTCCATACTGATGCTGTAATCCGGTGCTTGTGCGTTGGTGGACCGGCTGTTCAATCGATGTCCGTTCAGCAAAATCAATATCTTTTGCTGTTCGGATGAATAAACTCCATGCATGGCTACATTCAGTTCACTGTTGCCTTCTATCACCGTGATGCCGGGTACATAAGTGGCCAGCACTTCTTTCAAGCTGTTGGCTTCGATGGCTTCAATCATCTCCTCCGTAATGACCGTCACGGGCACAGGAGCTTCCTGCACCGATTCTGCCTGTTGGGAAGCGGTGGTGATGGTGGTTTGTTCCCCCCGCTTCAGGCGTTCTACTATGTCGGCGAAGCGCAGGGGGTCGTGAATCGTTGCGTTGTAGTACGGGTCTTCCTTCAGCAGGAGTGTGGTGAACCGTTCCGCTTCGAGAGGTTGGTCCTTGCCCAGGAGGCACAACGACATCAGGCGGTATGCGCTCACTTTCAATGTGCCTTTGAAGTGGGGCATGCCGTTGTCCAGCAGCCGGATGGAGGCATCGAAGTGGCCGATGTTGTACTCTTCTTCGGCCTGCAGGTAGATTTGACGCAAGTCGCTTTCTTCTTGAGCCCAGGTCGTGGAAACCGTCAGGAGGAAGAGGATGAATAACCAGACTTTCATGCTTTCAGCGGGATTATAAGGGTGAATGTGGTGAACTGGCCGTGTTCGGAGTCAAACTCGATTCGGCCTTGGTGTTTTTCTTCAATGATTTTCCGGGTGATGTACATGCCCAGCCCTGTACCTTGCCCGGTGGGCTTGGTGGTGAAGAAGGTGTCGAACAGGCGCTGCTTCACTTCTGCGCTCATGCCGGTGCCGTTGTCGGTGATGGAGATGGCCAGCTCGTTGCCTTGGCGGGCTACCTTCACCGAGACGGTAGGTTTGTAGTCTTTCAGGCCGGTCTGCGACTTCTCCCAGACGGCGTAGCAGGCATTGTTCATCACGTTGAGGACGGCGCGGCTCAAATCCTGGGGGACGACGGATTGGAGGGGTATGCCTTCATCATACTGTTCTTCCACGGAGATGTTGAAGTCCTTCAGGTTGGCGCGCATGGCGTGGTAGGACAGCCAGACGTATTCCTTCACCAGCTTGCACACGTCGGTCGGTATTCGTTCGTCTTCCTTTCCGCGGGAGTAGAGCAGGATGTTCTGGATGATGCTGATGGCGCGTTCGCCATGTTCCTTGATTTTTTGGAGATTCTCGTCCAGGCTGGCCATGATGTCCCGGATGTCTTCCAAGGTCTCCTGGTCCACATCTTTCTCCACGTCTTCCAGGTCTTCTCCCAGTTCTTTTATCAGGTCGCGGGACAGCTTGCCGAAGTTGATGACGAAGTTCAGCGGGTTGCGTATCTCGTGCACAATTCCTGCCGTCAGCAATCCCAAAGAGGCCAGTTTCTCTTGTTGTTTCAGTTGCTCTTGCAGGTTCTCTACTTGTTGTTTCAGTTGTTCTGTTGTCTCCATATCTTGATGTCTTGATTTGGTCTATATTCTTAATCGGTTCTGACTTCATCGTATCACACCCGTACTGTGAAGGTATCACACCCGTACTGTGAAGGCATCACACCCGTACTGTGATGCTGTCACACCCGTACTGTGATAGTGTTACATCCGTACTGTGACGCTGTTACATCCGTACTGTAACGGCGTTACATCCGCACTGTAACGGCGTTACATCGCGGGCTGTGCAGATGCTTCGGCTTCATGTGCTGTTCCTCCTTTCCCGTCGTGGTGGATGGGCAGTACAATCACGAACTCCGTATATTCATCCTTTGTGGATTGCACGCTGACGTTTCCGCCATGGTTCAAGATGATTTCCCGGCTCAGGTACATGCCTACACCAACGGCTTCGGCCGTGGTCTTTGTCGTGAAGAACGGGTCGAACACTTTGTCCAGGATGGAGGCTTCTATGCCTATGCCGTTGTCGTAGACGCGTATCTCCACCTTGTTTGCTTGTACATCCGCCGACAGGTTCAGGCGTATCAGTGGCTGGAAGTCCTTGCCTTGCTGGGCTTTCTTGCGGATGGCGTACATGCTGTTGGCCAACATGCTCATGATGGTCTTGCTGAACTGTTCGGCATTGACCTCTGCGGCGACGAGCAGGTCCTTGTCCGGAGCTTCCACTTTCACCCGATAGCGGGCGATGTCGTCGGCATAGTAGGAGTGCAGCATCTCGATATTCTTGCAGCAGATGGCTGCGATGTCTATCACCGCCATGTTGCCACCCCGTTCTTTCAGCATCTCTTCCATGGCTTTCAGGATGCGTGTGGTGTTGAGGCCGTGTTCCTCGATTTTCTGCAAGTTGGTATTCAGCATCTCGAGGGCGTCGATGGAGTCCTCGTAGACATCGGGTGTCATGTTCGCTTGGTCGTCATTCAGGTTCTCCTTGAGGTCCTTCACCAGTCCGATGCTCATGTGCGAGAAGTTGTTCACGTAGTTCATCGGGTTCAGTATGCGGTCCACCAAGCCTTTGGTCAAGGTACCTACCGTGGCCATCTTTTCCTGACGGATCAGTTGGTATTGCGCCTTGCTCAGGTCGTCGAGGGCTGTTTCCAGGCGTTTGGATTTTTCCTCAATCTCGTTCTTCTGCCGGCGCAATTGCGAGGTTCGCTCTTCCACGATGTTCTCCAAGCGCATCTTTTCATGGATGAGCCGCTTCATGCGCCAACGGATGAGTTGCTGGATGCCCAATGCCAATACGAGGACATAGGCCGTCAGACTGTACCAGCGCAAGTAGAACGGGTATCGGATGTGGATGGGCAGCGACACGGCTTCCGTGACACGTCCATACCGGTCGCGTGCCATGACTTGGAAGGCATAATGTCCCGACCTGGGATTGGCGAAGCGGGCAGAGGTCTCCGTACTCCAATCCGACCACCTCCCATTGTGGTCCATGCGATAGCGGTATTCCACCGCCCCGAGCGTGGAAAACTTGTCCGCAGAAAAGTTCAGTTTGATTTCTTGGATGCCGCTCTCGAAGGTGGCTCCCTTGAACGGCAGCCCGGCGGCCAGCTGGTCGCCTTGTCCGAATCCGCCCCAAATCAGGGAATTGTTGTTGATGGTCAATCGGCGGATGAAGACCCGGGGCGATGCCGGATAATCAGGCTCCTTCATCGAGGCATCCCAATGGATCAGGCCGAAGTTACCGCCCAGCCAGACATCCTTGCCGTCCACTTCGATGGTGCCGACGGTCAGGTCGTGTACAGGGCGCAAGAGGGCGTTCAGCTCGCCGGTGTCTTCGTTGTTGGTGGAGTAGACGTACAGTTCTTTCCCCTCGTTGTTGGTGCCCCAAATGCGCTCTGACTCCGGGTAGATGAACCGGGGATATTGGTTGCTCGAGGTCCATAAAGAAGTCGCTCCGGTCTGTTCTTCCAGCCGTTGCTGTTCGCTGTTCCATCTGAACAAGCCCACGTGGCTCAAGACATGGATATGGCCGTTCTGGATGAACAGGGTGTTGTTGAAGCCGTCTTTCTCGCCCCGCGCATTCTGGGGAATCGTGATTTGGTATTGGGAATAGTCCCCCTCGCAGCGGAAGACTTGCCCGAAGATGTTTCTGATCCACAATGTCTGTTGCTCATCCTTGTAAAAGAAGGTAGCCTTCTCGACGATGTTCAGCGGCCTTCTTTCCCCGTCCTGTATCTGATAGACCCCGTCTACTTCCCCGGTGTAGTATTCGCCATTCCCGCAGATGTAGGTGGACAGGGTATGGTTGTCGGTGATTTGCCAGACTTGCTTCCCCTTGATGCTAAATAATCCTCCGGCCGTGGAGGCATAGATGTTGCCGTCCTCGTCTTGCTGGAGTTGCCAGCAGGCTTGCTGTATGGGTTTGACGGGCTCGAAGGTGTCTGCCTCCCGGTAGAACAATCCGCGCAAGGTGCCCACATAGAGTCCGTGGTCCGTCTGGCAGATGGATTGCACCTCGCCCGACAATCCCTCGGTGGAGCGGAAATACGTGTAGGCGGTCTGCACATTGACCACGAATATCCCGTTGTCGGTGGCTCCCCAGACATAGCCCGATGCGTCCATGTAAAGTCCGTTGACATTGTTGTTGCAGAGCCCGTTCTGTTCGGTCAGCGTGTACCGTTCTTCGCCCGTCTTGTCCAGCACGACGAAGCCCGCCCCGGCCGTGGCCAGCAGCGTGGAGCCATCCGGCAGTTCGATGCGTTTGTTCACGGGCACACCTTGGTAATGGCCTTCGGGAGCATTTGCGGCCCGTCGCAGGATGAAGTCGTCCATGGAGTCGTCCTGAATGTCGGCATCTCCCAGCGAAGAGGTCACGCAGATTTTCCCGTTCACCTCCTCGATGCCGGTCACTTCGCCGAGGAAGCCTTTGTTGTTCTTGGAGAAAATCAGTTGCAATTCCAAGGCTCCGTTTTCTCCGGAAGTGAGGTATCCGAACAGGTTGTATCCGCCTACCCAAATCCTCCCTTTGCTGTCTTTGAACAGTTTGGTGACGCGGAATATGCCGGGTGCATGGAGCGTATGCCATTCCGTCTGGTCGTAGTAGAGCACGCCTTCGAAATTGGCCACATAGACCCGTCCGTAGTCATCGCTCACGATGTCGAAGTTGCGGTTATGGGCGTGGTACATGGCCGGTGAGTAGTTGACAAAGAACGGCAGTCCGTCCTTGGCATTCATCTGTCCGGCACAAACCCACAGCAGGATGATCAGGCTTATCAGGTATCGTTTCATCGTCTTCATTCATTTAGTCAGCTAATTTCATGGGTCTTCGGGGCACATTGCGTCCGACGTAGTAGGCCCACTCCTCGTCCGTGAAGTCGCGCTTCAGTTGGCGTTGGATGAGGGCGGCCATCTCGTTGGGTGAAATCATGATGCGTGACACGGCTCCCGTCTCGTCTCCCGTGAAGAGCGTGTTTTCGTCCGAGATGTAGAAACAATGTGCCCACGAAGAGAGCGTCTTGAGCGACACGGCTTCTTTCTTGTCGGCAAGGACGTCCCACAGGTTGATGGTGCAGTCGTAGCTGGACGAGAAGAGGTAGTGTCCCTTGAATTCCAGTTGGGTGATGCGCGAGCGGTGTCCCACCAAGTCGTTCAGGATATTCCCCCGGGCGTCTATCAAGTAAATGTTCCCTCCCTCTACGCCGATGGCTCCCCGGTTGAGTTCGTCCGACCAGGTGAAGGCGGTGACCGGCTCGCGGGTCCAACTCTTCCGGGGCAGGAGTTCGCCCGTCGGGTGGATGGCCCATACGCCTCCCGCTTTGCCGAATGCCAGCCATTGGCCGGACTTTTCGCCCAAGGCGGTAAGCGGTTCGGGGAGCGGAACGTCTTTGACTATCCGTCCTCTCACTTTGTCATAGAGGCAGAGGCCTGAGGTGGAGGCCAGGAGCAGTTGCTCTTCTCCCCAAGGCACCACCCGTTTCCAGCCGTCTTGTTCCGGCAGGGTGACGGTCTGCCAAGCGTCTCCATCGACTATCAGCATTTCGCCGGTGTAGGACAGGGCATAAATCCGGTCTTCGGCATCCACATATAGGTCCCGGAAACTGTAGTCGGGATTGCTGAACAGCAGTCGGTTGTCGCTGAATCTATCTTTATACGTCCAGCTGCGTATTTCTCCGTAATTGCTCGCCGAGACATAGCTGTGGGCTACCTTTCGACGTGGGACAATCTTGATGGTGCCTCCTTGATGCAGGTTCCGGGTGATGAAGCTCTCGCTGGTCTGACCCAGTGCGTTGAAGATGACGGGTTGGTAGATGTTGCCTTTGTATTCCGACGTGTATTGCCAGGCGGCATAAGCCAGCAGGGCGGCCACATCCTTGTTGCCGGCCCTGTATTGCACGTTGGACAGCAAGGCCAAGGCGCGTCCCAGGGCGACATGGCTCAGCGTGTCTGCCACATTCCGGGCATGTTCTGCCTGCCGTTGTTGCTGGACGGCAAGTTCGCGTTGCTTCTCTGCCATGTTGCGGGCTTCGGCGGCATGGTGTGCGGCTTCCTCTGCTCGTTGCTGCTCTTCTTCAGCCCGGAGGCGCATCTCCTTGGCCACGCCCATTTGGAACACGGCTTCTTCGCGCTGCTTCTCCGAGATGTCTTTTTGCTGGTAGGCGATGTCTTCCATTTGTTTGCTGATGCGTTCCACCACGTAGGATTTGCCTTCGTTGTCTTGGTGTTCGGCCAGCCGCGCATGCAGGCCGTCCACCTGGCGGGACAGGTGGATGTTGCGGAGTGCCAACAGACCTGTCAGCACCACGAGCATCGCGCAGGCTGCGGGCCACAGTATTTTTCTTGATCTAAGCTCCATCTTCGGGTCGTTTGTGTAGGATAAGGGTATTGCCCCGGCAGGGAATCATCGTACATGATTCCTACAATCATCGTACATGATTCCTACAATCATCCTGGATGATTCCTACAATCATCGTACATGATTCCCTGTCCGGGTAGTGTGTCAATGGGCCAAAGCCTGCAGGATGGCCGAGGCAAGCCGGTAGCAATGTCCGCCGGTGCGGGCAGAAATCAAGTCCCCGTCCACCACCAAGTCCTCGTCCACGTACTCCACGCCGTAGTTCTTCGCGTCGCCCAGCAGGTTGTTGTGCACGGTCATTTTTCGCCCTTTCACCAGTTCGGATACGGGGGAGAGCAGCCAGAGGCCATGGCAGATCACGCCTTTGATGATGTCCTTGCGGGCAAAGACTTTTTGCAAGAACACACAGGCCGGCGGAAGCCGGTTCACATCCTCCGTATAGCGCAACCGGTCTGCCACCATGCCGGCGGGGACGATGATGGCGGCATACTCGTCCAAGGCTTCTTCGTCGAGCGTTTCAAAGCTCTCGTTGCAATAGAAAGGTGCCCTGTACTCATGCCCGTTGAAGGTGATGCCTGCATTCCCCCACAAGCGGGAAAGGAAATGGACTTCGTATCCCGCCTCCTTGAAGCGGAACTGGTAATAGAAAATCTCGTTCTCATAGTAGTCGCTCTCTATGAGGATGCCTATCTTATTTTTCATCGCTGATCCTTTTTTTGATGGTCACTACATTCTCGTTGTTTATCCGTTCATACTGCACTTCGTCCATCATCTGGACCGTCAGGAAGATGCCGAGGCCGCCTATCTGACGCTCTTCCATGGACAATGAAACGTCCGGCATATCCCTCTCCAGCGGATTGAAGGCAACGCCTCCGTCGATGAAGCGGATGGCAATCATCCCGTCGGCCTTCTCAATCTGTATCTTGAGATAGCCCTCGGCCTCGTCGGCATAGGCATAGCTGACGACATTCACCACCAGTTCCTCGCATACCAAGTGGATGGCATACGATTCCTTGGGGCATGATGCCACCTCCGGCGTCCGGAGGATGGCATCAATGATTTCTTCCGCCCGCTGTGCAATCGGTTGGAAATACAACTCTTTCATGGCCTTGTTGCTTACTTGCTGACGAAAGAGATGTAATTCTGCAAGCCGGTCATCTCGAACACGCTGCGGATGTCGGCAGCGCAGTTGACAAACTCAATGACCGGGTTGCCGCCCAACTTCTGCTTGGCAAAGATGATGGTGCGGATGCCGCTGCTGGCGATGTACGTCAGTTGCGTGGCATCGAACACTACCTTTTCTATGCCTTGGTCCTTGTGCTTGTTCAGCTCTTCCATCAATGCCGGGGCGTTGCCCGTGGTCAGTTGTCCACCCAGAACGATGGTCAACGTCTTGCCTTCTTGTTTGATTTCAAATTGGTTGTCCATAACTACTGTATCTTTTTAAATATATTCGTGAATAAGGTTAGTTTGCTGTTCTCTTTCCTACCAAGATGATGATAGACCGTGAGCCTACCAGAATCTCGTGCTGATTGTCCAGCCTGCATTCTTCGCCCGGTTCGCAGATGTCCTGGGGAGCAGGCATTTCCGTGTTGGCAAACACATGCCAGGCCATCCCTTCCGGCAACCGCGGAAGCTCAAAGCCGTGCATCTCCCAGTGCATGTTCATGGCGACGTAGATGAAGTCGTCGGGCACGCCGTCCGTCTCGGCATAGGCACCGTTCAGCATGAAGGCGGCGGTCAGGTTGTTGTACCCGCTCTCCGGATGCCATGCCTGCACGCCATGCCAGGAGAAGTCCGGATATCCCAGGTTGCGGTAATCGCAGTGTCCCAAGTGGTACTCGTAGCGTAACACCTTGTGGGCTTTGCGGAACTTGATAATCTGGTGGAAGTAGTTGTAGATGTCTTCGTTCTTCTCCAGATTCCTCCAGTCGAGCCAGCCTATCTCATTGTCCTGGCAATACGCGTTGTTGTTGCCGTATTGGGTGTTGCCCATCTCGTCGCCGGACAAAATCATCGGGATGCCCTGGCTGACCATCAGCAGGGATATGGCATTCTTGATTTGCTTGTGGCGCAAGAAGTTGATGCCTGCGTCGTCGCATTCGCCTTCCCAGCCGCAGTTCCAGCTGTTGTTGTTGTCTTCGCCGTCGCGGTTGTCCTCGCCGTTCGCCTCGTTGTGCTTGCCGTTGTACGACACCAGGTCCATAAGGGTGAATCCGTCGTGCGCCGTGATGAAGTTCACGCTCGCCTTGATGCCTCTGTTCTGCGAAGCGTACAAGTCGGCCGAGCCGGCAATGCGCTCCTTGACATCGCCCAGGACGTGTTCGTCGCCTTTCAGGAACCGGCGGATGCTGTCGCGGTACTTCCCGTTCCATTCGGCCCAACGTCCCCACGAGGGGAATGCGCCTACTTGGTACAGGCCGCCGGCATCCCAGGCTTCGGCTATCAGCTTGGTCTTGCCCAGGATGGGGTCGTGGGCCAGCGATTCCAGCAAAGGCGGGTTGGGCATGGGGGCGCCGTTCTGGTCGCGTCCCAAGATGGCCGCCAAGTCGAAGCGGAAGCCGTCCACGTGATAGTCCGTCACCCAGTAGCGCAGGCTCTCCACAATCATGTCGCGGACGTTCGGGTTGTTACAGTTCAGCGTGTTGCCACAACCGCTGAAGTTGAAGTAATACCCGTCGGGCGTCAGCATGTAGTACGTCTTGTTGTCGATGCCCCGATAGGAGATGTAGGGACCTTGCTCGTTGCCTTCGGCCGTGTGGTTGAACACGACGTCCAGGATGACTTCGATGCCATTGGCGTGGAGCTGCTTGATCAGGTTCTTCAGCTCGTCGGCCTGCATGCCGAAGCGTCCCGTGGAAGCATACGCCGCCTTGGGGGCAAAGAAGCCCACATTGCTGTAGCCCCACACGTTGTAGAGCATGTGTCCGTCGACGGGCGAGGGCTTGCTGTTCTCAAACTCGTCGAACTCGTGGATGGGCATAAGCTCCACGCAGTTGACGCCCAGCTCTTTCAAGTAAGGGATTTTCTCGGCTATCCCGGCGAATGTGCCCGGATGCTTCACCCCGGCTTCTGCGCCGCAGGTGAAGTTGCGGACATGCATTTCGTAGATGACCAAATCGTTCACCGGGGTCTCCAAGGGGAGATCGTCTTCCCAGTCAAAGTCGTCGCAAACCACGCGGGCCCGGTATTGGTACATGTTCTTCCAATCCGGCTGCACGCCCCAGACGTCCCGTCCGGCAATCAGTTTGGCGTACGGGTCCATCAGGATCTTCGTCTTGTCAAAGCGGTGTCCTTCGCGGGGATTCCAAGGGCCGTCCATCCGGTAGCCGTATTCGATGTCCTCGAAATCCAGGTCGAAGACCATCATGGAGAACACGTTGCCCATCTTGAACTCCTTCTGGAAAGGAATCTCGATGAACGGTTCCGGCTCATGGTTGTGGAACAGCACCAGGGTACACGCCGTGGCATAGCGGGAGTAGACCGAAAAGTTCACGGCATTTCCCATGACCGTGGCGCCAAAGGGGTAGGGACGCCCCGTGCGCAACTTCAGTCCTTTGTACTCGTGTGTCGGAAATAAATCTACTCGCTGCATACTTACTTATCCGATTTGGTTTTGGCAATCTTCCACCGAGTCGAAGTATTTGAAGAAATGCTCGAATCCGGTGATGCTCATCACTTCTCTCACTTCTTTGGACACGCCTATCAGGTAGACGTTCAGTCCGTTGGACGACGCTACCTTGTAGGAGTAGAGCATGACACGCAGTCCTGCACTCGACACATAGGTGCATCCCGACAAGTCCAGTATCACGCTCTTGCCTTCGTCCAGGATGGACAGGATGGCTTGCTGTTCGTCTTTGCTGGACGAGGCATCCAGCACGCATCCTACTTTATGTACTTCTGCATTCATGGTTCTCAGTCTTTAGGGGTGATCACTACTTTCACTTTCGGGCGATAGTCCACTGCCGGCAATTGTACGGTCAGCTTGTCGGCATCGAACTTGGTCCACTCTTTCCCGTCAATCCAGACTTGCGTCAGCTTCACGCTGCCCACGGGCAGGATGTCGGGCTGTACACGCAGGATGTTATCCTTGAAGCCATTGACCTGGGGCTTGAAGTACAGGGTGAGGGGCTTCTTCGTATTCATCAGGTTGGTGTACGTGGCGGCCAGGTAAGCCAACTCTACCGAGTGGTAAGCGCTCATGGAGTGGCTGCCCTTCTTACGCTCCGTGCCCAGCAGGTAGGGCAGGCCGTTGGCCAGCACGTTGAAGTAGACGGCGCCGTCCTCGTGGTCCAGGAAGTAGGTGTTGTAGAATGCGGCCGATTCGCGGGCGTATTTCAGGTATTCCTCCTTGCCGTAGATGCCATACAGGATTTCGTAGGCCAGGATGGCTTGCTCCTGCTGCCACCAGGCTTTGCGGTCGTGCCAGGCAAAGCGGTAATACTCTTGGTTGCCGTGCAGGCGGCGTTCCATCACGTCGTACCAACCGCCGCGCTGTACGTCCAGGCCCACCTGGGGCATGACCTCGGCAATGTGCTGGGCAAATTCCTCGTAGGACTTCTTCGGGCAAATGCTGTTGATGCGCATCAGGTTCCACGCAATCTTTAGGTTGTGGCCCACGACGGCGCGGTCTTGTTGCCATCCCCACGTCAGGTCGTGGCTCCAGTCGTCCATGAAGCGTTCGTTGACAAACGGGCTGTTCTCGTAGTCGGGGAAGTGCTTGGTGATGGTGTCTGCCGTATATTCCAGGAAGTCCTTGTACTTCTCTTCTTCCGTGGCCAGATAGAGGTTGATGAGGTAGGCCGGTGCATGGTCGCCCACCGAGTTCCAGTTCTTGCGCATCCGGTTCGGACCCAGGCTCGGGCTGTCCGGGCTCAGCAGGACGGGGTCGATGTGGGAGTAATAGCCTTCGCCCTTCTTGTCCTTGAAGAAGCGTTCAAACAAGTCGATGGTCAGTTCGGCATCGCGCAGGATGGACGGGTCGCCATTCACGCGGTAGGTCTGTATCGGGCCGGCCAAGGCGTAAATCTGTTCATACATCGGGATGGCGTCATAGTCGTCGCCAAATTCGGACGTGAAGATTTTCTTCTCCTTGTCCCCGTCGATGTCGATGCCGTGGTACCAGTAGACCACGTTCTCGTCCACGTCGTAGAAGCGCATGTGCTTCTTCAGGTATTCCACGCCTTTCTCGGCGGTCTCCAGGAACACGTCTTCGCCGGTCAGCATGAAGGCCGAGGCCATGCCGTAAATCATGCGCGAGATGGTGTCCGTCTCCTGGCGGAAGGAATTGGCTTCGCGCTTGCCGCCCAGGCTGACGGCCGTGCGATACTTCTCATAGTCGATGTCGCCGTCGCCGAACTGGGCGCGGACGAAGAAGTTGCAGATGC
The DNA here is from genome assembly GCA_019115825.1 of Candidatus Bacteroides pullicola. Classification (GTDB taxonomy): domain Bacteria; phylum Bacteroidota; class Bacteroidia; order Bacteroidales; family Bacteroidaceae; genus Bacteroides; species Bacteroides pullicola. The sequence goes on from DXCV01000051.1 coordinate 30,622, forward strand.
TCTTCGCCTGGTTGGGCCACCAGGTGGATTCCTCGAAGCGGAATTTGCCCGGCTCTTTTTCCGGGAAGTCTATCTGCTTGGCCTCGAAGGTGTATTGCCCGTCGTGCTGCGGGTAGAAGATGCCGAAGACGAAGGCCATGCGTCCGTCTTGCGCCAGCAGCTGGTACAGGTTGCCCGTGGCGTCCTGGTAAGGCTCGTCCAGATTGCGCATCAGTCGGGCAAAGGTGGTGTCGGTCAGCAGGACGGGGAAAGAACGCTTGTCGGTGGTGGTCAGCGTGAAGCATCTTTCGTTTTCATTGAAATCACTCACATATCCGGCAATCAGGTCGGTGAACTCGAACTGCATCTTGTCGGCAGGTTTGAATACGTTAAAGTTGTCTTTCATAAATAACAAGTATTTTGGGGGTACTACATAGTTTTCGGTTTCAATTAGAATCAGTGCCACCTTTTCCTATTAAAGGTGCCACCTCTTTCTATTAAAGGTGCCACCTTTTTATGATAAAGGTGCCACCTTTTTTATCAAGGCGCAATCCTTGTGCGCGTCCGACGGCTTCATTTCAGTCGCTTAAGCACTAACATCGTGATGTCGTCACTCTGCGGCTCGTTGCCGACGAAGTCCTTCAGGTCTTCCAGTATGGCTTCCACAATCTCCTCGCTTCCGGCACCCGGCACGCTCTTCAGGGTCTTCTCCAGTCCGCTTTCGCCGAACATTTCCCGGCTTTCGTTGAAGGCTTCCGTGACGCCGTCGGTGTAGAGAATCAAGGAGTCGCCCGGATTCAAGGTCAGGTTCGAGTTGGTATAGACGAAGTCGTCGAATACGCCCACGATGAAATTCTTGGACAGCGGCAGCGGCTCCACGGCATTGTTCTGGCGGAGCAGGTAGGGTGGGTTGTGCCCGGCGTTCGTATAGTCCACCTCGCCCGTCTTGAGGTTGTAGATGCCGTAGAAGACGGTCACGAACATCGAATCGAGGCTCTCGTTGCACAAGAGTTTGTTCACCGAGTTGATGCACTCGTGCGATGGCACTCCCCTTGTCCCCGTCGCCCGGAGCAGCGTGCGGCTGACGGCCATGAAGAGGGAAGCCGGTACGCCCTTGCCGGATACGTCGGCGATGACGAACCCGATGCGGTCTTCGTCAATCTGGAAGAAGTCGTAGAAGTCACCGCCCACGTCCTTGGCCGGAGTCATGGACGCGAAGATGTCCACCGAGTCGGCCAGCTGGGGGAAGGGCGGGAACTTCCGGGGCAGAATGGCCTGCTGGATTTCGCCCGCCACGGCCAGGTCGTTTTTGATGGACTCCAGTTGGTTATGCTCGTTCTGCGACTCCCGCACGAAGTTGATTTGCTCGATGGCTTTCTCGATGGTGCGCGAGAGGTCGTCCAGGTCGATGGGCTTGGTGGCAAAGTCGAAAGCTCCGTTGTTCATGGCCGAACGGATATTGTCCATGTCGCCGTAGGCCGACACCATGATGCACTTCAGTGCCGGGTTTCTCATCTCGTTGATGCGGGTCAGCAGGGTGAGCCCGTCCATCTCGGGCATGTTGATGTCGCTCAGGATGATGTCGAAGTTCTTCTTCTCCAGCATCAGTTGCAATGCCTCCAATCCGTTGTGCGCAAAGGTGAACTCGTATTCTCCCTTGCGGATTTTCCTGCGGAAGTACTGGGTGAGCAGTATCTCCAGGTCTTGTTCATCGTCTACGCTTAAAATCTTTATTGCCATTGTTCTGTATTTAATTCAATATTTATTCCTTATTTACTATCATTTTTCCTCCAGTGCCTTCTTCGGGAGGGTATGGGCAAACGCCAACACCATGAAACCAATCACCACGGTGGTGATGGCCGACACGACAAAGCGCATCCGGCTTGCCCCGTCCGTCATGCCGCTCACGAACAGGTCGGTATAAAGCGGGGAGATAAATTGTCCTAGCTGAGCCACGGACATGATGATGGCCACGCCAAGGGTGCGTTGGCGCGGGGTCACGATGCGCGGCAGGAAGAGGGATATGGGGGGAAGTGCAAATCCGCCTCCCAATCCCACCACCAGGCATCCGGCCATCAGTACGCCATAGGATTCGGCGTAGGCGATGACCAGATAGCCCGCAGCCATGATGAGGGTGGCAAAAGGCATGGTCCAGTCCTTCAGGTTACGCATGATCCATGCCAACAGGATGCCCGCCAGAATGGCCGGGATACGCATTAGGGACAGGGCGTAGCCACACTCCTTGGCGTCGCCGATACCTTCCGCGTCCATAAACAGGGCCAAGTCCGTGTTGATGACGAAATAGCAGGCAAATATCATCATGGCGAAAAAGGCCAGGATGAAAATCTTCTTGTTCATCTTCTGTTTGCCGGCTGTCTCCTTCTTCCGTGGAGCCATCGGCGGAATGGAGGGCATGAACAGGAAAGTCAGTATGAGAGAGATGACGACAAAGGCATAGCACAAGAAGGAATACCGCCAGGAGATGCTGGCCAAGACACCCGACAGGCTCATGAACAGCAGTCCGCCCAGTTGGTTGAACGAGCCTTGTATGCCCAGCAGTTTGCTCCGTCGCTCCGGATTGGGGGCAAAGTCGAAGATGAGCGAAGTGGACAGCGGAGTCATGATGCCCAAGCCTACACCAAAGAGGAGGCGCATGAGCAGCAACAGGCGGAAATCGTTGACGAAACCACCGGCCACGCCGAACACGAGGAACAGGGTCATGCCCGTCAGCAGCAACTTTTTCTTGTCTATCTTGGCGGTCAGGCGGGCGGAGAGCAACCCCATCGGCATCATCACCAACGTGGGGAGCGTCAGCACCAGCTTGGCTTGCGTCGCCGTGATTTGCGGGAAGGCATCACGGATGGCTGCCAAAGCCGGTGATACAGCCGTAGGCGCCATGATGGTCAGCACAGATACCGACAAGATGGACGGTATCAACATCTTTGAGTATTTCTTTTCTTCCATTCTATATATCCTATACTATATACTATCCTACTTATAAGAACATACGGGTCGGCTTGCCTACGGTCACACTAAGCCGCAGATAATTGACCACCCCGCCCATGAAGGAGGGCTTGTCCGGCTGGAAATCCTGCCAGATGAATTGCGGCGTGCAGTAGTAAGTCAGGACCATCCGTCGCGTGATGTTCACTTTGCAATAAGCACAGACGTTCAGAGCCGTGAATCGATTGGTCAGTGCTCCTTGCACCTCGGCCTCCACACCCACCTGTGGCAAGAACTTCAACGAAGGATTCATCTTGGCCGGATAAGTGCGGAAGCCGGCGGACGGCGTGAACGTCTCCTTCAAGGCATCCCCTTTGCGCGACACTACCGGCATCAGTTGGTTGAGGAAATCAAAACGTCCGCTGGCATGAGGCAACAAACCTGTATACCCCGCATTGCCACCAACGTTGAGGAAGACGGTGCCTCCACGTTGTTTATAAGCTACCTCGGCCTCGTAGGCAAAATAGACATCCTTGCCTTTGAAGTCGGGGATATATCTCGTCATGTCAGCTTCGAACTGGCGGTTCAACGAAAATATGCCATGCAACTGCATACCGCTCTTGAACGCTTGGTGAATGCCGGCATACACACCTTTGAGGTTGAAGGGCTTGAACACCGGCTTCAATCCGATGAAGAAGGTAGGCCCGTCTCTCTTCTTGAAGCTCCCGTCGAACTCCAAGGCATCGTTGACAAAGAGTTTCCGTCCGAACACATGGGCCGACGTCTCTTCCAAAGCCATGCGGCCAAAGAACTGCGATTCGGACACCGAGTTGGCCAATCGCCCCACACGGAACTTGAAGTTGTTGTTGAAGAAGTGCTCCACCTCCAGGTTCGATATGGTGACCATGGCCGACGAGTTGCCCGAATTGTCGTTCAGGAATGTGATGATTGAATATACATTGGTCCGTTCGGGCAGGGCGGAACTCAGGTTTAAGTCTATGCGCTGTCGGTAGTACGAACGATTGCTGAGGGCATCCACGATTTCGTCCCGGTTGGCATTGGCCACGGCCACGTCTTGGGCAATCTGTATGCCCAGGTTGACGACGTTGACTTCGTTTACGTTCACGTCGAAGCCTTCGCTGGTCTGGGCATAGTCGTCCGCGGCATTGAAGGTGGAGTCGTTCTTCAATGAGAAACTGATTTTCTGGGCTTGAACCTGCCCCCAAACCATCAGCACGAGCAACATCGTCAGAATCTTTCTGTCCATAGACTTAATGTATTATTGAGTTCAGACTTTCCCCAGGTTGAACGGCGGATACACTTCATTGTCCACCAGCACATCGATGAGGCAGGGCTTCCCTTGCTTCAGGGCTTCCTGCAAGGCCGGTACGAACTCGTCCAGCCGCTCCACCCGGTAGCCTTTGGCGCCACAGGCTTCGGCATACTTCACGAAATCCGGGTTCTCGAAGTCCATGAAGGCTTCGTCGTTGTACATGTTCAGGAGGAACTTCTTGATGATGTTGAATTCGTGGTTGTTGAAGATAATCCAAATCACCGGGATGTTGTATTGCACGGCGGTCATCAGTTCGAAGCCGGCCATCTGGTAGCAGCCATCACCCACACAAGCGATGACGGCTTTGTCCGGATTGGCACACTTCACGCCGATGCATCCGTTGGTATGGCTGGCCATGGGGCCGAAGCTGCCGGGATTCTGATAACGCTGGTTGCCGCTCAACCTCAGGTAGCAGTTGGCCCACAGCATGTGCGAACCGGCATCTCCCATCACGATGGCATTCTCGGGCAGGTTGTCCGAAAGCAGGCGGACCATGTCGCCCGGGAAGATGCGTTTGGCATCGCGGTGTTCAGGTTCGTCGTAGTAGCGTCCCGTGGGGAGGACGGGCATGACAGGTTTGCTTATTTCCATAGTGGAGAGGCGGGACAGTATGCCTTGCAGGGCGGGCTTGATGTCGCTGACAACGCGGACATCGGCGGGATATACCTTGTCGATTTCTGCCGGGTCGATGTTGATGTGGATGAGTTGCTTGCCTGCATATAAGTCCGGCTTGAAGGCAAACGTGGCATTCTGAGCGAACGAGTTGCCCAAGGCCAATACTACTTCTGCTTCCTCGAAATAGGTGTTGGCCGCTTTGTCCCCCGAAGTGCCATACACGCCGAGGCAAAGCGGGTGGTTCTCCGGAAGAAAGCCTTTGGCATCCATGGTCTGCACGAAGGGGATGTGGTAGGTGTCGATGAGTTGCTTCAGTTCCTCGGCCGCCTCGCTCCGGATGCAGCCATAGCCTATCAAGGCCAGCATCTTCTTATTCGTCCGGATAGCCGTGGCCAAAGCCTCTGCCGCCCGGTCAAGCGAAGATTCATCGGCTATGACCGGCTTGACATGGATTTGGATGGGTCGGTAATTGGTCACCTCGGCCGTGGTCACGTCTTTGGGGATATGGATGTGGACAGGACCCGGACGTCCTTCAAAGGCTGTGTTGATGGCATCTTCCAGGATGTCGCACGTATCTTCGGCACGCTCCAGGATGTAGGATTTCTTGGTGGTGGCGGCAAACATGGCTTGCGAGTCGGGCGTGCGGCTCAATCCGGTGGATTCGTTCAAGGCACCTTTGCCTCGCTGGTTCATGGATGTATACCCCGTGATGGCAAGCACCGGCAAGGAATCGGACAAGGCAACGGCCATGCCCGAGAACAGGTTGAAAGCACCGGGGCCTCCTGTGGCAAAACATACACCCAAATTGCCAGGATTGAACATGGTATAGCCACACGCCATGAACGAGGCGGCCTGCTCGTTGCGGATGATGATGGTCTTGATCTGCTTGGAGTCGCGCAAGGCCAGCAGCATGGAGGCGTTCACTTGTCCGCTGCCTCCAAAAACATAGTTCACGCCAATATCTTCGAGCGCTTTCACGATGGTTTGGTTTACATCCATTTTTTTCGTCGGTCTTTTAGTTAGTTGGTTGATGTTGTCTTATTCGTTTTTATTCGCCCATTCCTCCTCATTGAACTTTGCTTTGGCGCTCTTGGGAGGATTCTCGGAGAACAGTTTGCCACCGGTGGCGGCTTCGTTCAGTCCGTATCCGTTGAAGAAAAGATAGATACGGTCCTTGGGCACTCCGCTCACTTCGGAAAATGTGGAGATGAACTTGTCCGCGATGATTTTCTTCTGTTCATCGGTCATCTCGATGCTGTGTATGATGATGGCAGGCATAGTTTTTGTCTTTGGGTCAAATCAGGAGTGGTGAACCGGACCTGATGGGGAAGCCGGTTCACCATCCTTAGGTTGTACATTGGGGATTACTTCAAGGAATTAAGCACCTTCACAATCATGTCGCCGTATGCGATGGAAGATTCCACAGACGTACCGGTGATGAAGGGATGGTCATAATAAACTTGAGGATTCTCGCGGTTGGCATTGATGCGGGCGATGCAAGCTCCGTTGGGACCTACGGCGTCGCGAACCAGGTCCTCGATGGGCCACAGGAATCCCGGCGTGATTACGTTGGTGCCGCAGTTGTCGGGAGTTGCGCCGTAGAGTTCGTAGGACATGGCCATGCCCGGGCCATAGAAGTCCCAAGCACGGGGATGAGCACAAATCTTCTTGCCATAGATGATGGACTTGTAGTCGTTCTCCGGGTCGCGCAGGAATACCAAGGCGGAAACGGCATAGCACAAGGCACCTACAATCTTTCCGCTCTTGTAAGCGTCCATGATCAGCTTGTGGAGCTCCCAGCAGTTGCACATGTCCAGCATGGCACCCGGGCCGCCGGTCAGGGCGATGGCGTCATAGTCGTCCATGTTCACTTCGGAGAACTTCAACGGGTGTGCCCACTCTTCGCCGTCGACCAGTTCCTTGCAGCGGTCGCACACTTCTTTCGGATTGGTCTTGATGTTTTGCACGCCGTCCACGAAGTCGGGGTCAACACTGATTTGGAAAGGCAGGGGCTTCTTGCCTTGCGGCGTAGCCAAGGTTACTTCAAAACCGGCCTTCTTGCAAGCATCCCAAGGAGCCTGCAACTCTTCGCCCCACGAACCGTAGTTGGTCGCAATGATTAAAACTTTCTTTGCCATAAGTTTGATAGATATTAAAATTAAACATACAGGGATAAACCTGCTATTCGGGTTGTTTCATTCATTTTGAGTTATGCCACTCCAGCTTGTCGGCGTGGGCAATGCGGAAGGTGTCGCCGCGTTGGGCAGCTTCCGCACGTTGGCATACCAAGTCTTCCGCTTTGATTGTCGTCGGGGCTGTCCCGGCCAGAGTCAAGCGGGTATGCGCAAAGTCGAACAAGCCGCTGCTGCATACAAACAAATCCCGGGTTCGGGCAAAATCGCGGGCTGTCGTATGCCATTCGCCGATTTCTATCGGGTAGGGGAAGTCTTTTGCCGACTGCACGTTGGCACCCAGTTCGGCCACCAGGAAGTCATACGGCCCGGATTGGGAAACCGTGATTGTGCCCGTGTTCTCCATCCGGTGCACATGTTTCTCCTCGCCTACCATTTCACTGTAAATGCCAAAGGCTACGGCATGGGGCGTGGAGGCCTCGCTCCCTTCCAAGTGAATCTTTATCGAGCCTTTGTTCACGATGGGGGGCACCAGTTGCTTGTTGGGCAGGGAGTGCTCGTAGAAAGCACAGGCCAGCGGATAGGACTGGTAGAGGAACGAGACTTTGTTCACGATGAAGTGTGCCCTCGATACGATGTCGATGTCGCCGGCATTGATGAGGTGCGTGTTGGCGAAGCGGGCAATCGTCATGATGCGTCCGGTCGAGTTGATTTTGATGGAGCCATAATTGGCTATCGTGCCGCCTGTGCCGGTGGTGGCCAGCACCCGGACAGTCGAAGCCTTCTCAACGTTGACATTGATTTGTCCGTTGTTGATGATGGTCACGTTGTCTACCGGCAGGGCAATGACACGGGTTTGCGTGTCGAATGAGCCGTTGCCCACCAGCTCGATTACGCCGTTGTTGATGGCCGTGGAGTTCTCTCCGGCCAACAAGGTTTCCCCATAGACGGCCGTTTCCAAGTCTTTCTCTTGGTCAAAGTAGATGCGGATGGTTCCTTCGTTGATGATGGTCGAGTCTTTCCCTGCTGCCATGGCGAAGCACTTCACAAAACGGTAGGTGCCCTTCGGGTCGTCGGGGGTGGCTTTCACTTGGTCTTTGTAGGCTTCCACGATGTCGTGCAAGTGAATCTCGATGATGCCTTCGTTGATCAGGGTGGCGTTCGGAGCCAGGCGTTGCTGTCCCGGATTCTCTTCGTCATCCACAAACGCAGCCAGGGCATATAGCACGATGTTGCGTCCTTTGAGCACCTTACCGGCCGCGATGGCTTGTTCGGTGATGTCGGCGATATTGCCGGCCTCGGGCTTGCTGATGACCAAGTGGTCGCGGTTGACGTAGTAGCCCGCACTGCCTACACGGACGCTCTTTGTTACGATATTATCCATCTTGTTTCCTTTCATTTTTAGTGTTCTTATTCCTTTATTCTTCGGACAAGGCAACCGTTTGGTTTTCTTTGTCCCAGGTCAGTTGGGCAGCAGTCCCATCTGCAACCGAGATTTCCAGCCCTCTGTAGCCTGAGTATTCATAGCGGAATGCACCTTGCCCTGCATCGTAAATCAAGGCTTCGGGAGCCACGCTGTACGGCGTGCCGTCCACATAGTCTTCTCCTTTCGTCAGTGACAACCTGCCACCGCCGAAGTCCATATTTATGCCTCGGGCCAAGAACAAATCTCTGGTCTGGCTGAAGTCGCGCAAGGTGGTTGTCCATCGTCCCAACGTAATATTGCAGGCTTCCCCTGTGAAGTTCGGCCGGGTGATGAACCCGGCTTCTGCCATACTGAACCGATAGGGGCCGCTTTGGGATACAGAGATGCTGCCATCGTTGATGATGTTGACCTGCAGGTCTCCACAACCCGCTCCCATCAGGTCGCAATACATGCCATAGCCTTGGCTTGCCGGATTGGTGCGTTCAGTTCCTTCGATGGCCACACGGATGGTGCCTCGGTTGACCAAGGAAGGCATTTGCGAGCGGCTGCCTGACAGTGGCTCGTACATGGCACAAATGACAGGGTATGCTCCGTTGCCTACGGCGGTGTAGCCTTCAGGCAGGTCCACCAGCGTCAGGTCTATCACATTGTTGTTGATGAGGTTGGTGTCGCCATAGCGGGTCATGCAAAGCACATATCCCGGCATACGCATCTGCATGATGCCGTCGTTGATGACGTTGGATTTGGTGCCTCCGGTGGTAATCATGCGCGAATCCTCGCAAATCTCCACTTCCGCAGTCATGAGGCCGTTGTTGAATGCGGAGATGTTGTTGCCGAAGGTGGCCATGCCGCGCAACCGGGTTGCCACGGAGCCTGTGCCATAGAAGTGTATCTCGCCGTTGTTGATGATGGACGAGTTCTCGCCCGCTATCATGCCCATGACATAGATGGTGGAAGTCACGGAGGGGTCATGGTCGAAGTAGACGTTGATGACGCCTTCGTTGATGACCGTGCTGTTTTCTCCGGCATAGATGGCAAGCAGCCGCAGGTAGGTGTAGGGTCTGTCGGGGTCGTCAGGGGTTTGAATCAAATCCTTGTACCGCTCCACCAGTGCTTTGGTATGTATGGTGATGGTTCCCCGGTTGACCAGTGTCACGTTGCGCACTTTGCGTGCCGTGTCCATTTTTGCCATGTCGCCGTCGTGGTTGAGGGCGATGGCACCCATGGCACAACAGTTCAGGGTGGTTTCTTCCACACGTCCGGAAGTGGTCAGGATGGTAGAAGTCATTTCGAATACTTGATCCTCTCCGCTTTCGCCCAGCACGATGTCTTTCGTGTTGGTCAGCGTCACTCCCGATTCGTCTGTCACCAAGATTTCTTCCTCTTCTTCGGGGATGATGATAGGCTCATCTTCGTCCGTACAAGAGGAGATGCCCAGCAACAATGCGATGGACAAAGCCCATAGCTGGGTGGTGACTTTGTTGTTGATGATGTTCTTCTTGTTCATTGTAGTTGTATGATACCTTTTTATATTAGACATTATATAGATTAATTTGTTATATGGCTCATTTTGTGACTGATTCTAAAGTTGTGTAACCCACAAGCAATAAGAATCACCATATCTTCGAAACCGAATTTATGGCATCTGAATCGTTCTTTGACAATACGGCATTTTTTCATACCGCCTATGGCGTGCTCCACTTTAATCCTGATTCCGGAAATCCGCTTGTTCTCCTGTTTTTCAGCAGTAGTAAGCTCTTTCCCTTTAGGTTTCTTCTTGGGCATGCATACTTCAACGCCATCCGGCCTGTGTCCGATGAAACCTGTATCCTGCCAAAGCCTGATGCCTTTGGGGAGCAGAAGAGGTTCTTCGTCACAAATCTTTTTGTCATGTACATGACCTTCGTATGTGGAACTCAGCCATACAATCCTGAGATTGTCGGTACACAACAGGTTATTCTTTATGCTATGAGTTTTTTTTACCACTGTAGCATGCTGATTGTCTGTCTTCGTCCACAGGACGCTGGATAGGCCTTTCCGTTCCATCCAGTAAGACATCCTCACATCCTTGAAGGATGTGTACCAGCCGTTTGGAGTTGCGGTCGGGCAATTCACCGAGTGTCTTTAATGTGCGCCGTAGAATCTCCGAAAGAAGGTGAATCCACCTGTTGGCT
>DXCV01000052.1 GCA_019115825.1 Candidatus Bacteroides pullicola
GTGGTGGCGGCTGCGGCAGCGGACACCACGACTGCGGCGACGGGTGCTGCTGCGAATAAAATGAAGAATCATGCCGTCGGCATAAAATGAAGAATGAAGAATTACGTTCCAACCAGGATTGTAATTCTTCATTCTTTTTTAATTCCTCATTCTTAATTCTTCATTCTTCATTTACTTGTCATAATATCCAGCACCAGCCGGTCCGTCTCGTTCATACCCTTGGAACCAATCTTCGTCAGGTTGCGGATGCTCTGGTCCACGTCCTCGTCGATGATGCCCTCCACGGAGGTGACGGTGCGGCCCTCCATGGCCATGATGGCGGAAAGGACGGCGGTGGATACGCCCGTGGTGACCTTCAGCGCGCAACTGGGCTTGGCACCGTCGCAAATCATGCCAGTCAGGTTGGCAATCATGTTCTGCACGGCGTAGGACACCTCTTTATAACCGCCGCCCATCAGCCACGTGATGCCGCAGCTGGAACCCGTGGCGGCCACCACGCAGCCACACAGGGCAGACAGACGGCCCAGGCTCTGCTTGATGTAGATGACCGTCAGGTGACTCAGCATCAGGGCGCGGATGAGTTCCTCCTCCGTCTTGCCGTTCTCCTCGGCGAACACCACCACGGGCAGGGTGGCGGAGATACCTTGGTTGCCGCTGCCCGAATTGCTCATCACCGGAATCATGGAACCGGCCATGCGGGCGTCGCAGGCACCGGACGTGTAGGACAGGATGTGCGAGAAAACGCTATCACCCATAATCTTGTGCTCGTAATTGCCGCGCAGCATCTTGCCCAAGCCGTGGCCGTAGTCGCCCGTGAAGGAGCGTTCGGCAGCGGCCTTGTTCAGACGGGCAGTTTCCAGGATAAAGCGGATTTCGTCCAACGGGGCGGTCATGGCAAAGTCATAGACCTTGCGCAAGGTCAGTTGCGGGGCGCTGTCGTCTTCTTCAGCCGCCGAGGCGGACATTTTGTCCAGCAGAACCTCGTCGTTACGGGTGATGCGGCGGAAGTCGGTGTGCCCGCCGGCAATGATGGCCGTGGCGGTGTCGTCGCCCGCCTCGCAGGTCACTTCGATATAGAGTTTTTCTTCAATCCCTTCCTTCAGGGCGATGCGGATGCGCTTCTCGTCGATGAACGCCTTGCCTTCCTCCACGGCTTGGGGCGTGCAGTCCTTCAGCACTTCCAACTGATAGTCCGACTTGCCGATAAGTGCCCCCAAGGCGATGGCAATGGGCAGACCGATCATGCCCGTGCCGGGGATGCCCACACCCATGGCGTTCTTCAGGATGTTAGCGCTCAGCAGGGCGGTGATTTTCTCGGGACGCTTGCCCAAGGTTTCGGTGGCGCGGGCCACGCAGAGGGCCACGGCCATAGGCTCCGTACAGCCGATAGCGGGCACCACCTCGCGCTTCACCAGAGCGATGATTTGTTGTCTTTCGTGTTCTTCCATATTTGAATTTCCTTTATTTTTAGGATTAGCATTTAGCATTCGTTCTCTACGATGTCCTTCCCGAAAGGCGTCAAGGCCAACGCAGCCAGCTTGAAATGTTGCAGGCCGAAGGGGATGCCGATGATGGTGATGCAGAGGATGGCGCCGAACACCAAGTGGGACAAGGCAATCCAGATGCCGCCCAGCAGAATCCAAAGCACGTTCATCAGGATATGGAGGCATCCGCCCGACCGTTCGCCGGTGTGCACCGTCTTGCCGAACGGCCACAAGGCCAGCCCTGCCAGTTTCAAAGTCTGCATCCCGAAAGGAATGCCGATGATGGTGACCATCAGCAACAGGCTGGCCACTACATACTCCAGTGCCGTGAAGATTCCGCCCAGCACCAGCCATAATACGTTCATAAAACAACCCATATTCTTCTTTTTTTAGGGATTTACGGGACAAAGGTAAGCATTTGCGTCCACATTTTCCCGTCAACGACACGTTTTGTCGCCGACACACCCTATCTTTGTCCTCATCAAACCAAAAGAATTGTACTATGAGCAAACGATTGGAAGGCCTGCAACGCTGGCTGATTATCATCAACAAACTGAAGGAAAGCCGGACGGGCGTGCCGACGGAGGAGTTACTGGGCTACGTCTCCCGCCGCATGGAAGAACGGGGATTTGGAGCCATGAACCTGCGCACCTTGCAACGCGACTTCAATGACATAGAATCCGTGTTCGGCATCAAAATCACTTTTGATAAAAAACACTACGGATATGGCATCGCCGCACAAGACGAGCACGAGTGGAACCGCTACGAGCAGCTCCTGCTAAACTTCGACCTGCTGAACGCCTTAGCAGGGGACGACACGCTGGCCTCTTACGTCCTGCCCGAACATCATCGCCCCCTGCACAGCGAATGGCTGTTTCCGCTGATTGGCGCCATCAAGCGTTCGCATCCGGTCACGTTCAATTATCTCCTGGTGCGCCAAGACGACAAGCTGGAGACGAAAAAGGTCAATCCCCATTTCCTGAAGGAATCCAACCAACGCTGGTATCTCCTGGCCTACGAGGGGGACACCTTGAAAACTTTTGGCATTGACCGCATCCGCAACCTGCAAATCCTGGACAACGAACACTTCAAGCGGGACACCACGATAGACATCCACTCCCTCTTCCGCGACTGCTACGGCATTTGGGACCAGACGGACATCCCCGTAGAAGACATCGAGTTGCGCTACGATGCCCTGGACGGTAAATTCCTGAAGTCCGTCCCCCTGCATCATTCGCAACAAGTGTTGGCCGACACGCCCGACGAGTTCCGCATCGCCCTGCGCCTGCGCATCACCAACGATTTTGTCATGGAATTGCTCTCGCGCAGCCGTTCGCTGGAGGTGATACGTCCCCTGCATCTGCGCGAACGCGTCCGACAAATCTACGAAGATGCGTTGAAACGTAACTCCTGAACACCTGTCAAACACCTATAATACTATTATACAATGGACATCAGTCGCAAAGAACTCCTGGGATGTGTGATTGCCGCCGTGGCCATCTACGGCACGATAGGCTACTGTTCTTCCTCCCCGCCCCACCCGGTGATGCAGGAAGAACCCAAGGCATACTATCCCGACCCGCCGGACAATCCTTCGCCGAACGTCCCATTCCGCCAAGGAAAGACACGCGCTCTGCCTCGCGAAGAAATCCCCACATCCGCCGGCAACGAGCTTGACCCCTTGAACCGCCCCAACATGACGATGGACGGCGAAGAGGGCATCAATCCTTGGGACATTGAGCCGACGGAATACGACCTGATGCACGAGGATCCGGATTTATATGATTTCATAGCCGATTGAATATTTTAAGAACACAATATCCCCGTATGAGTTTGTTTATCAATTAAAAGTTCGTACCTTTGCAGTGTCGGTCGGTAGTGTCCGCCGGCAAACTTACGTATTAGTTAATTGATGAAAGTGTAGCTTTTATCCTTCGTTAGAAAGTCTGGTAAACTTCAAGAAGTATAAGGAATGGCAATCACGCTCATCGCTTGTCTGTATATGCTTACTCTGAGCCATATACACCACAAGTGTGGGGATATTGTCTATTTATACTTCGGGTTTTACCAGAGCCTCTAACGAGATAGACAGTGGGACTCCACACTTTCTTTTTATGGTAAATTCGCCTATGGGGTCCGGACGAAGGAAAAAACAAAGATATGATTGAAAACGTAGAACTCTCTTCTGTAATAGGAGTCAGACCGATTTTCTCCCCTCGAATAGGTGTGGACAGGCACCATGAATATCGTTATGTATTATTATTCTTGGCCATCCTATTTGGAGTTTGCTGGGTAATGGCATTTTGCGATTTGATAGGTTTTGACAACTGGCTATAATTATATCGTAATGGGAAATAATGCCACAGTAGAATTTTCGCACGTGATAGGAGTATTCCCCAAATTTTCAAAAAGAATAGGGGTATTAAAACGCAACGGATATGCGTTTATAATTCTTTGTGCAATCATTATAGCCTGTTTGATAATAGGTTATTGGGATTCAATAAACATTTTGTAACAACATTTTAGTTAGGAATAAGTATGGATAATCGTAAAACAGAAAACAGTTCTTACACAGAGTGGGTTCAATGCCCATATTGCAGACAAGCAGTCAAAGCGCCTAATGAGGCAGGTGTTACGTTCTTATGCCCTAATTGTGGCAAGGAACTAATCACGTATGACAAGCTGAAAGAGACAGAGCAAATTGTAAAAGCCAAAAAACAGAAGCAGAAACAGGCTCTAACTTTAGGACTATGCGCGCTATTGGCCATCATCGCATTTTTGGTATACAAACAGCTTCAAGATAAAAGCGTAGAACAATCCATTAAAAAACAAGGGCTGACATTTACCCCAAGTTCTGCGAGTAAAACCACAAGCAGCAAACCCAATGAATGGACGAAAATAAAAGAATGGAACGACTTAAGCTATGGAGATGGAGGGAAATACATTCTTTATAAATCTAACAACACGGACAATCTGATGGTAGAGTTTGTGCTGCATGGCAATCCTCTCCAATTCCAATGCCAAAAATATGTCGTCAAAGCAAATAATGAATTTTTATGCCACGAACCATCCGACACTCCGGGTGGCGGAAGAGGAGACTTCTACTTGGCTCAAGGTTCTAGCATTTATATTATTCAAAACGTAGATGATAGTGTAGACGACAAAGGCCCGTATCAAGTGACAGGCTTATTGGTTATGCTGGACGAAAAGCATGCTCGTATTTTTATGAATGACACGTCAAAAGGACGGAATTATTTTATGCTGTATTCAGCTCTTGGGAATTAATATATCTATCAATATTATGGAACTTTCTTTTGAAAAATATAGCGTGTATAATCCAAAGGATGGGAATCCGGCCACTATACCTACTAATAAAGGCAGTTTCTTAATAGTCCTTCGTCCGGCTTCGAAATTTATTCACAATAAGCAGATACCCAACACTCCCAAACTGACATCAATCAATCTTTTTGATGCCAGTTTGAGAGTTATCTTTGTGGGGTATAGCAAAAATTTGCAAGAAGATTATTATAATCACTGTTGCGGTCAAGCAGGAAACAATTCAACATTTTGGAAGTCGATTGGTTGCCTAATGGGGCATTCATTAGTTAAAAATGAAATACGTTCTACGAAAGATGCCATGACTAAATTCTCCTCCATAGATGAGAATAAAATTAGAGAATGGATTGCAAAAAACGTGCTATATTTATATACCCCCAATGAAGATATTCAAAACGCGGAACAAGTATTAATAAATGTGCTAAATCCACCTTTGAATCTCTTACATAATACCAATCGTGTAAATGCACAGTATAGAAAGAAATTATCAGAACTGCGAGAAAATACAACTTCTGTTGACAAGAAAGATACATATAAGACAAGTAAGAAACGTAAAAATGAACAGGCCACATCCCCTATACTCAGAGAAATTCTTAAGGATGTGAATCACAATAGAAGCCAAGAAGTCTCAAATCAAGGAGATGGGATATTTTGCCCGAGATGCGGCAAACGCCTTATTGTTCCCGAGAACTTGAAACAAGAAAAATATCTTAGATGCTTATCTTGTGGAACGGATTTTCACAATCCTTTATCAGCCTGTGCCACAACTAACGAAGAAGCAGTTTTGAAGCAAAAGAAGTCAAACGGCATTTTTAGTAAAAAAAGAATAGCTATTATTATCGGGATTATTATTGGATTGTTCTATATAATAATTATGAATAATGATACGAAGCACTTCTACCCTGGGGAAATATGCGTAGTAACAAGCGTATTCCCAGCAGCCCTTAATGAAGAAACTGCTGCCGCTTTAATCGAAGCTGCAGTCGATAAAGACAAATTGGACTTTTTACAACACATTGGGCGCGGACATACAGTCACACTTCAAGCCGGAGAAGAAGTTAAGATTATAAGGAGCACAAATTATGGCTACAAGGTAGAAAGGACGTTAAATCTACAAAGGTGTTATATACCAGGTAGCGTATTAAGAAAGAAGCAAGACCACTGAACATCGTACAAGACGTTACTGGCTCTATTTCCCATCACGTTAATTTTCACCCAAATGGACCTTTCAAAGAACTTGCAGTAGTACAAAAAATAGGTATTCGTAAGTTCGCTACCTTCTATTTTGCTATTTCACAATAAGATTGTACCTTTGCAGCAACAAATTCCACCACGCTTCCCACAGAATAGCGTACCAGGGCGGAACTTTTGCTTTATATAGGTTTTATGGAATAAGTAACTAAGCAAATGTGCAAACTTCAATGATACAAATCCGCCCATCCACTCCCGCCGACCTCCCTGTCCTGATGGACCTCTACGACAGCGGCCGCTGCATCATGCGCAGCAGTGGCAACATGAATCAATGGACCAAAGGCTATCCCACGGAGGAAATCGTCATGCAGGACATCACCCGTGGCAACAGCTACCTTTGTCTGGATGAAACTGGCTGCCCGGTGGGCACCTTCGCTTTCATCGTAGGAAAGGATCCCACGTATACCCGCATCTATGACGGGCAATGGCTGGACGACACACACCCCTACGGCACCATCCACCGCATGGCCGGACGCGAGGATGCCCATGGCGTGGCGGCCGCCTGCTTCGACTGGTGTTATGCGCAACTGCCCAACCTGCGGGCGGATACCCACCGCGACAACCACATCATGCAGCACATCCTGCTGAAACACGGCTTCCGCTACTGCGGCATCATCTATCTACAGAACGGGGACGAACGACTGGCGTACCAAAAAGTAATGGTTAATGGTTAGTGATTAATGGTTAATGATAAATGATTAATGGGCTGCGCACGAGAATTGTTTTACGTATTAACCTTTAACCATTAATCATTAACCACTAATTATTATACTTCTTCTCCAGCTCCTCCACGCTCATGCCGGTGAAGTAGTCTTCAATGAAGTCCCACCGTTGTGCATCGTCCAGACGGTCCGTGCCGAAGAACAGGGTGAACAGTTCCATCTGCTCCTCAAAAATCTGCTCGTTGGTGTCGAGGATGTGGTTGCGGTAGTCGTCCGTGGCCGTCAGTTCCTGCAACTTGTCCGGGTCGTTGAAGCGGATGAGCACACAAGGCGTGCCGCCACCCTCCACGCTGAAGGACAGGCAACCGAGCATGGACAGCAGGTTGAGCAACGTGTTGAGGTCCGAGAACGGCGTGCAGTAGAAGGTCAGCCGGTCGCCCCGGTTGCCCGCGATGCGCTGGGCGCACAGCTTCTGGTAGCGGGAGAGCAGCAGGTCGAAGCCGCGGGTGACGGTGAACAGCAGGTCGTTGCTCTCCTTCTTCTTGGCACTGGTGATGTAGCTCACGCTGCGCCCTTCCTCCGTGCGGCTCTCCAGCAGCGAACCGATGAAGCGTTTGGCCGAGCGGACGTCCATCTGGTGCTCCTGGAAAATCTTGCGCAATTCCTCTTCCTCGAATTTGCCCTTGCTCTTGAAGAGGGCCGTCTTCATCATTGCCGTCAGGCTCTTGAAGAGGGCGTCCAGTTTCTGGCGGATTTCCTTGGCGTCTTCCTTTAATAATACTTCGTGCTTGCCCACCGACACGGCACGCGACCCCTCGCGCAGGGTGCCGTTGTTCAGCTTCTGCTTGAATTCCTTGTAGCCCAGTTCGGGGAAGCCTTCTTCCCAGAGCTTTTCCAGTTGTGCCAGGTAGATGTTTTCCTCGCCGGGAACGGGGGTGAGGTAGTCGGCATACTGGCGGGCAAAGTCCGGGCCGGTTTTGTCCTGGATATACCCCTCGGTCAACAGGTTGCGGGGGCTGACCTCCAGCAGAGGATGGCCATAGCGGCGCGCCAGGTCATCCTCCAGCCACAGCAGGGCGGTCTTGGTGAACTGTCCCAACTCGGATTCATACTCCAGCTTGTTCTTGGTGCGCGGCAGTTTCACGACAAACTCGAAGTCCGAGAGCGACACCAGCATCTCCGGCTTGCCGCCTTTCATCCGGTGCACCTCCACCAGTTTTTTCAGGATAAGCGCCAGTTGCTCTTGGGCGATGTTGCCCAGTTGGTGCAGCCGTTTCATGTAATAGAAGTCCCGCTCGTGGAAGTCGGTGGCCGCCACGCCCTGCACGTCGGCATCGCGGGCCGCACGGCCTATTTCCTGGATATAATCCACGAAGGTGCTGGACGGTGCCACGTGATACACGCGGTCGATGTCGCTGATGTCCACGCCCATGCCGAACGCCTTGGTAGCCACGATGAGCCGCTTCTCGCCGCTCTTGAAGTCCTGCACGATTTGCGCCTTCTCCTCACGTTCCTTCTTGCCGTAGTAGGAAGCCACCAGGTGCCAGTTCTGCGCCCGCACCCACGACTTGATGCGCATGTCGATGCCGCCGGCAAAGGGATAATAAAGCAGCGTCTTGTGCCCATCGAGGTAATCCTCCACGCGGGCGGAGATGACGCGTTGCTTGGCCTTGTCGTAGGTCTCGCCCTCCTCGATAGCCATTTGTTTGATATCGAAGCCGATGTTCTTGCGCTTCACCGTGCCCACATAGAGCACACACGGCTCCATCTGCAGCGAGCGGATGGTCTCGAACACCATGTCGTTGTCGCCGTTGGGATTCCACACCGCCGTGGCTGTAAGGGCGAAGACGGGAAAGGCATGGCCCAGCGTCTCCTTCAATCCTTGCAGGTAGCGACCCAGGAACCAGTAGTCCACGCGAAACTCCTTGCCCCACGTGGTCACCGTATGCGCCTCGTCCACCACCACGAGGCCGATGCGTCGGTCGCCCGTGAAGTGGCGGATGTCGTAGGACAAGAGCAGTTCGGGCGAGAGGTAGAACAGGTCAATCTCCCCCTCGCGCACCCGGCGGTACACCTCCGCTTTCTGTTCGGGCGAGAGGTCGGACGAGGCATAGCCCACGCGGTCATAGCCCGTGTCCTGCAAGCTCTCCACCTGGTCCACGATGAGGGCCTTCAGCGGGGAGACCACCAAGGTCAGCAGGCCGTACACACGCCCCAGGTAAATGGCGGGCAACTGGAAAAGCAGGGACTTGCCCGAACCCGTGGGAGCTGTCAGCAAGATATTGTCCACGTCCTCTTCGCCGTTGCGGGCTTTCTCCGACTCACGCAAAACGTGCTCTATCAATTGGCCCTGCGAAAGGCTGATGGTATCTTTTCCTCGGGAAAGGTCATTGTATATTTCAAGGTCGCGGAAATCCTCGTAGCCGTATATTTCTTGTAACAGCGCCTTCGCCTCGGGGCGGCAGGCGTCGGGCAGTTTCCGTTCCTTCAGGCGGGGCAACGGTCGTGCCATGGGGGTGTTGTTGAGTGATGTCATAAATGAGATTAGCTTTTCACGCCCAAAAGTAGGCATAAAAAACGAAATGTGTAACCTGCGATAATGTTTTTTGTGGCAATCTTGAAAACATTAGCAAGCAGCCTGCAAAAACGCGCGATGCCGCATAAAAACTATACCTTTAGCCTAAAGTTTTATACCTTTAGCTTAAAGTTCTACACCTTTAGCTTGAAGGTTTATACCTTTAGCCTAAAGGTTAAGCTTTATGGTGCTCTTTCGAACTTTTTCAGCAGGGATGGAGCAATTTTCCAAGCAGCTCCGGAAAATACTCCTCGCACACCTTTGCGCAAAATGAGGAAAGGTTTGCGCATTTTACGAACTCAGTTACTCCAAATGCGCCTACTTTTGCTTGCGGAAAAATAAACTTCAAATGAAAAGGTCATGAGACAAGTGCATTCATCGTGGACGTTCATTGTCCTGTTGCTCTTCTGCTATATGGGCACAACCGCCCGTGCGCAAGAAGAGAATATCCGTCCGGCTTTCACTGCGGAGCAAACGGACTGGATGGGTGCACTGCCCGATGCCGTCCCGATGTGTAAGCTGTCCATCCCCGGCACACACGACAGCGGTGCCCGCCTGGGAGGCCCCGCCCTGCAAACACAAAACCAGAATATTCCCGCCCAGCTGAACCAAGGGAACCGCGCCTTCGACATCCGCTTGCAGTCGAAGGACGGACGGTTGGGCGTATTCCATAGCACTGCCTTCCAGGAAATCTATTGGGAAACCGACGTGTTGCCCGCTTTCCTCCGCTTCCTGCAGGAGCACCCGACGGAGACGCTGATTGTGTCGCTGAAACGCGAAGGGGGCACTGCCGAATCCTACACCACCCTGCTGGCCGCCTCGCTGGAAGATAAGACGAACCGCGCCTGCTTCGTGGAAGATTTCCATCCGGCATTGACATTGGGCGACTGCCGGGGCAAGATTCTCTTCCTACACCGGGACGTGGCCACACCGCACTATCCGGGAGCCGCCTGCTCCGGCTGGGCCGATGACGCCACCTGCCTGCTGACCCTTCGCGACAACGCCGGACAGGAGGGTCATGCTTTGCTGCAAGACGAATATCAATACGAGTCGGCTCGCGAAGCCGGCCAGAAGATAACGGCCTGCCGCCATCACCTGGAGTCTGTCGCCGCCGAGCCGCAGGATTCCCGCCGCTGGGGCATCTCCTTTGCCAGCGCGACGGGTCTGCCCCAAGGCACGCCACAGGCATTTGCCGACCAAGTCAACCCCGCATTGGCTGACTGGCTGGAAGAACACGGAGGCGCACATCGGGGCATCGTCTTCATCGACTTCACCGGACAAGAGGGCGGCCAACGGCTGGTTTCAACACTGATAAACGGAAATTTTCGTTAAACCTATATAAATTACCATGATATGAACAGCATCAAATTAGCCATAGACCTGGGAGGCACCAACATCCGCATTGCACGGGTGGAGAACGGGCAATGCACGGACCACCAGTCTGTGCCCTGCCCCGCCAACGAAGAAGCCTCGGTAGTAGTGGACCGTCTGTCCCAACTGATTGAAAAACTGATAGACGGACGGGTGAAAGGCATCGGCATCGGCGTTCCGTCCATCGTGGATGCACAAGCAGGCATCGTCTATGACGTGGCCAACATCGCCTCGTGGAAAGAAGTGCCCTTAAAAGCCCTGCTGGAAGAAAAGTTCCAAGTGCCCGTGGCTGTGGAAAACGACTGCAACTGCTTCGCACTGGGAGAATGTATGTTCGGCGCAGGACGCGACTGTTCGAACATGATAGGTGTCACCATCGGGACCGGTATCGGCGCAGGCATCATCATCGACCGACAGCTCTACGGAGGCTTATATCACGGAGCCGGCGAGATAGGTACTCTGCCCTACCTGGATGCGGATTTTGAACACTATTGTAGCAGTTTTTTCTTCAAACGGAAAGGAATAGACGCTGCGGAATATGCCCAAAAAGCCCTGCAAGGCGACCAGGATGCCTTGGCGATTTGGGAGGAATTTGGCGGACACATAGGCCAGTTAATTAAAGGAATCATATTTACATACGCGCCGGATCTCATCGTCTTCGGAGGCGGCATTTCATTAGCCTTTCCCTTGTTTAGAGGAGGTATAAATAAAGCCTTACAAGATTTCCCCTACAAACGTATTTTAGAACAGACAAGAATCACCATATCCACTTTGAAGAACGCCAACTTGCTTGGAGCTTCATCACTCTTAGCGGATTGATGACAAAGATGAAAACCTTGAAACTATAAGGTACAAATATATTTACATAGCAAGAAAGATAGGCGATGCAACAAGTGTAACAAAATGGTTACCCGATTGTAACATCATTGTAATATAAATTTTTGAACCTTTGTGCACAAATTTAAAAAAGAAGTGTTTTTAACTTTAAATTTTCGAGAATGGAACGATTCAATCTAAGATTCTGTCGAACATTCCTCATCCTTTTGTTGGGATTGTTCGTATCGGTAGGGGCATTCGCCCAGAAGATTTCCGTGACAGGAGTAGTGAAGGACCAGACCAGCATGCCCATCATCGGCGGCAACGTACTGGTAAAAGGAACTACAACAGGTGTCATCACTGACATTGACGGTAAGTTCACCGTCTCTGCCAACAAAGGAGACGTCCTGGTCATCAGCTATGTGGGCTACACTACGCAGGAAGTCCCCGTCAGCGAAAAACAGCTGAACATTATTTTGCAAGAAGATACTGAGATGCTGGAAGAAGTGGTAGTCTTGGGTTACGGTGCCCAGACCCGCAAGCAGGACTTGTCCGCCTCCGTCGGTATCGTTGACAACACCGATGAACTGGCCATCCGTCCCGTGACCTCCACCGAGGGCATGTTGCAAGGCCAGTTGCCCGGTGTGACCATCACGTCCAACGGTGGTGACCCGACGTCCACGCCCAACATCGTCATCCGCGGTCAAGGTTCGCAGAACGGCGACAACGTGCTGTGGGTAGTAGACGGCGTGCCGGGTGCACCTATTTCTTCCATGAACGATATCGAGAGCATCGTGGTCCTGAAGGACGCCGCCTCTGCTGCTATCTATGGTGCCCAGTCCGGTGCCGGCGGTGTTATCCTGGTGACGACCAAGAAAGCCAAGGAAGGTGCTCCCTCTGTTTCGTATGACGGCGTGTTCGGCATCCGCCAAGCTTCCAACCTCATCGAACCGTTGAACGCTGAGCAGCAACTGAAGATGCGCCAACTGTCCTACGCCAATGCGGGCATGAGCCTCCCGACCGGTTGGGATCCCGAGCGTAACCCGTGGATTACGACCACCCGCACCGACTGGATGGATGCCATCTTCCGCACGGCCTTCTACCAGCGTCACAACGTGGCCCTGAACGTAGGTACGGAGAACTTCACCAACCGCATCTCTTTCTCCTACAACAACGACCAGGGTGTCCTGATCAACACCTATAAGAAAGACGTGACGATGCGCTACAACGGCAAGATGAAGCTGAACAAGTGGGTGACCGTCACCGAAGACTTCATCTGGAAGAACACGGACAGCCGCAGCAAGGACACGGAGAACGACGCTTACACCGGTCCTATTCTGTCTGCCATCTATATGCCGGCCAGCGCTACCATTCGCAACCCACTGGATGGCACATGGGGCGGCACGACAACAGAAGACCCGGACTACATCGCCCAGTATGGCTCCAACTTCTCGGACATCCATGGTGACGTGGTGAACCCCGTCCGCCTGCTGGAAGCTGAAAACCGCTTCAACAAGACCAGCGATCTGTGGAGCACCACGACGCTGGAAATCGCCAACGTGATCCCCGGACTGAAGTTCACCAGCCGCTTCACATACAACCTGACTTCCAACCTCTACAAGAACTTCAACCCGCGTGTAGACGAGCCGGGCAAACCGAGCAGCTCGAACACACTGACCGAAACGACTTATCGTTCGGATTCTTGGAAGACAGAAAACACCTTGACTTACGACAACATCTTTGGCAAGCATACCGTAGGTGCCTTGATCTCCACGACGGCAGACCACTACACACTCCGCGGTCTGGACGTGACGGGTCAGAACCTGGCCGACGAATCGGCTTACCTGCAATACCTGGCCTATGCTGCCAACGTCTCTGGCAACGACTACCTGACCGGCCCGGATGCCAACGTGTCCGTCATCGCTCGTGCCGCATATTCGTATGACGACCGTTACTTCCTCACAGCTTCTTGGCGTCGTGACTATGCCGCACGCCTGCCGAAGGACAACAACTACGGCGACTTCCCCGCTGTGACGGCTGCCTGGAAGATTTCGAACGAAAAGTTTTTCCACAAGAGCGACTTCATCAGCCTGCTGAAGCTGCGCGCATCTTGGGGACGTGTAGGTAATCTGGGATCTATCGGCTACAACTACAAATCAGCCCTGCTGAACCAAGGTCTCTACACGGAACAAGCCCAATACGGCCCGGAATCCAACACGATTTGGAACACATTCATTTACAACGCAACGGCCTTGAACCCCAACTTGACTTGGGAGACTTCCGAGCAGTGGGATTTGGGTCTTGACCTGTCGATGTTCAACGACCGCCTGGCTGTATCTATGGACTACTTCGACAAGCGCACGTTCAACCTGATTCAAGCCCAGACCATGAACTGGCCGAACACCATCGGTATTGATGCCATGTTGGTCAATCTGGGTGAGGTTCGCAACCGTGGTTTCGAGCTGTCCATCGGCTGGAGCGACAAAATCAACAAGGACTGGTCCTACTTCGTGAACGGTAACTTCTCGTACCTGAAAAACTGGGTATCTGACATCGGTGTGAAGAACGCCGACGGCACACCGGGCGTATGGACCAACGACACGCAATTCCGCGTACTGCCCTACTTCTATCAGACGGCAGAAGGTGAACCTCTGAACTCGTTCTATCTCATCAAGACGGACGGCATCTTCCAAAGCGATGAAGAAGCTGCTGCCTACGTGGACAAGGACGGCAACCACATCCAGCCCAATGCACAAGCCGGTGACCTGAAGTTTGTGGACGCCAACGGCGACGGTCAAATCACAGACGCCGACCGCCAGTATCTGGGCAGTGCCACACCGAAGACCACGTTTGCCTTCTCCTTCGGATTCAACTGGAAGAAACTCTCGTTCAGTGCCATGTTCCAAGGCGTAGGCGGTGCCAAAGCTGCATACGTAGGTAAGTATATGTTGCTGAGCGACGTGGAAGGCAACTTCAACCGCTCCAGCGAAATCCTGAATGCTTGGAGTCCCACGAACACGGGTTCTGACATTCCCCGCCTGTCCAAGAACGACCCGAACGGCAACTTCAGCACGCCGTCTGACTGGTACTTGGAGAATGCTTCTTACCTGCGTCTGAAGAACGTAACATTGTCCTACGACCTGACGGACGTACTCCGCAAGTGGTCGCACGCCAGCGAGCGCAACAGCAGTCTCTCCCTCTTCCTGAGCGGTGAGAACCTGGTGACCTTCACGCCCTACTCCGGTATGGACCCCGAATGCGGTGGCTGGGATGCCCTGAAGTACCCGGTATCGCGCGTATTCTCTCTGGGTGTGAAACTGACTTACTAATCCTTACTAACGAAGAAACTTAGATTATGAAAAAGAATATATTGCTTTTTGCCATGGCTGCCTCGTTGCTGACCACCTCTTGCAGCGATTTCCTGGATGTGCAGCCTGAAGGAAATGCCACCACGGACCAGTATTTCATGAATGACCAGCAGGCCATCGATGCCGTGGATGCCTTGTACGAGCGATTCCACCAGGAAGCTCTCTATGGCCGCGAACTGTTCTGGGAACAAGGCGGTGCCTGCGACGTAGTATGGGGCAGAACCCGCAGCTACAACACGTTGGCCACGCTGGAATATACCGGCGATGAAGAGCCACTGCGCACCACGTTTGAAACCTTGTACCGCGTGATGGCACGCTCCAACTGGGTCATTGACCAACTGCTGGACAAGAAGGGCCGCACGACGTTGAGCGAAGTGGAGAGTCGCAGCTTGGGCGAAGCTTACTTCACCCGCGCTTGGTCGCACTTCCTGATTGCCTACCGTTATGGTGTGGACGAACAGGGTGTACCTTTCGTACGCTACGAAGACTTCGAGAACGGCTACGACAACTCCATTCCGCCCCAGCGCGAATCCGTAATGGAGAACTATCGCCTGATCATCGAAGACCTGGACAACGCCATGACCTACCTGCCCCGCTTCGAAGAGTATGACGAGAACAACAGAGGCCGTGCACACGATGCTGCAGCCGTGGCCTTCAAGGTGAAAGTAAATGCTTACTGGGCTACTTGGGACGCTTCCAAGTGGCAGGAGGTCATCAGCCTGGTCAATGAACTGGAGACCACGTATGGCCGCGACTTGGCCGGCTCGTTGGACGAGTTCTTTTCCTCTGACTTCAAGAACTATTGGAATGCAGAATACCTGTGGTCCATCCCCGGCAACGGCGGCTCACAAGGCGGCGGCTCCGAATTCCCCGGTGTTTCTTTGGAGAACGGTGGCTGGGGCCTCTACAACGGCTGGGGTCAGAACAAACCTTCCTACGACATCTATGAAGAGATGCTGAAGGATGGTGAAGGCAACGACCGCTTGGTACGCTCCATTCTGGAATACGGTCAAGAGTTCCAGTTCTTCGGCGAGACTCGTCGTTACTACTCCAGCTCTGACTTGGAAGTAGGCTTCCAGTTCAACAAGTACATGGATCCGTTCAAGCATCAAGATCCCACACAGAACGGTTATGTCAACACCAACGGTAACTGGCCGACGGTTCGCCTGAACTTCCCGATAATCCGCTTCGCTGAAATGCTGTTGTTCCGCGCCGAAGCTTATCTGATGACTAACCAAGCCCAGCTGGCCACGAACGATATCAACCGCATCCGCCTGCGTTCCAACCTGACTCCGCTGGATCACACGGCTACGATGGCTGACCTCTACCACGAGCGTCGTTGCGAACTGGCCTTTGAGTTCACCGACCACCTGTTCGACCTGAAGCGCTGGCATCGTTCAGACAATGCCGAAATCAAGGCTCTTGCCGCTGCCGAGTTGAATGCCCATCCGCGTGTCCGTCACTACGAGGACCGCATGGATCCGGACGGCGTGCCCACCATCATTCCTTATCAGGACTACCTGAACAAGGCCACGTATGACGACCACCTGATGGTATTCCCCTATCCGTCGATCGAGATTACCAACTCCAACGGTCAGTTGATTCAGAACCCGGGATATTAAATATTCCTAATGTTATAACCGAGAGAGTCTGCAAGGACGGGGAAATCCATCCCTATTCTTGCAGACTTTCCCATAAAATCAATCCAATAAGCTGATGAAAACAAAAATCCTTGCAAGTGCCGCCTTCCTCCTTGGCGTATGCCTGGCATGTACCCCGGAGCGGCAAGCAAATGTAGACTATGTAGACCCATTCATCGGGACGGGCTTCCACGGACACACCTATCCGGGAGCCACCGTGCCTCATGGCGCCGTACAGCTCAGTCCCGACACCCGCGCTGGAAACTGGGACGCCTGTGCCGGCTACCACTACAGCGACCAGACGCTGAAAGGCTTCTCGCACACCCACCTCAGCGGTACGGGGTGCATCGACTTGGGCGACCTGCTGTTCCGCCCTACCACCCAAACAGTCAACCTGGAGGCTGACACCGTCTATCGAGCAGCCGCCTTCTCCCACCAAAACGAAGACGCAGAAGCGGGCTATTACAGCGTAACGCTCTCTGACGAACACATCAAGGCCGAACTGACCGCCACGACCCACACCGGCGTGCACCGCTACACTTTCCCCAAGGACGGCGAAGCCCATATCATCGTGGACTGGACGCACCTGCTGGACAACGAGCACATCTACGAAGCGTCCTTGAACCAATCCGCAGAAAACGAACTGACCGGCATGCGCCGCACCCGCGGCTGGACGGACAACCAGTATATCTATTTCGCAGCCCAATTCTCCAAACCTTTTCAAGCCACAAAGTTTGGCAAAGACGGACGAATGGCAGTACTTTCCTTCGACCATACTGACGGACAACCCGTAGTAGCCAAAGTCGGCATTTCCACTGTCAGCGTGGACAACGCCCGCCAAAACTTGGAAGCCGAGGTAAAGGGCTTCGACTTCGACACCGTGCGTGCCGCCGCCCGCAGCCAATGGGAACAGGCCCTCGACGTCGTCCACGTGGAAGAAGGGACGGAAGCCGAACTGACCAACTTCTATACCGCCTTGTACCACTCGCTGGTTGTGCCCAACACCGTGAGCGACGTCAACGGACAGTACCGCCGCCACAATATGGAAATCGGTCAACTGCCCGAAGGACAAGTGCGCTACAACACGTTCTCCTTGTGGGACACCTTCCGCGCCTGGAATCCGCTGATGACCCTGACGGACACCACGCTGGTCAACGCGATGGTCAACTCCTTCCTCGACATCTACGACGCTTCGGGCGAGCTGCCCATCTGGTCACTCTCTGCCGGAGAGACGGGCACGATGATCGGCTACCACTCCGTCTCGGTCATTGCCGATGCCTACCTGAAGGGCATCCGCGGCTTTGATGCAGCGAAAGCCTTGGAAGCCATGGCCGTTTCCGCCGAGAAGAACGAGAAAGGTGCCGACTACTACGTGAAGAACGGCTTCATCCCCGCCAACATCAAGAAGGAATCCATCTCCTGCCTGCTGGAATTTGCCTACGATGACTGGTGCATCGCCCAGATGGCCAAAGCCATGGGACGCGATGACGTGTATGCCACCTTCATTGAGCGTTCGCAGAACTACATCAACGTATTCGACGGCTCCACCCGCTTCTTCCGCCCCAAGCGTGAGGACGGCAACTGGGAGACGCCCTTCAATCCCGTGGAGGTGGGCCGCGCTTATACCGAGGCCACGGCCTGGCAATACCGCTTCTTCGTGCCGCATGATGTGAACGGCATGATGCAGCTCTTTGGCGGACAGCCCCAATTCACGGCCGACCTGGATTCCATCTTCACCGTCACCCAGCAAGTGGACGGCGACCTGGTAGACATCACGGGCCTCATCGGACAATATGTACACGGCAACGAGCCGAGCCATCACATCGCTTACTTATATAACTATGTAGGCCAGCCCTGGAAGACGCAACAGATGACGCGCCGCCTGCTGGACGAAATGTATGCGCCTACCCCCGAAGGCATTATCGGCAACGAGGACTGCGGACAGATGTCGGCTTGGTACATCCTCTCGGCACTGGGCTTCTATTCTGTTTGCCCGGGCACAGGTGAATTTGCCCTGACCACCCCGCTCTTCGAGAAGGCGGTGCTGACGCTGGCCAACGGCAAGACGCTGACCGTCACGGCCAACAATCCCCGCAAGAACATCTACATCGACAAGGTGGAACTGAACGGCAAGGCCATCGACGTGAACTACATCACCTACGCCCAACTGATGGAAGGCGGCGAACTGCGCTTCACCCTGACCAATCAGCCCAACACCCAGCGTGGCACGTCCGCCGAGACAGCCCCATACTCCTACACGAACGAGGCTACCGTCTCCATCCCCTACGTGGACAAGGACCTGAATCTCTTCTTGGACAAGGTGAATGTGACGCTGGCTACAACCACAGCCGGTGCGCAAATCCACTACACCCTGGACGGCACCGAGCCGACGGAAGCCTCGCCTGTCTATAGCCAACCCATTGAGCTGACCCGCACCACACAACTGAAGGCCCAAGGCTTCAAGGACGGTTTCCGCCCCAGCCGCACGCTCTCCATCGAAGCCACCAAGGCGGAACTGAAACCGGCCCTGTCCGTGCAACCCGCAAAGAACGGTACATCCTACCAGTACTATGAAGGCTTGTACCAATGCGTGGCCGACATCGCCAAGACCCGTATGCTGGAGCAAGGCACCCTGCCTGAACCGTCCATCAAGGGCGCGAAGCAGGCAGACCACTTCGCTTTCATCTTCACGGGCTACCTCAATGTGCCGGAAGACGGGGTCTACACATTCATGACCCGCTCGGACGACGGCAGTGTGCTCTACATCGACAATGCGCTGGTGGTGAACAACGACGGCTCGCACGCCGCCATTCCAGCCACGGGGATGGTTGCCCTCCAAAAGGGTTTCCATGCCTACAAGCTGATGTACATCGAAGACTATGAAGGCGAGCACCTCAGCTGGGCTTGGCAATTGCCCTCGGCTGAGAAACTGGAGCAAATTCCCGCTTCGGCCTTGTACGTGAAATAAAATAAGTTTGTAAGTTTGTGAGTTTTTAAGTTCTTTTGTTCATAGAAACGGGAAATGCCGATAACTGACGCATCCATAGACTTACAAACTCATTAACTTAAGAACTCAAAAACTTAAAAGCCAAACATAAACTGAGTAGATATGAAGAAGATTTATTTGATGCTTTTGCCGTTCCTGGCTGCCGCATGCGGCCAGGGCGGTCAGCAGGCCGCCACACAGACGGACGAGCCTGTCAACGTGATGACGTTCAACGTTCGTTATGACAATCCGGATGACAGCCTGAACAACTGGAACTACCGCAAGGACCGTGTGGCCAATGCCATCCGCTTCTACGACGCGGACATCGTGGGCACCCAGGAAGTGCTGCACAACCAGATGGAGGACCTCCGCCAACGCCTGCCGGGCTATGAGTCCATCGGCGTAGGCCGCGAGGACGGCAAGGAAGCCGGCGAATACAGTGCCTTGTGGTACCGCGCCGACCGTTTCACCGCCAAGGAGAGCGGCTGGTTCTGGCTGAGCGAGACGCCCGAAGTAGCCGGCTCGAAGGGCTGGGACGGCGCCTGCGAACGCATCGCCACCTGGGCCAAACTGCAGGACAAACTGACGGGCAAGGAACTCTTCGTGATGAACACGCACCTGGACCATGTGGGTGTGGCTGCCCGCCGCGAAGGCGTCAAGCTGGTATTGGACAAGATTCAGGAGCTGGGCGGCGACCTGCCGGTAATTCTGACGGGCGACTTCAACGCCGAGCCGGAATCGGATGTCATCAAGCAAGTGACCGACACGGCCGACCCCGAACATCTGACCGACGCACGCACCGTGGCCGACCTGGTCTACGGTCCGAACTGGACATTCCACGACTTCGGCAGCATCCCCTATGAGCACCGCGAACGCATCGACTACATCTTCGTGAAGAACGGCCTCGAAGTGCTGAAGTATGGCATTCTGGCTGAGACCGAAGGCAATGCCTACCTGTCCGACCATGCGCCGGTGCTGATAAGTGTGAAGTAAAAATGCCCCGATAAATTATCATTTGAAGCAATGAACAAAATAATGAACCGCTGCCTCGTAGCAGCCCTGGCGCTGGCTCTGATGCCCGGCGCAATATCGGCCCAAAGCCGTCGTGACAAAGAACAAACGTACATTATGGAACACCCGTATGAGGTGACCAAGATAACCCCGCCGCAAGACAAGAAGGTGAAGAACGTCATCCTGATGATAGGCGACGGCATGAGCCTGATGCACGTCTACTCCGCCTGGACAGCCAACCGTGGCAAGCTCTTCCTGACCGACAACTGCCAGGCCGTGGGCCTCTCGAAAACCTATTGCGCCGACCG
Organism: Candidatus Bacteroides pullicola; assembly: GCA_019115825.1. Taxonomy (GTDB): domain Bacteria; phylum Bacteroidota; class Bacteroidia; order Bacteroidales; family Bacteroidaceae; genus Bacteroides; species Bacteroides pullicola. The sequence continues at coordinate 20,809 of DXCV01000052.1, forward strand.
TCTGATCACGGATTCGGGCGCAGGCGGCACGGCCATGGCCATCGGACAGAAAACGTTGTACCATGCCGTCGGCGTGGACACCCTGGGTAATCCTCAACCGTCCCTCATCAACCTGGCTGCCGACAAGGGCCTGTCCACCGGCATTGCCGTGACTTGCCGCCTGTGGGATGCCACCCCGGCCGACTTCTGCTGCCACAACATCGACCGTGACCAGGAAGAAGCCATCGTGGCCGACTATGTGAACAGCCCCGTGCAGTACGTCTTCGGTGGCGGTGCCAAGCTGTTCAAGAACCGCACAGACGGTCGCGACCTCTTTGCTGAACTCCGTGCCAAGGGTTATCAGACCCCCAAGACGTGGGAGGAGCTGACCCAAATCAAGAGCGGCAAGGTGTTCGCCGTGCCTTACGAAGTGGATACCCCCGTGCCCGCTGAACGCGGCGACCTCCTGGCCCGCGCCTCGCTGAAAGGTCTCGACCTGCTGGACCAGAACGAGAAGGGCTTCTTCATGATGATTGAAGGCTCGCAGCTGGATGACTACGGCCACTTCAACGACCTGGACATGCTGATGCAGGAGACGCACGACTTCGACCGCACCATCGGCGCCATCTATGAATGGGCTGCCCGCGACGGCGAAACACTGGTCGTCGTTACGGCTGACCACGAGACAGGCGGCTTGACCCTCGTGGGCGGCGACCTGAAGGAAGGCAAGATCATCGGCAAGTTCTCCACCGGCGACCACAGCGGCGTCATGGTGCCTGTCTACGCCTTCGGTCCCGGTGCCGAGGAGTTCACCGGCGTCTACGAGAACAGCGACATCTTCCACAAGATTAAGAAGGTGCTGGGACTGTAAAATAGGAATTTATGGCACGCAGATGACGCAGATAGTACAGATGACCGCAGATTTTAATAGGCAGATAATAAAGAATCTGCGCAAATCTGCTTAATCAGTGTCATCTGCGTGCCATCACCGATAAATTATC
>DXCV01000053.1 GCA_019115825.1 Candidatus Bacteroides pullicola
TTATCTCTTGTCTTTCTACCATAGTCTTCATTTTTGCCTTTGCTTTATGGAATGCAAAGGTCTGTTCTTATAACTATGGTGGCGCTATTTTAATTTAGAATTATGGCGCACTTTTCAATTAGTATATACAGGTGATAAAAGGCTTTAATGTAGAATTTGAGTACGGCTTTAAGCGTCTCTTCCCGCCGTCCTGTGGCGTGATAGACTTACTAATTTCCACGATTTGCGCCGTATCTCGCAATTTTGTATTACCTTTGCGCCGTTAAACCGAATAAAGACAGAACATTAAGACGTTATAGTATGAAATTGAAAAGATTGACAGCCTGCCTGCTGATGGTCGTCGGACTGCTCTCCTCGTGCATCAAGGAAGAAGCGTTGAACACCGAGGCAGACATTGAGAGCGTGACCTTGGCGGGCAACGTGATGAACCGTCCCGCCGCTTTTGGCGATGCCATCACCGAGGCCGACGGCAGCAAGGTGTATCCCGTCATGCTCTATGTGGCCGAAGGAACAGACATCACCCGCCTGGCTCCCGAACTGACCCTGACCGAGGGAGCCACCGTGACCCCCGCCAGCGGGACGGTGCTGGACTTCACCACCCCGAAGGATTACATCGTCACGTCGCGGGACGGGCAGTGGCAGCGGCACTACCGCATCACCGTGGCTACGGGCGGCATCAGCGGCCAGAACACGCATTTCAGCTTCGAGCATGTCCGGCTGGGCGGCAAAGGCAAGTACCATATCTTCTATGAGGTAGACCAATACGGCGCCGAGTCGTTGGCATGGGCCAGCGGCAACCCCGGTTTTGCCTTGACAGATGCCAACGAGGACGACCCGTTGAACTTCCCCACTTTCCAAGGGAATGACGGCGTGTCGGGTAAGTGCCTGACCCTCATCACGCGGCGCACGGGTTCGCTCGGCTCGCTGGTCAACATGCCCATCGCTTCGGGCAACCTCTTCATCGGGACATTCGACGTGCTCAATGCGCTGAACGACCCGCTGACCTCCACGCTGTTTGGCACACAGTTCGAGCATGTGCCTGTCCGCCTCAGCGGCTACTACAAGTACAAAGCCGGTGAGACCTTCTACGAGCTGGATACGTCCGCTCCCGACAAGCTGCGCCCCGTATCCGGATTGAAGGACCAATGCAACATCTACGGCATCTTCTACGAAAGCACGGAGGCACGGCCCATCCTTGATGCCACCGATGCCCTGGCCGAGGACAACCCGCAGGTCATCTCTACTGCCGTGATTGACCAAGCCGATGCACAGGAGACGGACGAGTGGACGTACTTCGAGATACCCTTTGTGACCCGTCCCGGCAAGTCTGTGGATCCCGAGAAGCTGGCCGCCGGACGCTACTGCCTGGCCATCGTCTTTGCCTCCAGCATCCGCGGCGACTACTTCGAGGGTGCCCCGGGCAGCACGCTCTGCATCGACGAGGTGGAATTGACTTATGAGGAAACTGTGAATGAATAACCCCCTTCCACAACTACGGACACAATGAAAACGAAACATATCATCCTGGCCCTCCTGCTCCTCGTGACGGGCGCGGCCAACACCCTGCAAGCGCAGGAAGACCGCAACCGCGGTATCATTCAGTCGGCTCTGCGCGGCTTGGAGTATGAAGTCCGCGCAGGCTTCAACATCGGCGGCGCCACGCCTTTGCCTCTGCCTCGCGAAATCCGTGCGCTGACCGGCTATTCGCCCAACATCAACCTCGCTCTCGAAGGCAACATCATCAAGTGGCTGGACAAGGAAGAGAAGTGGGGCTTCATCATCGGCCTGCGCCTGGAGACTAAAGGTATGGAGGCCGAAGCCCGCACGAAGAACTACAGCATGGAAATCATCGGCGACGGCGGCGAGCGCATGGCGGGCAACTGGACGGGTATGGTGAAGACCAAATTCCGTGCCTCCTACTTCAGCATCCCCTTGCTGGCGGCGATGAAGATTAACGACCGCCTGCGCCTCAGTGCCGGCCCGTATGTGTCTTTCCGCACCAGTGGCGACTTCTCCGGCCACGTGTTCGACGGCTACCTCCGCGAAGGCGACCCGACGGGAAACAAGGTGGTGTTCGAAGGCGAGAAAGTGGCTCCCTACGACTTCTCCGACGAGCTGCGCAAGTTTCAGTGGGGCGTGCAGGCGGGCATCACCTGGCGTGCCTTCAAGCACCTGAACGTCCATGCCGACCTGCAATGGGGCTTGAACGACATCTTCCAGAAGGACTTCGACACCATCACCTTTGCCATGTATCCCATCTACTTGAACGTGGGCTTCGGTTATGCGTTCTAAACTGCGGGTGGCGTCATGATACAAGAATACAACCTGCGCCTGTTGCCCCGCGAGGCAGCCGATGAACAAGAGATACGTGCCTGCCTCGTCCGCGAGAAAGGGCTATCACCGAAGGACATCACGGCCATCCGCATCCTGAAGCGGGGCATCGACGCCCGCCACCGCTCGGTCTTCGTCAACCTCGCGGTGCGCGTCTACCTCAACGAGCAGCCCACGGACGAACTTTTCCAACCGGTGGATTACCCCATCGTGGACGGTCGTCCGCAGGTCATCGTCGTGGGGGCCGGTCCCGGCGGATTGTTTGCCGCCTTGCGCCTGATTGAGCTGGGTTTGCGCCCCATCGTCGTGGAGCGCGGCAAGGACGTGCGCGAACGCAAGAAAGACCTGGCGCAGATAGGCCGCGTGCAGGCCGTGGATCCCGAGTCCAACTACAGCTTCGGCGAGGGTGGGGCAGGAGCCTACTCCGACGGAAAACTCTACACCCGCAGCAAGAAGCGCGGCAGTGTGGACAAGATTCTCTCTGTCTTCTGCCAGCACGGCGCGTCGACTTCCATCCTGGTGGATGTGCATCCCCACATCGGCACGGACAAGTTGCCCCGCGTCATTGAGAATATCCGTCACACCATCTTGCAATGCGGCGGTGAAGTCCACTTCCAGACGCGCATGGATGCCCTGCTGACGGAAGGAGACAAGGTGGTGGGCATCGCGACCAGCATGGGCGAGACCTTCCTTGGCCCCGTTATCTTGGCCACCGGTCATTCCGCCCGCGACGTCTATCACCGCCTCGCTGCCGACGGCGTGGAGATGGAGGCGAAAGGCATCGCCGTGGGTGTCCGCTTGGAGCATCCCTCGCAGTTGATTGACCAGATACAATATCATAATAGAAATGGGCGCGGCAAGTACCTGCCCGCTGCCGAATACAGCTTTGTCACTCAGGTGGCCGACCGGGGCGTGTACAGCTTCTGCATGTGTCCGGGCGGTTTCGTGGTGCCTGCCGCCAGCGGCCCGGAGCAAATCGTGGTGAACGGCATGAGCCCGTCCAACCGCGGCTCGCAGTGGAGCAACAGCGGCATGGTGGTGGAGCTTCGCCCCGACGATTTGGCCGACCCTACGCTGCAGGTGCAGGCTGAAGCCGGTGCGGCGGAAGAAGCCTTGTCGTCTCATCCCGCCTTGGCCATGATGCACTTTCAAGAACGCCTGGAGCGTCTCTGCTGGCAGCAGGGCAACCGCCGCCAGACGGCTCCCGCCCAGCGCATGGACGACTTCTGCCGCCGCCGGTTGAGTGCAGACCTGCCCTGCAGTTCGTATGCTCCCGGTCTCGTGGCCTCGCCTTTGCACTTCTGGATGCCGCCTTTCATTGCCGGACGCCTGGCCGATGGGTTCCGCCAGTTCGGACGCAGTGCCCGCGGCTTCCTGACCAACGAGGCGGTGATGATAGCTGTGGAGACCCGTACTTCGGCTCCTGTCCGCATCCTCCGCGATCGAGAAACCTTGCGTCATATTCGTCTGCAAGGGTTGTTCCCCTGCGGTGAAGGGGCCGGTTATGCGGGCGGCATCGTCTCCGCTGCCATCGACGGCGAGCGTTGTGCCGAGGCGGCGGCTCTCTATTGTGGGGTGGACGTACCGCTCAAACCTTGAACCCGATGCATATGTCCATGTCCGCTCCCGAAATCGCCATCATCGACTACAACACCCTGAGCAGTCTGGGGTTGCAGGCGCTCTTGGAGGAAATCATCCCCCAGGCGGTCATCCGTTCGTTTCGCTCCTTCGCCGAACTGACGGACGACACGCCGGACATGTATGTGCACTATTTCGTCTCGGCACAAATCTTCTTCGAGCACACGGCTTTCTTCCTGCAACGCGCTACCAAGACCATAGTCCTGGCCGGCAACGACAACCTGCCCCAACTGTCGGGCATGAAGACGTTGAACATCAGCCAGGATGAGAAAGGCTTGGTGCGGAGTATCCTGCAGTTGCACCGCTTTGGCCATCGGCACGGTCATCCCGAGGCGGACGAGACGCTCCGTCCGATGGCCGCCTTCCCAGAAGACGGGCATGAGTTGTCTGCCCGCGAGGTCGAAGTGCTGCGCCTTGTGGTCCGTGGTCTTATCAACAAGGAGATAGCCGACCGTCTCCACATCAGTCTGACCACCGTCATCAGCCACCGCAAGAACATCACCGAAAAGCTGGGCATCAAGTCCGTGCCGGGTCTGACCATCTATGCCGTGATGCACGGCTATGTGGAGGCCGACCAGGTGTGAGAATCCTCATAAATGAGGGTTGCACGTCCGCCGGAAACGCTGTTACTTTGCAGCCGTTTTTAGGAAATCCCCTTTTATATGAAGATACAACTACTCCTTGCAGCCCTTTTGATGGCATCGCCGTTGATGGCGGAAGATATAGATACTCTGCGCACTGTGCAAATGGACGAGGTAGTCGTGGTGGCCACCCCCAAGGAAAACCGTGCCTTGCGCGAACTGCCGATAGCCTCCAGTCGTCTGACCCAGTCGGCGATGCGTGCCAAGCAGGTGACCGGCATCAAGAGCCTCACCTCGCTGGTGCCCAACTTGTTTATTCCTGACTACGGCTCACGGCTGACCACCGCCGTCTATATCCGCGGCATCGGTTCGCGCATCAATACCCCTGCCGTGGGGCTGTATGTGGACAATATACCTTATATAGATAAGTCCGCCTTCGACTTCAACTATGCGGACATCGAGCAGATTGAGGTGCTCCGTGGTCCCCAGAGCCTGCTGTATGGGCGCAACACCATGGGCGGTCTCATCAAGGTGCAAACCAAGTCGCCCTTCACCTACCAAGGCACGGACATTCGTCTCGGCGCGGCTACTTATGGCGACTACAACGCCTCGCTGACCCATTATCACCGCATCTCCAGCCGCTTTGCCTTCTCCGCCGGAGGCTTCTATGAGCATGGGGGCGGCTTCTTCAAGAACAGCTATAAAGGCGATGAACGCATGGACCGCAGCGACGCGGGCGGCGGACGGCTGCACGCCATGTTCCTGCCCCAAGACAACTTGAAGATTGACGCGAACATCAACTACGAATACAGCGACCAAGGCGGCTATCCTTATTATTATATGGGTGCCGTCTTTCCCGCCGACGAGCAACCCGCCTTGTCGGACTACGTGGGGCGCATCGCCTACAATGACCCCAGCGGATATCGGCGCGGCTTGCTGAACGGTGGGCTGAACATCGAGTGGCAGGCACCAGCCTTCACCGCCAGCTTCATCACCGGCTACCAGCACTTGAACGACCGCATGGCCATGGACCAAGACTTCACGCCCCGCGACATCTTTACCCTCGTGCAGAAGCAACGCTCCAACACCCTCAGTGAGGAGATTGTGCTCAAGTCCAAGCCCGGCAAGTCGTGGCAGTGGACCACGGGCGCTTTTGGCTTCTACCAATGGCTCAAGACCTCCGCGCCCGTCCTCTTCAAGCGGCAGGGCATCGAGGAACTGATAGAGGGTAACGCCAACGCCGCCTTTCCCTCGTCGCCCCAAGCTCCGAAGATGGCGTTGAGCATCCACAACGACGACCTGCTGATAGGCGGCGACTTCTCCACGCCGCAGATGAGTGCGGCCGTCTACCACCAAAGCACGTGGAACGATTTCCTCATTCCCGGCCTCTCTGTCAGTGCCGGCCTGCGCTTGGACTACGAACAGATGTGGTTGGACTATAACTCAGCCAGCGACCCGATGCGCTTCGGCTTCTCCTTTGCCATGGGACCGATGCAGCTGGAGGACAATGATATGCAGGCTTTGTCTGCCTTAACGGGAAAGATGAAGCACGACTACCTACAACTGCTCCCCAAGTTTTCCGTGGAGTATGAATGGCGGCAGGGCAACAATGCCTACGTCACCGTGGCCAAGGGTTATCGCTCCGGCGGCTACAATATCCAGATGTTTAGTGACTTGGTGCAGTCCAACTTCATCAATGTCATGAAGACCGCCATGGAGCAGAGCGAAGCCTTGGCGCCCATCTCTTCCATGGTGTCGGCCATGATGCCCGAAGTCGAGGTGGACGTGGAAGGCACCGCCCTCTACCGTCCCGAATATACGTGGAGCTACGAGGCGGGCACGCACCTCACCCTGTGGCAGGACCGCCTCACCGCTGATTTGGCCGCCTTCTTGATGAATACCCGCGATCAGCAGGTTTCCCAATTCTCCGCCAACGGCATGGGCCGCGTCACCCGCAACGCCGGACGCAGCCGCAGCGTGGGTGCCGAGGCTGCCATCGTCGCCCGCCTGACTGATGCCCTCGCGCTGAACGTCGGCTATGGCTACACTTACGCTACCTTCCGCGATTATCAGACGGTGAATGCCGACGGCGAGGCGGTGGACTATCGCGGTCGTGTTGTCCCCTTCATTCCCCGTCACACGCTGAACGTCGGCGGCGAGTACGTCTTCACCCTTGCGCCGCGCCGTTGGTTCGACCATATCCGTCTCAATGCCGACTACAACGCCGCGGGCCGTATCTATTGGACGGAGGACAACACCGCTTCCCAGCCCTTCTACGGCACGCTCAACGCCCGCCTCAGCTTGGAAAAAGGACAGGGCGCTGTCGCACTCTGGGTGCGCAACGCCCTGGACAAGGATTATGCTTCGTTCTACTTCGAGAGCATGGGCAGCAAGTTCATGCAGCGTGGTCGTCCGTTGCAGGCGGGGGTGGAGCTGCGGTGCAAGTTTTAATCGTACCGCAAATTTTCTCTATTTTTCTCTTCCCGTGTGTTGGGCGTATGGGATAAATCCCTAACTTTGTAGGGCATTAACCCCTAAAAACACAACCGATATGAAAGAAGCAGAAGACAAGAGCAAGCTCGTGGAGGTATTCAAGGGCTCGCTATGGGAAGCCGAATTGGTGAAAGGCTTGTTGAACGACCGGGGCATCTTGGCAACCGTCAAGGACGGGCAGGTGGTGAACGTGGTCTTGCCCGAAACGGCCATCAGTGTCAAGGTGCTGGTCAATGAGGCGGACTTTGAGCCGGCCATGGAGGTGATTCGCGAACGCAGCAAGCAGACTTTGGGCGAATGACGACCATGGAACAGCAACAGCCTTACCGCCGAATCACCGTCAAGGTGGGCAGCAACGTGCCGTCCGGACGGGTCAGCACGTTGCTGCCCACCTTG
>DXCV01000054.1 GCA_019115825.1 Candidatus Bacteroides pullicola
ATCGAGAACTGCATACAGACCAACGGCACGATGCTGACGGACGAGTGGTGCCGCTTCTTCAAGGAAAACAACTGGCTGGTGGGCATCAGCATCGACGGGCCGCAGGAGTTTCACGACGAGTACCGCAAGAACAAGCAGGGCCGCCCCTCGTTCGTCAAGGTGATGCACGGCATCGAGTTGCTGAACAAGCACGGCGTGGAGTGGAACGCCATGGCCGTGGTGAACGATTTCAATGCCGACTATCCGCTGGAGTTCTACCGCTTTTTCAAGCAGATAGGTTGCCGCTACATCCAGTTCGCACCCATCGTGGAGCGCATCCTGCCCCATGCGGACGGACGCCACCTGGCCGCCGTGGACGAGGACAACGGGATGCGGCTGGCCGACTTCTCCGTCTCGCCCGAGCAGTGGGGCTCGTTCCTCTGCGCGCTGTTCGACGAGTGGGTGCGGCAGGACGTAGGACAGGTGTTCGTACAAATCTTCGACGCGACGCTGGCCAACTGGGTGGGCGAACAGCCCGGCGTCTGCTCCATGGCCAAGACGTGCGGCCACGCCGGAGTGATGGAGTTCAACGGCGACGTCTATGCGTGCGACCACTTCGTCTTCCCGCAATACAAGCTGGGTAATATCCACAAGCAGACGCTGGTGGAGATGATGTACAGCGAGCGCCAACTAAAGTTCGGCCAGGACAAGCAGGACCGCCTGCCCCGCCAGTGCCGGGAGTGCCCCTGGCTCTTCGCCTGCAACGGGGAGTGCCCCAAGAACCGCTTTGCCCGCACGGCCGACGGCGAACCCGGGCTGAACTACCTCTGCGCCGGGTATCGCCGCTACTTCGAGCACGTGGCGCCCTACATGGACTACATGAAGCGGGAGTATATGGCCCAGCGGGCGCCCGCCAATGTGATGGATGCCATCCGGCGGGGGGAGCTCGGCCGGGATTGAGAGTGCTACACTCCCCGGCGCTCGATGCGGTAGCGCAGGGGGTGTCAAAGCATATATTGGGGGGATTCAGCCTTTGCGCCTGCTCTTCCAGACATGGTAACAGTGTCGCATCCCGAGGTCGAACCCCAGCAAGAGGAGGGTCAGCAGCCCGATGTTCAGATAAGGGAAGAGGTCGAGCTCCCGGAAGCTGTCCGCCATTGCCTTGAACGCCTGCCACAGCGTATGGCCGCAACAGATGTACAGCGTGACCGCACAACCTGCGGCCAATGCCACCGAGGCGGCCACGGTGACCCAAAACAGGCGTCGTTCCTGCTGCCGCCTGCGCTTGCGGGCCAGTTTTTCCACCCGTTGCAAGGTGCGGGAACAGAAGTTGGGCGACAGGCGGAAGTCCGTCTCCTCCCGCAGGGCTTCTCTCAAGGCGTTGTCTTTGGGTTGGTTCATAGTGATTTCTCCTCTTCTTGCTTCATGAGTACATATAGTTTCTTGCGTATGCGGTGCAATTTCACTTTCAGGTTGCCCACCGTCAAGCCTGTTATCTGCGTCATTTCCTGCAAGGACTTTTCCTCGCGGTAGAACAGCGTGATGAGAGCCTGTTCCTCTGCCTCAAGCCGCGGGATGGCCTGCCGCAGCAGGGCGAGCCGTGTCTCGTCGGTGTCGTTCAGGGCTTCATCCACCAAGGTGTCGCTCAGGGAGGCCAGTTCGTGGTCGTCCATCACATGCTCGTCGTGTGTTCGTCTTCGGGCTTCGGACACGGCCGTGCGGTAGGCTATGGCGCAAATCCACGTGGAGAAGCTGCTTCGCCCTTGAAAAGTCGAAAGCTTCTCGAAGGCTTTCAGAAACACATCCTGGGTCAGTTCCTCGGCATCCTCGCGATTGCCCACGATGCGGACAACGAGGCTGAACACCTCCTTGCCATAGCAGCGGAGGAAATGCTCATACAGGGCGGTCTCGCCGTCCAGAATGCGCAAGATGATATGTGCTTCATCTGTGGTCGTCATGTCTCGTCAGTCAACTGTTAGACGCGGGCAGATCAAAAAGGTTACAAGGAGAGTGACAAGGAGAAGCGGTAAAAATGTGATTTTCTCCCCGCCGGGTGTAACCTTGCGTGCAAAGCCGCGTCTAACGGGTACAGACGAATTGATTGACTAACCACTTAAAAACAACAAATGTTATGTTTAGATTTCTAACGCCGATACTGGTAGTAGGTATCATCACCTTGGGAGTTTACAAACTGTTCGAACTGTTCGTGTGTCGCCGCGAGCGGTTAACGTTGATTGAGCGCATGGCAGACCTGCATCTTCCTGCGTTCCCCCAATCGTTTTACGGCCTGAACCTCCGGCTCTCTTTCTCGCCCCTGAAGTGGGGATGCCTGCTGGTGGGCATCGGGCTGGGCATACTGATGGGATACTGGATTTGCAGCGCGACCATCCCCTCGTTTCCCGACACGAGGATTTCTTACGGTGGCCCCGTTGATTTAGTGAGCACCATCTACGGAGCCTGCATCTTGCTGATGGGCGGCGTAGGCCTGCTCGTCTCCTTTGTGATAGAGCTGAATCTCAAGAACAAACACGAGGCCACCTCCCAACCCGGCCGGACAGACGACCGGACATTGTAAGAACCGGCCCGCCCGGCAGAGGGGATGCGCCCACCGTCAGTAGTTGAAGCTGCTCCCGCCCAGGAACTCGCGCAAGAGCGACGTGGGCGGGATTTCTTTGTCCTGCAGCGGCGTGAAGTACTGGATGAACTTCAGCAGGCGGTAGGCCTCGGCATACTCCGGGCAGTTGCGCGGCACGCTGTTCAGGATGGGTTCGGCGTGGTAGCGCAAGACGGCAAACTCGAACAGCAGGGCGGAATTGAACATCACGTCGGCATTCTCCTGGTAGGGGAAAATCCACTTGTCCTCGCCGGCACGTACGCTGGGCCAGCGCGAGATGGTCTCGCGTGCTGAGCAGCCGCGGTAGTTGAAGTCGCGGATGATGCGGCGCAGCAGGCGGTTGTCTGTCGTGGGAATCCAGTTGTGGTCGTCCAGCGAAATGGTGGTCAGGGCGGAGACATAGATCTTGAACTTTTTGTCGTCGGGGATTTGAGGCGTCAGCTCGGGGTTCAGGGCGTGTATGCCTTCCAGGATGAGCACGGTGTTGCGGTCGAGGCGCAGCTTCTCGCCGCGGAACTCCTGCTTGCCGGTCATGAAGTTGTAGCGCGGCAGTTCCACCTCCTCGCCGTTGAGCAGGGCACGCAGTTGCTCGTTGAAGAGTTTGAGGTCGAGGGCGTAGAGCGATTCGTAGTCATAGTTGCCGTGCTCGTCCTTGGGGGTCTTGTCGCGGTCCACAAAGTAATCGTCCAAGGAGATGGGGTAAGGCCGCAGGCCGTTGGTCATCAGCTGGATGGAGAGGCGCTTGCTGAACGTGGTCTTGCCGGACGACGAAGGACCGGCTATCAGCACCAGGCGGCCTTGCCCGCAGTCGGCCTGGCAGCGGCGGTAGATTTCGTCGGCTATCTGGGCGATTTTCTTCTCCTGCAAGGCTTCGGCCACTTTGATGAGGTCGGTGGCCAGTCCCTTTTGGCAAGCCAGGTTGAAATCGCCCACATTGCTCAGTCCCATGATGTGGTTCCAACGCAAATGTTCCTTGAAGATATCCAGCATCTTCTCCTGCTTCACCATCTCGTCCAGCACCAGCGGGTTCTGTTTGTTGGGGACGCGAAGCAAAAGACCATCGTAGTATTTCACAAGGTCGAAGAGGTAAATGAATCCGGCGCTGGGCAAGAGGTTGCCGTAGTAATAGTCCACCGTGTCGTCCAACGTATAATAAAAGGTGTAGAGCGAGCCGGAGGTTTCCAGCAGCTTCACCTTGTCGTTCATACCCCGCTCGCTGAAGATGCGCACAGCTTCGGCCGTGTGGCATTCGGTGCGGTGGAAAGGGATATCGGCGGCAATGATTTCCTGCATCCGCCGTTTGATGGCGGTGACGTCGGCCAGTTCGATGGGACGCCCGATGCGCAGGTTGCAGAAGTAACCCTTGGAGACGGGGTGCTCCACGTAGAGTTTGCCTTGCGGGAAAAGCTCATGAACGGCTTTGTAGAGGATGAAGCAGAGCGAACGGACATAGGTGCGCATGCCCGAAGGGTCGCGCACATCGAGAAACTCTACGTCCTTGTTGTTGTAGACCCTGAAATTGAGCCCTTCCGAACGGTTATTGACCTTGGCACTGACCACCTGATAAGGAAAATCGAGGTTTAAGCCCTGATAAATTTCCAAAAGTGTGCTCCCAATGGGAAATTCTTTGGAAATATTATTATTTTTGCAACAAATTTGTAACATGTGTTTCATCCTTCCTCTTTTTATTAGGTTTCACCCCTTAAAGATAAGGCGAAAAACACAGGCCGCAAAGAAACCCATTAAATAATTATAGATGGAATATTCTTTTTATGATTTGTTAAAGTTGCTCGGTTCGCTTGCCTTGTTCCTCTATGGCATGAAGATCATGAGCGAAGGATTGCAAAAGTTCGCGGGCGACCGCCTGCGCAAAATCCTGACGGTGATGACGACCAACCGCGTGACGGGCGTCCTGACGGGTTCGCTGATAACGGCCCTGGTACAATCTTCTTCGGCCACCACGGTGATGGTGGTGAGTTTCGTCAATGCGGGCCTGCTGACCCTGGCACAGTCCATCAGCGTCATCATGGGTGCCAATATCGGTACGACGGTGACAGCGTGGATTATCTCGGCTTTGGGCTTCCAGGTGGATGTTTCGGCCTTTGCCTTGCCCCTGCTGGCTTTCGGCATCCTGCTGATTTTCTCGCAAAAGAGTTCGCGCAAGTCTGTCGGCGAGTTCATCTTCGGTTTCTCTTTCCTCTTCATGGGTCTCTCCATGCTCCAGGCCAATGCGCCGGATCTGAGCAAGAATCCCGAGATGCTGGCCTTTGTGCAGGACTACACGGACATGGGCTTCGGCTCGGTGCTGCTGTTCGTGCTCATCGGTACGGTACTGACCATGATCGTGCAGGCATCCTCGGCGACGATGGCCATCACGCTCATCATGTGTGCCAATGGCTGGATCAGTTTCGAGCTGGGCGCCGCCTTGGTGTTGGGTGAGAACATCGGCACGACCATCACGGCCAATCTGGCAGCCCTGACAGGCAACACGCAGGCGCGGCGGGCGGCTCTGGCCCACTTGGTGTTCAATGTGTTTGGCGTCATCTGGGTGCTGTGCGTGTTCCCCTTCTTCACGGGTGCCGTATCCTGGTTCGTGGAGAATGTGATGGGCGTCACGGAGATGTCCGTGTCCGTGCCTTACATGCTGTCCGCTTTCCACACGGCGTTCAATGTCTGCAACGTCCTGGTGCTGATTTGGTTCGTGAAGTTCATTGAGCGGACGGTCTGCATGCTCATCCCGCAGAAGGAACAGGACGAGGAATACCGCTTGCGTTTCATCACGGGCGGCATGTTGTCCACCTCCGAGTTGTCCATCCTGCAGGCCAGCAAGGAAATCCATCTGTTTGCCGAGCGCATCCACCGTATGTTCGGCATGGTGCGCGACTTGCTACACACGGAGAAAGGCGATGACTTCAACAAGCTGTTCAGCCGCATAGAGAAGTACGAGAACATCAGCGACAGCATGGAGTTGGAGATTGCCAATTACCTGAACAAGGTATCCGAAGGCCGCCTGAGTTCGGAAAGTAAGTTGCAGATACGGGATATGCTGCGCGAAGTGACGGAAATCGAAAGCATCGGCGACAGTTGCTACAACCTGGCACGCACCATCAACCGCAAACGCCAGTCGGACGAAGACTTCACCGAAAAACAATACGAGCATATCCACACGATGATGAAGCTGGTGGACGATGCCTTGGCACAGATGATTGCCGTGGTGGAGCGCACGGAACACGCCCAGGTGGACGTCAACCGCTCCTTCAACCTGGAGAACGAGATCAACAACTACCGCAACCAACTGAAGAACCAGAACATCGTGGACGTCAACAACAAGCGGTACAGCTACCAGATGGGCGTCTACTACATGGACATCATCGGCGAGTGCGAGAAGCTGGGCGATTACGTAGTGAACGTGGTGGAAGCCAGCAGCGACGTGAAAGAAAAGAAATCGGCCTAAGCATACGGCCAGAACAGCGGTTGGCTTGCCGGGACGCTTCCCCGCAGCCAACCGCTGTTTTTGCTCCTACTTATTTTCTGGCTTCAAAGTCTTCCTTGCCAACGCCGCAGAGCAGCGTATATCAATCCAACGCAAAATATATGCCTTTTGTTCGCGAAAGCGAAGGCTTTGAGGCTTATTACTTAGCCAAAAATCCAAATGAGCTTGTTTCTGGACGAATTGAGCTCTTATGAATCAACAAAATGCCCCTACCTCTTTCCCATCTTCTTACAAATGCGTACCTTTGCCGACAAACTGTATAACTTAGAAATCGACAAAGTAATAGGAAATGAGAAAATGGCGCATTGAAGACTCGGAAGAGCTGTACAACATCACCGGTTGGGGCACTTCCTACTTTGGCATCAACGAGAAAGGACATGTTATCGTGACTCCGCGCAAGGATGGCGTGGCCATCGACTTGAAGGAACTGGTGGACGAACTCCAGCTGCGCGATGTAACGGCTCCCATGCTGCTGCGATTCCCCGACATCCTGGACAACCGCATCGAGAAAATCTCTTGCTGTTTCCAGAAGGCGGCTGTGGAGTATGGCTACAAAGGCGAGAATTTCATCATCTATCCCATCAAGGCCAATCAGATGCGCCCCGTGGTGGAGGAGATGATTACCCACGGCAAGAAGTTCAACCTGGGGCTGGAGGCAGGCTCGAAGCCTGAGCTTCATGCCGTCATCGGATTGAACACCGACCCGGATTCATTGGTGGTGTGCAACGGCTACAAAGACGAGGATTTTATCGAACTGGCCTTGCTGACGCAGAAGATGGGCAAACGCATCTTCCTCGTAGTGGAGAAGCTGAACGAGCTGAACCTCATTGCACGCATTGCCAAGCAACTGAAAGTGCGCCCCAATATCGGCATCCGCATCAAGCTGGCCTCCAGCGGCAGCGGCAAGTGGGAAGAAAGCGGAGGCGACGCCAGCAAGTTCGGACTGACATCCAGCGAGCTGCTCGAAGCCTTGGACTTCTTGGAGAAGAAGGACATGAAGGATTGCCTGAAGCTGATTCACTTCCATATCGGCAGCCAAATCACCAAGATACGCCGCATCAAAAACGCCCTGCGCGAAGCTTCCCAATTCTATGTGCAGCTCAACAAGATGGGCTTCAACCTGGAGTTCGTGGACACAGGCGGCGGCATGGGCGTGGACTATGACGGCACGCGCTCCAGCAGCAGCGAAAGCTCCGTGAACTACTCCATCCAGGAATATGTCAACGACGTAGTGTCCACCTTCGTGGATGCGGCGGACAAACACGGCTTCCCCCACCCCAACATCATCACCGAGACAGGCCGCAGCCTGACGGCTCATCACTCCGTACTCATCATCGAGGTGCTGGAGACTGCCTCCCTGCCGGAGATGGACGATAATTGGGAGCCCGACGAGAATGCCCATGAGCTGGTGAAAGAGCTTTACCAGATATGGGACAACCTGAACCAACGCAGTATGCTGGAGCCGTGGCACGATGCGCAGCAGATACGCGAGGAGGCGCTCGACCTCTTCAGCCACGGCATCGTGGACCTGAACACGCGGGCGCAGATAGAAAAGCTGTATTGGAGCATCTGCCGTGAAATCAATTCCATTGCCAGCAACATGAAGCATTGTCCCGAGGAGTTCCGCAAGCTCAGCAAGCTGCTGGCCGATAAATATTTCTGCAATTTCTCGCTTTTCCAGTCCTTGCCCGACTCGTGGGCCATCGACCAACTGTTCCCCATCATGCCCATCCAGCGTCTGGACGAGAAGCCCGACCGCGAGGCTACGTTGCAGGACATGACGTGCGACTCGGACGGCAAGATTGCCAACTTTGTCACTTCGCGTCCCGATGTCAGCACCCTGCCCGTACACTCGCTGCGCGACAAGGAGCCATATTACCTCGCCGTCTTCCTCGTGGGAGCTTATCAGGAGATTCTGGGCGATATGCACAACCTCTTCGGCGATACCAATGCCGTGCACATCTCCGTCAACAGCAAGGGCTACACCATCGACCAGCAGATAGACGGCGAGACGGTGGCCGAAGTGCTGGATTACGTGCAGTATAATGCCAAACGGCTGGTGAGCAAGCTGGAGACGTGGGTGAGCCAATCCGTCAAAGAGGGCAAGATTACGCTGGAAGAAGGCAAGGAGTTCCTGACCAACTATCGTTCGGGACTTTACGGTTACACTTATTTGGAATAAAACGAACTTCATAAGATGGAGAAACTGACAGTCATCAAGGTTGGCGGCAAGATTGTGGAAGAAGAAGCCACGCTCAGCAGATTGCTGGACGACTTTGCCGCCATACAAGGATATAAAGCGCTGGTGCACGGGGGCGGACGTTCGGCCACCAAACTGGCTGCCCGCCTGGGCATCGAGAGCCGGATGGTGAACGGACGCCGCATCACCGATGCCGATATGCTGCAAATCGTGACGATGGTCTACGGCGGCCTGGTGAACAAGAACATCGTGGCCGGCCTGCAAGCCCGCGGCGTCAATGCGTTGGGACTGACGGGTGCAGACATGAACGTCATGCGCTCCGCCAAGCGTCCCGTGAAGGACGGCGTGGACTATGGCTTTGTAGGCGACGTGAAGCAGGTGGACGGCAGTCTGCTGGGCGACCTCATCGGGCGTGGCGTCGTGCCGGTCATGGCACCGTTGACGCACGATGGCGAGGGGCATATCCTGAACACCAACGCCGACACGATTGCGGGCGAGACGGCCAAAGGCTTGGCTTCCCGCTTCAATGTCACACTGGTCTATTGTTTCGAAAAGAAAGGCGTCTTGCGCGACGAGAACGATGAAGACAGCGTCATCCCTGTCATTAAGCCTGCCGACTTCCGCCAATATGTAGCCGACGGCACCATACAAGGCGGCATGATTCCCAAGCTGGAGAATGCATTCGAAGCCTTGAATGCAGGCGTCGCCGAGGTAGTCATCACTTCGGCAGCCGCCATCGGCAGCGGCGGGACGCGCATCCTGAGAGAATAAGCAGTCCTATAGTCCTAATAAATGTAAAATAGCAAAAGACTCTTGTAACTTTGTCCTTGTTCAACCGTCATTCCTAATAGAAATGCAAGCACTCGATTTCCGTCGTGACATCCTTCCGCTGAAAGACAAACTCTTCCGGCTGGCCTTGCGGATTACATTCGACCGGGCTGAAGCAGAAGACATTGTGCAGGAGACGATGATTCGGGTGTGGAGCAAGCGTGACGAATGGGCCACATTTTCTTCCGTCGAGGCGTATTGTCTGACGGTGGCGAGGAATCTGGCCATTGACCGCAGTGAACGGATGGATGCCCGCACCGTGGAACTGACCGCGGAAGCCGAGCAGGCGCCCGACACTTCGGAACCCCACGAACGGCTGGTGGACAAGGAACAGATACAACTGCTCCGCCGTCTGATAGCCGCCCTGCCCGAGAAGCAGCGCACGGTGTTGCAGTTGCGGGACGTGGAGGAGAAAAGTTACAAGGAAATTGCCGAGGTCATGGGCATCACCGAAGAGCAAGTCAAGGTGAACCTGTTCCGGGCACGGCAGAAGGTGAAACAACAATTTATGAATATAGAGAATTATGGACTCTGACAAGCATATAGAAGAACTCTTGCAGCGTTACTGGCTGTGCGAGACGTCCGTGGAAGAAGAGGCGCGGTTGCGCGCATTCTTCAGCAGCGCGGACGTCCCCGCCCACTTGTGCCGCTACAAGGCTTGGTTCGCCTATGCGGACGAATGCCGCGAAGAAGGCCTGGACGAGGATTTCGATGCCCGGGTATTGGCTGCGGCCGGCGTTCCGGTGGTGAAGGCCAAGCGCGTCACGCTGACGTCCCGCTTCCTGCCTTTGTTCAAGGCCGTGGCTGTAGTAGCCGTGGTGGTGGGGCTGGGCGGCGTGGTGCAACGCTCGTTCTTCGCCGATGTGAAGGAGGTGACTATCGGCGACACTATCGGCCGCCAGATTTCAACCCCGTCGGTGGCATTGTCGGGCGAGGTTCCGGATGTGGCGGCAGAGAAGCAGAAGCTGGACAGTCTGAAAGGCGTCGAGCAACCGGTGGAGCCGTTCACCAAACATTGAATTCTTTTTCATTTGCGTTTCATATAACATTTTCATTTGCTTTAAAAATATAGTTAGTGTGCTTTATTAGGACTATTGAGGCTGTGAAGTTTCAATTCTCTCAAAATCTTATGAAAAAACTAACATAAAAAGGGACACTGCGTGAGCAGCGTCCCTTTTGTTTGGATGTAATCGGACTTTTTCTACTACCTCCCCAATTCCTGCCCAATTCCTCCCCAATTCCTCCCCACTATTTCCCCACTTCATGAGATTGGACATGTAGTGGCGAAACAAGGGGGATAGAAGGGAAAAAAGTAGGAAGAAAACGGTTTCGTTTTCCTCCTACCCGGTTGCAAAGCACCATCTCCTCACAGAGACAGCGTATGCGTTGTGTTAAGAGAGAATTTGTCAGAGTTCGTAAATGTTCTTCTTGGGCAGGTCCAGTTCCTTGGGTTTACCCTTGTAGCCGATGCTGCCGCTGCCGGTGGTGCGGGCTTTCAGGTAGTCGGTGGCATGACAGGTGATGTCGCCCGAACCTGCCACGGAGGCATTGACGCTCTTCACTTTCAGGCCGGAGGCAGTCAAGTCGCCTGAGCCCGCCACGCTGTATTGCGCTTCATCCGCTTGTCCGCCAAGCACCAAGTCGCCCGAGCCCGCCA
>DXCV01000055.1 GCA_019115825.1 Candidatus Bacteroides pullicola
TTGGATAGTGTGTCATAACTTTATTGTTTGGTACCTTTAAAGATATAACATTTTTCCAATTGACCGGCTGATTTCTAATTTTATGGAGACCTATAACATTTTTCTTGAATTAATTCAAAACAGTTTCTAAGTCTCTCAAAAAGACACACCAATGCTTTCAATGCTTCATCCGAAACCGGATAATACGTCCTTATTTTTCTGATAATGTTTTCCATAAACTCATTCTTTTTGCAAAGGTACAAAAAACTGCCGTTTCCCTTCCAAGTCCATTCTTGCTATAAAACATCGAAAGTTATCCACCCCTGACAAAACATAGGTCAATGGCGGGTTCCTATCATTCATTTATAACAATATCTTACCGTATATAAGATTAATGATTAATTACATATTCATCCAAGTTCCCTAACCTATACAGCCAACATCCTCCTTGCAGGACGCTCCCCACATTTTCCACCCGCCTGGGCGACAGAAGCCTTTTTAGGTAGTCATCCGCCCGTCAAAGGCCCTGAGAATGCAGGAAATGGGCTAATTTTTATTTTTTCATCCGCCATCTTTCTCTTATCCCTCCGTTATCCCTTCGTTATCCCTCCGTTATCCCTCCGTTTCATGTCTCTTCCAGAAAGAGTGTTATAATGGTCCGAAAGCGAACAGAGAGAAAGCATATGAGAACTATGTATAGATTATTTATTATTAATACTTTGATATGTTTGATTTTTTCTACAATTCAAATACACCATTCATAGCAAGGACAGTTACACGCCGGGATTAACATCGCTATGCTCCTAATTTTCAAACATCATTTTAATCCTTATATCGAACTCAAGTTATTTACATCGTTTTGACCATTCATAGCGGATAATTCCAACAATTTTCGTATGTTTGCACTTGAAACCATTAAACCCCTTTATGGAATTTTTTATTATTCTACTTTTATTACTCCTTAACGGCGTTTTTGCCATGTACGAATTAGCGCTGGTATCGGCCAGCAAAGCACGCTTGGAGACCATGGTCGGCAAAGGCAACAAAAGAGCCAAAGGCGTGCTGAAACAATTGGAAGAACCCGAGAAATTTCTTTCAACCATCCAAATCGGCATCACTCTCATCGGCATTGTGTCCGGCGCATACGGTGGCGCCACCTTGTCCGACAAAATAGAACCCTTGTTCTTGTTGGTTCCTTGGCTGGCTCCCTACGCCCATACACTGGCTGTGTCGACAATAGTCGTGCTCATCACCTACCTGTCGCTCATCGTGGGCGAACTGGTCCCCAAATCCATCGCCTTGAGCGACCCGGAGAAGTGGGCCACGCGGCTCAGCCCGCTGATGATTGCCGTCAAAAACATCTCCTACCCTTTCGTTTGCCTGCTCAGCGCCTCCACCAAACTGGTCAACAAGCTGATTGGCCTCGAAGAAGGCTCGGAACGCCAAATGACTCAGGAAGAACTGAAAATGATCCTGCACCAAAGTTCTGAGCAAGGCGTCATAGACAAAGACGAAACAGAAATGCTGCGCGACGTGTTCCGCTTCTCGGACAAGCGCGCCAACGACCTGATGACCTACCGTCGAGACATCGTTGTGATGCACCCCGACGACAGCCGCGAAGACGTGTTGCGCATCATCCGCGAGCAGCACTTCAGCAAGTACCTGCTGGTGGAAAACGGCAAGGACGAGGTGATAGGCGTGGTGTCGGTGAAGGACATCATCATCATGCTGGGCAGCAACCAGCCCTTCGACCTGCGCAGCATTGCCCGCCCGCCCCTGTTCATCCCGGAGAGCCTGTATGCCAAGAAGGTATTGGAACTTTTCAAGAAGAACAAGAACAAGTTCGGCGTCGTAGTGGACGAATACGGCAGCACGCAAGGCATCATCACCCTGCACGACCTGACCGAGAGCATCTTCGGCGACATCCTGGAAGAGAATGAAATAGAGGAAGAGGAAATCGTGCCGCGCCAAGACGGTTCCCTGTTGGTGGAAGGTTCGATGAATCTGGACGACTTCATGGAAGCCATGGGCATCATGAACTATGACGACCTGAAGGAAGAGGACTTCACCACCCTGAGCGGATTGGCCATGTTCCTCATCGGCCGGGTGCCCAAGGCAGGCGACCTGTTCAACTACCAGAACCTGAAGTTCGAGGTCGTGGACATGGACCGTGGCCGCGTGGACAAACTGCTTGTAGTGAAGGAAGAAACGGAAGAAGAAAAATAAACACCCACTTGGCAACTCCTAAAGAGGGATTTTAGCGTCCTAAAGAGGGACTTTGGAGACGTAAAGAGGGATATTACAAAACCGGGCAAGAATACAGGAATAAACCACCTGCATTCTTGCCCGGCTTGTTATAGGAACAAAGATATTATTTTCCGGTGTCCTTGCCGGTCTCGGGAACATCCTCGGCGGCTTCTTCCTCCGTTTTCTCTTCAAAGTCAGTCATGCCGCTTGCCACCAACAGGTTATACCAGGAAATCAACTTCTTGACATCGGAAGCATGCACGCGGTCGCGGTCAAAATCCGGCAACACTTCAGCCAGGTAGGCAAACAAATCTTCAGCGGAAGCTTTCTTCACATCCAAGGCCACAGCTGCTCCGTTCTCCTTCTTCTTCATGGAGGCGAACACCTCGGACAAGGGGATGTCGTCTTCATCCGTATACATGGATATATCGCCCAAAGAAATTATTTTCTCGTTGCCGTATGCGGGAAAACGCTTCTTGTCGCCCAGCGATTCCACAATCAGCATATTCTTTCCACGGGAAACGAGCTTATACAAACCGGGTTTACCGGTAATGGATAAAACAGTCTTCAACATAATAGGTTCAATTGTTTGATTATTGATAGTTTTTCTTTTACGAGGCGCAAAGGTAATCAATGATTTCGGGATAAGGAAGAAATCAGGTTCAAAACCTGTGGCAACAATGCGGTTTCATCGTCATTTACGAGGACAAAATCTGCCTGCACCCGCTTCTCCCAGTCATCCATCTGGCTGTCTATGCGCTTTTCCACACTATCGCGCGAGGAATTATCCCGACGCATGGCACGGGCAATACGGACTTCACGGGAAGCATAAACCATGACCACGACGTCAACCTCGTCCCGAAAACCGGCTTCGAGAAGGATGGCAGACTCCATGGCCACCAGTTCATGGCCGGACATCCTCTGCGCCCAGCATCTGAAGTCATCGCGCACACGGGGATGGACAATGGCATTCACCGCCTGGGCGTGCGCCGGATGACCGAAGATGTACGAAGCCAGCATGGGCTTATTCAGCACACCGTCCTGATACACTCCGGAGCCCAACAAAGCGGTCAAATCGCCACGGAGGCGGGCATCGTCACGCATCAGGCGTTTGGCCTCATTGTCCGTGAAGTAGACAGGGATGCCCATCAGCTCCAGCAAACGGGACACCACGCTCTTGCCGCTCCCTATGCCACCGGTTATGCCTATCCTAATAGCCATTGTCAGAAGATACTTGTTCAATCAGAAAATCTACCTGTACGGGATTGAAACGCACATGGCTCACCCCCTCTGGGATGCTCCTGAGCTTCACCGTATAGGGATTGGCGCCCAGTTTCAACAGTTCCTCGTAAGACACGTTGATGTGGAAATCGTCCGCAGTGATTTGTCGGAAACGGCTCACGCCCACCTGAAACGTGACTTGCACCTTGGAGGGGAAAGCGCGCAACATCTTGTCGGCAGGGAAGTTTATCCCATGCAAGGGCACTTCCACCGTCTTTTCCGTATAGATGTCCACCGGCAAGGTCATCTGGATGGAAGGAGGGACGAACTTCACGCCCTTGCAAGCCTGCAAGAGGAGATGCTTGCTCACCGTGTCGGACACGTTGTCCAGCTTCACAAATTGCGTGTAAGCCACCGAAATCGTGTCCAGCATATTCTCCGGTGCATATACCAAGACAGAATCGGGTTGGAAAAGCGTATCTGGAAAATAATACTGGCGTCCTGCCTTGACTGCTCCCTGCAACCTGACAGGCACCCGCTTGGAAACACCCGTCGAATAGATATACTCCAACGTGTCCGGCTTGATGGACAAGAGTTGCGTGGAAGACTTCAGCTGGCTGGCTATCTCCTTGCTGAAGTGGGAAGCGTTGAGCCACACCCGGCTTCCCTCATCTTGGGATTCCTTGAAGTCGATGTTGACGGGATAAAAGCTCTTCCCCAGCATATAGTTGAGCAAGGCGGTGCCTTTGTCCTTGACGCGGACGCGCAGTTTGGAGACTGGTTCGGAAGTAACGACCACGTTCTCAGGCACATTGCGAAGCCGGACGGGCACAGAGAACTCCGTCTCGTAATCATTGTTCAACGTCTGCAACAACCAAAATCCTCCCGCCACAAAGAAGAAAAACAAAAAAATGAAGAACTCCCTGCTTTTTTCGCTGAGCAGGAAGTCCTTCACTTGCTTTTTTATCCTTATACAGGCTGGCTTTATGTTCTTATAATCGAACATAGGCGTTGCTCCCTCAAAAAGTTGATTTATTTGGCAGCAGCCTGCGTGCTGTTGGCATCGGAAGCCGCAGCAAAGATAGAGTTCTTGTCTATGCGGATTTTCACATTGGAAGCAATCTCAAGAATGACGTCAGCATCATTGATTTCCTTGATGACGCCATGGATGCCGCCGGCAGTGATTACCTTCTGGTTCACCTGGAGGGATTTGCGGAAATTGGCAATCTCCTTTTGCTTCTTGTTTTGAGGACGGATCATGAAGAAATAAATGATAACGAACATAGCTATCAGCATAATCCACATCAAGCTACCGTCAGGACCTGCGGCAGGAGCAGCCTGCAACAAAGTGATTGTCAGAAAATTCATAAAATATTCAGTTTTTTAGTGTTTAATACTCGACAAAAATATCAGTTTTTCGTCAACTTACCATCTTTTTTTAATTGATTAACTATTCCGTCCAACGTGCCGTTGACAAAGCTGCCGCTCTTCGGCGTGCTGTACACCTTGGCGATGTCCACATACTCATTCAGGGAAACGCTGATGGGGATGTTCGGGAAGCTCAGGATTTCGGCCAAAGCGCATTGCATCACGATGACATCCATGAAAGCGACGCGGTCCAAATCCCAATTGCGCGTGTTTTCGCTTATCAGGTGGCGGTAATAATCCGCATTCAATATCGTACGACGGAAAAGACGACGGGCAAACTCGCGGTCTTCCTCGTCCTTGAACTCCGGCAACAAGGGCTGTTTGGCTCCGTTCTTCTCGTCGAAACGCTTAATGGTCTTCAAAACAAAAGTATCCACCACTTCCTTGTCGTCATTCCAATACAGGCTTTGGTCTTCCAGCAAAGCGTCCAAGTCTTCGTTGTTGAAGACAAAAGTCTTGTAGAGCTTCCGCCACAATTCGCGGTCAGCGTCGTAGGAATTGTCGGACGATGCCATATATTCCTTATATATATCCGAAGCCACAATCCGGTCGTACAGTGCCTTGACGAAATCTTCGTCATTGTCCCAAGAGCGTTTCTGGTTGCCAATGAAGTCCACCAACTGATCGTTGACTTCCAACTGGGCAATGAACTTATTTTCCACAAATTTCATATTGGGATACAACTCCTCTGTCGTAGGAGCCAGTTTTGATTTTCCCGCATCTATCCGCTTCTGCGCGTAATTGGTCACTGCAATCATCAGCATCAACAGATAATTATAAAGGTCGTAAGCCTTGGAAAGGCTGAAAAACAACTCTTTTTCTGCGGCATCCAAGTTTTTGCTGCCATTCTGATAGTAGGCATAGACAATCTGAATAATCTTAAGTCGTATAAGAACTCTGTTAATCATAAACTAAGGATTAATACTGGTTTTCTTTCTAACGAGGTGCAAAAGTAGGCATTTTTAGCGAGCCTGCCCAAACAAAATACATTTTTTTGCATAAGAAGGCGATTATCCCTTATTTTTCCTTTGTAAGTATAAAAAAAAATCATCAATTTTGCCCTTGATTCAAAAATGCGAACGAAAAATGGAAGATTTTAGAAAGAAAAACGGAACCGACATAAGCGACAAAGACATCGTGTATTCCCAAGCCGTCAAGGCGGGCAAGCGCATCTATTACCTGGACGTGAAGAAGAACCGGAAGGACGAACTCTTCCTGGCGATTACCGAAAGCAAGA
Source organism: Candidatus Bacteroides pullicola (assembly GCA_019115825.1). GTDB lineage: Bacteria > Bacteroidota > Bacteroidia > Bacteroidales > Bacteroidaceae > Bacteroides > Bacteroides pullicola. Next base: position 6,113 of record DXCV01000055.1, read on the forward strand.
AAATCATCACGGGCGAAGGCGACGGCTCGCAGGTGAACTTCGAGAAGCACAAGATTTTCCTGTATCAAGAGGATTTCGACAAGTTTATGAAGAGCTTGCAAGACAGCATACGCTTCATCCGGGAAAAACAGGGCGGTGACAACGCTTTCGCCAAGGATAACGAGGGACACGCCGAGGCGGAACCGGAAACTACGGAAGAAACCCCGCTGCTGAACCATCCCATCAACATCGACATTGATTTTTAACGGACAAGTTTGGCGGTTTCAAAAATTAATCGTACTTTTGCACCCGCTTTTTGCAGCATCAGGCAACCGGCAAGGTTGCATCGTGTGATGGTGAATTAAGCAAATGAACTACTTAATTTTAGAGTAACACAAAATTTTTTTAAGACATGAAATCAATTGAAGTAAAAGGTACTGCAAGAACCATTGCAGAACGCTCCTCGGAGCAGGCAAGAGCCTTGAAGGCCATCCGTAAGAACAACGGAGTACCCTGCGTATTGTATGGTGGAAAAGAAATCGTTCACTTCACAGTGACGAACGAAGGACTGCGTAACTTGGTTTACACCCCGCACATCTACGTGGTAGACCTCGTCATCGATGGCAAGAAGTACAACGCCATCATGAAGGACATCCAGTTCCACCCCGTTAAGGACAACATCCTGCACGTGGACTTCTACGAAATCGACGAGGCCAAACCCATCGTAATGGAAGTGCCCGTTCAGTTGGAAGGCTTGGCAGAAGGTGTGAAGGCCGGTGGTAAACTCTCCCTCCAGATGCGCAAGCTGAAAGTAAAAGCCCTGTACAACGTCATCCCCGAAAGACTGGTGGTCAATGTTTCCCACTTGGGATTGGGCAAGACTGTGAAGGTTGGCGAACTGAACTACGAAGGCTTGGAGCTGCTGAACGCCAAGGATGCCGTGGTATGTGCTGTTAAGTTGACCCGCGCCGCAAGAGGTGCAGCCGCCGCAGCCGCAGCCAACAGCTAAACCGGACGACACGAAAGTCTCCAAATAACATAAACCGAGAAACGCGGGTTAGCGCAAATGCGATAATTCGCGTTTCTTATTTTCCGACATGCCGACTATGAAATATTTAATTGCAGGATTGGGCAACATAGGCCCTGAATATCACGAAACGCGCCACAACATCGGCTTCATGACCGTGGATGCCTTGGCCGCAAAAACCGGTGCCACTTTCACCGACGGGCGATACGGATTCACCGCCCGCTTCACGCTGAAGGGCAGGCAAATCGTGTTGCTGAAGCCCTCCACCTATATGAACCTGAGCGGAAACGCCGTGCGCTATTGGCTGCAGAAAGAGAACATCCCTTTGGAAAATTTACTGGTAGTGGTGGACGACCTCTCCCTGGCCTTTGGCACCTTGCGCCTGAAAGGAAAAGGGAGCGATGGCGGCCACAATGGCTTGAAACACATTGCTGCCACGCTGGGTACCCAGGAATATGCCCGTTTGCGCTTTGGCATCGGAAACGACTTCCCACGCGGAGGGCAGATAGACTATGTGTTGAGTTCATTTACCGAAGAAGAATACAAGCTGATGCCCGAACGCTTGAAGACAGCCGGAGAAATCATCCAAAGCTTCTGCCTGGCAGGCTTGGACATCACTATGAACCAATTCAACCACAAGAAGCAATGAGCGAGGCAAGAATAGACAAGTGGATGTGGGCAGCACGCATCTTCAAGACGCGGAGCATAGCCGCCGAAGCGTGCAAGAAAGGACGCGTCAGCATCAACGGCGCACAGGCGAAAGCCGCACGCATGGTGAAGCCGGGCGACGTGGTGCAAGTGCGCAAGCCGCCCATCACCTACTCCTTCAAAGTGTTGCAACCCATCGAGAAGCGTGTGGGCGCCAAACTGGTGCCGGAAGTCCTGGAAAATGTCACCACACCCGACCAATACGAATTGTTGGAAATGAGTAAAATCAGTGGATTCGTGAACCGCGCCAAAGGCACCGGACGCCCCACCAAGAAAGACCGTCGCGAGCTAGAGGAATTCACCACGCCGGAGTTCATGGATGACTTTGATTTTGATTTCGATTTTGAGGAGGAAGAATAAGTGGAATTTACAACCCATAAAATAATCAAATGGGGCTTCATCGGTTGCGGTGAAGTGACCAAATACAAGAGCGGACCCGCCTTTCAGAAAATAGAAAACTCGGAAGTCGTGGCTGTGATGAGCCGCAATGGCGAAAAAGCCCAAAAATATGCCCAAGAACGTGGCATACCCCGCTGGTATGACGATGCGCAAGCCTTGGTGGATGACGCTGAGGTGAATGCCGTATATATCGCCACCCCACCATCGTCGCACGCCACCTATGCCATAATGGCCATGAAGGCGGGTAAGCCGGTGTACATCGAAAAGCCCATGGCGGTGACCTACGAGGAATGTTGCCGCATCAACCGCATCTCGCACGAGACGGGCGTACCTTGCTTTGTGGCCTACTACCGCCGCTACCTCCCCTATTTCCAGAAGGTCAAATCGCTGGTGGAGGAAGGTACTATCGGCAATGTCATCAACATACAGATACGCTTTGCCCAACCTCCGCGCAACTTGGATTACAACAAGGAAAACCTGCCTTGGCGTGTACAACCGGACATTGCCGGCGGAGGGTATTTCTACGACCTGGCTCCTCATCAGTTGGATATGATTCAGGAAATGTTCGGCTGCATCCTGCAAGCCAGCGGCTACAAGAGCAACCGGGGCGGACTGTATCCGGCAGAAGACACCCTCAGCGCCTGCTTCCAGTTTGAAAGCGGATTGGTAGGCAGTGGTTCTTGGTGCTTCGTGGCTGACGACTCTGCCCGTGAGGACCGCATTGAAGTTATTGGAGACAAAGGGATGCTTTGTTTCTCCATCTTCACCTACGAACCCATCTCCCTACATACGGAAAAAGGACGCGAAGAAATCCGTGTAGAGAACCCCACCTACGTGCAACAACCACTCATCCAAGCTGTTGTAGACCACCTGCTGGGCAAATCCGTCTGCACCTGCAATGGCGAAAGCGCCACATTGACCAATTGGGTGATGGACAAAATCTTGGGCAAAATCTGAAGAATCCTTATTCTTCAGTCAACGCATCCTGCCCGGCAAGGCGATATACATCCGTGCTCTCCCCCACAATCCAGACGATGTCTCCTTCCAGGAAAGGCTCATTGGGATCGGGAGCACGGAGGATGTTCTCCTCGCGTTCAACACCTGCCACCAAACAATGGTATTTCTCGCGGATGCCTGCTTCTTTGATACTTTTGTGCAGAAAGACAGAATCACACTCTATACGAAACTGGCGCAATATCATTTCGCTCTTCTCCACCACATCGTCCTCCAACACACAAGCCCGGTTCATTGCCTCGCCAAAGGTGTTCAACTCGGCATCCGTGGCTATCACCTGTATCTTGTCTTCCGGAAACAAACGCACAGAAGCACCGGGAATGTTGATACGCTTCTTCCCACGCAATATAGAAACGACATGCACGCCATATTTCTTGCCGAAATTCAATTCTGCCAGTGTCTTTCCTGCCCACGAAGCCTCGCCGGGTATGACATAATCGGCTAAATGCAAATCCTTGGAAAGCAAACGTCCGGCATACTGAGGTTTCTTTTCACCTAAATATTCCGCACGCATATCCCGCGAACGCAAATTCTGGAAGAACCGACGCTCTATCAATATGGATTGTCTCTTCAACTGGCGCGAGAGCACCATCAGCACCACCAAGAGGAAGGCAATGCCCAACACCAGTCCCACGGATATCTGAAAAAGCCCGGAGATGACAAACACCAGAAATCCCACAACCAACAACACACGCAAGACGATAGTGGCCATCAAGGGCGCACGATTGCCCCGGTCTTCCTTCCACAAGGTAGAAAATTCCACGGAATGATTCTTCTTGATCATAATCGCCCGCAAGAACGGAGAGAGGCACAAGACCGTCACCGAAGCTGCTACCAAAGAGCCCCAGATGTCCGGCAAATGCGATTGACAGAATGGCACCAAGAAACGAAAAGACAAAGCCACAATCGCCACGCACACAATAGAATAGACTATCGTTATACGCAACAATGCCACAATCAGCTTCTTCCACAAACTTTCATGGTTCACCGTATGCGAACCGGAAGCGTAACGTGCCAGGAAGTTTTTCCAACGTTCAGGCAGATGGGCATCCACATAGTCTGAAGCGGGTTCGGCCAGGCGAATCATGTAAGGGGTCAAGAACGTGGTGATGACCGACACCGCCACCACAATGGGATACAGGAAATGCCCCGTGACGTGCAACGAAACACCCAAGGAAGCGATGATGAAAGCAAATTCGCCGATTTGCGTCAAGCTGAATCCGCACTGCATGGCTGTCTTCAACGGCTGCCCCGCCAAAAGCACACCCAACGTGCCAAACAACGCCTGACCCACAATCACGGCCAACGTGATGACAAGAATGGGAACCGCATACTCCACTATCATAAGAGGGTCAACCATCATACCCACGGACACGAAGAAAATGGCACCGAACAAGTCTTTGACCGGAGTCACCAACTTCTCGATATGCTCGGCTTCCACAGTCTCCGCCAATATGGAGCCCATGATGAAAGCGCCGAAAGCAGGAGAGAATCCCGTTCGGGCAGCCAATACCACCATGCCGAAACACATGGCCAAAGCCACGATAAGCAACGTCTCGTCGCTCATCAGTTTCCGGCATTTCTTCAGGAAAAGAGGAATAAGGTAAATGCCCACCACAAACCATAGAATCAGGAAGAATAATAATTTGGCAATGCTTTCCAACATCTGCGTACCCTCGAAGTTATGCCGGACAGCCATCGTGGAGAGCATTACCATCAAGACGATGGCCAAGATGTCCTCCAAGATCAAGACGCTGAGCACAAGTCCGGTAAACTTCTTTTTGCGCAAGCCCAAATCATCGAAAGCCTTATAGATAATAGTCGTAGAAGACATGGCAATCATGCCGCCCAGAAAAAGGCAATCCATCTTGCTCCACCCGAAGGCAGAGCCAACGGCCACCCCCAACAGAATCATGCAGAAAATGACCGTACAAGCCGCTATTACCGCCGAGCCCCCCACCTTGACTATCTTCTTGAAGCTGAACTCCAACCCCAATGCAAAAAGCAGAAAGACAACGCCAATGTCCGCCCACACCTTCACACTGGCACTCTCCATCACAGAGGGTGTAAAAGGCATGTGGGGACTGGCCAAAAAACCTGCCACGATATACCCCAAGACCAAAGGCTGCTTCAGTTTCTTGAAGACCAAGGTCATAATGCCCGCACAAATCAAGATAAGAGCCAAATCGGAAATCAAAGGAGCCAACTCTGACATAATGCTTATGATTTTTGATATTTATCGGACAAAGGTAAAGAAAAAACTTCAAAAAGCAGAACAATGTACGACAGAAAATCGATGAAGCCCTCTCATTCCTCCTCACAAGGCATAAAAAAAAACGAGCAAGTTCTCACGAACTTCTCGCCTCTTTAAAGAAAAGCCCAAAGGCTTTTCTTTTTTCAAAACATCCAAATGTTACCTAAAATCAATCTTTACTTTTACCTTTAAAAACAAACTCCAATTACCTAATTTTGAAAACTACAATCTTTACCTAAATTACCTATTATTCAAATTAGCCTATGAAGATACTAGTAAGTATCGTAAGCAGTTTCCCAACTGCACTGCAAAGGTACAGCTTTTTTTGATACCTGCAAATATTCAAGCCCATTTTCTTATGTTTTATAACATAATTTTATACTTTGCGCGGGATAAATTGGGGCATTAAGTAGAAATTAATGCGAATTCGTTGAAGCAGAGGTAACTGAATTCTCCTCCCCGGAGGAGGGGAAATCAGTTACCGCAGACGTTTCATCTAAATTATCATTTAGAAATGCACAAAATCATCCCACATAGAGTATAAAACATCTAAAGTTATCCATCCTTGAGAAAACATAGGTCAATGACAGGCCCCTTTTACATCATACTTATATTTTACTCTAAATAAAATCCATAATTTATTACATATATATCAAAATTCCTGACACTTACAGACAACATGCTCCCTGCCGGGTTCTTCCCGCATTTTCCGTCCACCAGGGCGACAGAAGCCCTTTCAGGTAGTCATCCACCCACCAAAGGGCTTGAAAATGCAGTAAATGAGCTAATTTCTGCTTCTTCATCCGTCATATTTCTCTCTCATCCTTCCGTTATCCCTCCGTTATCCCTTCGTTATCCCTCCGTTATCCCTCCGTTTCATGTCTCTTCCAGAAAGGGTGTTATGACGGTCCGGAAGCAATCGAAGAGAAAACGCATGAGAACAATGTATAAGTTATTTATTTCAGATAGTGTACAATGTTTATCTTTTTTCAACAATCCAAACACGCCATTTATAGCAAGGAAAGTTTTACGCCGGGATGAAAAAGGTGGAAAGCGATAAAAAAACAGGGAGGAGCTATTGCAGGAATAAAAAAAATGCGTACCTTTGCACCCGCAAAAACGGGTAAGTCCTACACGGCCAGCTCCCTGTGAATCCTCCAGGGCTTGACCGCAGCAAAGGTAACAGGTCGTAGCGGCGCGATGTAGTAAGCTTACCCACCCGCCTCTTTAGCTCAGTTGGCCAGAGCACGTGATTTGTAATCTCGGGGTCGTTGGTTCGAATCCGACAAGAGGCTCAAAAAAAAAAGAAGGAGGCTTTCGGCCTCCTTTTTTCATACCCCAATCACTCGACCGCCTCCATTGCCAACATCTCTTGCAACACAGCCAATGCTTCTTCTACGGTAGCAACGTCTTTCACAATCAGGGAGCGTTTGCCGTTCTGTTCGCGGAGGTCGCAACGCCGGGTGTACTTCATCATGTAGGCTATGAGCCGCCCGAAGGCCTGGCTCTGATAGTAAGGACTTTCGAGGTTGTGCACCAGATAGAGGGTCATACGGCCGCCTTTGAGGAAGATTTTCTCGACACCAAGGCGGGCAGCGACGCGGCGCAAGGGGACGATGCGGAGCAACTCCTCCGTCTCGGGCGGCACAGGGCCGAAGCGGTCGATAAGACGGGCGCGGAAGGCTTCGACATCCTTGTCGAGGATGAGGTTGTCCAACTCGCGGTAGAGGAGCATACGTTCGCTGCTGCCAGCGACGTAGTCAGCGGGAAGGAGAAGCTCAAGGTCGCTCTCCACCTGGCACTCTTCGACAAACTGCTCGCCACTGATTTTGCCACTGTTGTCCGCCTCCTGCTGCTCGCGGGCAAGGAGGTCAGCGAACTCGTCCGTCTTCAACTCGCGAACGGCCTCGCCCAATATTTTCTGATAAGTTTCGTATCCCAAGTCTGCGATGAAGCCGCTCTGTTCGGCACCGAGCATATTGCCCGCACCCCGGATGTCGAGGTCCTGCATGGCGATGTGGATGCCACTCCCGAGGTCACTGAAGTTCTCAATGGCCTGCAGACGACGCTTGGCCTCAGGGGTAAGCGTAGAGAGAGGAGGCGCCAGCAGGTAGCAGAACGCCTTCTTGTTGCTGCGGCCCACGCGGCCACGCATCTGGTGAAGGTCGCTCAGGCCGAAGTTCTGCGCCTGATTGATGATTATGGTGTTGGCATTGGGGATGTCGATGCCGCTCTCCACGATAGTAGTGGCAAGCAACACGTCATAGTCGTAGTTCACGAAGTCCAAGATTACCTTCTCCAACTCGTCGGGAGCCATCTGTCCGTGCCCGATACAGACACGGCAATCGGGGATGTTGCGCTCTATCAGTGCCTTCAACTCGGGCAGATTGGAGATGCGATTGTTGACGAAGAAGACCTGGCCGTTGCGGCTCATCTCGAAGTTGATGGCGTCGGTGATGACCTCCTCATTAAACGTATGAACCTCGGTCTGTATCGGATAGCGGTTGGGCGGAGGGGTCTGGATGACGCTGAGGTCTCGCGCACCCATCAGGGAGAATTGCAGTGTGCGGGGGATAGGCGTGGCAGTCAAAGTGAGGGTGTCCACATTGACCTTCATCTGACGAAGCTTCTCCTTGACGGAAACCCCGAACTTCTGCTCTTCGTCGATGATGAGCAGGCCGAGATCCTTGAACTTCACGTCCTTGCCCAAGATGCGGTGTGTGCCGATGAGAATGTTGACCTCACCGGCAGCCAGCGCCTTGATAACTGCCCGAGCCTGTGCCGATGTGCGTGCCCGACTGAGGTACTCGACACGGCAGGGCATATCCTTCAGGCGTTCCTTAAAGGTCTGGAAATGCTGATAAGCCAGTACGGTGGTGGGCACAAGGACAGCCACCTGCTTGTTGTCCGTCGCAGCCTTGAAGGCGGCACGTATGGCGACCTCGGTCTTGCCGAAGCCCACGTCGCCGCAGACCAACCGGTCCATGGGGCGCGGACTCTCCATATCGGCCTTGACCTCTGCCGTCGCCTTGGACTGGTCCGGCGTGTCTTCGTAGAGGAAAGAGGCTTCCAACTCGCGCTGGAGGAAGCTGTCCGGACTAAACTGGAAGCCCTTCTTCTCGCGGCGTTGGGCGTAAAGACGGATGAGGTCACGCGCAATATCCTTGATTTTTTTCTTGGTCCTGTCCTTCAGTTTCTCCCACGCTCCGGTGCCAAGTTTGTTGAGACGGGGAGGCTCGCCGTCCTTTCCCTTGTACTTGGACACCTTATGGAGGGAGTGGATGGAGACAAACACGACGTCGTCGTTCTGGTACACCAGTTTCATCACCTCCTGGGTGGTGTTGCCGTTGGGGATGCGCACCAAGCCTGCAAAGCGACCCACGCCGTGGTCGGTATGTACCACGTAGTCGCCGGGGGCGAACTGGTTCAGCTCCTTCAACGACAGGGCTACCTTGCCGCTACGGGCTTTGTCGCTCTTGAGGTTGTACTTGTGGAAGCGGTCGAAGAGTTGGTGGTCCGTGAAGACACAGAGGCGGAGCGTGTCGTCGGCGAAGCCTTCGTGCAAGGTCTTCTCCACGGGGGTGAAGACGATGTTGTCGCCCCTGTCCTCGAAGATGGCTCGCAGGCGGTCGGTCTGCTTGGTGCTGTCACTACATATATATAAGGTGTATCCCCGGCTGAGGTAGTCGGTGAAACTCTGTGCCACGAGGTCGAAGTTCTTGTGGAAGATGGGCTGAGCGGTGGTGTGGAAGTCCACCGTCGCATCCGGCGTTCCCGTAGGCTTGTTGCCAAACTCCATCCGGCGGAAGTCGAGGGCACGTACAGTGAACTCGCCCCCGTCTGCAAGCTTGCCGTCGAGGGAGAGGGCACCGTTCTCCTCTGCCTCGCGGGCGGCAATGGCCTGGGGAGTGAGGGACTCGTCGTGCACCTGCTGTATGCGTTCGCGCAGCCAGAGGAAATCGCGCATGGCCAGGATGGTATCCTTCGGAAGGAAGTCGAGGAAGGAGACCATGCCGCCTGTCCCCGTACGTTCGAGGTCGCGGCTAAGGTCGGGCACGATGACGACAGCGTCCTTCCCCTTCAGGGAGAGCTGGCTTTGGACGTCGAAGGTGCGGATGGACTCGACCTCGTCGCCGAAGAAGTCGATACGGAACGGATACTCCGACGAGAAGGAGAAGACGTCAATGATGCTGCCGCGCAACGCATACTGACCCGGCTCGTAGACGTAGTCCGCACGCTCGAAGCCATAGTTGTGGAGGACCTCAGTGATGAACGTCATGTCCACCTTCTCCCCCGCATGGAGCTTGAGGGTCTTGTCGTCCAGCTCGGCGACGGACACGACCTTCTCTGCCAACGCATCGGGATAGGTGACGATGGCGAGCACCGTGTCTGCCTTGCGCAGGCGGCTGAGGACCTCGGTGCGGAGTATCTCGCTGGCGGCATCCTTCTGACCATACTTGATGGCACGGCGGAAGGACGAGGGGAAGAAGAGTACCTGCCCGTCGCCCAACACCTGCACAAGGTCGTGGTAGAAGTAGCCCGCCTCTTCCGCGTCGCCCAGGATGAAGACGAAGGGCACCCGACACCGTCCCACCAGGACAGACGCGAGCAGCGATGCCGACGAGGCACACAGGCCGCCGCAATAGACGTGGTGCGCGTCGGGACGGGAGAGCATACGGACGAGTGCCGCGACGTTGGGATGGGCGGCATAGCGTTGTTGGAGTTCACTGAGGGTCATAATTGTTCGATTTAATGCCGCAAAAGTACAAAAATAATGCCAATTCCCGTTAAAGTGTAATGGAAAAGCCGTACATTTGTGGAAAAATCATACGCATATGCAGACAGACAGTATCGTTATCATCCCTACCTATAATGAGAAGGAGAATATTGAGAATATCATACGCGCCGTGCTGGCCCTTCCGCAGGGGTTTCATATCCTCGTGGTGGAAGACAATTCGCCGGACGGGACGGCCGACATCGTGAAGCACCTGCAACAGACCGAGTTCGCCGACCGCCTCTTCATGCTGCAGCGACCGGGCAAGCAGGGGCTGGGTACCGCCTACATCGCCGGCTTCCGCTGGGCCTTGCAGCGGCAGTATGAATACATATTCGAGATGGACGCCGACTTCAGCCACAATCCCGCCGACCTGCCACGCCTCTACGCGGCCTGCCACGACCGGGGAGCGGACGTGTCCATCGGGTCGAGATACGTCAGCGGCGTCAATGTCGTCAACTGGCCCATGGGCCGGGTGTTGATGTCCTACTTCGCGTCGAAGTACGTCCGCCTCATCACCGGGCTTCCCATCCACGACACCACGGCGGGATTCGTCTGTTACCGCAGGCGGGTGTTAGAACTCATCAACCTGGACACTATCCGCTTCAAAGGCTATGCGTTCCAGATAGAGATGAAGTTCACCGCCTATAAACACGGCTGTCGTATAGAGGAGGTGCCCGTCATCTTCATCAACCGCGAGCTGGGCACGTCCAAGATGAACTCCAGCATCTTCGGCGAAGCTGTCTTCGGGGTCATGCGCCTGAAGTGGGACAGCCTCTGGAAGAAGTATCAACGTATATAATAAAAACCAAGTATATGAAAAGAACACTTATCCACAACGCCACCATCGTCAACGAGCACACACGCAAACAAGGCTCGTTGGTGCTGCAGGACGGACGCATCGAGGAGATTCTGACCGACGGACGTCCCTTGTTGAGCCCTTGCGACGAAATCATCGATGCCACCGGCTGCCTGCTGTTGCCGGGAGCGATAGACGACCACGTCCATTTCCGCGAACCGGGACTGACCCACAAGGCCGACATCCTGAGCGAGAGCCGGGCAGCCGTAGCTGGCGGCGTCACGTCCGTAATGGACATGCCCAACACCGTGCCGCAGACCACCACGCTGAAAGCCCTGGAGTACAAGCAAGCGTTGTTCCGGCAGAAGTGCCTGGCCAATCATTCGTGCTACTTCGGAGCGACACACGACAACTTCGAACTCTTCCCGCAACTGGACAAGAAGCGCGTCTGCGGCATCAAACTGTTCCTGGGCTCGAGCACGGGAAATATGCTGGTGGACGACGACAACGCCCTGCGCCGCATCTTCGAAGGCACGGACATGCTGATTGCCGCACACTGCGAGGACCAGAGGATTATCGATGAAAACATCGCGAAACTGAGAGCGGCTGACGGCCCGGACAGCGACTATTCCATCCTGCGCCATCGCCTTATCCGCAGCGCGAAAGCCTGTAATTCCGCCACGCGCAAGGCCGTCCTCCTGGCCCGCAAGACCGGGGCGAGGCTGCATGTGCTGCACGTATCCACGGCGAAGGAACTGACCATGTTCACGGGCGACCGGTGGAACGAGAAGAAGCGCATCACGGCCGAAGCCTGCGTGGGACACCTGATGTTCGACAACGAGGACGTCCGCCGATTGGGCGCGTGCGTTAAGGTCAACCCCGCCATCAAGCTGCGCCCGGACCGCGACGCCCTGCGCGAAGCCATCAACACGGACCGTGTCGATGTCATCGCCACGGACCATGCGCCCCACCTGCTGACGGAGAAGGCCGGAGGCGCCCTGCGTGCCGCGTCGGGGATGCCATCGATACAATTCTCGCTCGTGTCGATGCTGCAACTGGTCGAGGAGGGCTGCTTCACGGTGGAAACGCTGGTGGAGAAAATGTGCCATAACCCCGCCCGAATGTTCCACATCGAGGGGCGCGGATTCATCCGCGAAGGCTACAATGCCGACCTCGTCCTGGTGCGCAAGGAGCCGTGGACAGTAACGAAAGACGTCATACAGAGCAAGTGCGGCTGGAGCCCCTTCGAAGGGATGACGTTCGACTGGAAAGTGGAAACGACCTTTGTCAACGGCCACAAGGCGTATGACAAGGGCGTGGTGGACGAGTCCAAGCGTGGCGAACCCCTCTGGTTCTATGCCTAAATCACACCTTATCACATATAGTGTCCGCGAGGTGGCCCCATATATCAGCTGGGGCTACTTCGCCCACGCCTGGAGCCTGCACGGGGCGGCAGCGCAGTCGGCGGAGGCGGAAAGCCTGATGGCGGACGCACGCCGGATGCTGGAGGCGATGCAGGACCAAGTGCGCGCCGAGAGCCTCTACCGGCTGTGTACGGCGTGGGCGGACGGGGATGACATCGTGGCGGACGGCACACGCATCCCCCTGCTGAGGCAACAAGAGCCGCACGCCGACGGGGGCCCGCTGCTGTGTCTCAGCGACTTCATCCGACCTGTCGAGTCGGGCATTCCCGACCGCATCGGCCTCTTTGCCACGACGGTACACAGTCGCTTGGCTTTCCCCGATGATGCTTACTTGAACCTACTGCACCAAACCCTGCTGGACCGTCTGGCGGAGGCAGCCACGGAGGCGATGCACGCCCATGTCCGCCGTGTGGCCTGGGGCTATGCGCCGAACGAACGCCTCGCGATGGACGACCTGCTGGCGGGACGATACCAAGGCATCCGGCCCGCGGTGGGCTACCCTTCCCTGCCCGACCAATCCATCAACTTCATCCTCGACTCCCTGCTGGACATGCAGCGCATCGGCATCCGGCTGACCGAGAACGGGGCCATGCACCCGCACAGCTCCGTGTCGGGGCTGATGCTGGCCCATCCGGCATCGCGCTACTTCAGCGTGGGGCGCATCGGCTGGGACCAACTGCAGGACTACGCCAGGCGGCGAGGACTCCCAATAGATATGATGCGGAAGTATCTGGCGGCCAATCTCTAAAGGTAGCACCTTTAGGAGGGAATCATTGGCATTGATTGGGGGGAATCATTGGCATTGATTGGGGGAATCATTGGCATTGATTGTAGGAAAAGGTGGCACTGATTCTATAGATACACCGTATTATAAATATATACAGACATTGAATAGTTTCGTATAACATTAGACACAGACTTTACCGTATGGCAGGAATATATATACACGTCCCCTTCTGCAAGACCCGTTGCATCTACTGTGATTTCTACTCCACCACGCGCGACGACATGAAGCGCCGCTACGTCCAAGCGTTGTGCAAGGAGCTGAGGATGCGCCGCGATTACCTAAAGGGGGAGCCCGTGGAAACCATCTACTTCGGCGGGGGCACGCCTTCGCAACTGGATGAAGAAGATTTGGCAACAATCTTCGACACCTTGCAAGAAGTCTATGGATTGGAGCACGCCCAAGAAATCACCTTCGAGGCCAATCCCGACGACCTTACCGAGTCCTACGTGGCGATGCTCCGCCGCTTCCTCATCAACCGCATCAGCATGGGCATACAGACCTTTGACGATGCCACCCTCCAGCTTCTGCATCGCCGGCATACGTCCCAAGAAGCTAAAGATGCCGTCTACCGTTGCAAGGAAGCCGGGCTGTCGAACATCAGCATCGACCTCATCTATGGCCTGCCCGGCCAGACGAAAGAGATGTGGGCCAACGACTTGCACGAAGCCATCAAACTGTCTCCCACACACTTGTCTGCCTATCTGCTCACCTACGAGGAGGGCACGCCCCTCTTCCGGATGCGGCAAGCCCACCAAGTGAACGAAGCCGACGAAGACCTCAGCCTGCAGTTCTTCCGAATGTTGGCAGACACGATGAAGAGGGAGGGATTCATACACTATGAAATCTCCAACTTCTGCCGTCCCGGTCGGCATTCCCGGCACAACACGTCCTATTGGCGCGGCATCCCCTACTTGGGGTGCGGGCCGTCCGCCCACTCCTTCGACACCGTGAGCCGCGAGTGGAACAGTCCTTCCCTCATGGACTACATCACCCAAATAGAACGGGGTGAACGTCCCCATGAAAAGGAAACGCTCACCCCGGATATGTGCTACAACGAATATGTGATGACCGGACTGCGCACGACTTGGGGCATCTCGATTTACAAAGTCCTCAACCGCTTCGGCAGCCCACGCTTGCGATACTTGGAGCGCATGGCCGCCCCGCACATCGAGCGCGGCACCATGGTCCTGCGCTCCGGTCACTTGAAGCTGACGGAAGAAGGCTTCTTCGTGTCGGACGACATCATCAGCGACTTGATGTACGTCGCCGAATGAACTGCCTCACAGCCCCGGACGGAATCATTTCTTCTTCTCCTTCGCCTGGTCGCGCAGGTAGAGGGCGTCGATGATGCCGTCCGCCAAACCGATGACCGGCACGTGCACATACTCCGCCTTGACTATCTTGGCGATGGTCAGGAAGATTTCGGCAGCGGGCACGATAACGTCCGCACGGTCTTCCTTCAGACCGAAGTCCTTCATGCGCTGTTCGGGGCTGAGGGGCTTCAGTTGGTCATAGAGGGTCTGCAAGGAAGCGATAGGCAGGCGTTGGTTCTCCTTGTCCTTGTCCGTGGCCATGCGGTAGAGCTTGTTGATGTTGCCGCCGGAGCCGATGATGTTGATACCGGGGAAGCCCTGCGTGAGGCGTGTCAAGTCGTCCTTCATTGTCAGCCAAGTCTCGGGCTTGACCGCGCCGCTCAGTATGCGGACCGTGCCGACGTTGTAGGACAGGGACTGCACCAGTGCGCCGTTGACCATGAGATTGACCTCGGTGCTGCCGCCGCCGACATCGACATACAGGTAGTTGCCCGTGCGGTCCTGAAGGTCTTCCACGTGGTTGTTGTAGATCATCTGCGCCTCTTCCTGGCCGTCGATGATTTCGATGTGGATACCCGTCTCCTTCAGTATCTTGTTGATGACGGCCTTGCCGTTCTTGGCATCGCGCATGGCGGAGGTGGCACAAGCTCGGTAGTCCGTCACTTCGTAAATCTTCATCAGCTGTCGGTAGGCCTTCATCAGGCGGAGCATCTTCTCCATGCGCTCATCGGACAGCTTGCCCAGGGCGAACACGTCGAATCCCAGCCGCAGCGGCACGCGCAACAGCAATACTTTGGCCAGCTTCCGGCTGACCAGATTCTCGTTCTCTTCTTCTCTTTTAATCAATAACCGCGCGGCGTTGGAGCCGATGTCAATCGCGGCATAACACTTCTTTCCCATAAATTCTCTGTTTATAATTCCGTTATTTCTCCGTTATCTCTCCGTTATCCCTCCGTTATCTCTCCGTTATCCCTTCGTTATCTCTCCGTTATCCCTTCGTTATCCCTCCGTTTCAGAATAGGAGAAATAACGGTGGAAATACGAGGGAGATTTTGTGCGCAAACGCACTTGGATGAAGAACGAAAAATGAAGTTCGCATCAAAGTGTCGGGGATTCCTTTTTCTCCAACTCAAGATAATGCTTGTACAATTCTTCTTGCGAACGGAAGGGGCGTTCCTCGCCCGTCTGCCACGGCAGGTTCTCGCCACGACCATCCACAATGCGTCCTTGGCAAGTGTCGCGCAGACCGTAGTCCACCACCGTGCGCAGGTCGGCCTTGATGGCGGGGTCGTAGACGGGAGTAATCACCTCGACGCGGTTGTCCAGGTTGCGGGGCATCCAGTCGGCCGAGCCAATGAAACACTTCTCCTCGCCGCCGGCGGCAAAGATGAAGATGCGCGAGTGCTCCAAATAGCGGTCGATGATGCCATTGATGTGGATGGTCTCGCTGATGCCGGGGAGGCCTGTTACCAGCGAGCAGTTGCCGCGCAGCACAATGTCGATGGGCACACCTGCGGCGGATGCCTCGTAGAGCTTCTTCACCATCACGGGGTCCGTAATATGGTTGATTTTCATTCGGATGTAAGCGGGCTTGCCGGAGAGCTTGTTCTTGATTTCGTCGTCTATCAGGCGGAGGAACTTCTTCTTCATCTCGTTGGGCGACACCAGCAGTTCGCGGAAGCGGACGGGGGTGTAGGGCTTCTCGATGAAGTTGAAGACATTGGCCACGTCCGTCACCACGTTCTTGGCAGCGGTCATCAGCATGAAGTCCGTGTAGATGCGGGCGTTGCCTTCGTGGAAGTTGCCCGTGCTGATGCAGGCAATGTCGTTGCCCGTCTTCATGCCGATGTGGGTAATCTTGCTGTGCACCTTCAGCCCTTCCACGCCGAAGATGACGTGTATGCCGGCATCCTGCATCAGCTTGGACCACGAGATGTTCGATGCTTCGTCGAAGCGGGCCAGCAGTTCGATGACCACGGTGACCTTCTTGCCATTCCTTGCCGCATTGATGAGGGCGGTCACCACCTTCGAAGTCTTGGCCAGACGGTAGAGGGTGGTCTTGATGCTCTTCACGTTCTTGCTGATGGCGGCCTCCTGGAGGACGCGGATGTAGTAGTCGAAGCTGTGGTAGGGCACGTGGATGTAGCGGTCGTGCTGCTGGATGAGCTTCAGGAGGCTGACGTTCTCGTCCAGCTCGGGCTTGATGATGGGTGTCCATGCGGGATATTTCAAGTCCTTGCGTCCGCAGTCGGGGAAGGACATCAGGTCTTTGTGGTTATGATAACGTCCTCCGGCCAATACGGTGTCCAGCTTGTCGAGATTCAGTTTGTTCATCACGCGCTTCAGCAGGTCCTTGGGCATGCCGGAGTCGTAGATGACGCGCAGCGCGTCACCCTTGCGGCGGCTCTTGACGCCCTTGGAAATCTTCTGGAGGAAACCGTTACGCAGGTCGTTGTCAATCTCCATCTCGGCGTCCTTGGTGAACTTGAAGGCGTAGGCCTCGAAGTGCGTGTAGTCCATGCCGCTGAATATCATGGGCAGGCAGAAGCGGATGACGTCGTCCAGATACATCAGGTAGCTCTTCCCGTCCTTGTCCGGCAGGTGGATGAAGCGTCCGCAGACGGCCACGGGCATCTCAATAAGGGCATACTCGGCAGACTTCTTGCCCTCGGCGTGCATCTTCACGGCCAGGTAGATGTTGTCGTCGGCAGCCTCGGTCAGTTCCTTTACGGCGGAGAGCCAGACGGGGTTGACGAAGCCGCTGAGCTTCTGGCGGAAGACTTGTCGCACGAAGGCCTGCTGGTCATCGCTCAGTTCGTCGTCTTTCAGCAGGAAGATGTTCTCTCGGCGCAGGCACTCCGTCACCTCGTGGATGGCCGCCTCGTATTCCTTGGCGTACTTATTGTTCAGCTTGGTGATTTGCTTGATGAGCTGGGCGGCATGTTCGCTCTCCTTGCGCACGCTCTTGTCCTCGTACTCCGCGATACGGCTCAGGGTGGCCATGCGGACGCGGAAGAACTCGTCCAAGTTGTTCGAATAGATGCCCAGGAAGCTGAGCCGTTCCAGCAAGGGGATGTTCGGCTTGGTGGCTTCCTGCAGGATGCGCCGGTTGAAGTACATCCAGCTTAGGTCCCGGTCGATATAGGCGTCGGGCATGCCTTTCTTTTTTGTTATCGTCTTAGCCATTATGTTGTATATATAAATATAATGTAACGTGATTAAACAAGTCAAACCGTACCTGCATCGCGCGGGCACGGTCACTAAGGGAATTTATGGAATATTACGTAAGAAGTTCCCCACGCTGTCCGGTCGGGAGGTTATACATACTCCTCCACCATGTACATATCGCTGACGAAGTCGTCGATGACCCTTTCCAGGTTCTCGTAGGCTTCGTCGGGGGTCTCCCCGTAGGCGCTGCAGAGCAGGTTGTCCTTGTAGTAGGCAAAGAACCCACCGCCTGCGGCGGCCTCCAGCGTGCAATCGTTCAGTGTCAGTTTTTCCATTGTTGCGTCCTCCTTGATTGGTTATTTCTTCCACTGCAAAGATGGGGAAAGGATGTTGCAATCCTATGACACCGGGATTACGATTGTACGACGTTGCGCGCGGGTCATTCCATAATCTCTATCGTATATCCGCCGTGGAAGACTTCGCCGGTGCCCAGATGTTGCACCCAGTCCCTGTCCTTGTATTCGCCGGCATAGTGCGCACGGTCGCAGCGGCCATACCAAGGCTCGATGCAGACGAAGGGCGCGTCCTTGCCCGGTGGCGACCACAGTCCCAGCACGGGAGCATCGAAGCGCAGGGCGAGGACGGGCTTCCGGTCGACGTCATACAGCGTCACTTCGCGCACCTGTCCGTCCTCCAAGATAAAGGTGTCGATGTCGAACGTATGTGTGTCGAGGGGCAGGAGTCCATCCGTCAGTTCCAGGGGATAACGGGTGTCGGGGTCTACGCAACCCTTCTCGGCGATGCGGATATAGTGCAGGCCTTCAGCACGGTCGAAGCCGAAGAATCCTCGGCGAGGGTCGTCGGGTGTGTAGTGGGGGAAGTAGAAGGCCGGGTGCGCCCCTATTTGAAAATACAAGTCGTCAGTGGAGGGGTTCGTCACCTGCCAAAGCACGTCGATACACCGTCCACGCAGGCGATAGCCAATCTCGAGCACGAAAGGGAAGGGATATTTCCGGCGGGTTTCCTCGGTGTCGGCCAGGCGGTAGCGCAACTCGTCGGCCGTCTCCAACACCGGTTCAAAGTCCATGTCGCGGGCAAAGCCGTGCTGGGAGAGCAGATATGTCTGCCCCTCTACACGGTACTCCCCCTGCCAGACGGAGCCTACGATGGGGAACAATACAGGGGAATGACGCTTCCAGTAAGCGGGGTCTGCCAGCCAAAGATACTCATGGCCATTGCGGACGATGCTGGTCAGCTCGGCCCCATGCGGGGACACTTGGAGTGTCAGTTCGTGGTTGGATAAGGTGTTCATAAGGTCTGTATGAATTAATAAGGTTCTATCTTTCGGACAAAGATAGGCATTATTCCCAATAAAGTATGTACCTTTGCGCGATTAAATAGATACGATATGAAAAAGTTTATCCATGCGACACGTTTCACGCCGAAAAACTATGCTGATGACGTGGAAGCGACTATACAAAAGTACAAAAAAGAAGGCGTCCGCCTGCCCCAGCGGCATCTTCTCCGCACGCCCGAGCAGTTGGCCGGCATCCGTGCGAGTGCCAAAATCAACACTGCCCTGCTGGACTATGTGGCACAGAATATCTGCGAGGGCATGACTACCGCCGATGTGGACCACCTGGTCTATTGCTTCACCACCGACCACGACGCCATACCCGCCCCCTTCCTTTACGAGGGTTTCCCGAAGAGCGTGTGCGTCAGCATCAACGACGTGGTGTGCCACGGCATCCCCAGCACAAAGGAATACCTGAAAAGCGGTGATATAGTCAACGTAGACGTCTCCACCATCTACAAAGGCTACTTCTCCGATGCCTCGCGGATGTTCCTCATCGGCGAGGTCAGCCCCGAGCGGAAACGCCTCGTGGAGGTGACGCGCGAATGCCGGGACATCGGCGTGCGGATGGCACAGCCTTGGACGCGCCTGGGCGACATCGGCGCAGCCATTCAGGAGCATGCCGAGAAGAACGGCTACTCCGTGGTGCGCGACCTCTGTGGTCACGGCTGTGGCGTGAAGTTCCATGAAGAACCGGACGTGGAGCACTTCGGCAAACGGGGCACAGGCATGATGATTGTGCCGGGCATGACCTTTACGATAGAGCCGATGATTAACGCCGGTCGTTACGAAGTCTGCATTGATGAAGAGGACGGTTGGACCGTCTTCACCGACGATGGCTCGGACTCTGCCCAATGGGAGAGCATGGTCCTCATCACGGAAACGGGCAACGAAGTACTGACAGAGTAAGTGACAATCAACGCAGGCAAAGACTGTCCAGTCCCTCCATCGGGCCGTTGAAGACGTTCAGGTCTACATTGCCCTCTATACCAGGGACAGAACCGACGTCGGTGTGCTGCCAGAAGTGCCACGGCCCTTCGTAACGAACAGAATCAACGTAGTAATGGGCAATCCAGTACGGATAGCGTTGGAATACGCTATCGTTGAGGTAGCGCAGCTTGAACTTGTAGGACGCATAGAGTATGGGAGTCACACCGTAATGGTGCTCCACACGCTCCAGCCAAGTCTTCACTGCACGCTGAAAGTCGGCCTTGCTCTTGCCTTGGGTTGTTTCCACATCAAGGACGGGAGGAAGGTCGCCTTTTTGCAACTGGACGGTACGGATAAAGAAGTCTGCCTGGCGAAGCGCATCAGTACGGGGGATGAAGTAATGGTAAGCACCACGAACAAAGCCGTGGGCACGAGCCGAGTCGAAGTTAGCGCGGAAGGTGTCATCCCCATGGTCACCACCCTCAGTAGCCTTAAGGAAGACAAAGCGAAGAGGGAACTCCCCCGCACGCTGGCTGGCCAGGAGATTCCAATCTATGTCGCCCTGGTAGTGGGAAATGTCGATGCCGTGCACGTCATAAGAGCAAGGCAGGCAGACACCATACCCCTTCAGACCATAGCAAGGCTTCCACCGATAGGCATATGGACGGATGAAGCACCAATAGAAACCAACCGTCAGCACCACAGCCAAACCGGCAGCCACCATCCAACGCACCCACGCCGGCATCGGACGGGAAGCGGCCTTCTGCTTGGACTTCGGGTGCTTGCCGGTAGACGTACGCCGGACCGACGTTT
The DNA here is from genome assembly GCA_019115825.1 of Candidatus Bacteroides pullicola. GTDB lineage: Bacteria > Bacteroidota > Bacteroidia > Bacteroidales > Bacteroidaceae > Bacteroides > Bacteroides pullicola. Next base: position 26,856 of record DXCV01000055.1, read on the forward strand.
TGCGGACGGCGGGCTTGCGCACACCAGACGCAGCCTTGCGGGTGCGTGAGGTGGATTTTTCACTATGGACAGGCTTTGCCATTGATGACTTCCCCTGCCTCAGGAGAACAACTTGAGTTGATTGTTTCGGGCCTCTTCCAAGGAAAGCAGGTTCTTCTGCTTCTGCGCGTTCTCTGCACGAAGCCGGGTGTATTCCTCATCCAATTCTTTCGCCAAAGCCTCGCATTGGACAGGATTCATCAGTCGGGAAGCCACTCCGGCATTTTGGGAGGCATCCCGCAAATGAACGACCACCCCATGATAGACAGAGGCTATCTTCAAGGCCGTATGCAGACGAGATGTAGTGGCCCCCCCTATCATCAGAGGGATATCCAAACCTGCCTTCTCCATTTCGGAAGCCACATGCACCATTTCTTCCAGCGAAGGGGTAATCAGACCGCTCAACCCAATCATATCTACCTTCTCCTCGATGGCACGCTGCACAATGGTTTCTGCCGGCACCATCACGCCCAAATCAATGATTTCGTAGCCGTTGCAAGCCATAACCACAGAGACGATGTTCTTGCCGATGTCGTGCACGTCCCCTTTTACCGTAGCCAACAAGACGCGTCCGGCGGAAACAGTCTTCCCCGATTTCTCCGATTCAATGACGGGCTGAAGAATAGATACGGCTTTTTTCATCGTCCGTGCCGCCTTGACCACTTGGGGCAAGAACATCTTGCCGGCACCAAACAAGTCCCCTACACGGTTCATGCCTTTCATCAAGGGTCCCTCGATGACATCCACTGCCTTGGGATAGGCTTTCAGGGCTTCTGCCAAATCTTCTTCCAGATAATCACCGATACCCTTCACCAAGGCATATTGAAGACGCTCGTCGAGGGAAGCTTTGCGCCAATCCGCTTGGTTGCTTTCTCCTCTGGCAGAAGCATCCTGAACATGATGCGCCATCTCCAAAAGTCGCTCGGCAGCATCGGGACGACGATTGAGCACCACATCCTCGATGCGCTCCAACAACTCTGAAGGTATATCCGTATAAAGGACAGACGAGGCGGGATTGACTATACCCATATCCATCCCTGCGGCTATGGCGTGATACAAAAACACAGCGTGCATCGCTTCACGCAAATAATTATTTCCTCGGAAAGAAAAAGAAAGGTTGCTCACTCCCCCACTGACGTGGGCACCGGGCAAATGCTGGCGAATCCAAGCCGTCGCCCGAATAAAATCCACGGCATAATTGTCATGCTCGGGCATACCGGTGGCAATGGCCAACACATTGGGGTCGAATATGATATCTTGCGGACGGAAACCCACCTTGTCCACCAACAGGCGATAAGCACGGGCACACACCTCAATGCGGCGTTCGTAGGTATTGGCTTGCCCTTGCTCGTCGAAAGCCATCACGACCACTGCTGCACCATAACGGTGCACGGCACGGGCATGAGCCAAGAATTTGGCTTCTCCTTCTTTTAGAGAAAGGGAATTGACGATAGCTTTGCCTTGAAGACATTTCAAGCCGGCTTCTATCACTTGCCAGTCGGAAGAGTCTATCATCACGGGGACACGGGCAATATCAGGTTCGGAAGCTATGAGGTTCAGGAATTTCACCATCTCCGCACGGGCATCCAAAAGACCGTCGTCCATATTGATGTCTATGACTTGCGCCCCATCCTCCACTTGTTTACGAGCTATGCCCAAAGCCTCTTCATATTTCTTTTCATTGATAAGTCGAAGAAACTTACGCGAACCGGCTACATTACACCGCTCACCCACGTTCACAAAGTTATTCTCCGGTTTCACTTCCAGCAAGTCAAGACCTGAGAGCCAAAGCGTTTCCGGCTTCGATGCGGGCTGATGTGGAGTTATTCCCTCGGACAAGCGGACAAAGCGGGCGATATGCTCGTCCGTGGTGCCGCAACATCCTCCAAGTATATTCACCAGGCCTTCATCCAAAAACTCTTTCACTTCGGCAGCCATTTCGTCGGGCGTCTGTTCATATTGCCCCAGACTATCAGGAAGGCCTGCGTTGGGGTAAGCACTGATATAATAAGGAGCATGGGCAGCCAACTGCTCCAAATAAGGCTTCATCTGACGGGCACCAAAAGAACAGTTCAATCCCACGGAAAAAATATCCGCGTGCTGCATTGAGGCCAAGAAGGCGTCCAAGGTCTGCCCCGAAAGCGTACGTCCGCTCTCGGACACGGTCACGGAAAGCATCAGCGGCACCCGACGCCCTACGCGCTCCATGGCTTCTTGCGCGGCAAAGACAGCCGCCTTGGCATTGAGCGTATCAAAAATGGTTTCCACCAACAGGGCATCCACGCCTCCCTCCAGCAAGGCAGACATCTGTTCGACATACGCATCGGCCAAGGCATCAAAAGTCAGGGAACGCAAAGCCGGATTGTCCACATCGGGACTCATGGAAAGGGTCTTGTTCGTGGGACCTACGGAACCAGCCACATAACGAGGATGCTCAGATGTGGTAAATTCATCGGCCAAGGTACGGGCCAGACGTGCAGCAGCATAATTGATTTCACGCACGCAAGCCTCCGTATGGTAATCCGCCTGGCTAATACGGTTAGCATTGAACGTATTGGTTTCTATAAGGTCTGCCCCTGCCACAAGATACTTCCGATGTATGTCTTCCACCACATCCGGGCGGGTCAAGACCAAAAGGTCGTTATTGCCCTTTAAAGGCACAGGCGACTGAACAAAACGCTCGCCCCGAAAATCAGCTTCCGTCAAGCCATAACGCTGAATCATCGTGCCCATGGCACCGTCCAAAATAAGAACACGCTCCTCTACAAATTGCTCTAATGTCTTTTTCATGCCACCATCCTTTCACTACTTTTTGAACATCCGCGCCATTTCACGCTTGTCGTCCTTCTCGCGGAGCGACTGACGCTTGTCATATTGCTTCTTACCCTTAGCCAAGGCTACCACCACCTTGGCAAGCCCCTTCTCGTTAATGAAAAGGCGGACAGGCACAATAGTGAATCCCGGATCGCGCGACGTACGAAGCAACTTGTCCAACTCCTTCTTGGTGAGCAGCAGTTTGCGGTCGCGCCGGGCGGAGTGGTTGTTGTACGAACCGTAGAAATACTCGGCCACGTGCATGTTCTTCACCCAAAGTTCCCCGTTGGAGAAGAAGCAAAAAGTGTCCACCAAACTGGCTTTGCCTTGCCGAATGGACTTGATTTCAGTGCCCGTCAAGACAATGCCCGCCGTATAGGTGTCCAGCAATTCATAGTCGAACGTGGCGCGCTTATTCTTTATGTTTATAGCAGGTTGCTTCATTTTCTCGTTTAATTTAATAGGATTGTCAATTCATTGAACACCCACTCTATCAACATCGGGCATCCCAAAAGCAACACGAAAGCGACCAGCGTGAAGCGCAAACGGTTACTATCGTCTATTTCCAACAACACCCGGCTGCCTTCCCACACTATATATAAGGTGTAAAACTGAAGAAGCAAGGCGATAATCTGAAACTCGGGCAAGATGCCCAACACCACCTTCAGCAGGAAAACCACCACCAAGGCATAACCGGCGAATTGCCAAGCCAAGGGAAGGTCATTCTTTGCACGAAGGAAACGGGTGCAGAACTCATTCAACAGATAAGCTGCCAAAAAGTATCCACCAAAGAGGGATACAGCCACCGCGCAACACCGCGTCATGGCATATTGGAAACTCAACGGCCCGTCCCATCCGTTCGTCCACAACGAGCCGATGAGGACAGCTAAGCCACACAGACCAATCATGGGATAGACGAAAGCCGTGAAGACCTGACGCCTATCCCCCTGCAAACGAATTTCCTCCCAGGCACGGGCCGGGGAGGAAATCAGCAACATCGTGATATGTAATATATTCTTATAGTCCAAAATGCACAGTTATCATTTACCTTCCAATTCTTCGATGGTCACCACATCATAGACTTCTTCTTCAGTTCCGCTATTGTCCATATCCGTGGAGTAGGAGTTCACTTTGGCCACAATCCTTACCTTGTCGATGCTACCGCCCCATTGATTGGCGATGTTGGTATTGGGGGTCATATTATGCAGACTGAAAGCTACAAAGTTGAATGACGATCTTTGCGTGGCGTAATCTTCCACACCATTTACACGATAATTGAGGTAAAGGCGCAAGATGCCCTCATTCTTATCGGCCACCGTAGCGAGATCGTCGGGATAATAAACCAACGTGATGCTAATCGAAGTGGCACGGCTGTCAGTAGGGGCATAGTAGTTGACAGGCACGATAATCTCCGCCTTGTTGTTATCAAAGAAATAAGGCTGGTACTTCTGTCCGTAAGCATCTGTCGGGTTGAGCGAAATAATGGGATGCGTAGCCACGGAGTCGCGCGCCGTACCCTTGTTTTCTGCAGGAACCACCAAGGTGGGGAAATCCAACGGCTGAATGGCATAGAGGTTGACTCCTTCTATGCTCGTTTCGGTTTGCACGAAATTGGGATCGTCCGAATTCCAATAATAACCGATGCTCACGATTTTGCCCACCAGACTGGACATTGTGAAATTTTCGTTTTGGCTTTCCAAGCTGTTGATAGAAGCTTCAGTCGGTGAAATGGTGATGGCATTCCCCGGTGTCTTGAAAGAATAGAACATTCCGAAGTTGCTATACACCTTGGCAATGGCAGTTGCCGAACTTTGGTATTCCCCTCCATCGCCCAAGCAGGAAGTCATCGTCACACCCATCAGCAATCCCAAAGCAAGTGTCAAAAGTTTAAAACGTTGTTTCATTGTCTTCTTTTCTTTTTTTAATTAGTTTGCAAAATTAGATAATTATTTCGCTTAGGAAATGCCACACGTGGCAGAATACTGCATGCAGATTTCCTATTTAACATATTTTCAATTTCCAATCCCTGCAAACAGCTCCAAATGCCCGTCCACATACTGTGCGACTTGAGCCGTCCATTCCTCTTCATTCTCCAAGAACCGGTCTTCCAAATCATCGAAAGCCTCGTATTGTTCATACATCGCCATGAACTCCTCGTCCGTGCGCTCACGCTCCAAATCCTCACGATGGGCGTCATACACCTTGCGTGCGGCATAGAGCACCTTGGCGAGCTCGTCCAAGCCCCAATCGCGTAAGGCACGCGCCACGGGATTATGGAAAATATAAGGTCCCCACCCGTTTTGGATAAGCTGACAGAAGCCTCCTTCCATCAGTTCGTCGCGCAAGATGGTGTAAGCCAAGAGCGTATGTTGCGAAGCATTGAGCAGGGGCATTGCTTCGGCAGTCAACGTGCCTCCCATGGCTTGGTAATAGGCATCCGTAAAGACGCGCAGAAAAGCGTCCATACCCTCGGATGCGGCACGGCGTAGAGCTTCATCGGTGACTTTTATCTGATTTGCTTCCATTTTCCAATCAAACGAATGAATAACCGCGCAAAGGTACGAAAATTATCTGAACTTGCAATACATAGAGTTGCCATCCCCCGTACAAGACTACATTTTTAGACGCGGATTTTGCGGATGACGCGGATTATTTATTTTTTTGAATCCGCCCAATCCGCTAAATCCGCGTCTAAAGAATAGGACAAGCTACGTCCGTCATCTTCTGACGGCTCAAGCGAAGATATCGCTCCGCTCCACGTAGGCAATCACGTCGCCCTTGTTGACCACGTCGCCTTGCTTGGCGCAGACTTCCACCACGCGCCCTGTAAAGCCGGTCAATACGCTTTCGTATTCTCCCCACGGCGTGGAGATGTAGCAGAACACCTCGTCGTGCTGATACTTACGCCCGATGAACGGGGCAGACGAAGGCCCTTCCACCGACACTTCCCACAGCACCTGTCCCTTGGACGGCGCGATAACCGGGTCGGCCTTGGCACGCTTCAGCTTCTTGATTTCTTCCTCGGACAGTCCGCCCTTGGCCATGGCAGCATCCTTGGCGCGTTGCAGCTCTTCCTCGAAGCGCTTCTTGGCTACGCCGGACTTGTAGTCGCGGTATTGGCGGTCGTGCATGGCCAGCTCGAAGAGCTCTTCATCGTCCGGGCCATACTCCCAACCGTTCTCGTCCATCTCCTTGCGGTATTGGTCGAGGGCGTCGGGATAGTTCAGTTGCGGGTCGGCATCGGTGAACTCGTAGCCTTTCGACTTGGCCAGCTCCACGATTTCAGGCGCTAGCTTGCCGGGCAGGCGTCCGCTCTTGCCAAGAATCATGTCCCACGTATGATTGTCTATCATCGTCCAGCGCTCCTCGCCCTTGACTTGCTGCATCAGGTTCATCAATGCCACGTTCTTGACATACTGGCTGAAGGGCGTCACCAAGGGAGGATAACCCAGCTTGGGCCATACATACTCCACTTCGTCGAACAGCATCACGAGCAGGTCGTCGAGGCTCAGCTCGGGCTTGTTCTTGCTCTTCAATATCATGTTGATGCCGGAGTGTACGCCTTTCAGGTCGGCCATCATGGAGCCCATCATGCCGCCGGGCAAGCCGCACTTCAGCAGCAGGGAAGACATATGTTTGTTGGTGGGATCCATGAAGTAGCCCAGAAAGTCGTCGATGAACGACTGCGTCATGGCACGTGCCTTCATGTAAGCCTTCATGTTGATTTCGGGCACTTGGAAACCGGCATCCTTCAGCATGGCCTGCACGGAGATGACATCGGGATGCACCTTGCCCCACGACATCGGCTCCATGGCCACGTCGATGATGTCGGCACCATTCTCGCACACTTCGAGGATGGAAGCCATCGAGAGACCCGGCCCACTGTGCCCGTGGTATTGGATAAGCACGTCGGGGTGCTTCTCCTTGATGCGCTTCACCAGGCGACCGAGCATGGCGGGACGTCCGATGCCGGCCATGTCCTTCAGGCAGATTTCCGGTGCGCCGGCAGCTATCAGTTGGTCGGCGATGTTGGCGTAATAATCCACCGTGTGCACGGGCGAATAGGTGATGCAGAGCGTGGCTTGGGGAATCATCCCTGCCTCGAGGGCATACTTGATGGAGGGGATGATGTTGCGCGTCTCGTTCAATCCGCAAAAGATGCGGGTGATGTCCACGCCTTGCGCGTGCTTCACCTTGTACATCAGACGGCGCACGTCGGCGGGCACGGGATACATGCGGAGGGCGTTCAAGCCGCGGTCGAGCATGTGGGTCTGTATGCCTGCCTCATGGAAAGGCTTGGTGAAGGCACGCACGGCCTTGTTGGGATTTTCGCCATAGAGCAGGTTCACTTGCTCGAAGGCGCCGCCGTTGGTCTCCACGCGGGCAAAGCACCCCATCTCAATGATGAGCGGGGCGATGCGCACCAATTGGTCCACCCGTGGCTGGTACTTGCCGGAAGATTGCCACATGTCACGATAGACGAGGCTGAATTTAATTTCTTTTTTCATGTCGATTTCGGTATTACGATGTTTCTATGTGTGTTAGCTTGCACAAATGCAAATATAAAACATTCTTTTGACATATTGTCATGCCGGAGGCAAAAAAATTATTGAAAGTCCTCAGCGCAATTTCAATCTGTCACCCACCTCGGGCACATAGTCGTCGTCCAGCTTGTTCATCTTGTAAAGGTTCTTCAAGCGGATGCCGAACTTCTGCGAGATGGAATGCATGGAGTCGCCATCGCGTACGATGTATTCCTTGTAAGGTTTCTGCGCCTTCTTGTTCTTTTTCTTCAAGTAGATGATGTCGCCCGCCTCGAGGGTGTACTCCTTGTGGAGGTCATTATATTTCACGAGTTTTTTCCAACTGATGTCGAACTCTCCACCAAGCAGCCGGAAGGTGTCGCCATCGCGCGCCACGACGTACACCAAACCGTTGGCCAAGTACGTCTGGTGCGGGTTGGCCAGCCAAGGCTTCTTCTTCAGCAGCTTCTGCCAGCGGCGTGCCTCGCGCTTGCTCATGCCCTTGTTGTCATACTTGTAGAGGTCGTAATCCTCGATGATGGTGATAAGGCGGTTAGCATACGAGGGGTCGGTGGCATAACCGGCTTTCTTCAAGCCCTTTGCCCAGCCTTTGTAATCCGTGATTTTCAGTTTGAAGAGGAAGGCATAGCGCGAGCCGTTCTTCAAGAACTTGGAGTGGTCCTCGTAGGAGTCTTCCACCTTCTTGTACGCCCGGAAACACTCGCCCTTGGCATCATCGTCGTGGTAGACCTTGCGCCCGCGCCATCCGTGGCACTTGATGCCGAAGTGATTGTTGCTCTTGCGCGCCAAGACACTGCGCCCCGCGCCGCTCTCCAGCAAGCCTTGCGCCAAGGTGATGCTGGCCGGTATTTGGTATTTCTTCATCTGCTCCACGGCCATGGGGGCGTATTCCTTGATGTACTTATTATATAAGGTGTTCCTGCGCTGGGCAGAGACTTGCATCCCCACACCAAACGCGAGAAGCAGTAGGATGATACTTGTGCGAATAGATTGTTTCATAAATGATAATTTATCGGTGTGTTTAGGCGCGGATTACGCGGATTTCACGGATATCTTTCATTGTAAACGTTGGATTCCATTGATTATACAACTAATAAATCCGCGTCCATCCGCGTAATCCGCGCCTAAACTAAATTCGTATTTTCCCCGCAAAAATCCGCAAAAGAATCGAGAAAAACAATCCTTTTATTATTTATTAGGGTACATCATGTCCATAAGTGCGGCAAAATGCCTACTTTTGGCCACCAAAAACCCGATTAACAATGACAATGATTAAGTTCTATAAAAACTTCATGGCAATAGCCTGTTGCACCTTGCTTCTATCCGCCTGCTCCAATGTGTTTTATCCCAAAGCCAACGCTTTGGAAGAAATCAGACAGGGCATGTCGCCCAAACAAGTCACCAACTTGCTAGGAAAACCCGACTACCGACGCATCAATTATGACTTGGAGGAATGGGAGTACCGCAAGATGACCAGCCCACTGGACAGTGAACCCACCGTTATTATCGTCCGCTTTGAAGACGAAAGGCTGGTCTATATGGATTCTTATAAAGAAAGTGAACGCCCCCAAAAGCCCCGGCCGCCCAGACATTGACACCCCATAGTTTTCAACCGATAAAAATATATTCCCATGAAAGAACTGACCCTCACCATCCCCATCCGCGTCTTCAGCTACGAAGAGCTGGACGAGGCTGACCGCCACCTCATCGACACCGCCCGCGAGACCACCCGGCGTAGCTATTCCCCCTACTCCCGCTTCGCGGTGGGCGCGGCTTTGCGCCTCATTGACGGGACCCTTGTTTCGGGGAGCAATCAGGAAAACGCCGCCTCGCCGTCGGGCCTCTGCGCCGAGCGCACCACCTTGTTTTACGCCAACTCGCGCTATCCCGACCAAGCGGTGGACACCCTGGCCATTGCCGCAAGGAATGAACGGGGCGAGTTCCTCTCCGACCCCATATCGCCGTGCGGCGCGTGCCGGCAAGTGATGATGGAGACGGAGAAACGCTACAACCGCCCGATGCGCATCTTGCTCTACGGCACCGGGGGCATCTACGAAATCCGCGGCGTAAGCGGGCTGCTCCCCCTGTCGTTCGACGCTTCTGCCATGAAATAAGGCGGGATATATGGGGTATCTCGCTATTTTTTCTTACTTTTGCGCCCGAAAAACAGCAATTCTTGGAAAATATGACAAAAGACTATCCCTCCGTCCT
>DXCV01000056.1 GCA_019115825.1 Candidatus Bacteroides pullicola
GGTCGTGCAGGACCTCCTTGTCCTGATAGGCAAAGGAGGCGTGTTCCAAGGTGATGTCCCCATTGGCCGGTGCCGGACGGATGCCTTTCATTTCCGGTTCATTCATCAGGGATAGGATGCGTCCTCCGGCAATGGAGAAGTAGCGGAACTCGGTAAAATTGGTCAAGGCGGAAGTCAAGGGGTCGAATACCCGGGAACCGACTACCAGGAACAGCACGAAGGTCATTAGCGACAATTCGCCACCTAGCAGGAAGTAAGTACCACAGAGCACCATCAGTGTCAGTCCGGCGCGTAGCAGCGTGATGGAGAGCAGGACGAACGGCCCCAGCAGGGCTTCCTGGCGGATGCAGGCGCGACGCAATGCGGCAAAGGCATCGCGCAGACGGACGAAGCGGTCGCCCAGCAGGTTGTAGGCTTTCATCACGCGGATGCCTTGCAGGTATTCCTCCAGCCGGTTGCCGGCCTCAATCTTGGCGGCGATTTGCCGTCCGCTCAGTCGCTGTTGGACACCTGTGCTGGCCCACAAGACCAGCATGGCCAAGGGGAGGGCGGCGAACATCGCGACAGCCATCCGCCAGTCTATCCAAAGCAAGGAGAGGAAAGCCAGCAACGGCATGACCACCGCGCCTATCAGTTGGGGCAGGTGGTGGGAGATGCCTGTTTCGGCCATCGTGAAGTCGGTGATGAGCATGGACGAGAGGTCGCCCGGGTCGTGCCGCGACAAGAAGCCGAGCGAGAGTTTCCGCAGATGTTCGCCCAAGGCCACGCGGCCTGAAGCACTCATCTCGTAGGCACCTCGGAAATTGGCGCGGTAGGAGGCGCGTTCGGCCAAGGCCATGAGTATCATATAGAATATAAGAATGCCGAAGAGACACCAGAGCCGTCCGGTGTCGAGCGGCGTGCCGCTTCCGTCGAAGGCTTGAAAGAGAATGCGTACCGCCTCGATGGAGAGGCAGAAAGGGACGATGTTCACCAGATTGGCCAGCATCGTGTAGCCCACGGGTTTGTTCAACCGTTCCGTGTGGCCGATGGTAATGTTCTGGATTGCGTTCATAAGGAGGAATGTTTAGGGGGTTGGTTGGTTCCGATTTTCCATTGGTGGGCACTGGTGTAGGCATCCCACATTTTCTTATAGGTGCCGTCGGTGGCGGCGAGGGTTTCGTGTTGGCCGCATTGGATCACGCGGCCTTCCTTCAACACGACAATCTGGTCTGCCGAGAGGATGGACGAGAGGCGGTGGGCGATGACGATGACCGTCTTGTCCCGGATGAGCGACCGGAGTGCCTGCTGCATCTTCTGTTCATTTTCCGCATCGGCAAAGGCGGTGGCCTCGTCCAGCACCAGGATGGGGGCGTTCTTCAGGATGGCACGCGCCACGCAGACCCGTTGAGCCTCGCCACCGGAGAGGTAGACGCCTTGGTCGCCGATGCGGGTGTCGTAACCTTGGGGCAGGCGCAGGATGAAGTCGTGGCATTGGGCGGCACGGGCGGCGTCTTCCACTTGTTGGCGGGTGGCGCGAGGCGAGCCGACGGCAATGTTCTCATAGAGCGTGTCGTAGAAGAGGAAAGAGTCCTGAAAGACGAACGACACCAGTTCCATCAGTCGCTCCGTTCCGATGTCGCGGATGGGAATGCCGCCGATGCGGATTTCGCCCTGCGTCACGTCCCAAAAGCGGGGAATGAGGTTGGCCACGGTGCTCTTGCCGCTGCCCGAGGGACCCACCAGGGCAGTCAGCCGGCCTTGCGGGGCGATGAAGGAGACATCGTGCAGGGCTTCGGTGCGCGTCCGTTGCTCCGTGTTCTCGTAGGCGAAGGTGACGTGGCGGAATTCCACGTCATAGCGGGTGGGTGTTTGCGGACAGGCAGGTTCGGGTACAGGCTTGCGCTCCAGGATGCGGTCGATGCGTTCCACTCCTTCATCAATCTCCCGGGTACCACCGCCCAGGAACATCAGCTTGTACACGGGCGAAGCCACGCCCGGTCCCATCACGAGGAAGAACAGCCACACCGTGGCCGCGGCCAGGCTTTCGCCGTTGCCTTGCATGAGTAAGATGCCCGCCGGCAGGAGGAAGGTCACCATCGAATTGAGCAGCACGGTGAAGGCTATCATCCCGTTCTGGTACGTGTCGCAACATTTCAGGGCGAAGGTCTTGTAGGCTTCAATCTCGGCATTGAACCGGCGGAATGACCGTACGCTTTGCCCGAATATCTTCACCACAGGCATTCCGCGCACATATTGCACGGCCGAGGCACTCATCCGCTCCTGGGCATCAAAGTAGGTGCGGGTAAATTCGCGCGCCTTTCGTCCCATGAAGTTGGAGAATTGCAGGAAGAGGCTCATCCCGATGACGACCAGGCAAACCAGTGCCATCCTGCCGTCCAAGGTAAAGAAGATGAGGAACATCACCACGACCGTGGCCGTGACATTGACCAAGTCCGGGATGGTGTGGGCGATGAACGTCTCCACCTTCTCGATGTTCTGCTCCATCGTCTTCTTGATGGCGCCGGTAGATGTATGGGTCAGATAGCCCAAAGGCAGGCGCCCGATATGCTCGGACAACCGCACGCGCAGTCCGTAGAGGATGCGGAAAGCCGCTACGTGCGAGGCCATCAGTGCGGCATAGAGCAACACCAGTCCGCCCGCCAGCCCGAGGAAAGCCGTCCATCCCCAGCGTATCATCGCAGCTCCGTCTGCTTCCGGGATGTTTCCCCCGTGCGCCAGCAGTTCGCCCAGGATTTCATACACGGCCCAATAGGGAACCAACATGCACCCGGCACTTCCCGCCGAGAGCAGGCCTGCCAGGAGCAGCAAGCCTTTCTTTTGTCCCGCTATTTCCAACAAGCGGGACAGACCTTGTTTCTTCTTTTTCTGTTTCATACGCTGTGATTGTTAGCTGTTATTTCATATCCCAGCAGCGAACTGAACCGGTAGCAAAGCCAAGGTATTCGCCCCAGGATTTGTCCGAAGAAGAAGCCCCAGCGGCGGCGGAAGAACTTCATGTAGTTGGCTTGATCCAACAGATGCAGGGCGGGTTCCCATTGTTCCACCAGATGGCCGTTGCACAGGCCGGAGCGGATTTGTGCCTCGTGCTTGCGCAGGGAGTCCGGTTTAACGCCGTGGCGGCTCATCATTGTCCCGCAGACGTCGAACCAAATTTCTCCTCCGCCGAAGCGCGTGGCAATCTGATGCAGGAAGGCGCGTACCTGTTTCTCGTAGAAATACATCAGCACGCCCTCCACTACGAAGATAAAGCTGGCTTCAGGATGCCGGGAGCGCAGGGTGTCCATCCAGTCGGTTTCCAGCAGGGAGGCGGCGATGTAGGGATTGTCGGGCGATTCGGGTATCAGCCGGCGGCGCAGGTCGATGACCTCCGGCAGGTCGAGGTCGTAGAAGGTCGCGCCCGTGCCTTGGCCCACGCGCTGGTAGCGGGTGTCCAGTCCGCAACCTACGTTGACCACCACAGGGTGTACATGGCTTCGGATGAACCGGCGCACGGCGTTGTCGAAATACCAGCCGCGTACCACGCAGCCCACTTCGCTCAACTTGGCGCCTTCAAAGGGGGAGTAATCGTAATCCAAGCTCTCGGCCAGACGTTCCGCCGTGGGGTCGTAGAGGATGGGGTTCTTGCGCCGACTTTCCTTGGCCCGCATATAGAGCGGGATGAGCAACGTTTCGGCCACGATGCTCCGGAAGGGATGAGATTGTGTCATAGTCGTATGTATAGAGGATTAGTGAACAATAGTCCGTTTCGTTCATAAAAAAAGGAGGGAATCTCCGTGAAGATTCCCTCCCGATTTGCGAAAAGTTATGATTAATGTGGTTTGGTCCGTTCATATCCGTGTGATGGCTTTCCAGCCTTCTATTTCAAACAAGATGTAGTCGTGCAGGATGTCTTCCATCTCTTGGCCGGAGATGGCGTGCATCAGCAGTTCCTCGAACAGGGTGAACATCCACACCGTGTGCAGGTGGATGAGGAAGTCGGGCACGCGGGTATGGATGCCGGGATGCCGTGTCTGCATCTGTGCGAACCAGCTCTTCACCACCTCTGTGGAGCGGTTGGTGAAGTCCTCGCGAAATCGCTCCAACGACGAGCCTTGTGCTTGGAAGAGCAGGATGTTCAGCAAGTCGCGGTGCCGGTTGATGAGGCTGACGTATTCGTCGATGCATGTACGCAGATAGGTTTCGGACTTCATTAGCAAGATGTCTTCGCCCTGCATCCCGTGGTGGTGTTGCAGCATGGTGTCGAAAGCGGTCAGTACGGGGCTGAGCAAGGCGCGGAAGAGGTCATCCTTGCCGGGGAAGTAGTGGTAGAGGTTGCCCACGGCGATGCCTGCCTGTGCGGCCACCTCGCGCATGGAGGTCTTGGCAAAGCCGTGTTGGGCAAACTGTTGTTCGGCCACGTTCAGAATCCGGCGTCGTATGTTCCCTTTCAGTACTTGCATTGTACGTAGTTCTTTTTTATGGGGCAAAGGTAGGGGGATTCGCGGGGGTGGGCAATACCCAGTTGTAGGGATTTTTGGGGATTAATACCCCTTTCTCTCGGTAGTTTCAATTATTTCCATTAATTTAGCGGCTCATAAACCAACGAAATCATTTTACTCATGATACACCTTCGGCGGGCTTTCCTTGCCACCTTATTATTATTATTATCTACCTCCTTGCTTCAGGCCCAAAGTCTCTTCTTCCTGGAGGAAAACCTGGAAGAACTGGCCGAGGAGACCGGCACCACTGACTGGGAAGACGAGTTGGAAGAACTGTCCCACCGCCTGCAAGAACCCCTTAACCTGAATACCGCCACCCGCGAACAGTTGGAGCAATTTCCTTTCCTCACTGCCCGGCAGGTGGAGGAGATTCAAGCCTATATTTACATCCACGGACAGATGCAAACCATCTACGAACTGCAACTGGTGGACGAGATGGACAAGCGTACCATAGACCTTCTGCTTCCTTTCGTCTGCGTGAAGCCTGTGGAGAAGGGGAGTGGCTTCCCTTCGCCGAAGGAACTCCTAAAGTTCGGCAAACACGAGGCTTTGGCTCGCTTTGACGTGCCCTTCTATCGGCGCAAGGGGTATGAGAAGGATTACTTGGGTCCGCCTTGGTATCACTCCTTGCGCTACGCCTTCCGTCGGGGCGACTATGTGCAGGCGGGCTTTGCGGCAGAGAAGGACGCGGGCGAACCCTTCTTTGCCTTGCACGACAAGCAGGGCTATGACCATTACTCCTATTATATACTCTTGCAAAACTTGGGCTTGGTGAAGGCATTGGCCTTGGGCACCTATCGTCTGTCCTTTGGTCAAGGATTGGTGTTGGGCAACAGCTTCGGGTTGGGCAAGTCTTTCTCTCTCGCTACGTCTGACTATCGCGCCTCGGGCATCCGCAAACACGGCTCCACGGGTGAGTATGATTACTTTCGGGGTGTGGCGGCTACGGTGCAGGCAGCGCGTCGGTGGGAGGTGTCCGCCTTCTATTCGCATCGCACGATGGACGGTCGGGTGGAAGAGGGGGCCATTACTTCCATCGACGAATCGGGCTTGCATCGCACACCGTCGGAGGTGGAGAAGAGGCATACTTTCGCCCTGCAATTGGCGGGAGGCAACGTGGCCTATCGGGGTAAATCCCTGCAGGTGGGGGTGACGGGCATCTACTACTTCTTCGACCGCCCTTACAGGCCCAATCTGCGGGAGTATGCCAAGTATAACTTGCAGGGCAACCGGTTCTATAACGTCGGTTTGGATTATCGTTACCGCCTGGGTCGTTTCGGTTGGACGGGCGAGGCGGCTTTGGGCAAGCACGGCTATGCCTTCTTCAACCGCCTGAGTTATGACTTCTCGCCGGATTACCGCGTGATGCTGGTGCATCGTTACTATGCCCACGACTATTGGGCGATGTTTGCCCACTCCTTTGGCGAGGGTAGCACGCCACAAAACGAGAACGGCTGGTATGTGGCGGCGGAGATTGCTCCTTTTGCCCGTTGGCGGTTCTTCGTCTCGGCGGATTTCTTTTCCTTCCCTTGGTGGAAGTATCGCATCAGCAAGCCTTCGCAGGGGACAGACCTACGTTTCCAAGCCACCTATACGCCGCGCGAAGACCTTACGTTGCTGGCCAACTATCGTTTCCGTCGGCGCGAGCGCGATGTGACGGGGTCGGGTGGAGAAGTAACCCTGCCAACGTGGCATCATCGTACCCGTTTCCGCCTGACCTACACGCCCGGTGCATGGAAATTTCAGACCACGGCAGATTACAATAACTTCCGCCAGCAGACCTTTTCGCCCTGCCAAGGCTGGCAATGCACCCAGTCGTGCGCCTACACGCTGCCTTGGTTTCCCCTCAGCTTGTCTTTGCAGGGCACGTATTTCGATACGGACGACTACGATTCGCGCGTCTATGTCTACGAGAAAGGGTTGCTCTATACTTTCTATACGCCTTCCTTTTCGGGCAACGGTTTCCGCTGCTCGGCCCATCTGCGCTACGACTTCGGCAATAGGTTGATGCTCTTGGCTAAGCTGGGGCATACGGTCTATCGGGACAGGAACGAAATAAGTTCGGGCAATGACTTGATACGAGGGAACCGGAAAACGGACTTGCAGGTGCAGGTGCGGGTGAAATTTTAGGGGCCTAAAAAACTTACGATGTGCGCTTACTTGAAAAGAAAGAAGTATATTTGCAGCAATAAACTACGCATTATGACCATCATCTATCCTTCCCCCATCTTCGGTCCCGTGCATTCCCGCCGCTTGGGTGTATCCTTGGGAATCAACCTGATGCCTGCCGACGGCAAGCTCTGTACGTTCAACTGCATCTATTGCGAATGCGGCTTCAACGAGGATTTCCGTCCCAAACTGCCACGCCCGACGCGCGAGGAAGTACGTGCCGCCCTCGAAGCCCGCTTGCAGGACATGCAGCAGAACGGTCCTGCCCCCGATGTGCTGACCTTTGCCGGCAATGGCGAACCGACGGCCCATCCGCACTTCCCCGAAATCATAGCCGATACACTGGCTCTGCGCGACCAATACTTTCCCAACGCTAAAGTGAGCGTGCTCAGCAACTCCACTTTCATTCACAAGCCGGCTGTGTTCGAGGCTCTGCTGTGCGTGGACAATAACATCCTGAAGTTGGATACCGTAGACGAGGATTATATCCGCACGTTGGACCGTCCCACGGGCGCCTACTCCGTGGAGCGCATCATCGAGGGCATGAAGGCTTTCCAAGGGCGCTGCATCATCCAGACGATGTTCCTGAAAGGCGGCTATCAGGGTAGTGACATGGACAACACTTCCGACCGCTTCGTCCTCCCCTGGCTGGAGCGGGTGAAGGAAATTGCCCCCCGCCAGGTGATGATATACACCATCGACCGCGAGACGCCCGACCACGACCTGCGCAAAGCCACGCACGAGGAATTGGACCGCATCGGCGCGTTGGTGCGCGAGGCAGGGTTTGAGGTGAGCGTGTCCTATTGAGTGCTTTCGGAATTTTTGATATAAAATAAGGGCCTCCCGGTTGATTCCCCAGGAGGCCCTTCATTTTCCTGTTACGGGAGAGTCAATTCCTCCTCTTCCCGTTAAATCGCTGCTTTAGCCAAAAGAGTCTTCATCACCGCTACCCGGCTGGGTAGTGATGCCGCCTCCCTGCTCTTCGTCCACGCTTGCTCCGCCGCTCGACGTGCCGTCGGGACGGATGAACACCTCTGTGGAGCCGCCGTAGGACTTGGTGGCTGCGGACAGCATCTGCGTGGTGGAGTATTCCTCCAGCAAGTCATTTTCCACCACGAGCCGTTGCGAGCTGACGTGCGTCTTGCCGTTCACCGTGCGGCTGTGTACCCAGGCGATGCCTGCCCCTGTCAAGGACGCATCCGCCCCCAGTGTGCTGCCCACGGTGCTGAATCCCGAGGCAGGAGCCACGTTGCGCAGCGTGGTGGTGTCCGTCGGGTCAAGGTTGATACGTGTGGCAGACACGTTGATGTAGGGGTGTCCGTCCTGGTTGTCCTCTTCCTGCACGAGGCGGAAGAAAGAAATCTGGTCCCCGTAGCTGTAGTTTTGGTTGTTTTGCACTACAGCCTGTGCAAACTCGCTGACGGTGGTGGCATCGTCAATGCTGAGCGTGCCCAATGCGATGTCCGTCGTAGGCGTTGCCCCGTTCACTTGGATGGACGGCAGCGAGCCTTGCGAGATGACGTAGGGAGCTACGATGGCCGCGCCCAAGCGGGTCGCGTCCTTTTCGAGGTACACGGGTGCGGAGTGCAGATTGATGCCCATGAAGCGGTTGTAGTCCGTCTGTGCACCCTGCTTGTTCTCGAAACAATCTTTCAAGTAGGGCTGCATAGCCTTGTACACGGCTACGACATTGGGCCATTTCATGCGTTGCAACATCTGCTCTTTGGTGCGCGGGTTCTTCGTTGAGGTGGCGACGCCGCGAATAATTTGTTGACCACCCCGGACCGAGTAGATCAAATCGCCTACTTTTCCGGTAAGTTTGCGGATTATACCGCTTCCTACTGCCATGTTATTAAACTATTTTAATTATAATTATTTTTATTTTCACTGCAAATATACATGACTTTTTTCGGAACATCAAGTTTTCTATTAACTTTTTTCGCTTTTTGTGCAAAAATCATACATTTCTCTTAAAATAGCAGTGTTGAAGCGAAGGTGAAGCGAAGTTGAAACGGAGTTGAAGCGAAGGGATATGGAATCAAAACGATAGCAGATTAGCCCGTTTTCTGAATGTTTTGCTACAAAATGTCGTCTTATGTGGCAGGTTTGGATTCGAGTCTTGTTTTTAACAGTATTAGGATTTTTAGTTAATGTGCATTTACCTCTTCCACCTTTTTAAGTCATATTCCGCCTCCACCTGTCGTTCCACCTTGTCGGGCAGGGCGGGGAAGAAGTCGATGCCCGTGATGCGTTCCACTTGGTCCACGGAGTTGACGTAGCTGTCCAAGGGATGGTTGCCCGACGTGTTCTTGTAGATGAAGCCGATGGCGCGTGGCGGGTTGCTGTCGGGGCAGAGGACGACCTTGAAGAAGGCTTCGGGCACGGTGATGCGATGCTCGTGTCCGATGGTTTGGTGCTGCTGGCGGTAGAGGATGGGGCCGCAGACAATGAACAGTCGGCCCTCCCGTTGTGCCCAGTCGCGGCACGCTTCTTCCAGCTCCTTCCAGTCGCCCCGGTTCAGGTTGTGGTGCTGCGGGCAGATGTTGGTCATGTAGAAGCTCTCTTGCATGGCCCGCCAATGCCAGCGGTTGTCTCCGGCGGGGCACATGTGTCCGCGGTCCCAGCCTGAACGCTTGTAGTCGTCGGTGGTGACGGCCACGTCTTCGGGCAGGTCGGGGTCGGGCAGGAACTTGTCCGTGCGGCTTTCACGTTCGATGAGCTTGTCGGGTGTCAGTTCCCACGCCACCCAGTTGGGCAGGTTGTGCTTCATATTATAAGAAACGGTGTAGCCACGGCGCGTCAGGATTTTCTCGGACGTGCCTTTCGGCATGGGGGCGGGCAGCAAGGACTTGTCGGTCAGGGGGACGCCCATGGTCGAGGCGGGTTCCTGCGGGGCATTTGCATGGAGTGCACGCATCAGCGGGTCGTAGCCCAAGCCGATGATGAGCACGAGGAGCAGCGTGTAGGCCAGTCCTTTGAAGCGTTTCGGGTTCTTTTTTCTTCTTCTTGCCATGGCTGATGAGGTATTAAATTATCTTTTCAGCAGCTCGTTGGCGCGGTCCAACGCCACGTTGATGTTGGGGCAGATGTTCTCCTCGCCCAGCAGTTCGTAGAAGCCGGACTTCTGGAGGGCGCCGTGTACCTTTTCGTTGACGCCGGAGAGCACGATGGTGATTTTTTCCTTCTGCGACATCATACACAGGTTCTCCAGGTTGTGGATGCCCGTAGAGTCGATGAAGGGCACCTTGCGCATCCGCAGGATACGCACCTTGGGGCGGTCGCCCAGGCGGGACATCACCTCCTCGAACTTGGTGGCGATGCCAAAGAAGTAGGGACCGTTGATTTCATACACCTCCACGCCGTCGGGGATGATGATGTGCTCCTCGTGCGTGTCGGCGCCGGTATCCTTGTTGGGGTCGATCTCGTCCTTGATGACGGAGATTTCCGTGGTCTCCATCACGCGGTGCATGAAGAGGACGCAGGCAATGACCAGTCCCGCCTCGATGGCCACGGTGAGGTCGAACACCACGGTGAGGAAAAAGGTGATGAGCAGCACGGTGACGTCCGCCTTGGGGTTGCGCAACATGCCTTTGAACGTGCGCCAGCCGCTCATGTTGTAGGCCACCACGGCCAGCACGCCCGCCAGGCAACCCATCGGGATGTATTGCGCCAACGGCATGAGCAGCAGCAGGATGAGCAGCAGCACCACGGCATGCACGATGCCCGCCACGGGCGTCCGTCCGCCGTTGTTGATGTTGGCCATCGTGCGGGCAATGGCTCCCGTGGCGGGTATGCCGCCGAAGAGGGGCGTCACCATGTTGGCCACGCCCTGGGCGATGAGCTCGGTGTTCGAGTTGTGGCGGTCGCCCGTGACGCCGTCGGCCACGGTGGCGGAGAGCAGCGACTCGATGGCGCCCAGCACGGCGATGGTCAGCGCCACGGGGAAGAGGTTCTTCACTGCCTCCCAGTCCAGGGCGGGGATGGCCGCGTCGGGCAGTTCGGCGTGGATGCTGAAGCGGTCGCCGATGGTGTCGATGCCCGTGATGCCGCCGTAGGTCTTCATCAGCCATACGGCCACGGTCACCACGATGATGGCCACCAGCGAGCCGGGTACTTTCTTGGACAGCTTGGGTGTCAGGGCGATGATGAGGATGCTGGCCAGGCTGACTGCCGTGTTCCACCAGTTCACCGTGTCGAAGTGGCGGAAGTAGAGCAGCCATTTGCCGATGAAGTCGCCCGGCACCGTCTCGCCCCCGAACTTCAGTCCGAAGATGTCTGCCACCTGCGTGGTGAAGATGGTGACGGCGATGCCGCTCGTGAAGCCCACGATGATGGGGTAGGGGATGAACTTGATGACCGCCCCCAGCCGGAAGGCGCCCAGCACGATGAGGATGACGCCCGCCATCAGTGTGGCGGCGATGAGGCCCGCCTCGCCATATTGCTGGATGACGCCGTAGACGATGACGATGAACGCGCCCGTCGGCCCGCCTATCTGCACCTTGCTGCCACCCAGCAGCGAGATGAGGAAGCCGGCGATGATGGCCGTCACGATGCCCTTCTCGGGCGAGACGCCCGACGCGATGCCGAAGGCGATGGCCAGCGGCAGGGCTACGATGCCCACGATGATGCCCGCCATCAGGTCGGCGGAGAGTTGTTGCTTGTTGTAGCTCTTCAGTGTGTCGAACAGTTTGGGTCTGAATTCTAAAGCTTTCATTGCTTACCTGTTGTTTATGTTTGTTATCCTGGTTAGAAAGAGGCTGCAAAATTAGGTAAAATTCTGCAAATGAAGCATAAGAGGAGGGGATTTTCTGTGCAAATCCTGTCTGTATCTGGCTCTTGGGACAGGGAATATCGCTGCCTTTGGGCGGCGGTATCCCCGCCCGCGGGCGGAGGTACCGCTGTCCACGGGCGGGCGTACCTCTGCTTGCGCGCTTGAAGAGAGCCATTTCCAAGGCTGATATTTTGTGTCTTGGTTGAACATTTGTGCCGCATCCATTGTTCTATGTGAAGTATGCCGTCCGATAAAGATTGTTAAACAAGTGGACGGGCGGCATAAATCTTCTATCTTTGTAGGTGGAAGGGACAATAAACGTATTATTCATTATTTAAGTAACAGATTATGGGAAAAAGCATCAAAGGAACTCAGACTGAGAAGAACCTTTTGACCTCGTTTGCCGGCGAATCGCAGGCACGTATGCGTTACACCTATTTTGCCAGCGCGGCCAAGAAGGAAGGCTACGAACAAATCTCCGCCATCTTCCTGGAGACGGCCGAGCAAGAGAAGGAGCACGCCAAGCGCATGTTCAAGTGGCTGGAGGGTGGCAAGGTGGAAATCACTGCCTCTTATCCCGCAGGCGTCATCGGCACCACACTGGAGAACCTGAAAGCTGCCGCTGCCGGCGAAAATGAGGAATGGACTATGGACTATCCCAAGTTTGCCGACGTGGCCGATGCCGAAGGCTTCCCCGAAATCGCCGCTATGTACCGCAACATCGCCGTTGCCGAGAAGGGCCACGAGGAGCGTTACCTGGCTTTTGTGAAGAACATCGAGGCGGGTAAGGTCTTCGCCAAGGACGAGGAGATCGTATGGCAGTGTCGCAACTGTGGTTACATCCACGTGGGCAAGGAGGCACCCGAAGTTTGTCCCGCCTGCCTGCATCCGCAAGCCTACTTCGAGGTAAAGAAGGAGAATTGGTGAACCTGTGCGGTTGACCTGATTTAACAAGTACGAGGGGGTGTCCGGAAGGGCACGCCCTCTATTTGATGATGCGGATTTATGTGTGGTTGAGAAGCATCTGGCAGAGGAAGGCAGGTGCTGTCATCTGTACGATGGGGTCTATTTTCTGTTGCAGCAATCGGGTGGTCTGCTGGATGCGGTAGGCCACGATGGGGACGGTCACCCCCAGTTCGTCGGCTATTTCCTTGTATTTCCGTCCGCTAAAGCGATGACGGACGAAGACCTCGCGATACTCCGATGGCAAATCATCTATCGCCCTTTTCACCAAGGCCGACAGTTCGCGGTAGTGGAGTTCGTCCACGCTGTCGCGAATCATTTCCTCCATTTTCTCGTAATAGCGGGTGTCCGCATGCGCCTTCCGTTCTTGTTGCTGTCGAAGGTTGAGCGCGCGGTTTTGTACGGATTTCAGCAGGTAGCTGCTTAAGGAGGTTTCAATGCGGAGGTCCTGCCGGTGCTCCCACAGCCAGGCGATGGCGTCCCCTGCCAGCTCCTTGGCGTCTTCGGGATTCACGAAGCGGCTGCATACGCGCAACACAAGGGATAGTACTTTCGGAAAAGGCGGTCGAAGGCCGTTTCCTCGCCTCTTTGGAGGGCTTGTAGCAATTGGTTGTCTTCATTGATAGTCGGGTTCATGGATGTTTAGACTTATGGACTGCATATTTATTCCAAAGATACGGAGTTTGTTCAGTAGAAAGGCTATTCTTTATCGTATTTTAACAAGAATGCTCCTGTAATGTTTTTAATTATTAAAACAAACTCATTTCCCCTATTTTTTCTTGTCCCGTTTGTCCTATAAATAAATCCGGTTTTCTTCGGACGGCCGAAGAACGGCATACTTTATTAACATATATAGGAACTTGATGACCCGATGAAGGACGAGACCAATCAAAAGATGAATGAATTGCTGGTGTGTTGCTACGAAGGCAATGCTACTCCCGAGGAAGCCGCTCGGCTGGAGGCATGGGTGGAATGTTCGGAGGAGAACCGGAAAAAGGCGGAGCGGATGTTCGCCCTCCTACTGGCAGCGGACAGCCACGCCGTGGAGATGACGGTGGACGTGGATGCCGAGCTACGCCGACTGAAGCATCGTTTGGGCTTCCGTCGTCCGTCGTTGCGTTGGCTGACGTGGATGCAGCGGGTGGCTGCCGTGCTGTTCCTGCCGCTGCTGGGCGTGACGTGGTGGGCACTGTCCCGCTCCACGTCCGTGCAGCAACCGGAGCCGAGATGGTATGAAGTGCGTGTCAAGCCGGGAATGGTGGCCGACCTGCACCTGCCGGACAGCACGTGGGTCTGCCTCAATTCGGAGGCTGTGCTGCGCTATCCCTTGGCTTTCGTGGGAGAGGAGCGACGGGTGGAACTGTCCGGCGAGGCCTATTTTGAGGTAGCCAAGGACGCGAGCCATACATTCCGTGTCGACTTGGGTCAGGGCGTACAGGTCGAGGTTGTGGGCACGCGCTTCAACATAGATGCCTATGACAGGGATGGAGACATCGTCACTACGTTGACCGAGGGAAGCGTGGACTTTGTCTGGCCCAATGGCGACGGCCAGAGACGGCAGCGGATGAGGCCGGGCGAGAAGGCAGTCTACGACCGTGCGGAAGGCACCGTGGAGTTGGCCCCCACGGACGGTGTTGTAGAACTGTCGTGGCGCGACATGAAGGTCGTCCTGCGGAAGACGCCCTTCGACGAAGCCCTGCACCTGTTATCCAAGCGCTATGGGGTGGACTTCGATGTCCGTACAGACCGTTATGACGGATTCACTTTCACGGGCACTTTCACCAATCAGTCCGTCGAGGAGGTGCTGGACATCTTCCACGTATCCTCGCAGGTGTGCTGGCGGCCGGGGAAACGTCCGGACGGCGATGAGGGAACACATAAACTGATAGAGATATATTAACCAGAGTTTTAACTTTAAAAACAACATCCGTATGATTAGAGGACTTCATTTCTACTGACGGGATGCCGTATATACCGACATCCATCTGGAGAGGCGCAAGGGCAGGGATGTTCCTGTGTCCCCTCTACCTAAAAAAATCAATTACTCACCTATTACTTTTTGACACCATGGGAAATAATCTATTTCTTATCCCGAAGACGGATTCTGTTCCGTCAAGGCGGCATTGGAAATCCATTCCTTTGTCTGCAAGAGTTTTCCTGTTCATCCTGCTTTGTTCTGTCGGCATGCTGCGGGCAGCCGACAACTATGCGCAGAACATTTTGTTACGCATCCATGCGAGCGAGCAGCGCGTCAGCGATGTCCTGGCGCAAATTGAGGCCCAGTCCGAATTCGACTTCTTCTTCAATGACGACCATGTGGACCTGGCCGTATCGTATCCATCAATGCCGACGGCAGCAACGTCTTCGCCATCCTCGACGAACTTTTTGCGGGGACGGATGTCAATTACGCCGTGCGCGGCAAGAAAATCATTCTCTCCACCGCCATTCCTTCGCCGGAAGCTGAGCAGCAGACTGTGGAAGTGCGTGGCCGCGTGGTGGACGCCAACGGCGAGCCCATCATCGGCGCCTCTGTCATGGAGGCCGATACGGGCAACGGCGTCATCACCGACTTGGACGGCAACTTCGTGTTGCGTCTGTCGGCTGCCGGTGCCTCCATCAGCATCAGCTACGTGGGCTATGTGAGCCAGACCGTGAAGGCCACTCCGGACAAACCGCTCCACGTAGTCCTGCAGGAAGACAACCAATTGCTGGACGAAGTCGTGGTAGTGGGTTTCGGCAGCCAGAAGAAGGTGAATCTGACAGGCGCCGTGACATCCGTGACTTCCGAACAGCTCAGCTCGCGTCCCGTCAGCAATGTCAGTCAGGCCCTGCAAGGCTTGGTGCCGGGCATGAACTTCAGCTATGGCGGCGATGGCGGCCGCTTGGACCAAAACATGAGCGTCAACATCCGTGGTGTGGGTACCATCGACAACGGTTCGGAATCCGGTTCGAACGCCTCTCCCTTGATTCTGATTGACGGCATGGCGGGCGACATGAATGCCCTCAACCCACAGGACATCGAAAGCATCTCCATCCTGAAAGATGCTTCCGCATCCTCCATCTACGGTTCGCGTGCCGCTTTCGGCGTGGTGCTGATCACGACCAAACGAGGCAAAGCCGGCAAGGTCAGCATCAACTACAACAACAACTTCCGTTGGTCGCAGGCCATCAACATGCCCGAAGTGGCCGATGCCTATTCTTACGCCACCTACTTTAACACCATGAAGCTCAACGACGGCGACACGGCCCAGTTCCCTGAGTGGCGCATGCAGAACATCCGCGACTACCTGGACGGCAAGCGCACGGAGACGACCACGCCCAGTGCCGATAATCCTTCGCGTTGGGACTGGATAGGCAATACCAATACGGACTGGTACGACGTGGTGTTCGGCGGCGCAGCTTTCTCGCAGGAACATTCTCTCAGCGTGAGCGGCGGCACGGAGAAGATCAAGTATTACTTCTCGGCCAACTTCCTGGATCAGAACGGTTTGATTCGCATCCGTCGGGACCAGATGAAGCGCTATACCGTGTCCGGACGCATCGACGCGCAGTTGTTCCCGTGGTTGCAGATGAGCTACAACACCAAGTTTATCCGTCGCGACTACATGCAGCCCACGGCTCTGAACGACAATATGCTGTACCACAATATTGCCAAGCGCTGGCCGATGGAGCCTACTGTCGACCCCAATGGTCACACGATGTCCAACACCATCATCAACCCCATCCTGTATGGCGGTGATGCCACTTCGCAGACCGACTGGCTCTACCAGCAGTTCTCCATCATGGTTGAGCCCATCAAGAACTGGCGCATCATCGGTGAAGTGAACTACCGCGTCAACGACAACTTTGCCCATACGGACAAGCTAAGGGTGCCGCAGTGGGACGTGAACGGCGACGCTTATTATGAGGCCGGAGGCTGGACCAACACGTCCGTCACCGAGAATACTGAGCGCACCAACTACTTCAACGTGAACGCCTATACGGACTACACGCATAGCTTCAACGACGCGCATAACCTGAAGGTGATGGTCGGTTTCCAGGCCGAGCGCAACAAGTACCGCCGTCTGCAGGCCACGGGTAATGACTTGATTTCGGAACAGGTGCCCAGCATCTCTGTGACTACGGGCGAGCAGACCATTAATTATGCCCAGTTGCAGCAATGGGCAACAGCCGGTTTCTTTGGACGTATCAACTATGATTACAAGGAACGTTACCTGGCCGAAGTTAATCTGCGTTACGACGGCACGTCCCGCTTTGCCCGCGACAAGCGTTGGAACCTGTATCCATCCTTCTCTGTGGGCTGGAACATAGCTCGCGAGGCGTTTATGGAAGACATCAACCACATTGTCAACAACCTGAAGTTCCGTGCTTCGTGGGGTGAATTGGGCAACCAGAACACGAAAAAGCTTTATCCCTACATCCAGACCATGTCTTATGGACTGGCCAACGGCAATTGGTTGATTAACGGTGTCAAACCCAATACGGCCGATCAACCGGCTCTTATCTCTGCTTTGCTGGGATGGGAAACCATGCGCTCCTTCAATATCGGTTTTGATTTGGGTATGTTCAACAACCGCCTGAACCTGAGCTTGGAATATTTCCGCCGCAAGACACTCGACATCGTGGGTCCGGGCATTGAATTGCCGGCTATCCTGGGAGCCGCTGTGCCCGATGTGAACAATGCCGACATGCAGTCCACAGGTTTCGAACTGGATCTGAGTTGGCAAGACCGCATCCGTGACTTCAGCTACAACGTGCACTTCCTCTTGTCCGACGACCGGCAGAAGATCCTGCGCTATCCCAATCCCACCGGAAACCTGAGCTCGTGGAACGAGGGACATTACATGGGCGAGATTTGGGACTTGGAGACCATCGGCATTGCCAAGACGCAGGAAGAGATGGACGCACACCTGGCTTCGCTGCCCAACGGCGGACAAACCGTTGGTACTAACTGGGGAGCCGGAGACATTATGTACAAAGACCTGAATGGGGACGGCCGCATCACGGAAGGCTCTACGCTGTCCGATCCGGGCGACCGGAAGATTATCGGTAATAACTCGCCCCGTTTCCGCTTCGGTCTCGACCTGGGAGCCTCCTGGCGTGGATTTGACCTGCGCGTATTCTTCCAGGGCGTAATGAAGCGCGATGCCTGGTTTGGTGACAACATGTTCTGGGGAGCTCAAGGTGGCTTGTGGCAATCCGGTTGCTTCGTGCCTCACTTGGACTATTTCCGTCCGGAGGGTGACCCCCAAGGAGCCAACCTGGATGCCTACTTCCCGCGTCCGTTGTCCAACAATTATGCCAAGAACCAGAAGGTCCAGACACGCTACCTGCAAAACGCGGCCTATATGCGTCTGAAGAATCTGACTGTGGGCTATACGCTGCCCAACCAGCTCACGCAGAAGGCCGGCTTGTCCAATGTCCGTATCTTCTTCTCGGCCGAGAACTTGTTTACGGTGACGGGCCTGCCCACCGGCTTTGATCCTGAGACCATCTATACGGGCTACGGCGGCGCTGCGCAGAACTCCAACAAGGGTTACCCGTTGCAGCGTACCTTCTCGACCGGCATTAGTGTTAACTTCTAAACATATCTTGATATGAAAGCATTTGGCAAATATCTATTTATATTGGCAGGCGGGCTGACGACGCTCTCGTTCTGCAACGATTTCCTCGACATGGAGCCTCTGGATGCGGTGACGCCCGAGACCTTCTTCTATAGCGTGAGCGACTATGCCGCCTATGCCGTGGCTCATTACAACTTCACGACTCCCAGCGGTTGGGGCGCCGACTTCCTGCGGGCGGACAACGGTACTGACAACCAGATATCGACCAGTTACAGCAATCAGTGGTTGCCGGGCGAATGGCGGACCACCGAATCGTACAGCAGCGGTGACCCGTGGGACTTCGAGCAAATCCGCGACCTGAACTATTTCTTTGAAGTAGCCGTGCCGCACGTGGAGAACGGTGATGTGCAGGACGAAACGGTGTATCACTACATCGGCGAGGTCTATTTCCTGCGTGCCAAGGCCTACTTCGACAAGCTGCGCACCTTGGGCGACTTCCCCATCGTCACGGAGACCCTTCCGGACGAGATGGAACCGTTGGTGGCCGCCAGCAAGCGGCAACCCCGTCATAAGGTGGCCCGCTTCATCCTGGAAGACCTGGACCGCGCCATCGAACTGCTGACGAACAATCCCGATGGCGGGAAGAACCGCATTACCCAAAACGCCGCTTACCTGCTGAAATCGCGCGTGGCCTTGTACGAAGCATCCTGGCTGACCTATCACAAGGGGACAGCCATGGTACCGGGCGGACCGGGATGGCCGGGCGATGCCGCTGACGTGGCCGATTTCAACATCGACAGTGAAATCAGCTTCTTCCTCCAGCAGTGCAAGGATGCATCCTTGGCTTTGGTGAATGCCGTGGAATTCACGACAAACACGGCCGCGGTGTGTGAGGACGAGCTCGTTCCCACCGACGATGACTAGTACAAAATGAGCAATCCCTATTTTGCCCAGTTCTCGGAAAACAGCCTGGAGGCTTATCCTGAAATCCTGCTGTGGAGGGATTATGACCAGGACCAGTTCCAGATTTCCCACTCCAACGTGTTCTACACCCGTCGTGGTGGCAACACCGGCTATACGCGCCAGTTCGTGGAGACTTTCCTTTGCCGCGACGGCTTGCCCATCTATGCCAGCCCATTGTACCAAGGAGATGCCACCTTGCTGGATGTTCGCAAGAATCGTGACGTACGCCTGCAAATGTTCATGATGACTCCTGACGAAGTCTTGACGCCTACCATGCTGGTGGATGGCGACGGCGTGGAATGGCCCGATACGCTGGCCGAGGCGCCGAACATCGTGAACACGCCTGCCGAAACCCGTTGCGTGACCGGCTACCAGGTGCGCAAAGGCTTAAGCGACAACTGGTACCGCGACGGTAACACGGGCGATGAAGGCATCCCCGTTTACCGCGCTACCGAGGCTTATCTGAACTACATCGAGGCTTCGTGCATCGAGAGCGGCGGCAACTCTATCGACGGGACGGCCGAACGCCTGTGGGGTGACCTGCGCGAAAGAGCCGGCTTGCCGCGCGACTACCGCGTGACCGTGAACGCCACCGACCTGAGCCGTGAAAGCGACTTCGCCGTCTATTCTGCCGGACGGCAAGTCAGCCCGTTGCTGTACAACATCCGTCGCGAGCGTCGTTGCGAGTTGGCCGTGGAAGGTTTCCGCATGGACGACCTGCGCCGTTGGAGAGCGTTGGACCAGCTGGAGGGCGGAAGCCAGAAGTTCTGGCCCGAAGGCATCAACCTGTGGGAGTCCGACATCCTGGAGAAATGCCTGTCCGACGGAACGGTGCTGGGCACCCTCGTTGTGGGTGACGAAAGCTCCAGTGCCAACGTGTCCAGTTACGAGAATACCGGCAAATATCTGTCGCCTTACCGTATCATTCGGGATAACAATCTGATGTATGAACGCGGCTATGAATGGTGCGAGGCCCATTACCTGACACCGATTGCCATCCGGCATTTCCGTATCACATCCAGTACGACTACGGACCTGGGTACATCTACCATTTACCAGAATCCGGGATGGCCGACGGAAGCATCCATGCCGCCAGTAGGTTATTAGTTTGAAGTAGCCCGTGAGGGTTAGGTATTGTAGGAAGCCCCGGACCTGGCTTGTCCGGGGCTTTGTTTTACCTGGATAGAACAAAGGTGCCACCTTTGCCTATTAAAGGTGCCACCTTTATATAGAAAAGGTGCCACCTTTAATAGGAATCAATGCCATTGATTCCTCCCCTATCCCGGCAAGAGGGTCAGCCTATCCGGCGTATTGATTACTTTTGCCTATGATTTTAATTGACCATTTCAAAAACAAGAACAGAACATGAACAGACTCTTTCGATTACTGCTGTTGGCGGTCCTATGTTGGCCGGCCACTGTATGCTCCGCCTGGGCGGACAATGTGCCGGAGTTTTCCACGGCCGGCTTTTATGCGCTTCCGGAAACGGGGCGCGAGGTATATAGTATGAATCCCGGCTGGCGTTTCCTCAAGGGCGCGGCGGACGGAGCTGAACGGCCGGACTTTGACGACCGTGCCTGGACAACCGTCTCCTTGCCCGATGGCCTGGAGCTGCTTCCTACCGAGGCCAGCGGCTGTGTCAACTACCAGGGCGAGGCGTGGTACCGCAAGCGTTTCACTCCCGATGCTGCATGGCAGGGACGCCAACTCTTCCTGCACTTCGAGGGCATTATGGGGCATTCGCGCGTTTGGCTCAATGGCCAACTGGTGAAGGAGCACTTTGGCGGCTTCCTGCCGGTCATTGCCGACGTGACGCCTTGGCTGAAATGGGGCGAAGAGAATGTCATTGCCGTTTGGGCGGACAATAGCGACAACCCTGCCTATCCGCCGGGCAAGCCGCAGGCCGACCTGGACTTCACCTACTGCGGAGGCATCTACCGCGACTGCTGGCTGGTGGTGCACGACCGTGTGTTCATCACCGACCCTAATTATGAGGACGAGGCGGCGGGCGGCGGCCTGTTCGTGTCCTTCGGCGAGGTGTCCGAGGCTTCGGCGCAGGTTCGGGTGGATGTACACGTGCGTAATCTTTCGGACCGCTCTTTCTCCGGACGGGTGGTTTGCGAACTCTACGACCGCGAAGGACGTGCCGTGACTTCGCTGGAGCGCCGCCTGTCCGTGGGGCGGGACAAGGCGCGGCAGGTGTCCGGCACGGTGACGGTGGAACAACCTCATCTTTGGTCCCCCGATTCTCCCTACTTATATAATCTGCATGTTTACGTGAAGGACAAGAACGGACGCACGGTGGACGGTTACCGCCGGCGTGTCGGCATCCGTAGCATCGAGTTCCGTGGGCAGGACGGTTTCTGGCTCAACGGGAAGCCCTATCCGGAGCCGCTCATCGGTGCCAACCGTCATCAGGACTTTGCCGTGATAGGCAATGCCTTGTCCAACAGCCTGCATTGGCGCGATGCCAAGAAGTTACGCGATGCCGGGCTGCGCGTCATCCGCAATGCCCACTATCCGCAGGACCCTGCCTTTATGGATGCGTGCGACGAACTGGGACTTTTTGTCATTGTCAATACGCCCGGCTGGCAGTTCTGGAACGACGAGCCGCAGTTTGCCCAGCGTGTCTACAGCGACATCCGCAACATGGTGCGCCGCGACCGCAACCATCCTTCCGTCTGGCTGTGGGAGCCTATCCTGAATGAAATGTGGTATCCTGCCGACTTTGCAGGCCGTGTGGCGGAAATTATCCGGGAAGAATATCCTTATCCGTATTGCTACGCCGGGTGCGACGCCACGGCGCGGGGACATGAGTATTTCCCCGTCCACTTCACCCATCCGTTGAATGGTGGCGGCGGGGCATACAGCACGCGGAAGTTGAGTCCCGACATCACTTACTTTACCCGCGAGTGGGGCGACAACGTGGACGACTGGTTCTCGCACAATTCGCCCAGCCGCGCCAGCCGTGCCTGGGGCGAGGTGCCGATGTTGGTGCAGGCGCAAGGCTATGCCTGCTTTGATTATCCCGGCTTCACGAGCTACGATGTCCTCTATCGGACGTCGCGCCAGCACGTCGGCGGTTGCCTGTGGCATTCCTTCGACCACCAGCGCGGCTATCACCCCGACCCTTTCTACGGCGGCATCATGGATGCTTTCCGCCAGCCCAAACTCTCTTATTATATGTTTACGTCGCAGCGGCCCGCCCGCGTCAATCCGGATTTGAAGGCGGACAGTGGCCCGATGGTGTACATTGCCCACAGCATGACGCCCTTCTCGCCCAAGGACGTGACGGTGTATAGCAATTGCGACGAGGTGCGTCTGACCTTCTGCAAAGACGGCAAGACGCAGGTCTATCACAAGCCCAAGGCGGCGGAGGGGATGCCGTCGCCCGTCATCACCTTCAAGGACGTTTTCGACGTGATGCAGGACAAGGCGTTGGCTCGTGCCGGCCGCCACAAGGAATCTTACTTGTTGGCTGAAGGGCTGATAGACGGCAAGGTGGTAGCCACGCACCAAGTCTTCCCGGCCCGCCGACCCACGCGCCTGCTGCTTTGGGCGGACGACGAGGGCGTGCCCTTGCAGGCTGATGGTTCGGATATGGTGGTCGTGGTGGCAGCTATTGCCGACGACCAGGGAAACATCAAGCGCCTGAATAACTACGAGGTCCGTTTCGAGGTGGAAGGCCCCGCCACGTTGGTGGCCAATGAGGAAACTTTCACCAACCCATCGCCCGTCCGTTGGGGCACGGCTCCGGTGCTGGTGCGCAGCACGCTCACGCCGGGCGACATCAAGGTGCGTGCCTCGGTGGTCTGGCAAGGCAAGCATACGCCTCTGCCGGCCGAGCTGGTCATTCGGAGCGTCGAGCCGGTGCAGCGTTGCCGTTGACTATGGCAGGCGGGGTGTATCAAAATATAGACATGGCACACAGATGACACGGATTAAACAGATAATCACAGATTTATTTTGCTCGTAATCAGCTATATATAATCTGTGGTCATCTGCCCTATCTGAGTCATCTGTGTGCCATACCTTATTTTGATACACTCACCTCGTAGTTGCGGTTATTGCTGTGCGCTAGCAGCCGCATGCGGGTAGTCTATCGTGTAGTGTAGGCCGCGGCTCTCCTTGCGCTCCATGGCCTGCTTGGTGATAAGGTAACCCACGTTAATCATGTTGCGCAGTTCGCACAGCTCGCGGGTGGCCTTGCAGCGTTTGAAGAGGCGTTCTGTCTCTTCGTAGAGGATGTCCAGGCGGTTCCATGCGCGGGTCAGGCGGACGTTGCTGCGCACAATGCCCACGTAGGACTCCATAATCTGGTTGACTTCCTTCATGCTCTGCGTGATGAGGATGCGCTCCTCGTTGCTGATGGTGCCCTCGTCGTTCCACTCGGGGATGTCCGTGTTGAAGTCGTAGCGGTCCAGCACGCTCAGGGCGTGCTTGGCAGCTGCGTCGGCATAGACCACCGCCTCGATGAGCGAGTTAGAGGCCAGTCGGTTGCCGCCGTGCAGACCCGTGCACGAGCATTCGCCGATGGCATAGAGGCGGCGGATGCTGCTCTGTCCGTCCAGGTCCACTTTGATGCCGCCACAGAGGTAGTGTGCCGCGGGGGCAACGGGGATATAATCCTTGGTGATGTCGATGCCGATGGATAGGCATTTCTGGTAGATGTTGGGGAAGTGGCGTTTCGTTTCCTCCGGATCCTTGTGCGTCACGTCCAGGTAGACGTGGTCCTCGCCGCGCTGCTTCATCTCGTTGTCGATGGCGCGGGCCACGATGTCGCGCGGAGCCAGGGAGAGGCGCGGGTCATACTTCTGCATGAACTCATGCCCGTCCAGCGTGCGGAGAACGCCGCCATAGCCGCGCATGGCCTCGGTGATGAGGAATGACGGACGGTCGCCTGGATGGTAGAGGGCTGTGGGGTGGAACTGGATGAACTCCATATCCTTCACCAGTCCCTTGGCACGGTAGACCATGGCGATGCCGTCACCCGTGGCCACCAGCGGGTTGGTCGTGTGGCGATAGACGGCCTCGCAGCCACCCGTGGCCATGATGGTCACCTTGGAGAGGAAGGTGTCCACCTCGCCCGTTTCCTCGTCCAGCACGTAGGCGCCGTAGCACTTGATGCCCGGCGTGTGGCGCGTCACGATGATGCCCAGGTGGTGTTGCGTGATAATCTCCACGGCATAGTGGTTGGTGAAGACGGTGATGTTGGGGTGCTGCTTGACGGCCTCGATGAGGCTGGTCTGGATTTCTGCGCCTGTGTTGTCCTGGTGGTGCAGGATGCGGAACTCCGAGTGTCCGCCCTCGCGGTGCAGGTCGAAGGTGCCGTCCTCCTTCTTGTCGAAGTTGACGCCCCACTGGATGAGCTCTTGGATTTGGGCGGGGGCGTTGCGCACCACCTTCTCCACGGCAGCGCGGTCGCTGATCCAGTCGCCCGCTATCATTGTGTCCTCGATGTGCTTCTCGAAGTTGTCCACCGCCAGGTTGGTCACCGAGGCGATGCCTCCTTGGGCGAAATACGTGTTGGCCTCTTCCATGCCGGCCTTGCAGATGAGGGCCACCGAACCTTTATGCGCCACTTTCAGCGCGAAACTCATCCCGGCTATGCCCGAGCCGATGACGAGGAAATCGAACTTTCTTACCATAAGCATTAGTATTACGGCGCAAAGGTATGGATTCTCAACGGAAAACGTATGGGCAAGCTCCCAAGAATTCGGGGTAAAAACCTTATCTTTGCGCAAAAATCATCGCTATGAACCGAATTTTCCATGCCCGCATCGTGCCGGGCCAATACCTTTTCTTGTTGTTGGTGGCTGCTTTGGCCTTCTGGGCTCTTTGGGAGAAGAACATCCTCCTGGCCGCCGCCTGCATGTTGTGGCTGGTGTTCCTCATCGAACGCCTCATCCACACCACCTATACGCTGACCACCGGCGGGACGTTGCTGATAGACCGCGGACGCTTCAGCCGCCGGCGCGAACGTCCCTTGTCGGACATCGTGTCCGTGGAGCGCGCCTCGTCCATGCAGGTGGCGGGGCATGCCCTGGTGCGTTATGTGCTGGTGCATTACAAGAACGGAAAATATGACGCGCTGCAGCCGGTCAAGGAAGAGGAATTTATCCGGCTGCTTACAAAGCGGATGGAAATAAATTCGTAACTTGCGCCCATAAACCATAAACCCCAAAAGAATCATGAAATACCAAGTAGCCATCATCGGCGGAGGTCCTGCGGGATATACGGCCGCCGAAGCCGCCGCAAGGGCGGGACTGAGTGTCGTATTGTTCGAGAAGCGCGCCCTGGGCGGCGTCTGCCTCAACGAAGGTTGCATCCCCACCAAGACCTTGCTCTATTCGGCCAAGGTCTATGACACCGCGTGCCACGCACAGAAGTACGCCGTCAGTGTGCAGGAAGTCGCGTTCGACCTGCCGAAAATCGTTGCCCGCAAGCAGAAAGTGGTGCGCAAACTGGTGCTGGGCATCAAGTCCCGCCTGACGGCCGCCGGCGTGACGATGGTCACGGGCGAAGCTGAAGTGGTAGACAAAAGTCACGTGAAGTGCGGCGAAGAGCTGTATGAGTGTGACAACCTGTTGCTCTGTGCAGGCTCGGAGACGTTCATCCCGCCCATCCCCGGCGTGGAGTCCGTGCCTTACTGGACGCACCGCGACGCCTTGGACTGCAAGCAATTGCCCGCATCGCTGGCCATCGTGGGCGGCGGCGTCATCGGCATGGAGTTTGCCTCCTTCTTCAACAGCCTGGGCACGAAGGTGACGGTCATCGAGATGCTGGACGAGATATTGGGCGGTATGGACGGCGAACTGTCCGCCCTGCTCCGTGCCGACTACGCCAAGCGAGGCATCACCTTCTTGACTTCCACCAAGGTGACTGCCTTGGAGGGCGATGACACCGGCGTGCGCGTCAGTGTGGAGAATGTTGATGGCGCGTCCGTGGTCGAGGCTGAGAAAGTGCTGCTCAGCGTGGGGCGTCGCCCGGTGCTGAAGGGCTTCGGTTTGGAAAACCTCGACATGGAGAAGGACGAGCGGGGTCGCTTGCGGGTGGACAGCCACATGCAGACTTCCCTGCCCGGCGTCTATGCCTGCGGCGACCTGACGGGCTTTTCGCTCTTGGCCCATACCGCCGTGCGCGAGGCCGAAGTGGCGGTGCACCATATTGCCGGGCAAGACGATGAAATGTCTTACACCACCATCCCCGGCGTGGTTTATACCAATCCCGAAATCGCCGGCGTGGGCGAGACCGAGGAATCCCTGCAACGCAAGGGCATCGTCTGCCGCACGGTGAAGCTCCCGATGGCCTATTCGGGCCGCTTCGTGGCAGAGAACGAGGGAGTGAACGGCGTGTGCAAGCTCATCCTCAGTGAAAACGGTGTCATCCTGGGCGCGCACGTCCTGGGCAATCCCGCTTCGGAAATCATCGTCCAGGCAGGCATGGCCATCAGCTTGGGACTGACCGCCTGGCAATGGGCGCGGATGGTCTTCCCGCATCCCACGGTGGGCGAGATATTCAAGGAGGCGTGCGCCGAGGCAGGCCATTGATTTTGTTTCTGCGCATGGAACATTTTGTTTCGCGCCTTGAAACACTTTGTTCCATACCTATGAAACACTTCGTTTCGCACTTATGAAACACTTTGTTTCACGAGCTTGGAACAAAGTGTTTCGTAATGGATGAACATGAATGAAACCTATAAATACTTGAAACGTATGAAGAAACAACTTTTTGGCGGCCTGTGCATTGCCGCACTTATGTCCGCCTGCACGTCGCAGGTGCCGGACAATGAATACCTGATAGTTGGAGAATTGGCAGGTGTGCCAGACAGCACGGTCATAAGCCTTTATCAAGACAATGACGGTTTGCTGGAAATGTTGCAAAGCGATACGGTCATGGATGGGCGTTTTCTTTTCAGCGACACCCTCTCTGTGGCCCGCAATTTCTTTTTGATGAGCAATGCTTCGGGTTTTTCTTCCGCATATCTGGAAGTGTGGGTGGCTCCCGGCGAGCGTGTGCATGTGACAGGGCATGACAAATTGATTAACCTGTGGGAGGTTCAAAGCAATGTGCCCGAACAGGTAGAACTGAACGGCTTTACCAATTGTGCCCGCGACTTGCTGAGGCAGCAAGCATTGAATGACTTGCAACGCGACAGCCTCATGCAAATCCTGATGAACGGGCAGCAGGGTGGTTTGGATGGGAAGACTTTCCGGAAGCTGAACAGCCAAATGGACTCTCTGATGCGGCTCTTGTTTCAAGTGCAGTCTCAGATAAGTCAAAAGACCATAGCATACATGCAGACAGCTCCTTTTTCCAGTCTGTGGCTGGACAAGCTGGAGCAACAGGCCCAGTTGGTGCACGGTGCTTCTGTATGTGATGATAGGCTCAGTGAACTGTTGAAGGATTTCAAGACATTGGAGCAGCCAGTGAAGAACCTGTATGCCGCTTTGCCCGACTCGGTGAAGCAGACTGCAGAAGCCCGGCGCATCTATAATCTGCTTTATCCGCCCCGGTTGGTCAGTGTGGGCGACACCATGGCCGACGGTCCCCTTTATGATTCCGAGGGCAAGGAACACCGCCTGGCCGAGTTTAAGGGGAAGTATATCCTGCTGGACTTCTGGAGCCGGGGATGTGGACCCTGCCTGGCGTCTATTCCCGAGTTGGAGAAGATAAGCGACACCTACGCCGACCGCCTGGTTGTGGTCAGCATCTCGTCCGATTCGGAGACCGCGTGGAAAGAGTTCCTGAAGGAGAAAGGTCTGAAGGGACATCAATGGAACGAGTTGCGCAACGATGGCGGCGGACTGGCAGCTGCCTATAAGGTACAGGGCATCCCGCATTACGTCCTCATTGCTCCCGACGGGAAAGTGGCGGCTATGTGGAGTGGTTATGGTGAAGGCAGTCTTGAACGGAAACTTAAGGAAAGCTTGCGGTGATAAGTAGATGCTCAATATTAGTTTATAGCATCAAGAAGCGAAGGGTAGTATCTGCCTTGATATAGAAAAGGTGCCACCTTTGCCTCACGTAGTCGCTATAGAAACCTAAACATACCACTCAGAAGCCTCTGAAATACTATAAACTAAATATGAATAACTACTTAATATTATAAGCAGATGAAGAAACAACTTTTCGGCGGCTTGTGCATTGCCGCACTTATGTCCGCCTGCACGCCGCAGGTACCGGACAACGAATACCGTATAGAAGGCACGTTGACGGGTGTGCCGGACGGCGTGGTGATAGACCTTTATAAGAATGAGGGGAATTTGGGTATACGCCTGCAACGGGATACCTTGCGGGATGGTAAATTTACGTTTCGGGACACGATTTCCTCCACGGAAAGGCGGGTGATTTTGGTAGTTGAGAAGGATTATCCGCTTCAAATGCTTGATGTATGGGTTGCGCCCGGACAGCGGGTGGACATCGTCGGCAAGGACAAGTTCTATCCGTTGTGGGACGTGGAGAGCGACATCCCGGAGCAACGGGAAGAGAACCGTTTCAAGGCCTGTGCCAGCGATGTGCTCCGGCATTGGCTGGAGTATAATATTGTGGAATATGCCTTGATCAGCGAAGCAGACAGCATTCGGCAGACCGGCGACAACGCTTCGTTCAGGCAGGCGTGGGCTAAGGTCGATTCTGTGCGCCGCCTGTCGCGCCCCTTGGAAGTCGAACGGGCAAAACGGGAAGTGGAATGCCTGCGGACTGCCCCCTTGTCGCCCGTATGGATGAACCGTCTGCGCAACAATGCCGAACTGGTTCAGATTGCCCGTCAAATGGAAGATTTTGCCCCATTTGCCGTTTTGGGCGAGCCTTTGCAGGAGATTTTCACGGCCTTGCCGGACTCTGTCAGGCAGTCGGCCGATGGCAAAGCCATTTATGGCATGTTGTTCCCGCAGAAAAGTGTGGGCGTGGGCGACGAGATGGCGGATGCCATCCTGTATGACACGGATGGCAACGAGCATCGCCTGGCCGAATTCAAGGGCAAATACATCTTGCTGGACTTCTGGGAGCAGGGCTGCGTCCCGTGCATGGAATCCCTGCCGGAGCTGGAGGAAGTGGGTGACGCGTATGCCGGCCGCCTGGCCATCGTCAGCGTCAGCATTGACCCCGAAGACTGGTGGAAGAAGTTTGTCCGCGAGAAAGGGCTGAAGGGGAACCAATGGAACGAATTGCGCGAACGAGGGGGAACCTTGGCTGCCGCTTATGGCGTCATTGTCTTCCCTTATTATGTGTTGATAGCCCCCGACGGAAAGGTGCAGGACATCTGGACCGGCTATACCAAAGGGAGGCTGAAGAAGAAACTGAAAGAGAATCTGAAATGAAAGCAGAAGAAATCATAGAACTGTTCCGTCAGTTCGAAGCCATCGCCAATGAATACGAGGGGGTGGAATGTTGGAGTGCCAGAGAATTGTGCACTTTGTTAGGATACTCTAAATGGGAGAAGTTTTGTAATGTGTTGGATAAGGCAAAAGAGGC
Source organism: Candidatus Bacteroides pullicola (assembly GCA_019115825.1). GTDB lineage: Bacteria > Bacteroidota > Bacteroidia > Bacteroidales > Bacteroidaceae > Bacteroides > Bacteroides pullicola. The sequence goes on from DXCV01000056.1 coordinate 29,388, forward strand.
TTGTGAGAATGCAGGAGAAAATCCAGCGAATCATTTTCCCCGCGTGGGGAAAATGATAGACCTGGCCAAAGGTGCTCAGCGTGAGATAGATGACTATATGCTGACGCGCTATGCCTGCTATCTGGTAGCACAAAACGGAGACCCGCGCAAGCCGCAAGTGGCATTTGCACAGAACTATTTTGCCGTGCAGACGCGACGTGCAGAGTTGGTACAGCAACGGATATTAGACTATGAGCGGGTGGTGGCTCGCAATAAGTTGGCCGATACGGAAAGCCGTCTTTCCGGCATATTGTATGAACGGGGCGTAGACAGCAAGGGCTTTGCCATCATTCGTTCCAAGGGAGACAAAGCATTGTTCCACCTGGATACGGCGTTGCTGAAGCGTAAATTGGGGGCACCTGCGGGGCGTCCTTTGGCAGACTTCCTGCCTACCATCAGTATTAAGGCTAAGGATTTCGCAGCCGAAATGACTTCCGTGAACGTGCAGCAGAAGAATTTGCACGGACAAGAGCAGATTGGGCGTGAGCATGTGGACAACAATGCGGCGGTGAGGAATATGCTTCTTCAACGTGGGATTGTGCCCGAACAATTGCCGGTGGGAGAGGACGTGAAGAAGGTGGAGCGGCGGCTGAAGGCAGAAGAGAAGTCTTTGATTCAAAAGCAGACAAAAAAGAAACCGTAAGCCGTACTGAAATGAAGAAAAAGACATTGTTTTTCTTGTTGGGATGCCTCTCTTATTCCCTTTTGTCTGCCCAGACCTCGGGCGACAGCCTGCTTGCCGCCCGGCTCGATTCCCTGATAGAACATCAGTTGCCCAAAGGCTCCAACGTGGGCTTGTCTGTCTATGACCTCACGGCAAACCGGATGCTCTACGAATATCAAGCCGACCTATTGTCCCGTCCCGCCTCCACGATGAAGCTGGTGACGGCCATCACGGCCCTTGCCCAACCGGAGTTTGACGAACCCTTCCGCACTGAGGTATGGTACAGGGGCTGGGTAGAGGCCGACACCCTGCACGGCGACCTGTACATGGTGGGCGGTTTCGACCCGGAGTTCGATGAGGAAGACCTCGATTCGCTGGTCAGTGCCGCGGCGCGGGCGCCTTTCTCGGTGATTAAGGGACATATATACGGCGACGTGTCCATGAAAGACTCCCTCTATTGGGGCAGCGGCTGGCTGTGGGACGATAATCCCTCCTCCTTCCAGCCCTATCTGTCGCCGCTGATGCTGGAGAAAGGCGTGGTGCGCGTCACGGTCAGCCCCACCCTGGCGGGTGATACGGCTGAGGTCAGCGTCAGCCCTGCTTCCTCTTATTATACGGTGAACAATAGCGCCCTGACCCGTATGCCCTCGGCCGGCGACCTCCGCGTGACGCGCCGCTGGATGGAGAACAGCAACGAAATCCTGGTCTCGGGCAATGTGACCAAGCGGCAGACGCGCACCCTCAACCTCTATTCGTCGCAGGACTTCTTCATGCACACCTTTGCCGAACGCTTGCGGGCCGCGGGCGTCCGGTGCCTGGCGGACAGCCTCTATGCCTTCGGCGAACTGACGCGCGACAGCCTCGCCACGCTGCTGGCCGTGCACGAGACTTCTGCCCAGCGCGTCTTGGACGAGATGCTGAAGGAGAGCGACAACCTCAACGCCGAGGCTGTGTTCTACCGTCTGGGTGCCCACCATACAGGCAGCAAGCATATCCGCGCCCGCGATGCGCAGAAGGCCGTGCGGAAGCTCATCGGCGACTTGGGACTGAATGCGTTGGACTATCGCTTGGCGGACGGTTGCGGCCTGTCGCACTACGACTACATCTCGCCCGAACTGCTGGTGACTTTCCTGCGCTACGCCTACGGACATACAGACATCTTCCGCAAGCTCTACAAGGCTCTGCCCGTCGGCGGCGTGGACGGCACGCTGAAGCACCGGATGCGCCGCGGCACGCCCGCCTATCGCCGGGTATTTGCCAAGACGGGCTCTTATACGGGCATCAACTGCCTGGCGGGATACTTGCAGACGGAGCAGGGGCATTGGGTGGCCTTCGCCATCATGAACCAGAATGTGTTGTCCGGACGGAAGGCGCGGGCGTTTCAGGACAAGGTGTGTGGGGAAATCATACATCGTGATTAGTGTCAAGTCATATCCCGCAAGCTACATTACTCTTATCAAACCACTATTTCTCCAATTCATGAGAGTGGGGAAATAGTGGAGAGATAGTGGAGAGGAAGTGGAGGGGTAGTGGGGAATGGTGAAGGAAAACAGCAGAGGCACAAAGCGCAACGGGAAAAATTCCGTGCCTTTGTGCCTCCGTATTTCAAATGGATAGGGATGACTTACTTCGCGATAATCTCAAAGATTTCTACCGTGCCGTCCAGTTGCATCTTGACGGTTCCTTCGGCCACTTCCACTTGGGCGAAAGGAGCGTCGAGCGTCGTTTCAGCCAATACCTTGCCGTCCTTGTCCAACTGCTTCAGCGTGACGCCGGCGGCGGGCTGGTTCATCAGCAGCGTGTAGCTCTTGGTGCCGGGCACTACTTCGAAGGCCAGCGAGCCTGCGTTGGCGTACGTCGTAGCCAGGCGCTTGTCGAAAGCATAGAGGGCTTTCTGGGCATCGGCAGCTTCGATGGCAAAGCCGATGTTGTCCAGACGCAGCGGGTTGACGTCGAAGGTGCGCACAGCGGCATAGTTCTGCTTCTTGGAGTCGAGGCGCTGCAGACGCACGTAGCGTGCCTTCACGGGTTCGCCTTTCCAGTCGATGATGTATTGCTTCTGCATGTCGTCTATCAAGGTGGTCCAGTTCTCGCCGTCGGCCGAGTATTGCAGGGCCACGTGGTCAAAGTAGTCCACGTCGTCCACCGAGTTGCGGCCTTGCAGGATATGGATTTCTTTCACGTCGATGACGCTGCCCAAGTCTGTGCCAATCCAAGAATCCTTTCTTTGGCTTACGCCCGAGGTGTAGAATGTGGTGGAGTCGTTGTCGAACATCAGTTTGGTGAGCGTGGTGCTTGAATTGCGGAAAGAGCCTACGCCTTTGTACATCTGCGGTTTGTGTCCAACCATCTTGATGAGGAATCCGTCGCCCATGTCGTCCATGATGTTGTCATAGAAGGGTTGCAGCTTCATCGTGCCCGATTTGTGTGCCTCGTAGGCGGCGCGTTCTTCCGGCGTCATGAGGTTCTGCACGTATTGGGTCCAGAATTTGGCATCGTCCTTGCCGTCGCGGTAGATACGGCCCAGTTCGATGGCGCGTTTGCCGCGGATGCCCAGCTTGTTGAACTCCGTCAGCCAGGGCTTCAGTTCCTTCAGCAATCCTGCATTGGTGCAACCTTGCTCAATGGCGGCGGGAGCTTTCTCCACGCGGTCGAACTCATTCCACAGTTCTTGTGCTGCTGCGTCGTTCCAGTCGGCCAGACGGAATGTGGTGGTTTCCCACGATTCGTCGCGGCGGTAGCCCGTCTCCGTGTCGCCGGAGTGGATGGCAAAGGTGCGGTAGGCTTCCTTGGCTTTCGGCATCAGGTTCTCCAAGCCGCGCTCCCAGTTGTCCATAGCGTTGTAGGCTTTGATGTTCCAGGCATAGTCGGCCACACCGTAGAGGGCCAGCTTCGAGGCTTCGCCATATTCCATCGGGTTGCTCACCAGTCCGCAGAGGTCTTTCTCCGTCAGCGAGGTATCTACGCCGTAGGTCGGTCCTTGCAATACGTATTGGCGGGCATAGTCCGTCACGGGGAAGTTCCACCAGTAGTAGCCCGGACGCTTGATGCGGCTGTTCAGCCAGTCCATGGTTTCCTTCGTCAGGTCGCTGCATACCACGTCACCCGTGTAGAAAATCTTGATGGACGGGTCCAGCGTGCGGCCAAAGATGGCCAAACTGCCCCTTTCAGTCGGATTGGCCCAGAGGCGGGAGTAGTCCGTGGGGCACATGGTGAGCGATTCTACGTCGCCTTTGGCTTGTACAAATTCTTTGGTCAGGCGGTTCAGCAATTCCGTCTGTTTCACGGGGTTGGTGCCTTCGCCTTCGATGTCGTCAAAGTAAATGGCAAACGAGCGTACGCCCAGGTCATACATCAGATTGAACTTGTTCACCAAGTTTTGATAGTCTTCTTCGTTCCATTTGATGTCTTTTCCCGGATGGATGGCCCACACAAAGTCCACATAGTTGCGCTTGCAGGCTTGGATAAGCTCGCTGATTTGTTTGGCTTCGTCCTCCGGATAAGGCAGGCGCCAATTGGGACTGCTGTGGTAGGGGTCATCCTTCGGTCCGTATTGGTAAGTGTTCATCTTGTTCTTGCCATAGAAGTCGATGAGAGACAGACGCACCTGGTGCGACCAAGGCGTGCCGTAGAATCCTTCCACTACGCCGCGGTTGGGCAGGTCGGGCCAGTCGGCAATCGTCAGCACAGGCAATTCTGTGCGGTTGTCTCCAGCCGGTGTCTGAAGCAGTTGGCGCAAAGTCTGTATGCCGTAGAATGCACCACGTTCGTCATAACCGATGATGGTGATTTGCTTGGCGTCAATGGTCAGCGTATAGGCTCCCGATACCGGCTTGACTCCTTCTTTCTCAGCTTTCTTGGCGTTCACGTCGATGGTTACTTTCACGCCTTCTTTGGCAGCAGGCAGGAAGCTGAGGGCGTCGGCAAACAGTTTTTTCTTGTCTTTCACGGCAAATCCGTTGCTGCAGTTCAGTTTTGCGCCTTCATTGACTTCCATGGCGTGCGGCGTCGGATTGATGACGATACCCTTGTGGTCTACTTTGTGTCCCGGTATCACCGTGACAATCTGTTTCTCCGAGCGCTGAGAGGAGAGGTCGAAACCTGAATCCTGCGCGGCCAGGTTGCCGCATACCAGCGTTGTGGCCAAGTAGGCGGCGAGTGATTTTACATACTTCATAGCTTTTTGATTTTAAGTAAGTGATTTATTTATATTGTGACCAATCTGTATTTCGCATGTCGCCGCTCTTGGCCAGTTCGGCGTGCATGCCCAGTGCGGCGCAGACGGAGTGGGGCGTTTGTGCCTTGCCGTCCGTCAGCTTCAGGTAGTCCCACAGGAGGTTCTTGTAGTCGGGATGCGCGCAGTTCTCGATGATGGCTTGGGCACGTTCCTTGGGACTCTTGCCGCGGAGGTCGGCCACGCCTTGCTCGGTGACGATGACGTTGACGCTGTGCTCCGTGTGGTCGTGGTGCGACACCATGGGGACGATGGCGCTGATTTTGCCTTCCTTGGCTACGGACGGACAGGTGAAGATGGAGATGTAGGCGTTGCGCGTGAAGTCGCCGCTGCCGCCGATGCCGTTCATCATCTTCGTGCCGCCGATGTGCGTGGAGTTCACGTTTCCGTAGATGTCTGCCTCGATGGCCGTGTTGATGGAGATGATGCCCAAGCGGCGCACCACTTCGGGGCTGTTGGAGATTTCGGACGGGCGCAATACCAGCTTGTCGCGGAAGAAGTCCATGTCGTCGTAGATGCCTTGCAGGCAGTCGTTGGTGACGGTCAGCGAGCAGGCACTGCCAAACTTGATGCGTCCCTCGCGGATAAGTCCGATGACCGAATTCTGGATGACCTCGGTGTACATCTCGAAGGGCGGGATGGTCTTCTCGTGTCCCAAGGCGCTGAGCACGGCATTGGCGATGTTGCCTACGCCCGATTGCAAGGGCAGGAAGGTGGACGGGATGATGCCCCGCTTCATGTCAGATACCAGGAAGTCTGCCACGTTTTGCCCGATTTTGTCCGTCAGCGGGTCGCCGGCGGCAAACGAGCGGGCTTCGTCGGGCCAGTTGGTCTCCACCACGCCGATGATTTTCTTCGGATCTACCTGGATGTAGGTGGTGCCGATGCGGTCGCTGGGTTTGTAGATGGGAATCTCGCGGCGGTAGGGCGGGTCGAGGGGTTCGTACACGTCGTGCAGGCCCATGGCGGCCTTGCTGTGTGCGGCGTTCAACTCCACGATAATCTTGTCGGCCAGGCGGCAGACGGTGGGGGCGATGCCTCCGGCGGCGGTCAGGTAGATTTTGCCGTCCGGGGTCACCTCGCAGGCTTCGATGATGGCCACGTCCACCTTGCCCATGAATCCGTAGCGCAGTTCTTGGGCCATTTGCGAGAGGTGGATGTCATTGTAGGCAATCTCGCCGTTGTTCACTGCCGTGCGGAAGTCCTTGTTCGTGGTGTAGGGAGCGCGGTAGCGGATAGCCTTGGCGCGGGACAGGACACCGTCGCACGAGTCGCCTGTGGACGCGCCCGTGAAGATGCCTATCTGGAAAGGACGACCAGCGGCGTGTTCTGCTTCTGCTATCTTGGCCAGTTCGGCCGTGACGGCCTTGGCCGTTCCTGCGGGAGTGAATCCACTCAAGCCGATGTTGAAACCGTGCTTGATGTGGCTGGCAGCTTCTGCTGCCGAAATGTAGTTCAGTGCCATAATGTCTTTTATAGTGTTATATTTCTTTTGTAAAGGTTCTCTTTGTCAATACTTTCGGTTCAGTATCTCGCCCCAGATGATGGCGCGCCGTGCTTCCTCGGCGGAGCGGATGTTGTAGTCAGAAGCATCGTTTTCAGTGTCCGGCGTCGCGACAGACGGGGAAGCAGCGGCAATGTTCTGCTTAGGCTTTGCTTTCGCGAAGGTTTGTGCGGCTTTCCGCTTGGCTTTGGGGCGGGGAGGCGCGGCAGGCTCGGGAGCCGGTTCTTCGGGGATGTAGCCATCATACGTCCGGTCTTTCGGTTCGTCGGGCAGGGGAGCGGAGGGGGCTTCGGGTTGCGGCATAAAGGGGGGCAGGGACGTCTGTTTCTTCTGCGCCTCTTTTTTGGCTTGCCGGATGAAAGCTACAACCAGCACACCAGCCACCAACAAAAACTTCAAGATGTCTTCCATAAACGTATGTGTTACTATTTTCCGCCCAAAGTTAGGAAATTATCCGGTTAAATTAAAATTAGGAAACCAAAAATTGAACAGGGAAAGGAAGTATATTCGATAATCCGAACAAAGATACGATAAAGGCACGAAAAAAGGGCAGCTTCACAGCTCCCCTTAATCTTTTTAACCTAAACCTTAACTATGAAAAAATCTAATGTTTCTTTCGACTGCAAAAATCGGCATTTATTCTTTTTACGCCAAATTAACCAAAGAAAATTAATCTTGCGTTAACACTAATTAAAGCAGCGAGGTCATTCTACGGTGACCGCCGTGCCTGCAGCGGTCACCATCAGCATGGATTCGCCGATGGTTTCATAGTCCAGGTCGATGCCTATCACGGCGTTGGCGCCCAACTGGCGGGCTTGTTCCTCCATCTCGTGCAAGGCGGTTTCCTTGGCTTCGCGCAATACTTTTTCGTACGAGCCGCTTCGTCCGCCCACGATGTCGCGGATGCTGGCGAAGAAGTCACGGAAGATGTTGGCACCGATGATGGTCTCGCCCGACACGATGCCATAGTAGCGGGTGATGTGTTTGCCCTCGAGGGCATTGGTTGTAGTCAGTAACATACGCAATTCAGTTTATAGGGTTATGCTTTTACGTTATTAGTCGTGCGGGAGGGTCGGAAAGTTGCATCCGGTTCCTTAAAAAAGCATAATGTCCGTCATTTCATGAAGACGAAGTACACTGCCAGGATGAGGCAGATGAAGGCTGCCAGGTGATTCCAATGCAACGCCTCGCCCTTGAAGAACAGCGTAGTGAACACGGTGAAGATGATGAGCGTGATGACCTCCTGGATGACCTTGAGCTGCATCAGCGAGAAGGGGCCGCCGTTGCCCGTGAAGCCGATGCGGTTGGCGGGAATCTGGCAGGAGTACTCGAAGAGCGCGATGCCCCACGAGAAGAGGATGATGGCAAACAGCGGCCAATGGGTGGTGATCTTCATCTCCTGCAACTTCAGGTGCCCGTACCAGGCGAACGTCATGAAGATGTTGGACACGATGAGCAATAGGATGGTGTAGAATGCTTTCATATCTGTGAGTTTTTTGTCTGTTCAGAAAATCGGGGCAAAGGTACGAAATAATCTTTTAGAACATCTTCCTCACCCTTTCAATCCCCGCCACGAGCGCATCCACCTCTTCCCTCGTATTATACAGCCCGAACGAGGCGCGTACCGTTCCTTCGATGTCGAGGCGCGTCATCAGCGGCTGGGCACAGTGATGGCCTGTGCGGACGGCGATGCCGAGGCGGTCCAGCAGGGTGCCCATGTCGAAGTGGTGGATATTGCCCACGAGGAAGGAGATGACCCCGCCGCGCTCCGGTGCCTCGCCGAAGATGCGCATGCCGGGGATTTCCTTCAGGCGGCGCAGGGCGTACTCCGTCAGTTCGTGTTCGTAGGCGGCGATGGCGTCCATGCCGAGGGAGGAGACGTAATCCAACGCCTTGGCCAGGCCGATGGTGCCGATATAGTCCGGCGTGCCCGCCTCGAACTTGAAGGGCAGTTCGTTGAAGGTGGTCCGCTCGAAGGAGACGTGCTGTATCATTTCGCCGCCGCCCTGATAAGGGGGAAGTTTGTCCAGCCAATCTTCCTTGCCGTAGAGCACGCCCACGCCGGTGGGGCCATAGACCTTGTGGCCGGAGAAGACGTAGAAGTCGGCATCCAGCTCGCGCACGTCGACGGGCATGTGGGGGATGCTCTGTGCGCCGTCCACCAGCACGGGGATGCCATGGGTGTGGGCGGTGCGGATCATCTCGCGGACGGGATTGACCGTGCCCAGCACGTTGCTGACGTGGGTGATGCTGACCAGTTTGGTTTTCGGGGAGAACAGTTTCTCATATTCATCCAACAAGAGGTTGCCTTCATCGTCCATAGGGATGACGCGGAGCACGATGCCGCGTTGCAAGGCTTGGAGTTGCCAGGGGACAATGTTGCTGTGGTGCTCCATCGTAGAGACGATGACCTCGTCGCCCGCCTGCATCTGCGAGGGGCAGAAGGTGGCAGCCAGCAGGTTGATGCTCTCCGTGGTGCCGCGGGTGAAGACAATTTCGTTCGTCGAGCGGGCGTTGATGAACTTGCGCACGGTCTCGCGGCTGGCCTCGTGCAGCTCCGTGGCCTGCTGGGAGAGGAAGTGCACGCCGCGGTGCACGTTGGCGTTGGTGTTGTAGTATTCGTTGGTGATGGCCTCCACCACTTGGCGGGGCTTCTGTGTGGTGGCGCCGTTGTCCAGGTAGACCAAGGGCTTGCCGTAGACGGTGCGGCCCAGGATGGGGAAGTCGGCGCGTATTTGTTGGATGTCGTACATATAGGGGTCTTTCTTTCTGATTGTCTGCGCAAATATACGGCTTTCCCCCCAAACAACTTCTTTCCCCTGTGCAAAAACTTCCGTAAGCCGTTCAAAAAGTTCCCGAAGCTTGGAGTATTCTTTATCTCCAACCTAAAGATATATATTTCCAGGCTGGAGATGAAGTTTTCAAGCGGCTTCGGGAAGTTTTCAGGCGGGGAAGGCAGGTTTTTTCCACTACTTCTGCTGTTGTTCGTAGGCACTTCGGTGTTTCAGTATGGACTGCATGTGGCTCTGCGCCCACTCCGTCAGTTGCAGGATGAGGGGGACGAGGCTTTGGCCGGTGGATGTGAGGGCATACTCCACGCGGGGCGGCACCTCGGGATAGACCTTGCGGCTCACCAGCCCGTCCGCCTCCAGCACCGATAGGGTGGAGGACAGCATCTTGGTGGAGATGTCGGGGATGAGCTTCCTGAGCTGGTTGAAGCGCGTGGTGCCGTTCTCGCTCAGCAGCAGGATGACCAGGAAGGCCCACTTGTTGCCAAAACGGGCCACCACGTTGCGGATGGGGCATATCTCGACGAGCGAATTTTTTTCGATGTTTTTTGCCATGCTAATACACTGTTTCTCTACAAAAGTAACTTCCGGGTAACTTGGCTACTCGTGTGTAACTTCTTGTTTATGAATAAATAAGTTGATAATTTCGCACCGTCAAACCAAGACTGGCGACCGCTGCAAAGATAACACCCATTCGCGATACGGTGCAAGCATCGGCGGCAAATAAAAAGAATGATTAACCAATTCAACCAAACAACAGAAGTATGAAACAAGTAGCAGCAGTGGCCGATGGCCGCAACTTCAGCGCCATCAGCGTAGGCAAATTGAGTGAACTGAATGAGTATGTATTGGAACTGGGTCCGGACGTGAAGATCCCCGGTAAGGTGTTCGGCGGCACGGCACTCCACGCCACGGGCGGAGATTTCTCCTTCCAAGTGTTCCAGCCGGGTACGGAGACTGGCTTCTTGCATACGCACAAGGTGCATGGGGAGCTGTACTTCTTCCTCGGCGGTCAGGGCGAGTTCCAGGTGGACGGAAAGATTATCCCCGTGGCCGAAGGTTCGGTGGTGCGGGTGGCTCCCGAGGGCGAGCGTTCGGTGCGCAACAATGGCACGGAGCCGCTCGTGATGCTGTGCGTGCAGTATCGCGGCAACACGTTCACCGAGGCCGACGCGACGGACGGCAACATTTTGCAGAAGCCGGTGAAGTGGTAAAAGACAAGAGAAAAGAGCAATTAAAAAGGAGGGCGCGGGATGGCGTCCTCCTTTTTAATTATAACAAATGATTTGTTCTTAACCACCTTTTCCCGCTAGGAGTAAGGAAGTAAACCAAGGCTATGGCGCAAGGAATACCTAAAAGTAAAAAACCGATAATTGCTCCCATAGTTATTCTTTCTTTTTATTCGTGAGTATAAGTCCTAATAGTAAAGCCAATAATGCAGACGTAAAGCCTAATCCATAGATTAACCATTTATTGTCTCCAATATCTTTGAATAAAGAGGCAATAACTACACCTGTAAAGATGTATTTGGATATATCAATCAAATAATTGCCTAGCTTTTCTTTCCACATGTTTACTTATTTAGTCTTACAAAGATAATGATAATCCGTGTAATCTGTATAATTCGCGCCTAAAAATTCTTACCGACATCCGCCGCAGGTCCGGCACTTTCCCAGCTCCCCGCGGAAACGCTTCTCCACCAAGTGGTGCAGGCGGTCCTTCAGGGCATCGAGTCGGATGGTGTCCACCACCTCGTTGACGAAGGCAAACATCAGCAGCAGACGTGCCTCGTGCAAGGGGATGCCGCGCTGGCGCATGTAGAACAGGGCCGCATCGTCCAGTTGACCGACGGTAGCACCGTGGCTGCACTTGACGTCGTCGGCGTAAATCTCCAGCTGGGGCTGGGTGTACATGCGGGCGTCGCGAGTGGCGCAGAGGTTGCGGTTGGTCTGGCGGGCATCGGTGTGCTGTGCGCCGGGCCGGACAAGGACGAGGCCGGAGAAGGCACCCGTGGCGCGGTCGTCCAGCACATTCTTGAAGAGTTGGCGCGAGGTACACGAGGGGACGGCGTGCTCTACCACGGTGCGCGTATCCACGTGCTGGTTCTTGTCGGCGATGGCCATGCCACAGAGGTCCAGCGAGGCCTGTTCGCCGGCCAGCAGGACGCGGGTGGTGTTGCGGGTGGTGCCGTTGGTCAGGGTCATGCCATTCAGCAGGACGTTGCTGCCGGCTTCCTGGCGGACGTAGAGGTTGCTGAGGCGGGTGGTGCCGGTGTGTGTCTCCTCCAGTTCGTAGAGGTCGAACACGCTGTCGCGGCCCGCGAAGACTTCGATGACCTGCGTGGCGAGGAAGTTCACCTCGTCCATCGTGTGGTCGCACACCAGCAGGCGGGCTTGTGCGCCGTCTTCCAGGACGATGAGCATGCGGCGGTTGACCAGCAGGGGCACGTCGCTGCGCAGGATATTAATCAATTGGATGGGTTTCTCCACGATGACGCCCTTGGGCACGTAGAGCAGCACGCCGTCTTGGGCAAAGGCGGTGTTGAAGGCGGTCAGTCCGTCCTTGGACGTGTCGGCCAAGGTGCCGAGGTAGCGCTCCACCAGTTCGGGATGGTCGTGGAAGTTGCCCAGGATGACGCCGTCGGGCAGCGTCTTCTCCGTGTAGGACAGGGCATCGTTCACCACGAAGAACAGGGAGGTGCTCATGTTGGGTACGTCGCACTTGAATACTTCGTAGGGGTTGACGGGGATGGGCAGCCGCTTGAGGTTTATGCCATAGTCCGGCTCGAAAGCTTTGGCCACGTCGGTGTACTTGCAGTCTTCCTGCCGGCGGGTGGGGAAGCCCAGCCGCTCGAAGTCGGCGAAGGCATTGGCGCGTAGACGGTTCAGCGGCTCGGTGCTGTGATTGCGCAGCAGAGCCTCCGCCTGGGCGTATAGGTCGATGTATTGTTGTTCGGGTCTCATAAGTCTGCTTCCTTCTTTATCCAGTCAAATCCCCGTTGCTCAATCTCCTGTGCCAGTTCCGGTCCGCCGGTCTTGACGATGCGGCCACCCAGGAGGACGTGTATCGTGTCCGGCTTCAGGTAGTCCAGCAGGCGTTGGTAGTGCGTGATGACCATGGCGGAAGTCTGCGGTGTGCGGAGCTTGTTGAAGCCCTCGGCCACGATGCGCAGGGCATCCACGTCCAAGCCGGAGTCCGTCTCGTCTAGGATGGCGAAGGTCGGCTCCAGCATGGCCATCTGGAAGATTTCGTTGCGCTTCTTCTCGCCTCCCGAGAATCCCTCGTTCACGGAGCGGTTGGCCAGCTTGCTGTCCAGCTCGACGATGGCCCGCTTCTCGCGCATCAGCTTGAGGAACTCCGAGGCACTGAGGGCAGGCTGGTGGCGGTACTTGCGCTGCTCGTTGACGGCGGTGCGCATGAAGTTCACCATCGACACGCCGGGGATTTCTACCGGGGTCTGGAAGGACAGGAACAGTCCCTCGTGTGCCCGGTCTTCGGGCGACATGGCCAGCAGATCCTTGCCGTTGAAAGTCACCGAGCCACGTGTCACTTCGTAGGCAGGATGGCCGACGAGGACATTGCTCAGCGTGCTTTTGCCCGCGCCGTTCTGTCCCATCAGGGCATGCACCTCGCCGTCGCGGATGGTGAGGTTGATGCCTTTCAATATCTCTTTGCCATTGATGCTGGCGTGCAGGTCTTTTATCTCTAACATAAGTATATATTGAATTTGTCGTTCGCAAGGCGCAAAGATACGAATTATTGCGGGTATTCCGAGATTAATGCCTAACTTTGTGCCATTCAAACCAATATATGGAGGAACAGACGATGGACGTAACCCTGTCAATGGAAAGCATCCTGCAAATGCTGCAACCGCTCAACTCGGACAGCAAACGCTGGCTGGGAGAAAGGTTGATTGAAGAGAGCCACGAGGAGGAGCACCTCACGCCCTACACGATGGAAGAGATAAATGGCTGGATAGACGACTTTGAGGCCGAACTGGAAGCCGGGGGACCCGGATATACTCTTGAAGAGTTTGACACTCAAATGCGCAAGGAGCACGGCTGGTTATGATGAAAGTAATATAAGGAGGAACTGACTATGAATGCAACCTTCTGTTACCTCGCCACTTCCTGCCCAATTCTTCGCCACTATTTCCCCACTCTCATGAATGGGACATGTAGTGGGGAAAACACGAGGCGGGAGCATCTGCGGAACGAACTCGAGTTTCGCAAGCGTTCAACTTCATCCAAACGGGGAAGCAACAAACAAGTTTACCCCACACTCCCCTCCAGCGACACACTCAGTAGCTTCTGAGCCTCGACGGCAAACTCCATCGGCAGCTTGTTGAGCACCTCCTTGGCGTAACCGTTGACGATGAGGCCCACGGCGTCTTCGGTGGAGATGCCGCGCTGGTTGCAGTAGAATATCTGGTCTTCGCTGATCTTGGACGTGGTGGCCTCGTGCTCGACCACGGCCGTCTCGTTGTGGATGTCCATATAGGGGAAGGTGTGCGCGCCGCAGTGGCTGCCCAACAGGAGGGAGTCGCACTGGCTGTAGTTGCGGGCGTTGTCGGCACGCTGGCCCACCTTGACTAAGCCGCGATAGGAGTTCTCGCTCAGTCCGGCGGAGATGCCCTTGCTGACGATGGTGGAGCGGGTGTTGCGGCCGATGTGAATCATCTTCGTGCCCGTGTCGGCCTGCTGATGGTGGTTGGTGACGGCCACGCTGTAGAACTCGCCCACGGAGTTGTCCCCCGCCAGGATGGTGCTGGGATACTTCCACGTGATGGCGCTGCCCGTCTCCACCTGCGTCCACGAGAGCTTGCTGCCCTCGCCCTTGCACAGGCCGCGCTTGGTGACGAAGTTGTAGACGCCGCCCCGGCCCTCGGCATCGCCGGGATACCAGTTCTGCACGGTGCTGTACTTCACCTCGGCGCGGTCGTGCACCACGATTTCCACGATGGCGGCGTGCAGCTGGTTCTCGTCGCGCATCGGGGCGGTGCAGCCCTCCAGGTAGGAGACGTAAGAGTCATCGTCCGCCACGATGAGCGTCCGCTCGAACTGGCCCGTGTTCCGCGCGTTGATGCGGAAGTAGGTGCTCAGCTCCATCGGGCAGCGCACGCCCTTGGGGATGTAGACGAACGACCCGTCGGAGAAGACGGCGGAGTTGAGCGCGGCGAAGAAGTTGTCCCGGTAGGGCACCACCGAGCCGAGGTACCGTTGCACCAGGTCCGGATGCTCGCGCACGGCCTCGCTGATGGAGCAGAAGATGATGCCCTTCTCCATCAGCGTCTCCTTGAAGGTGGTCTTGACGGACACGGAGTCCATCACGGCGTCCACGGCCATTCCGCTCAGGGCCATCTGCTCCTCCAGGGGGATGCCCAGCTTGTTGAAGGTCTTGATGAGTTCGGGGTCCACGTCGTCCAGGCTCTTGGGTGCATCCTTCTTCTGCGCGGTGGGGTCGGCGTAGTAGGAGATGGCCTGGTAGTCTATCTCCGGGATGCGGAGGTGTGCCCACGTGGGCATCTCCATCGTCAGCCAGTGGCGGTAGGCCTTGAGGCGGAACTCCAGGAGCCAGGCGGGTTCGCCCTTCTTCTCGGAGATGAGGCGCACGGTGTCTTCCGTCAGTCCGCGGTCGATGATGTCGGTGTGCACGTCGGTGGTGAAGCCGTACTTGTACTTCTCTTCGGTCAGCTTCTTTACATATTCGTTGGAGTCTTGTTGTTGCTTCATACTTCAAATATATCTTGTTCCGCTACCTTGCGGGCGGCGGGGATGAACAATTCTGCCAGTCCTTTCACTGATTCATATAACACGGAAGCGGACTTTTGGGTTCGGCTGATGAGGGCATTTTCCGTGTCAAAGTGGTCTACCATCACCAGCAACAGACTGATGACCAGCGCATACTTGACCGCGCCCAACGCCGCTCCCAGCAGGCGGTTGAGCCATCCCAGCGAGACGGCTTCCATCAGCCGTGTCAGCAGCGAGGCCACCAGCAGAAACAGCAACGGCACCAGCAGCCAGATGGCCACGAAGGCCAATCCGCGGGCCAGCCCCACGCTGTCCGTCACTTGCGAGAACACCTCGTCGGCCACATGGACATACAGCGCCTTGGCCACCAGCAGTCCGGCTACTAGTCCCAGCAGCCCCGCCAACTGGCGAAGAAAGCCTTTCATGAAGCCCAGTACGGCGCCGATGCCGATGAGGACAAGCAGGATGATGTCGAGGGTGGTCATACTTACGCAATCTGTCTAAGTTTCAATCGGCAAAGATACATTGTTTTGCCTAATTATCCGCAGTTTCGGCCGGACTTTCTTCCTGCGTCGTGAGTACGTTCAGAAAGCAAGAGGGGGCGTGCCATCAAAAAAGCACGTCCCCTCTTGCTATGTATTATGGTTTTGGAGAAATACTGCTCTTTTACAGCGTCTGCTTCACCTCCACCTCTTCGTAGGTCTCGATGACGTCGCCTACCTTGATGTCGTTGCAGTTGGTCAGGCTGATGCCGCACTCGAAGTTGGTGCCGACCTCCTTCACGTCATCCTTGAATCGCTTCAAGGCGTTGATGGTGCCGGTGTAGACCACGATGCCGTCGCGGATGAGGCGAGCCTTGTCGGTGCGTTTCACCTTGCCGGTCTTCACCATGGCACCGGCCACCTGGCCCACCTTGCTGATGTTGTACACCTCGCGCACTTCGATGGTGGCGGTCACCTGCTCCTTCAGCGTCGGGGCAAGCATACCCTCCATAGCAGCCTTCACTTCCTCGATGGCGTCGTAGATGATGGAGTACTTGCGGATGTCCACGCCCTCCTGCTCGGCCAGCTTGGCGGCACTGCTTGACGGACGAACTTGGAAGCCCACGATGATGGCATCGGATGCGGCGGCCAGCGATACGTCGGACTCCGAAATCTGTCCCACGCCCTTGTGGATGACGTTCACCTGAATCTGCTCTGTGGAGAGCTTGATGAGCGAGTCGCTCAATGCCTCTACCGAACCGTCCACGTCGCCCTTGACGATAATGTTCAGCTCGTGGAAGTCGCCCAATGCCAAGCGGCGGCCTACTTCGTCCAGCGTCAGCATCTTCTGCGTGCGCAGGCCCTGTTCACGCTGCAGTTGTTCGCGCTTGTTGGCAATTTCGCGGGCTTCCTGTTCGGTCTCGATGACGTGGAAGGTATCACCGGCTGCAGGCGCGCCGTTCAAGCCCAGGATAAGGGCGGGCTCGGACGGGCCGGCCTCCTTCATACGTTGGTTGCGCTCGTTGAACATGGCTTTCACCTTGCCATAGTGCGTGCCGGCCAGGACGATGTCGCCCACGCGGAGCGTACCGTTGGACACGAGCACCGTGGCCACATAGCCGCGGCCCTTGTCCAAGGACGATTCGATGATGGAACCCGTGGCGCGACGGTTGGGGTTAGCCTTCAGGTCGAGCATCTCAGCCTCAAGCAACACCTTCTCCAACAGTTCGTTGACACCGATGCCCTTCTTGGCAGAGATGTCCTGCGACTGGTATTTGCCGCCCCATTCCTCAACGAGGTAGTTCATGTTGGCCAGCTCTTCCTTAATCTTGTCCGGGTTGGCTGCCGGCTTATCAATCTTGTTGATGGCAAAGACGATGGGCACGCCGGCAGCCATGGCATGGTTGATGGCCTCCTTGGTCTGCGGCATGACGTTGTCGTCCGCGGCCACGATGACGATGACCACGTCCGTCACCTTGGCGCCACGGGCACGCATGGCGGTGAAGGCTTCGTGTCCCGGCGTGTCGAGGAAAGTAATCTGACGGCCGTCTTCCAACGTCACGTGGTAGGCACCAATGTGCTGCGTGATGCCGCCGGCTTCACCCGCAATGACGTTGGACTTGCGGATGTAGTCCAGCAGCGAAGTCTTACCATGGTCTACGTGACCCATGACCGTAACGATGGGTGCACGCGGCTGCAGGTCTTCTTCTTTGTCCTCCTCCTCGACGATGGCCTGTGCCACCTCGGCGCTGATGTATTCAGTCTTGAAGCCGAACTCTTCAGCTACGAGGTTGATGGTCTCAGCGTCCAGACGCTGGTTGATGGACACCATGATGCCTACGCTCATGCAGGTGCCGATGACCTGCGTGACGGGGACGTTCATCATGCTGGCCAACTCGTTGGCCGTCACGAACTCCGTCAGTTTCAGCACTTTGCTGTCGGCCTGTTCTTGGTTCTCCAGTTCCTGGCGGCGTTCGGCGTCCAGTTCGCGCTTCTCCTTACGATATTTGGCGGCCTTGTTCTTACCCTTGGCGGTGAGGCGTGCCAAAGTTTCCTTTACCTGCTTGGCCACGTCTTCCTCGCTCACCTCCTGCTTGACGACGGGTTTCTTGAAGCGGTCTTTGTTCTTCTTGCCGCTGCCTTGGACTTCCTTGCCGCTTCCGCCTTTCGGATGGTCGCCGCCACCGCCTTTGGGGAAGTTGGAGACGTTGTTGATGTCCACCTTCTCCTTGTTGATGCGGGCGCGCTTCTTCTTGGAGTCTCCGTCCTTGGCATCCTTGTTGCCTTTGTCGTCGCGGCGTATTTCCTTGATGATGGCCTCCTTCATCTGTTTGCGCTGATCCTGGCGTTGCTTCTCTTTCTCCTCGCGTTCGCGTCGTTTCTCTTCCTTCGACTTCTTGCGGGGGCGTGTGGACTGGTTCAGCGCAGCCAGGTCAATCTGGCCGATAATGTTGATTTTGGTGCCCAGGCCTTCGTGGTGTATCTTGAATACCTCTTCTTCTTCCTTGGCCGATTGTTCTTCTGCCGATTGGGGCTCTTCTTCTTCCTCGGTGGCCGGGATTTCCGGTTCATCCTGGCTGTCCACCGGCTCTTCCTCGGCGGGTTCCTCCTCGGTTTGCGGTTCCGGTTCCGGCTCAAATTCTTGTTCCGGTTCTATGACTTCCGGTTCGGGTTGTGGTGCCTCTACAGGTTCGGGTTCCGGCATTGGTTCGGGTTCCGGCTCCGGCTCAGGTTCCGGAGTCTGGGAAATGGGTACAGCCTGCTTGGGATATTTCAGGCTTTCCAAGTCAACCTTGCCTATCGGCTTGAATTTGGGCAGATTGTCTCCCGGCACGACGGCTTTGGTTTCTTCCGCCGGTTTCTCCTGCGTTCCGTTTTCGTGCGTGGCAGTGCGGGCAGCGGCTTTGTTACGTTCCTTGTAGTTTTGCCGCTCCTGACTGAAGCGTTCCGATTTAATTTTAAGGTCTTTGTCTGTACTGAATTCTTTCTTGAGCATCTCGAACTGCTCGTCCGTAATCTTCGTGTTGGGGTTTGCCTCCACGGTAAATCCTTTCTTCTGCAGGAATTCGACGGCGGTCGTGATTCCCACATTCAAGTCTCTTGTTACTTTGTTTAACCTTATCGTCATATATAAATTTTTGGCACCTTAACCCTATTACTTATTCTTCTTCAAATTCTTTCTTCAGGATGCGGATGACTTCGTCCACGGTTTCTTCTTCCAGGTCGGCCTGTTCGATGAGCATTTCGCGCGGGGCGTTCAGCACGGCTTTGGCCGTCTCGATGCCGATGCCCTTGATGGCGTCGATGACCCATCCCTCAATCTCATCGCGGAATTCGTCCAGGTAGATGTCCTCATCCTCTTGCGGTGTGTTCTCGTCCACTTCGCGGAAGACGTCGATGGTGTATTCCGTCAGCATGCTGGCCAGCTTGATGTTGAGTCCGCCCTTGCCGATGGCCAGGGACACTTCCTCGGGTTTCAGAAAGACTTCGGCCTTGCGCTCCTCCTCGTTCAGCTTGATGGACGAGATGTGGGCGGGGCTCAGGGCGCGCTGGATGAACAGCGACGTGTTGCTGGTGTAGTTGATGACGTCGATGTTCTCGTTGCGCAGTTCGCGGACGATGCCGTGGATACGGCTTCCCTTGACGCCCACGCAGGCACCCACCGGGTCGATGCGGTCGTCATAGCTCTCGACGGCAATCTTGGCGCGTTCGCCGGGGATGCGCGCAATCTTCTTGATGGTGATGAGGCCATCGTTGATTTCGGGCACTTCCAACTCGAAGAGGCGTTGCAGGAAGACAGGTGACGTGCGGCTCAGGATAATCTTCGGATTGTTGTTCTTGTTCTCCACGCGGTCCACCACGGCGCGCACCGTTTCTCCCTTATGGTAGAAGTCGGTGGGTATCTGCTCGCTCTTGGGCAGCAGCAGTTCGTTCTGCTCGTCGTCCATCAGCAGCATTTCCTTCTTCCAGATCTGGTAGACCTCGGCGCTGATGATGGTGCCCACCTTGTCGATGTATTTGTTGTAGAGGGTATCCTTCTCCAGCTCCAGTATCTTAGATGCCAGTGTCTGTCTCAGGTTCAGGATGGCGCGGCGGCCGAAGCTGGCGAAGTTCACTTCGTCGGTCACTTCCTCGCCCACCTCGTAGGAGGCGTCTATCTTCTGTGCTTCGCTTAGTGGAATCTGCAGGTTGGGGTTCGTCAGGTCCTCGTCTGCCACCACCTCACGGTTGCGCCAGATTTCGAAGTCGCCCTTGTCCGGGTTCACAATCACGTCATAGTTCTCGTCCGTGCCGAACATCTTTGCAATCACGCTTCGGAATGATTCTTCCAGCACGCTCACCATCGTGGTACGGTTGATGTTCTTCAGTTCCTTGAACTCCGCAAAGGTATCCACCAGGCTTACTGTTTCTTCTTTCTTGGCCATGCTTCTTATTTAAAAGAGATTAAGTATTTAGTATAAATTATATCATCATAGGAAAAATTCAGGTCCTCGTTCACCATCTTGGGGCGTTTTGCACCTTCTTCTTTCACTTTTTTCAGGACGGTCAGCGTGAAGTGGTCCTCGTCCGCTTCCTTCAGGATGCCCTGCAACTTGCGGTGGTCCTTGGTGAGCACCTCCACCTCTTCGCCCGTGTGGGCCAGGTATTGTTGCAGCACCTTGAACGGTTGCCCGATGCCAGCCGAGCCTACTTCCAGTTCATAATCCTCTTGTTCACGGTCCAGCCTGGATTCGATGTAGCGGCTCAAGTCCACGCAATCTTCTATCCAGACACCCTCCTTGTGGTCTATCTCCACCACGATTTTGTCTTCAGGACTGATGTTGACCTCCACCAGGAAGTAGTCCTTTCCTTCCAGCCATTCGTCAACGATTTGGCAAACAGTTTTCTTTTCTATCATAGATTAACAACCATTAGGAACAAAAAAGAGGAGCTTGATTGCCCCTCACCTTTCATCCATTCCGCTGCAAAGATAGTAATAATCTGTTCGGCTACAAAATATTAGTCGAAAAAAGCGGCGAATTGTCTGTTTTTTCCTTCGTATTTGCCCGCTTATGCGTACCTTTGCGCGCTTATGAGTGCTTTCCGACATACTACACGGGGCTTGGCGGCCTTCCACCTGGTGGCGGTTGTCGTTGTGGGGATATGGGGGCTGACCTTCATCTCCACCAAGCTGTTGATAGGGCAGGGGATGTCTCCGCACGAGATTTTCCTGCTGCGCTTCCTGATGGCCTATGTGGGCATCTGGTTTCTGGCTCCCCGCCGCTTGTGGGCGGAAAGTTGGCGGGACGAACTGTGGCTGCTCTTGGGCGGCGTGACGGGCGGCTCGTTCTATTTCCTGACGGAGAACACCGCGTTGGAGTACACCTTGGCCACCAACGTGGCTTTCCTTGTTTGCACCACGCCTCTGCTGACCACCTTGCTCTCGCTGGCCCTATATAAAAATGTGAAGGCCACGCGCGGGCTGATTGGCGGCTCGCTGGTGGCGTTGGCGGGCGTGGCGCTGGTGGTGTGCAACGGCCATTTCGTGCTCCGGCTTTCGCCCGTGGGCGATTTGCTTTCCCTGCTGGCTTCCCTGTCGTGGGCGGTCTACAGCTTGGTCATGCGGCGTATGGCCGACCGCTACGACGTCACTTTCATCACGCGCAAGATATTTTTCTACGGTGTGCTGACCATCCTCCCAGTCTTCCTCTTCCGGCCTTGGCAATTCGAGGTGGTGCGCCTGCTGGACACCGCGGTACTTTTCCACTTGCTTTTCCTCGGCGTGTTGGCGTCTTTGGTCTGCTTTGCCGTGTGGAATGTGGTGCTGAAGCGGCTGGGCACCGTGTCGGCCTCCAACTACATCTACCTGAATCCCGTGTTCACCCTCGTCGGTTCGGCCTTGGTGCTGGACGAGCGGCTGACGCCGATGGCCTGGGCGGGCGTGGTGCTCATTTTGGGCGGGGTGTATTGGGCGGGACGGCAGAAGGTGGCCGAATAAGCATTCTCGCCGATATCTTCCTCTATCCTCCGATTTTCTTCATGAACCCTTCCTGATATCCCGGCGAGACCGGCAGCAGTTCCCCGCCGATGCGGACCCGGTTGTGCTCCACGCTTTCTATCTTGTCCAGCGCGGCGATGTACGAGCGGTGGATGCGGCAGAAGCGTGATGGTGGCAACTTCTCTTCCACGGCCTTCATCGTGCTGAGGGCGATGAGCGGGCGCGCCGCATCAGTCAGGTGGAAGCGGACGTAGTCTTTCAGCCCGCTGACGTACAGGATGCGGTCGAAATCCACGCGCACCAGCCGGGTGTCGCTCTTGACGAACAGGTAGTTCTCCGCCGGAGTTTCCGAGGCGTGGGAGGAGTCGGCATCCAGCACGGTGCGGGCATGGGTGGCGGCTTTCAGGAAGGTGGGATAGCTGACGGGTTTCAGCAAGTAGTCCAAGGCGTGTACCTCATAGCTGTCGAAGGCATATTCCTTGTAGGCGGTGGTGAAAATGATGCGTGTTGGTGGTTGCACCAGGCGGGACAATTCCAACCCTGTCAAGCCGGGCATCTGGATGTCCAGAAAGAGCAGGTCGATGTCCGGCGTGAGAGCCTGCAGGGCTTCCAGCGGGTCGAGGAAGGTGCCTGCCAGGCGCAGGAAGGGCGTTCGCTCCACAAAGTTGGCCAACAGCTTGATGGCCAATGGTTCATCGTCCACAATGAGGCAAGTCAGGGTTTCTTTCATTTCTTTTTCCGTTTGATTTGAAGGGTTGCGGTGTAGGCTGGTTGCTCCGGCATGCCTTCCCCGAAGCTTCGGGAGGCTTTTTCGCGGATGTCCAGCACGTAGTCGGCGGGGGGATAGAGCAGGGAGAGCCGGCGTCGCAAGTTCTCGATGCCTACGCCTCCACTTTCTTTCGACGAGGGGACGTCATTGTTTGGCAAAGAATTGGCCACGGCGAAGCATAGCCATTCGCCTTCAGCCGTGAAGGAGGCGGCGATGTGGCAGGGATGGCGGCTGCTGGCCCCATGCTTGAAGGCATTCTCCAGCAGCGAGATGTAGAGCAGGGGAGGCACTTCTCCTTCCACTTCATTGAAATCCAGGTGGATGTGCAACGTGTCGGCATAGCGCAGGCGCATCAGCTCCACGTAGTCCTCCATGAATCTTAGTTCATCAGTTATGGGCGTCAGGGGTTTGCTGCCCTCGTAGAGCACGTAGCGCAGCATGTCGCTCAGGCGGGCGATGGCTGTCTGGGTGGCGTCGGGGTCGAAGGCAGCCAGGGAGGAGATGTTGTTCAGCGTGTTGAACAGAAAGTGCGGGTTCAGCTGGTTCTTCAGCCGCTCCCGTTCGGCCACGGTGGCTTCCAGCTCCAGTTGGGCGTTGCGCTTCTGCACGCGAAGGCCGATGGCGGCCAGGATGAACAGGATGGTGATGAAGCCTATGGCGAGGCCCATGATCGCGCGCATGCCTATGGGCACTTGGGACAGGCTCTCGTGCCATGAGGTATAAACGATGAATTGGGCGTTCAGCAGAATTCCCAAGGCGACATTGGCAACCACCATCTGCCAATAGCGTTTGCGGAAGAGGAAGCGCGGGATGAACCACAGGTAGTTGGCATAGAAGATGATGACATAGATGAGGAAATAGGGCACGCTGTAGATGACAACCCATAGTGAATCTTTCCACGTCGCCCCGCTGGACAATGCGGACAAGAAGGGAATGAGCAGCATCAACCCCCACAGGACGGCTTGGAGAAGGAGATCAATATGGCTTTTCAAGGTTTTCATGGGGCAAATATAGCAAATTTCTTTCAATCTGCTCTCCAACGCCCCCAAAACACATGTTTTGAAGGCATTGATTCCCAGCCCTTAGGCGGAGGTACGGGTAAGCGCGGGCGGAGGTACGGGTAAGCATGGGCGGGGGTACGGGTAAGCGCGGGCGCAGGCATGGGTAAGCAAGGGCGGGAATTATGTCGGACGAAATGCCCCGTTGGTCGAACGGAATCCCGGCCTTGGTCGGAGAGATTTGTCTGCCCTTCCGTCCTGCCTTTATTTTGCAGGTACAAATCGAGAAAACCAGTTGAAGATTATGAGAAAGTTGTGTATGATTGCGTGGATGCTGCTGGCCTTATGCCAGTGGTCGCAAGCCGCCCGTCCGGTGGCCGCATCCATTTGTGTGAAGGGTGTTGTCGTGGATTCACTGACCCGCGAAGGCGAACCTTTTGCCAACCTGCGCGTTTTTCTGCCCGATGCTGCGGAGAAACCGCTGGTCATGGGCGTCACCGACATAGACGGTCGTTTCTGTCTGTCACTGCCCCGCTATGGCACGTTCAGGCTCAGTGTGACGTCCGTGGGTCGCAAGCCACTGGAGCGTGTGTTTACCGCTGGTCGGGGAAGTACGGAAGTGGATTTGGGCACGCTCTGTGTCACGGAGTCGGCCGAGATGCTGCAAGGCGTGGAGGTGGTGGCCCAGAAGCCGCTGGTGAAGATGGACATCGACGAAATCTCCTACAGCGTGGCGGAAGACCCCGATGCGAAGACCACCAACGTACTGGAGATGTTGCGCAAGGTGCCGATGGTGACTGTGGACGGCCAGGACAATGTGAAGGTGAACGGCAGCAGCAGTTTCCAGATTTATGTCAACGGCAAGCCCAGCGCGATGATGAGCGCTAATCCCAGCCAGACACTGAAGGCCCTGCCTGCCTCGGCGGTCAAGTCCATAGAGGTACAGACCAATCCCGGCGCCAAATACGATGCGGAGGGAGTGGGCGGCATCCTCAATATCACGATGGAGGACAACAGCGGCCTGGAGGGGTATTCCTTGAGCTTGAATGCGATGGCCGGCAATCTGACCCAAGGCGGTGGAGTCTATGCGATGGTGCAGAAGAACAAGCTTACTCTTTCGGCCAACGTGAATGCCACACACGTCTGGGCACCGGAGATGGACATCAAGGGCGTGCGCGAGGACTTACTGGAGCATACGGATTTGGAATATGACAGCCGGACTTCCACCAACATGAACTTGGTTTTCGGCAATTTCGGCGCCACATACGAACTGGATACGCTCAACACGTTGTCCGCTTCCGTCAGCCTCTTCGGGATGCCCCAGCACACGTATGGCGATGGCTCTACGTGGCTGATCCGCGGCGGACAGACGCTGTTCGGCTACGACACGCATACGGACAACCGCGTCAAGAGCCTGTCCGTCAACGGTAGTCTGGACTATCGGCACACCTTCCGCGACAATCCCGCGCATACCTTGATGCTGGCCTACCGCGTCAGTACCCAGCCCAAGAAGACGGAGGCCGTCAGCCTGTTCAGCATCGACGGAAGCGCTGAAGATGCGTGGGCAGCCGGGTTGGCCGACCGCTATTCCACCGACCGCAACAAC
This sequence comes from Candidatus Bacteroides pullicola, assembly GCA_019115825.1. Taxonomy (GTDB): domain Bacteria; phylum Bacteroidota; class Bacteroidia; order Bacteroidales; family Bacteroidaceae; genus Bacteroides; species Bacteroides pullicola. The sequence goes on from DXCV01000056.1 coordinate 54,200, forward strand.
ATGTTGGAACACACCTTCCAAGCCGACTATGCCCGTCCTCTCGGTCATGGCCACGGCATAGAGGCGGGAGCGAAGTACGTCATCCGTCGCAGCTGCAGTGATAACGACGATACCCGCTACCGGCATCGCAGCGACATTGCCGCCGTCTATGGCAGCTACAGCTTGCGTGCCGGAGCATTCGGCTTGAAAACCGGATTGCGCTACGAGCATACCGGCCAGCGTGTGCGTTTCCTCCAAGGAGACGGGGAGGACTTCGACTTGAAGTATGATAACTGGGTGCCGTCCTTGTCCGCCAGCTACAGCTTCGGCCACGGGCAGCAGTTGGGTGCGGGCTACAACCTGCGCATCTCGCGCCCCGGCATCGGTTTCCTCAATCCGTATGTCAACGACCAGGACCCTACGCATATCACCTACGGCAATCCTGCCTTGCGGCCGGAGAAGGCGCATAACTTCAGCCTGAACTACAGCCTGTTCAGCACACGCTTCATGCTCAATGCCGCCTTGCGCCACACCTTGATGAACAACACCTTGGAGGAATATACGCGTACTGAGGAGCAGGTGCTCTACACCACCTACGGCAATATCGGCCGCAGGCGTACCACCGAGCTGAGCCTTTTCCTCAACTGGAGCATTACCTCGGCCACGCGGTTGACTGTCAACTCTACAACAGGTTATGTGGATTTGCGTTCCCCGTCATTGGGTTATTGCAACCACGGCTGGCAACAGTCGCTGATGGCCGGGGTGCAGCATACCTTCCCTTTCAAACTGAAATTCAGTGCCAACTATTTCGGCAACACGGAGAGTATCACCCTGCAAGGCAAGACGGGCGGTTTCGGGATGCATACTTTGGGATTGAGCCAGTCTTTTCTGAAAGGTGAGCGTCTGAATATCAGCCTGACCGCTGTCAACCCTTTTTGCCGCAGCGTCCGTATGGATACGGATATGAATGGCAACGGCTTCACCAATCGCACGTACATCCGGCTGCCGATGCGGGCCTTTGTGGTAGGCATCAGTTTCCGCCTGGGCGACCTGAAGCCCAAACAGAAGGTGCGCACGGCCATCGAGTCGGACATCCGCGACCGCCAAGCCACGGACCTGCCCCTGAACGGCTTGATTCCTTCGGCAGGAAATTGACCGGGTTTCCGGGGAAAAACAGCGGTTGTCCTGAAATTAACGGGGCAACCGCTTTCTTGATTCGCCGAAAGCCGATATATTTGTAGCTGCAAAAACTTTAGACATATCCTATCATGATGAAAAGAAACATTGGGCTGCTTTGCCTGCTGGTGTTGGCAGGATGGGCATACGCCCAGCAGAATGTATCGTTCAGAGAAGGGAACGTGGTTTCGCCACAAGTGAATGAAGACCATAGCGTGACGTTCCGTGTCCGTGCCCCGCAGGCGGAAAACGTGATGGTGTTGGGCGACTGGGCAGCCAACAAGGGCTTTGGCGCCCTGACGAAGGGTGCCGACGGCGTGTGGACCTATACGACGCCCGCCTTGCCTTCCGAGATGTACACGTACCGTTTCCTCATCGACGGCGTGGCAGGGCTGGACCCGTCCAATCCGTTTACCCGGCGCGATGTGGGCAATGTGTTCAGCATTTTCTATGTCGGCGGAGGTTGTGCCGACTATTACCAGGTGCGCGATGTTCCACATGGAACTGTGTCGGCTGTGTGGTACCCGTCCGGGCAACTGGGCGCCAACCGCCGTTTGTCCGTCTATACGCCGCCCATGTATGACGCCGAGCCGGAACGGCGTTTCCCCGTGCTCTATCTGTTGCACGGCAGCGGGGGCGATGAGAACGCTTGGGTGGAACTGGGACACGTGGCACGCATCATGGACAACCTGATTGCCGAGGGCAAGGTGGAGCCGATGATTGTGGTGATGCCCAACGGCAACTCCAGCAAGCAGGCCGCTCCGGGCGAGACCAGCGAGAACCTGTCCTACAAGCCTGCCATGACCAACCTTATCCCCGGTTCCTACAAGAACGGCAAGTATGAAACGGCTTTCCCTGAGATTATCAACTTCATAGACCACCGCTACCGGACCATCGCCGACAAGGCTCACCGCGCCTTGGCCGGATTGTCGATGGGCGGATTCCATACCCTCTATATCTCGGCCAACCATCCTGCGTATTTCGATTACATCGGCCTCTTCTCCGCAGGGCTGGACATGAGCAACGTGGATGTCTCCCAACCGGCATACGGCAACCTCGACGGCAAGCTGAAAACCCTGCAAGAGGCCGGCTACAAGCTGTTCTGGGTGGCTATTGGTAACGAGGATTTCCTCTATCAGGCCAACCGCGACTTCTGCAAGCGGCTGGACAGGCTGGGCTTTGCCTACGAGTATCATGAATCCTCGCGCGGGCACCTGTGGGCCAACTGGCGCCAATACCTGTTGCTCTTTGCGCCGCGGCTTTTTAGGTAAGTTTCTGAATAGGATAAATAGGAATTTATAGGTGAGTTTATAAGTTCTTAAGTTCTTGAGTTTTTAAGTTAGGCAAGACTGCAACGGGCGAACTCAAAAACTTATAAACTCATAAACTGAAGAACTTAAATTATCATTTAACTCTATAACAGCATGAAATTCATTTCCTGGAATGTGAACGGCCTGCGTGCCTGCAAGGACAAGGGCTTTATCGAGGTGTTCAAGCAGTTGGACGCCGACTTCTTCTGCCTGCAAGAGACCAAGATGCAGGCCGGACAACTGGACTTGTCCTTCGACGGCTATGAGTCGTACTGGAACTATGCCGAGAAGAAAGGCTATTCGGGCACGGCCATCTACACCCGCCACAAACCCCTCAGCGTGACCTATGGCATCGGCATTGAGCATCACGACAAGGAGGGGCGTGTCATTACGCTCGAAATGCCGGACTTCTTCCTCGTCACGGTCTATGTGCCCAACTCGCAGGACGAGCTGCGCCGCCTGGACTACCGCATGACGTGGGAAGACGATTTCCGCGCCTACCTGCTTTCGCTGGATGCCCGCAAGCCGGTCATTGTCTGCGGCGACCTCAACGTGGCCCATCAGGAAATCGACTTGAAGAACCCCAAGACCAACCGCCGCAACGCCGGCTTCACGGACGAGGAGCGTGCCAAGTTCACCGAATTGTTGGCGGCCGGCTTCACGGACACGTTCCGCTACTTCCATCCGGACCAAAAGGACATCTACTCGTGGTGGTCCTACCGCTTCCGGGCCCGCGAGAAGAATGCGGGCTGGCGCATCGACTACTTCCTCGTGTCCAAGCGTCTGGACGAGAAACTGGTCAGTGCGGGCATACATACGGAGATTTACGGGTCGGACCACTGCCCCGTGGAGGTGGTGCTGGACTTTACTGACTGATTTTGCCCACCAGCTGCGTGACGTTGGCGACCTCGAATTTCTTCATGATATTCCGTCGGTGGGTCTTGACGGTATTGATGCTGAGACTCATGGCTTGGGCAATCTCGGCGTTGCTCAGGCCATTCATGATATGTTTCAGCACTTGCGCTTCCTTCAAGGTGAGCCGGTTCAGTGCCTTCGGGCGCATCAGCCGCGTGAACACGGGGTCATAGTACGACAAGCCGCAACGCAGGTGCTCAATGGCCTGCTGCAATTCGTCGAGGGACGAATTTTTGGAAACGGCCCCTTCCACGTCGAGCCCGACCAGCTCGTCGGCTATCCAAGGTTCTTCGTGCATGGTGTAGACCAGGATGCGGCAGGACGGCATGCGGGTGCGCAGCCGGGCGATGAAGTCGCCGCTCTGCTTCCCGCATAATCCCAAGTCGAGGATGCATAGGTCGAAGTCGGTGCCGTCCGGCAGGTCTTCCAACTGGAGGTCGGTCCGGGTGGCGCAGGATGCGTTGCCCAGGTCCGTGGCAATGGCCTGTATGCCTTGCAGCACAATGGGGTGGTCGTCTATGGCCAGTATGCGGTAGGTGTCTTCAGTCATGCGTTTGTCTGTTTATGAAAAGTCAGGGTGAATCGGTTCACCTCTTCAGTCCGTTCTCTGCTTAGGGTCGCCTGGAGGCTCTTGGCGCGTTCGTCCACTGTGCGCAGGCCGATGCCTTCCGGACGGCGTGGGATGACGGCGGGCGTGCCGTCGTCGGTGATGGTCAGCGTGCAATGTCCCGTCTCGTCCGTCTCCAGGGCGATGCCGATGTGCGAGGCTTGGCCGTGGGTCAGGCTGTTGGACACGGTCTCTTGGATGATGCGGTAGACCTCGCGCGCCGTCTCCTTGTCCAGCCGGTCGTTGTGCCCGCCGGGGCGATAGGCGATGTCCGTCCCGCTGCTGGCCGACAGGAACGATGCATATCGCGTCAGCCATTCGTCCAGGCCGATGCGCTCGAAGTCCGGCGGCATCAGTTCGTGGGATATGGCCCTGACCTCTTGCTTCAGCCCGTTCACGATTCCGCTGATTTCCTTCCAATTTTTGGGATTGTTTCCTGCCGTCTCGATGCGCATTTGCAGGGCCAGCAGTTCGTTGGCGATGCCGTCGTGCAGCTCCTTGGCCAGGTATGTGCATTCTTCCTCCAATCCCTCGGTGTAGCGTCGGGCGGCTTCCCGTTCTTTTTCTTCCTGCATGCGTTGCAGGCGGCGTTCGGTGGCTTTCTGCTTCTGACGGAGATGCAGCAGCCCGAGCACAGCCAAGAACACGATGCAGAGCGCGGCCACCAGGATTCTCAGCTGGGTGGCTTTCTTTTGCAGCAGCTGTTCGTTGAGGCGGGCGTTTTGCAGCTCTTGTTCCTTGGTGTGGTATTTGATGTTCAGCCGCGCCATCTCGTCGGTCAGCTCCCGCCGCGCCAGCGTGTCTGTCCACAGGCGTGCACTGTCCATGCAGGCAAAGGCGCGGTCGTGGTCGCCCAAGGCTTGGTAGCACAGGGCCATGTCGGCGTAGAGCGTGTGGCGGTCCGTGCCGGTGTTCTCTTGCTGCAGGCGGCGGTAGTCTTGCAGGGCGGCGGCATATTGCTCCAGCATCAGCAGGGCTTTTGCCCTGGCTTGCAGGTATCCCCGCGCGGCGATGGTGCCGGGTGTCACTTGGTTCAGCAGGCGGTTGCCAAGGTTGATGTATTTTCTTAAGGAATCCGTTTGTTGCGCGTGCCCGAAGCAGGCCAGGAATCCGCTCATGCAGCGCAGTTGCCATTCCGCGTTGTCCTCCTCGCAGGCCATTTGCCACGCCCGGCGGATAGATTGTCCGGCCTTTTCGGCATGTCCTGCCGCGAGCTTGATGTTGGCGCCCACCTGCAAGGCGTTGAACGCGGCCAGGCGTTCGTCTGTCTTCAGCGCGTGTGCCCATGCCCGGTCGATGTATTGTTCTGCTTCCGCGAAATGTTTCAGGTTGTAGTGGAAGACGGCGAGGTTCATGTTGAGATGCGCCAGCCAACTCTCGTCGCCGTAGGCCAAGGCGGCTTCCAACGCCTTGTTGTAGTAGAGCAAGGCCGAATCCGGCTCGTGGGCGCGGCGGTAGAGAATGCCCAGATCGTTGTAGACGCTGACGTGCGTCTCCAGGTTTTTGGTCCGGTGCAGGTGTGGCAGGACGCTCTTTTTGCCCTCCAGTCCGCGCCGCTCGTCGCCTTGGTAGACGTAGAGGGTGGCTTGCTCGTTCAGCAGGATGGGGTAGTAGGATGACTTCTCCACACGTGGCACGGCAAAGGCGCTGTCGAAGCATTGCTGCGCGGCCTCCAGCTCCCCTTCGCCCATCAGTCCGGCCGCCCGTTCGTAGAGGCGGGTCAGCAGGGTGTCCCTGTCCATCTCTGCGGTCTGGGCTAATGCGCCGACCGGCAGCAGGAGGAAAGCGAGCAAAAGGCGGATGTTCATCGTGGGTCGTCTGTTTGGATTTGCTGCAAAAGTAATGCTTTTTTCCGAGAATGAAAGGCCACCAAGCAGGGAAAATACAGGTTACCTCGCCACTTCCTGCCCAATTCCTCCCCAATATCTCTCCACTATTTGCCCAATCTCATGAATGGGACATATAGTGGAGAGGGAACGGGGCGGATAGAGGATAATAGGGGTCAGTCTTCAAGCCCTTGCAGTATCATGCTCCAACCCTTGAACACGAACCAAAGAGCCACCAGCGAGATAAGCCCCACCACCATGCCTGTCAGGGGGAAGAAACCGATGATGCTGCCCACCAGCAGGATAATCATGCTGATGCGCAACTTGCCTGCACCGGCTTGTCCCTGCGTGCCCAGGGCGGACGATTGCATCATGGCGGTGTAGCCCAGGAACTCGACGATGAAGGCAATCAGCAGCAGGATGCCTGCCACGATGCCACCCAGCAGGGGTATCCACCCGAAGATGACGGCCACGATGCTCAGGATGACGGCAATCTTCAGCCGCGAGACGCCTGCCGCGCCCTTCGCATCCAAACCGGATTGGAGTTTGCCCAAACCGATGAAGAAAAGCACCAGTCCCACCAAGGCGGCAATGCCCGTGGTGGTCGAGTCGCCGATGCTGTCATAGAGGTGCAGCAGGATGGCCATCAGCACCAGGTAAGCACCTTGGCTGGCCGGGCTTGCCCACCGGATGCCCAGGCTGTTGCTGCTCATAAACAGGGCCACCAATGCAGCCACCAGTCCGATGTAGTCCAACCAGGTAGGCATACCCGGAATCAGCGACAGCAGGCCGCAGAGCACGCCCGCGCCCGCTATGCCCAGGAACGGCGTAGGCATCTGCACCTTGCCTTTGTGGAAATCATACAGGGCAAGTCCGGCGCCCACTACGCCCACCGCCTGGCAGCAGAACGCCGCCACGTCAAAATCGGGCACGCCCAACAGCGACCAAAAGTCGGGCAACAGCGTGCACGCCATCATCAACATGCAGAATTGCAACTGCAAGAACTTCATTTTCTTTGTTTTCTCGTCCATGATTGTTAGAGTTTAAAGGGTTAATAAATTGGGGGGTTGTTTATGGTTTCTTGTCTTTTTCAGGCGAAGTCGTTATTTCTTCACCATATCCTTCAGTTCTTGTTCCCATTGCTTTTCCTGCTCGTCAATGGCGTCTTTCTCGGCTTCGTACGTCTGTTTGCTTACAAACTTCAGTTGGTTGCATCCGTTGATGTACTTGGCAGGGATTTCGGGCGCATAGATGGTTTCCTCCACGTGCAGCGTGTCGCCTTCGGCGTGGGAGCCACTGAATCCGGAAGTGCTTTCTGCGCAGACAGGCGTGTCGTCGTCCATGAGGTAGTAGTACAGGACAATGGTCTCGTCGGATGCTTGCGTCAGCACTGCGTCAAACGTCACATTCAGGCGTAGGGGTCTTTCGCCTCCCCCGAAGAGGGCAAACTCCGGCAGGCGCACCTTTTCCACCCGGATGTCCGACACAATCCGGTAGGGCAGGCCGTCCGCTTCGGTGTAGGGCAGGTTGCGCCCCACCATCTTGTCAGCCATAGGTTGGAATTCTTCCTTCATTTTTTCAAAGTTTTCCATGACGCCTGCCAAGGCTTGCATGGCTGTGCTCAAGTCTCCTTCTCCTTCTTTTTTGAGTTTGGAGAGTTCTTGGACCAAGTCCACTATTTTTTCTTCATACGCTCCCGGAATTTCACCGAAGAGGCTGTCTTTGCTTGCATTGCTGCCTCCGCAAGAGGCCAATGCCCATACTCCGGCCACGATGGCGGCAGAGCCTAAAATCAGTTGTTTCAGTTTCATAGTAATTGTGTTTATAGTTTATTAGTGATAGGATTATCTGTAGGGCACAACGATGCTGTTCTTCCGGGCGTCGCGCCACGTGCCTTTCACTCGTACAGGCGGGCGATGGCTCTTCTTCCACTTCTCCACCTGTGCGGCAGACGGTGCTTGGCGCAGGCTTCGTGTGTCGGCGGCATTCCGGCTGGGAGCATCGAACTTTACAAAGTCTTCGTAGTCGTAGGTCCACGAGTCGCCATACGCCAATCTCATCGCACGTTTATATATGGCTTCACGGCTTGGTGCATTAAAGGCAGGTTCGTTGTAGCGCATGATACTATTAAATGAGGGTCTATATACGCCGTAGGAATAAAAAGCCCATCCTCCTTCATAGATTCCCAAATTTTCGTCGGCATATCTGTCGTCTGCCAAAAACTTGTTCCATAGGATCTGAGTCTCATCATTGGTTATGTCCAAATTTAGGTCTCTTCCTAATGCTTGTGAAGCACGTAAGGATGCTTTTCCTTCCTCATCAATAGCGTATATATATTGTGTATATTCATCGCCTAATAATCCAAATCCATGTCCGATGGCTTCATGGCGAAATACTGCTTCAAAGTTTTGCCACTCAAGTCCTGAATCAAATAGAGTGTTAAATGATATGGTACAATTGTCATCCAAATAGGTGGTTATGCCCATTTGTTGTTGGTCATTCATAATGATGTGTATGGATACATCTTTTAAATCATTCACTGCTAACGAAGCATACTCCATACATTTGCTTAAATCGCCATCTCCACCAGCACCGCAATAATGCCAAGAGGACAGAGCCGTATTTGCACCGATGTAATCATTCTCGGAAACCGCTCTTACCGAATAAACATCGAACAGAGGACGTAACGAAATCATCGGTTCTATTGAGAAGAAGGCTTCCATGGCACGCTGCATCACTTTGTCGTAATATCCTCCTTCTTCCATGTGTTTATCTACAAAAGCATCTCCCATAAGGATAACGGGTATGCCTCTTCCTTCAGTATGCCGTTGAAGCAGTTGCACCTCTCCATCCTTGGAATAATCCGTAGATGTGTACAAGGATTCATAGGTTAATTCATAGCCTTCTTGTTGCGGAAGAATAGAATTGAAAGGATTCCACTTTTGCCACATGCTACTTACCTCTTTGGGAACCTCGCCGCTTAACCGATTGCCCGAAAGTTGACAAGCCCCTAAATTGTCCATTCTGCTCATAGAAGACGGGAGAGTACCGGTTAAATCGTTTTCCTGTAAATCTAATTCTATGAGCTTTTGCAAATTACCTATATCTTGAGGGATTTCTCCTTCCATTTGATTATTTCTTAGGAAAAGGTATTTCAAATTGGTACATTGCGTAATTTCATCGGGTATTTCTCCGTTGAAAGAGCAAAATTGAAGGCTTAATGTGGAAAGATCTTTGAGTTTTCCGATATTAGGAGAAATATGTCCTGTTAGTTTTTCATTTCTGCTTAAATTAATAGATCTGAGAGGAAGTTCCCATATAGCATCGGGCAACTCACCTACCACATCTGAACCATCCAATGTCAAGTTCCACAGATGGGTTAGATTTTTTATTTCTGATGGAATGGGAGCATTCAACTCGCAAAGGTATAGACTCAGAACTTCCAAATCTGCAAGTGAAGTGCATATTTCCTTAAAAACAGAATGGCTCATTTTTACTCTACGAAGCCAAATCTGATTTAGATTACGCAGGTTCGTTATTTTTGAACTTAACTCTCCTCCCAAATCGCTATCTATGTTTATATGTTTCAATTTGGTTAACGAGTAAATTTCATCCGGAAAGTCTCCATAGATTTCAGGATTGGCCGGAAAATCAATGCAAGTTAATTCTCTCAATGAGCAGAGAGGGTGTATGATGTTGGCAATGTCTCCTTTTAAAGCATTCCCTCCAAGCCAGAGAGCTGAAACATGATTACTTTCACTGTCAAGATTGACTCCATACCATTCATTTAGCGGTTTATCACTGCACCAATTCGTATTGTCTTCCCAATCATCTCCTCCGGCAGCCTTATAGAACTCAATCAACGCCTCTCGCTCAATCTTCTCATAATCCACTTTTCCTGTTTGTTCCACGGTAATCTCTTGTTGGTTGCCGTTGGTATCGGCAATGGTGATGATGCCGGTGCGGGGATTGTCGCTGTCGTTAGGGCTGATGTTGAAACTCAGGGGGTATTCTGTCAGGCCACGAGTATTGGTTTGTGCAATCCAATCCACGTTAGTGCTGACTGTGAAGTCCACGTTGGCTTGAATGGAGAAATTTAGCGTTTCTCCTGCGCCCGACACTTCATACTTGTTCTTTGCCAAGATGATAGCATCCTTTTGCACCTGCACAACCTTTACGCTGTCTTTCAACCCGTTCTCCTTGTCCACGAACCGGATTACCGCCTCGCGGGCGTCATACGTTTCGTTGGGCGCGACGATGAAGTAATGCGTGTAGGTGGACAGGGCGCGGGTGTCGGCCTCCGTGATCCAATCCACGGAAGGCATCTCTATCTGATATGTATTATTGCTTTTCAGTTCCACTTTGATGGTCTCGCCGTCGCTGCCCACGAGGTATTCGTCCTGCGTCAGGACGAGGACGGGACCGCTGCCGAGCTGGTAGACGGTCACTTCCTCAGTGAGGCCGTTGCCTCCGCGCAGGGTGATGATGCCTTGGCGGGGTTGCAAGTCTTCGTTGGGTGCGGCCTGGAAATGCAAGGTCGTAGTGGTGAGGGCGCGGGTGTCCGAGGCGGGGGTGAGCCACGCCTTGGCACTCTCTTCTATCTCGTAGGTCACCGATACGTTGGCTTGCAGCTCGATGGCGAAGTCCCCGCCCGTGGCCTCCAGTTCCACCTTGTTCGAGGTGACGGTCAGGGCGTCCCGTTGTTTCTGGGTGACGGTCAGGGTCGTGCGTGTGCCGCCGCTGGTCAGGGTGATGGCAGCGTTGCGCTCGTCATACGTGTCGTTGGGTTCGGTGGTGATGGTCAGGGTGGCTGTACCGGCCTGTCCGCTGGTGGGCGACACGCTGAGCCAGTCTATGGCGCGGGTATCGGCCTCGCCCACGCTGGCAGTCCAGGCTTCCGTGGCGGTGAAGGTCAGGGTTGACGTGCCGCCTTCGGTGGTAAACACGGGTTGAGTGTCGCTTCCTGTGGGGAAGGTGATGGCGGGTTCTTCCGGCGTCGGAGGGGTCTCGCTCTTGTTGTCGTCACTACAGCCTTGCATCGTCCAAGCGAGGACGGAGAGGCAAACGAGGAGGTAAAGAATCTGTTTCATACGTCTATTCTTTATAGGTGTTTGCCTCAAAGGTATACAAGATTTCTTTAACCCCCGCTATATTTGTTTAACTATTTGCAGTTTTGCTCCAAAAAATCACCCTTTCGGGTGAGGCTTTATTACAATAGGAAAGGTTCGTTAACGGTTGTTTACATGCTTCTCTTCTCTCTTACATGTCTCTTTCATGTCTCTTTCTCCTCTCTTCTATGTCTCTTTCAGAATAAGAGGATCAAGGGTGAAGAAGCGGGGCAGATAGAAGGCTGTAAGGTCAGTCTTTCAGGCAAGCCAACAATGCCAATCGGCATTTTTGTGGCATTTCAGTCGGTACTTTTGCGGTGTTTCGGTCGGTACTTTTGCGGTGAGATGTATGGGGTTGCCAGACGAAGATATACTTCCCCGACTGTTTCAGATATACTGGAACGGCCGGGGAAGATATACTGCATCGGGCAGGTTAGTATAGCTTTGTTTAATGTGAGTTCGATATAAATTAAAACATGGTTAGTCTCCCGTCTTTGATAAAGCAAACGTCAATGGTGGGCAACTTTTTTTCTTGAGATTTAATCTTAACTTTAAAATACACGCATTGGCCAAACACATTCAAGCGAAGTAATCTACACAATGATAAGCAGCCTGGTCGTCTGGATCTCTTTCCTCGTGATGAGAAAGGCATGTTCCGGAAGCGTAATGATAATGACGGCATAGCTTACAGGCTTTATAAACCCCTTTTCTATTCAGTTCCTCTGCTGAAGGGATTGCAGCACCGACCGCTATTCCAGCAACTTCGGGTATAGACTCAAGCAACGATTTGACTAAAATGACGACTATCAGGATAAAGAAATAGAACAGCCCTGCTACTCCTGCCATAAAGTAACTTACCGCGAAAACAGCTCCTAAACCGGCAGCAGACAACAGCCCTTTAACGAATCCCTTGCCCTGATCTACGCAGTCCCATATCTCAAGCACCATGTCTAATAAAAGAAGGAACAGCAGCAAGAGATTCGGAATGACACATAAATAAGGCTGAATCCCATAAGAAGCCTCCGGAAACCACAAAGCCCCTACATTGCTCACCCAATTGGGATTATCATTGCAATAAGCTACAAACATCAGCAGCAAGTTCCAAAAACCTAACCTCATACCCCAGTGCATTGACCTCCTTTGAGCGGAATGACGCATATACAATCGATTCACTATAAGCATCGGAGCAGACATGACAACCGTCAGCACTAAAATGGCCAGCAGCACTTTCCACCATTGGGAAGTGAAAAGCAACTTCAACAAACCGCTCATGATATATTCGGAGAAAAACATTCCCGCATTGAAAAGGCGCGGAATGAAAGATTCGTGCGCCGTAGTCTGGTAAACATGCCAGCCGTAAGCTATCCCGCCTTTCACCAAAGGGATGATTCCGGCTTCCCTGTCTCTACGGATTCTTTCACCTTGGTGCCAATTTTCCCAAGCTTTTTGAAAACATTCTGATGCCCTGATTGAGTCTTGAGGATTATGTGTTTTATGATAGAGGTGATAATAATGATTACCCAAATTGTGATAACTTTCAGCGTCATTATATTCGATTCCGATACGATGCCACTTTGCCGCGATGGCATGCAATTTATCACTGCGCTCCCCGGCATCCATATTGGGGTGAGCTTTTTCATAAGCCGCCCATTCGGCAAGCCGAGCGTCTGTAATCACCGCGTTGTTTCCAGACTCTATCAGCTTACGCTGGTAAAGCTTGAATGAATCCATGGGAACAATAGCCTGAAATTCTTCGTAATTCATCACGACGGCATACATCGCATTCTTATCGCCCTTTTGCGCAACTTGGTACACCCTGTCCAAATCCCTTTCCCAAGGCGAACACGAAGAAAGCCCCCAGCACAAAAGCATTCCCAATAAAACCAATCCGGAATGCATCAATGATTTCCAAGCCACCATTGTCTTTACTATCTTATCTATCTTTATCCTTATATTCAAATAATGAAATGTGCAAAACGGAAGATAAAAGGCTCTTCCGCTTTGCACACTACTATTTGTCTGCTTCAAAGTTAGGAAATACTTTTTTAATCGACCAAAGAAGAGTTTAACTATTTGCTTTCAAAAGGGCAAAAATCACCCTTTCGGGTGAGGATTTATTACAATAGGAAAGGTTCGTTAACGAAAGTTTAGACACCTATAGCACCCCGAACCCATACCCCTCCTCCTTCAGGAAGTCGATGGCACGCGGTAGGGCGTAGGGCAGGTTTCCGTTGTTCCAGGACTTCAAGGAGTCGTGGAAGGTGATGATGGAGCCGTTGCGGGCGTAGCGCATCACGTTGGCCAGGACCTGGGGCGGGCGGAGCTTCTTGGAGTAGTCGCGCGTCACGAGGTCCCACATGATGATTTGGTAGTGCTTGCGCAGCACCATGTACTGTCCCCACGTCATGTGCCCGTGGGGCGGACGGAAAATCAGGGGGAAGAGGGCTTGCTCCACCAAGGCATCGTCCGGTCCTTCCTCGCAGGTGGCAATCATGAACTCGTGGGCACGCTTCACGTTGTCCAGGTAGGGGTAGGAGGCGTGTTCGAAGCCCCGTAGGTGATTGTAAGTGTGGTTGCCGATGCGGTGCCCACGCTCCACCACCTGCTTGAAGACGTCCGGGTGCTTGCGGATGTTGTCGCCTACCTGGAAAAAGGTGGCCTTGATGTCATGCCGGTCCAGCAAGTCCAATACCCACGGCGTCACCTCGGGGATGGGACCATCGTCGAAAGTCAGGTAGACTTTCTTCTCCGTGGGGTCCATCCGCCAGAGGGCGCTTGGATAGAGCTTGCGTACTATGTCAGGCGGTTGCTCGATGAACACGGCTGTCTTTACTCTTTATATCCCATACGTTCAACATAGTGGTGATACAGGCTGCCCAGCTGTTCCTCGTAGGTCTCTACCAGTTGGGAGTTGTACTGCCGCATCTTCTTCACTTCGGCATCCAGCAGGGACAGATGGTACTGACATTCCCTTTCCGAAACCAGGAAACGGCTGTCATCAAGGCTCAGGTACCACGTGGCGTATTCCACGGCCTTGTCCGCCAAAGCTTTAATGATGGCATCGGCTTTCTCCGTCTCGCCCAGCTGATAGTAGGCTTCGGCCATTTGCAAGGCACCGTTCTGGAAGTCGTAGGGCACGTTGAAAGCAGGAATCATCTGCTCCGCATAGTCCAAGGCGGCTTTGGCCTTGTCCTTCTTGCCTTCCTTCATCAGCTGCATCACCATCTGTGCGAAGATGCGGCGGTGGGAGTAGCACATGCGCAGGGCGTTCTCGTCGATGTAGATGCCCGGCTGGTCGATGCCGCCGAACTTGAACTTATGCATCAGGTTGTCGTACATCTTTTCCGTGTCGAGGGAAACGCCCGTCTTCGTATTGTCGAAAGGCGTGAAGCGGTAGGCCAGACCCTCCTGCACGAAGAAGTTGTCCATACCCAACTGATTGTCCGAACCCACGCTGATGGCGATGTAGAGCGGCCGCTCCCAGTTGGTTTCGGCCAACATCTCCAGCATCATCAACTCGTTCTTGTAGAGCCCGCGCTTGGGATGGTAGTTGCCATACGCATCCTTGGTACGCAGCTTGAAGGACATGTAGTCCGGTATGCTGTCGCCGGGAATCAGCATCCCGCTGCGGCGCACGGCTTCCTTATCCACCTTGATGACGATGCTGTCCGTGGGGATGATGTTCAGGTCCTTGTTGTTGGGGTTGCGTACCCAGTGCTCCAGGATGTTCTTCAGTTCGTAGGGATTCTCACCCCATTGCTTCTGGATGTTCACCAACACTTCCTTATTGCCCTTCAATGCCTCTTTCTCGGCCTCGGCATAGAGTTGGTCAATGCTCTTGGCCACTTCGGGATGGATGGGGACGTATTCGTTCTTGCCTTCCACATAGTCGCTGCGGTTCCACGTGATGGGCACCGACGGACTGTCATAGGCTGGACGCTTCATTTGGTCGATGTACCAGTCGGTCTGCAGGTACGACAGGTTGCACGTGCGGGCGTCGGGGCGGAAGCCTTCGGTCTCCTGTCCGTACCACAAGGGGAAAGTGTCATTGTCTCCGTTGGTGAAGATGATGGGGTCGCCGCTCTCCTGGAGAGACATCAGGTAGTTCTCGCCGAAGTCGCGGGCCATGTAGCGGCCGCTGCGGTCGTGGTCGTCCCATGTCTGGCTGGCCATCTGCACGGGTACCAGCAGGCACACCAGGCTGACGATACCTGCCACCACCGGGCTGGCTTCCTGACCTTTGCGTGACAAAGCGTGTGTCAGTCCCGCCACGCCCATGCCAATCCAAATGGCGAAAGCATAGAACGAACCGGCGTAGGCATAGTCGCGTTCGCGCGGCTGCATAGGCGTCTGGTTCAGGTAGAGCACGATGGCGATGCCCGTCATGAAGAACAGGAAGAATACCACCCAGAATTGCTGGATGCCCTTCTGTCCGCGGTAGGCTTGCCACAGCAGGCCGATGAGTCCCAGCAGCAGGGGCAGGCAATAGAACACGTTGTGTCCCTTGTTCTCCTTCAGCTCCGTGGGCAGGTAGGTCTGGTCGCCCACCAGCCAGTTGTCTATGAAGGAGATACCCGTAATCCAGTTGCCATGCTCAATCTCGCCGTGGCCTTGGATGTCGTTCTGACGGCCTGCAAAGTTCCACAGGAAGTAGCGCCAGTACATCCAGTTGAGCTGGTAGGAGAAGAAGAACTTGATGTTCTCCCACTGCGTGGGGATGTTCACCATCATCATCTCGCCGCAGCGGTCGTAGGCCACGTCGCGGCCCTTGATGTCCATCCACGCCTTATAGTAGTCCGTATGCGCGCTGCTGTACATGCGGGGGAAGAGCATGTTCTGCGCGTATTCATATTCGATGCGTCCGGGGATTTCCACATAGCTGTCCTTCTCGTCGGGCGTGGCTTTCTCCTTGCGGACGAACTTGGTGCTTTCGCTGGCGATGCGCGGCTCGCAATAGCCGTCATCGGTCGGGTCGAGAGCCACCTGCGAGGAGAAGGCCTGCCCGTAGAACAGTGGGCGCGTGCCATACTGTTCGCGTCCCAGGTATTCGCCCAGGGTGAAGATGTCTTCTGGAGAGTTCTGGTCCATCGGCGTATTGGCCGTGGAGCGGATGACGATGAGTGCGTAGGACGAGTAGCCCACCACGATGAGCAGCGTGCACAGCAGGGCGGTGTTTAGCGCGCGGGCGCTGACGCGGTATTTCTCTTTCAGCGCGGCCTGGGTCTGCGGGCGCAGGTAGAGCCACAGCAGGGCAAGGACGATGAGACCGATAATCACGGCGCCTACCCCGTGCCCATAGAACGGGATGCCCAGCATGGCAATGCTCAGCACGAACGACAGGGCCATGCGCAGCTTGTTGCGGTCCTGATAGCTCTCGTACACGCCCCAAATGAGCACGGCGGCCAGCACGAGGACATAGACCAGCACGCCGCTGTTGAACGGCATACCCAAGGTATTGACAAACAGCAGCTCGAACCATCCGCCCACCTTCACGATGCCCGGCACCATGCCATAGAGGACCACAGCCACCAGCACCGCAGAACCTAACAACGCCCACAGCGAACCTTTGGCGTTGGCATTGGGCACCTTTTTATAATAGTATATCAGCACGATGGCGGGCAGGCACAGCAGGTTGAGCAGGTGCACGCCGATGCTGAGTCCCGTCAGGTAGGCGATGAGCACCAGCCAGCGGTCGCTGTGCGGCTGGTCGGCCACGTCTTCCCACTTCAGGATGAGCCAGAACACCACGGCGGTGAACAGCGACGAGAAGGCATACACCTCACCCTCTACGGCGGAGAACCAGAAGGTGTCGCTGAACGTGTAGGCCAACGCGCCCACCAGTCCGCTGCCCATCACGGTGATGAGTTGGGCGGTGGTGATATGTTCCTCGTCCTTGATGACCAGCTTGCGCACCAGGTGCGTGATGGTCCAGAAGAGGAAGAGGATGCACGCGGCGCTCATCAGCGCGCTCATGTAGTTCACCATCTTGGCCACTTCGGAGGGGTCGGAGGCGAACTGCGAGAACAGGTTGGCCACCAGCATGAAGAACGGTGCGCCGGGCGGGTGACCCACTTCCAGCTTGTATCCGGTCGTGATGAACTCGGGGCAATCCCAAAAGCTTGCGGTCGGTTCGATGGTCAGGCAATAGACCGTGGCCGCAATGAGGAAAGTGATCCAACCCATCAGGTTGTTGACGGTTCTGTACTGTTTCATTCAGTCGTATCGGTTTTTAACAAGCCGCAAAGATAAGCAATTTGCCGGAAAGGCGCGGCAATTTGGCTGATAATTAGTATAGGTTAAGTTTTTTACCGTTCAGAATTGGGACATTTGGCCCCCTCTGCATTGCCGTCCGTGCTTGCCCGTATCCCCGTCCGTGCTTACCCATACCTGCGCCCGTGCTTCCGGGCTCTTGCGCCCGTGCTTACCCGTACCTGCGCCTAAAGCCTGGAAATGAGGGGGATTTTTTCAGGAATTGCGGTATATTTTTGTCCCGGAATCATTAAATTTGCACCAGCAAATTCCTAAAAATTTTTACAGATATGAAGAAACTTCTTTTTACCCTCTTCCTTTTGCTGGGCGTCCTCACGCTGGGCGCCAAAGTGAAACTGCCCGCCCTCGTGGGCGATAATATGCTGCTGCAACAGCAGACCGACGTCCGCCTGTGGGGCTGGGCAGAGCCGGGTGCGACGGTGCGCGTCACTCCTTCGTGGGACGGACAAACCGTTTCTTGCCAAGCCGATGCCCAAGGGCGCTGGCTGGTGAGCGTGAAGACGCCTGCCGCAAGCTATACGCCCTACGACATCACCATCGACGACGGTGAGCCGCTGACACTGAAAGGCGTGCTGGTGGGCGAAGTCTGGCTGGCCTCCGGGCAGAGCAATATGCAGATGCCGCTGAAGGGCTTTGGCGGCTGCTGCGTGAAGAACGGCGTGGACGAAGTCATCCGTTCGGCCGATTATCCGGCTATCCGCTTCTTCACCGTGTCTACCGAGCAGGCCTACGAGCCGCAGGAAGATTGCAAGGGCCGGTGGGAAGTACCCTCCGTACACACCGCGGCCGAGTTCAGCGCGACGGCCTGGTTCTTCGCCACGTCGCTGGAGAAGGCCCTGCGCGTGCCCGTGGGCATCATCGTGTCGGCCTATGGGGGCTCGAAGGTGGAGAGCTGGCTCAGCCGCGAGATTCTCGAAGGCTATCCTGACGTAGACCTCAGCCGCGAAGCCATCGAACGTTGCGACCCGCCCTATGAGCGTCCCCTGCTGATGTACAACGCCATGATTTGGCCCATCAGGAACTATACGTTCAAGGGCATCATCTGGTACCAGGGCGAGAGCAACGTGGGTGCCCATCAGACCTACGCCCGGCGGCTGGCCACGATGGTCGACTTGTGGCGCGATAACTTCGGCTTGGGCGAGATACCCTTCTATTTCGTGGAAATCGCGCCCTACGACTATGACAGCCCCGTGCAGGACGGAAAGGGCGCCTACCTGCGCGAAGCTCAGTTCAAGGCACAGGCATTGATTCCCAACAGCGCGATGGTTTCGACCAACGATGCCGTGGAGACCTACGAGCGGCACAATATCCACCCGCGCAACAAAGACGTGGTGGGGCATCGGCTCAGCTACCTGGCCCTGAATCTGACGTATGGCATGAAGCAAATCAACTGCTTCGGCCCGCAATACAAGTTGTGGCAGGCGAAGGGCAACGAGGCCTGGGTGGCCTTCGACAACCTCCAGATGGGCATCTGCCGCAACTATGACCTGCGTGGCTTCGAGGTGGCCGGCGAAGACCGCGTGTTCTATCCGGCGGACAAGGTGTGGCTGCACTGGCAGACCAACGAAATGGTTATTTCTTCGGAGAAGGTGGCTCACCCCGTGGCCGTGCGCTATGGTTTCGGGGACTTCTTGCCCGGCACGATGATAGGCGGCAACGAACTGCCCACCATCCCCTTCCGCACGGACGACTGGGAATAATTCTGCACCCTCACTTCATCTAAAAAGCCCTGTCGTATTTTCACAAACGCGGCAGGGCTCTCAGACCTTGGTTTGGCAAGGTCATGTTCTGTTGTCAGTTATCTTAATCAATCTAAGACGGGGCAAAGTTAGTGTGTCGCGGCATACGGGGATTGTTCTATCTTTGCGATTTCTTGTCCGATATTTGTGTGTTTCAGATTAATATCGTTACTTTGTGTCGTTTATGGGCAGGGGTTTGCCACCCTTCCTGCCCATGACCGCGCAGAGACAGAATTCCCTTATATTAAAGTAACATGTGTTTATGAAAAGCAAACTGATTAGTTTTGGCATTTTGGCGGGTGGACTGGCAGCATGCAGCCAGCCCGCTGCCGATGTAATCCGTCTGAACCAGATGGGGTACTTCCCTTCGCAGGAGAAAGTGGCCGTGGCCAACACGGCGGGAGTGACAGACTTCACCGTAGTCAATGCAGCTACGGGCGAGGAAGTGTTGAAAGGAACCACTGCGGTGACTACGCCCAATCCGTGGTCGCAAACGGCACGTTCCACGATGGACTTCAGCTCCCTCACGCAGCCCGGCACCTACTGGCTGCTGGCAGGCGGCGACACGGCGACGTTTGAAATCAAGGACCGCCCGTTGGCTCCCGTGGCCGATGCGGCTCTGAAGTCCTTCTATTACCAGCGCACGGCGATGCCCATCGAGGAGCAGTATGCCGGCCAGTGGAGCCGTCCGGCAGGACATCCCGACACCAACGTGCAGATTCACCCCAGCGCCGCAGGACCCACGCGCAAGGCGGGCGATGTCATTTCCTCGCCGAAGGGCTGGTATGACGCAGGTGACTACAACAAGTATATCGTCAACTCGGCATTCAGCATTGGACTGATGCAGGCCGTCTACCGCCTCTTCCCGGACTACTTCGCCAAACAGAACGTGAATATCCCCGAAAGCGGCAACAGCACGCCCGACCTGCTGGACGAGATTCACTACAATCTGGAGTGGATGCTGACCATGCAGGACCCCGCCGACGGTGGCGTCTACCATAAGCTGACCACTCCGAACTTTGAGGGTTTCGTCAAACCGTCAGAATGTAAGCAGCCGCGCTATGTGGTGCAGAAGTCTGTGACGGCTACGTTGGACTTTGCCGCCGCCATGGCACAGGCTTCCGTGATTTTCAAGAACTTCCAGAAGGATTATCCCGGCTTCTCCGCCAAGGCGTTGCGGGCTGCCGAGCGTGCCTACGCTTGGGCCGAGAAGAATCCCGATGCCCTCTACAAGCAGGAAACGTTGAACGAGAAGTACGACCCCGACATCACCACGGGTGAGTATGGCGACGCTTATGCGACGGACGAGTTCTTCTGGGCGGCTTCCGAATTGTTCTTCGCCACGGGTAAGCAGGCCTATATGGTCAAGGCTGTGAAGTCGACTCCCCGTGCGTATCTGCCGCCTTCGTGGGGCAATGTGTCGGCTCTCGGCTTTTTCGCGTGGCTGTCGCCCGACCGCAAGCTGAAGGGCGTGACGGAAGAGGCCATGGAGGGAACGCTGAAGAGCTACCTGTCTTCTTACGCCACCAGCATCGTCAAGGGAGCCAACCAGGCCGCTTTCCATGCGTCTTTCGGTGACGAAGAATACGAATTTTCGTGGGGCAGCCTGGGCGAGCAGTGTACCGGCCAGACCCTTTCGCTGGTCTATGCCTACCTGTTGAGCGACAACGCCAACTTCCTGACCAACGCTTACCGCAACATGGACTATATCCTGGGCCGCAATCCGCTGGGTTATTGCTACGTGACGGGGCTGGGTGCCAAAAGCCCGATGCATCCGCATCACCGCCTCTCCGCATCTGACGGCATCGAAGCGCCTATACCGGGTTTCCTGGTGGGCGGACCGAACGGCGGGCAGCAGGACAGCCAATCTGTGACTTATCCTTCCAACCTGCCGGATGAGTCCTATGTGGACGACCAAGGTTCGTACGCTTCCAATGAAATCGCCATCAACTGGAGCGCAGGACTGGTGGCCGCCGCTTCTGCGCTGGATGCGTTGAGCCAGAAATAACTTCTTGCATAGCTGACATAAAACAAGAGGCGCGGACTTTGCGGGTCCGCGCCTCTTTGCATCTGTGCTTTGGATTATCTTATTTTTTCTTGAGGAAACGCTTGGTCAGCCGCTTGCGTATCGGCTCGTCATACCACTTCAGGGCGGCGTAGGCCAGGAGCACGCTGCCCACGTAGACCACGATGGCCATCGGCCATATCTCGCCGAACGTGTAGTATTTGTTCTCTATCAGCCAGGAATAGAAGAGGTACATCACCGGGTAGTGGACGGCATAGAGCGGGAACGAGATGTCGCCCGAGAATTTGCATATCAGCGTCGAACGACGGTCGGTCGTCTTGCCGGAAGCACCCAGCCATACCAGGGCGGGGAAGATGAGGAAGATGCAGACAGCCTCGAACACGCCGTTGTAGATGATGCCGCCGGCTTTGCCCTCGATGTAGGGCACGAAGAACAGCGCCAGCAGCACCACGGAGCAAATCCAGAAGGCGCCGCGCACCTTGACCGGCTGGAACTTGCGCGCCAGCAGCATACCCATGCTGAAGGGGAACAGCATGCGCAGCAGTCCGCCGAAGAAATTCATTCCGTCCAGCGTCCAGCCCACACCAATCATGCCGTAGCCCACCACGTCGAACAGCATGAACCACGCCAGTCCGAGGCCGGTCAATATCACGAGCACCGTCAGCGCCTTGTTGCCCAGGCGGTGGATGAAGAGCGCGTAGAGCAGGTTGCCGATGTATTCGAAGAACAGCGACCAGCTGGGTCCGTTCAGCGGGAACATCTCGCCGTTGCCGCGGATTTCATAGTTTGCGCCCGGTACGGCGGGGATGAAAAACATGGCACACAGCAGGGCCAGCATAATCATGGAGGTGGCCACGTGCGTGCCGTCCCACTGCTCGCATCCTTGCAGCACGAAGAACACCACGCCCAATACGGCGCCCATTACAATCATGGGGTGCAAGCGGATGAGGCGTCGCTTGAAGAAGTTGCCCAGGGTCAGCGACTTGCCCCAACGGTCGTCGTAGGCATAGCCGATGACGAAGCCGGAGAGGATGAAGAAAAAGTCCACGGCCAGGTAGCCATGGTTGATGACGGTGATGAGGGTGCCTCCGGCGGCGAAGGACAGTCCCTCGAAGATGTGGTAGAACACCACCAGCAGGGCGGCCACCCCGCGCAGTCCGTCCAAGATTTCATAATGCGGCTTGGAGTCCACGTAGGCGGCGGAAGAAGGTCTTGACATGGGTTAAGTTTTTTAGTTGTTAAGTTTTTAAGTTTGCTGCAAAGGTACGCAACTTCTGCCGCCTGGCATTTGTCCTGCGACAAAAAACTATTTCCTTCCCCGCAGCCGGCTCAGCGTGGGCAGGGTAATCCCCAGATACGACGCGATGTAGCCCAGCTGCACCCGTTGCGCCACGTCGGGAAACTGCTGGCAGAAGGCCGCGTAGCGTTCGGCGGCGGGCAGGGTGAGGCGTTCCTTGTGCGAGCGGTGGAGGCGGCGGTACTCGTTCTGGTGGATGATGCGGCCCCAGTTGGCCAGCTCCAGGTTGGTGCGGAACAGGCGGCGCAGGTCGTCCAGGGTTATCTTGTAGGCTTCGGTCTCTTCCAGCGTTTCCACGTATTCCTCGCTGGGCTTGTCGTAATACAGCTCGTCCATGCTGAAGACGATGCTGCCTTCGGCGGCGAAGGACGTGGTGATTTCTACGCCGTTCACCAGCCAGTAGGAACGCGTGATGCCCCGCTCGATGAAGAAAGCCGCTCCGGTGCGCCGTCCTTCCTCCACCAGCAGGCATCGGCGGGGGAAGCGGCAGGGCGTGAGGCAGTCCGTCAGGGCGCGTTCCGTCTCGGGCGAGAGGGGGACGAGGGCGTGGATATGGTCAAGGATATGTTTCATAAGGCAATTTCTATGTTTGTGCAAAAATAAGAAAAACGGCGCAGATTTGCCAACCTCTTTCCGCTTAAAACTGTAACTGCTTGGGAATCAGGTTATCCGGAATAGCTTGCTTACCCATGCCTCCGCCCGTGCTTAGGCGTGCCTGCGCCCGTGCTTACCCGTACCTGCGCCCGTGCTTCGGCGAGCCTGCGGACAAAAGCCGCGGATATACGGCCTGTTTTCCGCAGATTTTTGTTACCTTTGCCGTGTTAATTGTAAAGGAGGATTACCGATGAAAACAAAAACATTGACCGACCGTGCCGAGATGGAGGCCGTCATTGCCAAATGCCCGTATTGCCTGGTGGGCTTGACGGACGATGAGGGTGCGCCCTACGTGGTGCCCATGAACTTTGCATACGCCGACGGCACCATCTACCTGCATTCCGGTCCCGAGGGTAGCAAGGTGCGCTTCGCGGAACAGCGTCCGCGCGTCTGCATCACCTTCTGCGAAGGGCATGAACTGGTGTGGATGCATGCGCAGATGGCGTGCAGCTACAGCATGAAGTCGCGCAGCGTGATGTGCCGGGGCCGCGTGCGCCTGCTGACGGACCTGGCCGAAAAGCGCCGTGCCTTGGATCTGATGATGCGCCACTACACCGACGCGCCTTGCGGATATTCCGACCCTGCCGTGCGCCACGTCCTGGTCTGGGAAGTGAAAGTGGAGGAAATGACGGGCAAATCGTTCGGATTGCTGCCTTCCGAGGTGTAATCAGCGCGATTTTGTAGGTTATTTGCTGAAAACTCCGTACTTTTGCAGCTGTTTATCAAGCAACGACATTCTGATGAGTCCATTGAACTTCACCCACATCCTGACGCAGGCCGTTGACCGGCTGTCCGCCCCCGAGAGTTACGAGGGCCTCTTCCTGCGCCATACGGAGGGGAATCCCCTGCCTTCGGGCCGCGACCTGCGGCGCATTGTCGAACTGGCGCGCGCCGTCATCTTTCCGGGTTACTTTGGAAATTCCACGGTGAACAGCCGTACCTTGCCCTACCACATCGGCGTCAACATCGAGCAACTGTTCGAGCAACTGACGGGGCAAATCCTGGCCGCCCTCTGCCTGGCGGACGACAACGGCGACGCCCCCTGTTGCAGCGACGCCTTGCGCGAGGATGCCGCGCGCAAGGCTGCCGACTTCATCAGCGTCTTGCCCCGCCTGCGCGCCTTGCTGGCCACCGACGTGGAGGCCGCCTACAACGGCGACCCGGCTGCCCGCTCCTTCGGCGAGGTCATCAGCTGCTATCCCTGCATCCGCGCCATCAGCAATTACCGCATCGCCCACGAACTGCTGGTGCTGGGCGTGCCCCTCATCCCCCGCATCATCACCGAAATGGCCCATAGCGAGACGGGCATCGACATACACCCCGGCGCGCAGATAGGCAGCCACTTCACCATCGACCACGGCACGGGCGTGGTCATCGGCGAGACCTGCATCATCGGGAGCAACGTCAAGCTCTACCAGGGCGTCACCCTCGGCGCCAAGAGTTTCCCGCTGGACAAGAATGGCAACCCCATCAAGGGCATTCCCCGCCATCCCATCCTGGAGGACGACGTGATTGTCTATTCCAACGCCACCATCCTGGGGCGCATCACCATAGGGCGCGGCGCCACCGTGGGCGGCAACATCTGGGTGACGGAAGACGTGCCTGCGGGAGCGAGAATCGTACAGAGAAAATAGTGAATCAGAGATATATGGAACAAACCTTTGAGATGATTGCCAAGACCTTCCAAGGCTTGGAGGAAGTACTGGCCGCCGAGCTGACCGCGCTGGGCGCCGACAATATTGAGATGGGGCGGCGCATGGTGTCGTTCACGGGTGACAAGGAGATGCTCTACCGGGCCAACTTCTGCCTGCGCACCGCCTTGCGCATCCTGAAGCCCATCAAGCACTTCACTGCCGCGGATGCCGATGCGGTCTACGAGGCCGTGAAGGAAATCCGCTGGGAAGACTACCTGGACCCCGCCAAGAGCTTTGCCGTGGACGCCACCGTGTTCAGCGAGGAGTTCCGCCACAGCAAGTTCGTGTCCTACCGCGTGAAGGACGCCATTGCCGACTATTTCCGCGAGAAGACGGGCAAGCGTCCCAGCGTCAGCCTGACCAATCCCGACGTCCTGCTGAACATCCACATCGCCCAGACGGACTGCACCCTGTCCTTGGACAGCAGCGGCGAGTCCCTGCACCGCCGCGGCTACCGCCAGGAGGCTGTGGAGGCCCCGCTGAACGAAGTGCTGGCCGCCGGCATGATCCTGCTGACGGGCTGGAAGGGCGAGTGCGACCTCATCGACCCGATGTGCGGCTCGGGCACCATCCCCATCGAGGCGGCCCTCATCGCGAGAAATATCGCCCCGGGTGTCTTCCGCCAGGGATATGCCTTCGAGAACTGGCCCGACTTCGACGCCGACCTGCTGGAGCGCATCTACAACGACGACAGCCAGGAGCGCGAGTTCGCCCACAAGATATATGGCTACGACAACTCCATCAAGGCCAACGCCATCGCCCAGCGCAACGTCAAGGCGGCAGGCGTGGGACGCGACATCGTGCTGAAGGTACAGCCCTTCCAGCAGTTCGAGCAGCCGCAGGAGAAGTCCCTCATCATCACCAACCCGCCCTACGGCGAGCGCATCTCCAGCAATGACCTGCTGGGCTTGTATCAGATGATTGGCGAGCGGCTGAAGCACGCCTTCACGGGCAACACGGCCTGGATCTTGTCCTACCGCGACGAGTGTTTCGACCAAATCGGACTGAAGCCCAGTGCGCGCATCCCGCTGCAGAACGGTGGACTGGACTGCGAGTTCCGCAAGTACGAAATCTTCGACGGCAAGTACAAGGAGTTCCGCGAGGGCGGCGAAGCATTGGACAAGCCCCGTCAGACCGAGCGTCGTGAACGCCGTGGCGAGGCACGCGATTCCCGCGACCGCCGTCCGTCGGCACCCCGCCGCCCTTTCCGTGCGGAGGAGAAGGAACGCCGTCGTCCTGAACGCCCCGAACGTCCGGAGCGCGACCGCCGTCCCCGTTCGGGCGAATCCTATCCGGAGCGGAAGCGCCGCGAAGCCAAAGAACAATCCCATAAACCCACTACTGACACTACTACCCCGCATGAAACGACTGACTAAAACCCTGTGCGCCCTGCTGATGGCGCCCGCTATGCTTATGGCACAAGAAACTACTTCAGGCTCTGCAACCCCCTTGCAGATGCCCACGTTGGAAGACCTTATCCCCGGTGGTGAGACCTACCGCTACACCGAAGACCTCTACGGCCTGCAATGGTGGGGCGACACGGCCATGAAACCGGGTATTGATTCGCTGCTGACCGTCGACCCGAAGACGGGCCGTGAGGCATTGCTTCTGACCCGCGGCGAACTCAACACCGCGCTCCAGGCCGACAACCTGGGACAGTTGTCCCACCTCTACGGACTCAGTTATCCCTGGGCGGACAAGACGCAAGCCCTGCTGTCCCTGCATGGCAAGTTCATCACCTACGACTGGGTGCAGAAGCGCGTGGTCTCTGTGCGCGAGACCGCCAAGGGTGCCGCCAATGTGGACTATAATGCCGAGAGCGGCCACGTCGCCTATACACTGAAGAACAACCTCTACGTGGACGGCGAGGCCGTCACCCAAGAGCCGGAAGGCGTGGTGTGCGGACAGAGTGTCCACCGCAACGAGTTCGGCATCTACAAGGGCACCTTCTGGAGCCCGAAGGGCACGCTCCTGGCCTTTTACCGCATGGACGAGCGCATGGTGACAGAATATCCCTTGGTGGACGTCACCGCCCGCGTGGGTGAGCTGGAGCAAATCCGCTATCCCATGGCCGGCATGACCAGCCACCAGGTGCAGGTGGGCATCTATAACCCGGCTACCAAGCAGACCCTCTATCTGGAGACGGGCGACCCGACGGACCGCTACTTCACCAACATCTCCTGGAGTCCCGATGAACAGTCGCTCTTCCTCATCGAGCTGAACCGCGACCAGAATCACGCCCAGCTCTGCCGTTACGACGCGCGGACGGGCAAGCTGGCCGAAGTGCTCTACACCGAGAAGCATCCCAAGTATGTGGAGCCTCAGAACCCCATCATCTTCCTGCCTTGGGACGACACGAAGTTCATCCTGCAGAGCCAGCGCGACGGGTTTAACCACCTCTACCTCTTCGACCTGACTAAGCGGAAGTATCCGGAGACCTATTCGACCGACTTCGGCAGCAGGTATATGTCCGAGTATATGCACACGCAGCTGACCCAAGGCCCGTGGCTGGTGCAGTCCGTCCTCGGCTTTAACGCAAAGAAGAAGGAAGTCTACATCGCGACCACCAAGGAATCGCCCATGCAAACCAATATATATAAGGTGCGCGTGAAGGACGGCAAGTTGACCGCCCTGGACAACGGCGAGGGCGTGCATGCCGCCCGCCTCTCCAAGTCGGGCACGTACTTGATTGACAAGTATTCCACGCCCGACGTGCCGCGCAACATCGGTCTTGTCTCCACCACCAATGGCAAGGAAACGGTTCGTCTGCTCACCGCGTCCGACCCCTTCGCCGGACTGGTGATGCCCCTCGTGGAGACCGGCACGATGAAGGCGGCCGACGACACCACCACGCTGTATTGGCGGATGCTGAAGCCTGCCGACTTCGACCCCGCGAAGAAGTATCCTGTCATCGTCTACGTCTACGGTGGCCCGCACGCGCAGATGCTGGTGTCCAACTACAGGTATGCTGCCCGGGGCTGGGACGTCTACATGGCCAATAGGGGCTACATCCTGTTCACCCTCGACAACCGCGGCAGCTCGAACCGTGGCCTCGCCTTCGAGAACTGCACGTTCCGCCGCCTCGGCATCGAGGAGGGCAAGGACCAGGCGAAGGCAGCCGAGTGGCTTCGCACGCTGCCCTACGTGGACGGCGAACGCATCGGCGTGCATGGCTGGAGCTTCGGCGGGCACATGACCACGAGCCTCGTGCTGCGCTATCCCGACCTCTTCAAGGTGGGCGTTGCCGGCGGACCGGTCATTGATTGGAAGTACTACGAGGTGATGTATGGCGAACGCTACATGGACACGCCCCAGGCCAATCCCGAGGGTTACGCCGGCAGCGACCTCAAGCAGTTGGCCGGACAGTTGAAGGGGCATCTGCTCATCATCCACGACGACCACGACCGCACGTGCGTCCTGCAACATACGCTGTCCTTCATGAAAGCGTGCGTGGATGCCCGCACCTATCCCGACCTCTTCATCTATCCGGGACACGACCACAACGTCTTGGGACGCGACCGCGTACACCTGCACGAGAAGATCACGCGCTACTTCGATGAATACCTGAAATCGTCGCCCCGGTGACGCTTCCACCGAGAGTGCACTCTCGACGGGTTTGAGAGCGCACTCTCGACGAGCTTGAGAGCGCACTCTCGGCGGGCTTGAGAGTGCACTCTCGGTGAGGGTGAGACTTTGGTCTCGATTTGACAGACAATGAACCGTATATTAAACCTATTGAATATGAATATCTTATTGCTCGGCTCGGGCGGCCGCGAACACGCATTGGCGTGGAAGATAGCCCAAAGCAACCGTGTGGACAAACTGTATATCGCGCCGGGCAATGCCGGTACGCGCGAGGTGGGCGAGAACGTCGCCTTGAAGGCTACGGATTTTCCGGCACTGAAGCAATTCGCCCTCGACCACGACGTGCAGATGGTGGTCGTAGGTCCTGAAGACCCGCTGGTGCAGGGCATTTACGATGCCTTCCAAGCTGACGAAGCCACGCGCCATATCGCCGTCATCGGTCCTTCGCAATCAGGTGCAAGGTTGGAGGGCAGCAAGGACTTTGCCAAGGACTTCATGCTGCGCCACGGCATCCCCACGGCCCGCCACCTCAGCGTCACCCAAGCCAATCTGGCCGAAGGCCTCGCTTTCCTTGAGACCCTTTCTGCTCCCTATGTGTTGAAGGCTGACGGCCTCTGCGCCGGCAAGGGCGTGCTCATCCTCCCCACGCTGGACGAGGCAAAGCGTGAGTTGCAGGAAATGCTGGGCGGCATGTTCGGCCAGGCCAGCGCCACGGTGCTGATTGAGGAATACCTGAGCGGCATCGAATGCAGCGTCTTTGTCCTCACCGACGGCACGCACTACCAGGTGCTCCCCGTGGCCAAGGACTACAAGCGCATCGGCGAGGGCGACAAGGGGCTGAACACGGGCGGCATGGGCAGCGTGACGCCTGTCCCCTTTGCCGACGACGTGTTCATGGAGAAGGTGCGTACCCGCATCATCGAGCCGACCGTTCGCGGCCTGGCCGAGGAGCATATCACCTACAAGGGCTTCATCTTCCTGGGGCTGATGAACGTGGGCGGCGAGCCTTACGTCATCGAGTATAACGTCCGTATGGGCGACCCCGAGACGGAGAGCGTCATGCTGCGCCTCCAAAGCGACCTGGTGGAACTGCTGGAAGCCACGTGGGCGGGTACGCTGGACCAACATCCCGTGGAGACCGACCCGCGTGCAGCGGCCTGTGTCATGCTGGTGAGCGGCGGCTACCCCGAAGCCTACGAGAAGGGCAAGGTCATCACGGGCCTGGACGAGGCGGCAACCCAGGGCAGTGTTCTCTTTCATGCCGGCACGGCTGTTTCCGGCACAGACGTGGTCACTTCGGGCGGCCGCGTGCTGGCCGTCTGCTCGTATGGCCATACGAAAGAAGAGGCTTTGGCGCAGAGCTACCGCGTGGCCGACATGATACGGTTCGACAAGAAATACTTCCGCCGCGACATCGGCTTCGACCTCTAAAGGAGAGCGGGGCATGGCAGGAAGGACTTTGCAACAGCGGCTGACGTCCGGGCGGTACACGCTGCCCGTGGCGTTGCTGGTGGCCGTGGCGTGCCGGCTGGCGGTCCAGCCGGGCACTGAGGACGTGCTACGACTGTGGGTCGGCCTGTCGGTCCATGCCCTGACGGCCTGGGTGCTGATTGTGCTGAACAATGCCTACGGTCTTGTCCGGCAACGGGCGTCGTTGCAGTCGGCGGTCTACCTGCTGCTGGTGTCGCTCGGTCCGGACCTGTACGGGTTGCAGGCGGGGCACGTGGTGGGGTTGGCCGTGGCGGGTTCGTTGTTCTTCCTCTTCAGGGCTTACCGCAGCCTGTCCGCCCCGGCGGATTTGTTCCTGAGCATGGCCTGTCTCGGCGTAGGGTGTCTTGTCGTGCCCCGGCTGGTGTTTTTCATGCCGGTGTATTGGATAGGGGCGTACAGTCTGCAGGCGTTGTCGGCACGCAGCTTTTTCGGCTCGCTGCTGGGATGGATGTTTCCCTTCTGGTTCTTGCTGGGCCATGCCTGGTTCTATGGCGAGATGGAGCTGTTTACGACGCCTTTCCTCGGGATGGTGCGGTTCGACCCCCTTTTCCAAGGCCTGGGGGTTGGGCAATGGGCGACGTTGGGCTATCTGGCGGCGTTGCTGCTGGTGTCTGGCGGCTATATGCTGGGCTATGGGCGGGACGAGAAGATTCGTACGCGCTGCTGCCTAAGGTTTATGATGGGGGCGGGAGTCTGCTTCCTCGTGGCTATGGTGCTGCAGCCGTCGCTCTATGTCAGCCTGATGCCCGCGCTGGCGGTGTGTGTCAGTGTTCCGGCGTGCCGTTTGTTTGTCCTGACACGAAGCCGCGCGGCCAATGTGGTCTTCCATGTCTTCTTGTGGACAGGGCTGCTGGTCTTTTTGGGCAACCTGTACCTCCATTACCGTTCTTGACTCAGTTTCCATCCCTCAACGCTCAATGTTTAACTCTTAACTCTTAACTACGTAATGGAGTCCTTGATACAAATCCTTACCGACTGGGGCTATGCGGGCCTGTTCCTGTCTGCCCTGCTGGCGGGGAGTATTGTGCCCTTCAGTTCGGAGCTGGTGATGGCGGCCTTGGTAGCCATGGGGCTGAAGCCGTGGCTCTGCGTGCTGTCCGCCTCGCTGGGCAACACCCTGGGCGGGCTGACCTGCTATTGGCTGGGTCGCCTGGGCCGCACGGACTGGATAGAGAAATACCTCGGCGTGAAGCCGGAGAAAGTGGAGAAGATGCAACGCTTCTTGCAAGGGCGCGGCGCGTTGATGGCCTTTTTTACCTTCCTGCCTTTTGTGGGCGAGGCCATCGCGGTAGCCCTGGGCTTCATGCGCAGCAACTTGGCGTTGACCTCCCTGTCCATGTTTGCGGGTAAGCTGGCACGTTATGTCGTGATGCTGCTGGCCCTGATGGGGGTGTTGTCCTCTTGCACGCCGCCGAAAGCCGCAACGGACAAGCCCGTCGTCACGGTGAGCATCGAGCCGGTACGTTACCTGGTGGAAGCCGTGGCGGGCGACCGTTTCCAAGTGTCCTGCCTGGTGCCCAAGGGAGCCAGTCCCGAGACTTACGACCCCACGCCCCGTCAGTTGACAGAGCTGTCCGGAAGCCGGGCGTGGCTGCGTACGGGTCACTTGGGCTTTGAACGGGCATGGGCGGAACGCCTGGAGGCCAATGCGCCGGATTTGCAGGCCGTTGACCTGTCCGAAGGCTTGGAATTGATTCGTGACACCCTGGCAGCGGGGCACGGACATCACCACGTGGACGGCGTGGAGCCTCACGTCTGGTGCTCGGCACGCAATGCCCGGCAGATGGCCCTGCACATTGCTCATGCCTTGACCCGGCTGGACAAGGCGGGCGAAGCGTTGTACCGGCAGCGGTGCGACAGCCTGTGCCGCGTCATCGACCGGACGGATAGCCTGTGCCGCGCGCTCCTGGCCCGTCCCGGAGCGGACCGTGCCTTTATGATTTACCATCCGGCTTTGTCCTATTTCGCCCGCGACTACGGCCTCCGGCAGATTCCGGTGGAGGCCGGGGGCAAGGAACCTTCGCCGTCTTGGCTGAAAGAGCTGGTGGACACGTGTCGCAAGGAGCGGGTGCGTGTCATCTTTGTCCAGCCCGAGTTCGACCGCCGTCATGCCGAGTTGATTGCCCTCCAGACCGGTGCACGCGTGGTGAACATCAACCCCCTGGCCTACGACTGGCCGGAGGAGATGCTGCGGGTGGCAAGGGAATTGGCTTACTCTGCTCTTCACACTCAATAATCACAATGCTTATGTCTCTTCCTTTAATTGAAATAAAGAACCTCCGCGTGGCCTACGAGGGCCGGACGGTGTTGCGCAACGTGAACCTGGCGGTGCACGACCGCGACTTCCTGGCCCTTGTCGGTCCCAATGGCGGCGGCAAGACCACGCTGGTGCGCTGCATTCTGGGTCTGCTGAAGCCTGCGGAAGGAACCATCGACTTCCATCCGCGCCGTGGGGCGGACGGACGGAAGCTGCGGATGGGCTATTTGCCCCAATATAGCCGCATCGACCGTAAGTTCCCTGTCACGGTGGGGGAGGTGGTGCTGTCCGGTCTGGGCGGGTGCAAGTCCTTGACTGCCGCCTATACGGCTGCCGACCGCGACCGCGCCCGTGACGTCATGGCCCGCATGGGCCTGGAGGGGCTGGACAAGCGTGCCATTGGTACGCTGAGCGGCGGGCAGTTGCAACGGACCTTGTTGGGGCGCGCCGTCATCTCAGACCCTGAGGTGCTGGTTCTCGACGAGCCGAACACGTACATGGATCCGGATTCCGAATCCCGCCTGTACGCCCTGTTGGAGGAGCTGAACCGCACGTGCGCCATTGTGCTGGTGAGCCACGACGTCGGTACCGTGAGAAAGCTGGCGAAGTCCATCGCCTACGTACACGGAACCTTGGAATGCCAGGAAGTCCAGGAACCTACAGACTCATAAATATACAGACACATAAACTCAAAATTATCATTTATTATTAAACACAACACAATTACTTATGTTAAAAACTTGCATTCGAGGACTATTGATCCTCTTGTCGCTGGCCGTCATGGCCGGCTGTTCGCTCCCTTCGGGGAAACCACAGACTTTTGAAATTGGTGACCAAACCTTCCTGCTGGACGGCAAACCGTTCGTCGTTAAGGCGGCGGAGATGCACTACACCCGCATTCCCGCTGAGTATTGGGAACACCGCATCGAGATGTGCAAGGCTTTGGGCATGAACACCATCTGCTTGTACGTATTCTGGAACATTCACGAGCAAAAGCCGGGAGAATTCGATTTCGAGGGCCAAAACGACGTGGCCACCTTCTGCCGCCTGGCCCAAAAACACGACATGTATGTTATCCTGCGTCCGGGTCCCTATGTATGCGCAGAGTGGGAGATGGGCGGTCTGCCCTGGTGGCTCCTGAAGAAGGATGACATCAAGCTGCGCTCGAACGATGCCTACTTCATGGAGCGTGTGAAGCTCTTTATGAACGAAGTGGGCAAGGAATTGGCCGACTTGCAAGTGAGCCGCGGTGGCAATATCCTGATGGTGCAGGTCGAGAATGAGTACGGAGCCTATGCCACCGACAAGGAATATATAGGTCAGATGCGCGACCTCGTGAAAGGCGCCGGTTTTACCGATGTGCCGCTGTTCCAGTGCGACTGGAGTTCGACCTTCCAGCGTAACGGTCTGGACGACCTGCTTTGGACCATCAACTTCGGCACAGGTGCCGACATTGACGCACAGTTCAAGCCTCTGCGCGAGGCACGTCCGCACACTCCGCTGATGTGTAGCGAGTACTGGAGCGGCTGGTTCGACCATTGGGGACGCAAGCACGAAACCCGTCCGGCCGAAGTCATGGTGGATGGTATCCGAGATATGCTGGACCGTGGCATCTCTTTCTCTCTCTACATGACGCATGGAGGCACCACCTTCGGTCACTGGGGAGGTGCCAACTGTCCGCCTTATTCCGCCATGTGCAGTTCCTACGATTACGATGCGCCTATCAGCGAAGCGGGCTGGGCCACGCCCAAGTACTACCAGTTGCGTGAACTGCTGCTGCAGTATGCCGATTCCGGTCAAGTGATTCCCGACGTACCCGCACCTTATCCCACCCAGCAGATACCTGCTTTCCAATTGAAGGAAGTAGCTCCCCTCTTTGACAACCTGCCCGAGCCGAAGGAGTCAGAAGACATCCGCCCGATGGAGCAGTTCGACCAAGGCTGGGGCACCATTCTCTACCGCACCACCTTGCCGGAAGTAGCCGAGGGCACAGTGCTGGTCATTGACGAGGCGCATGATTGGGCGCAGGTCTATGCCGACGGCAAACTGTTGAAGCGTCTGGACCGCCGCCGGGGCGAGAACAGCGTACCCCTGCCCGCTTTAGCCGAAGGCACACGTCTGGACATCTTGGTGGAAGCCATGGGGCGTGTGAACTTCGACGTGGCCATCCACGACCGCAAGGGCATCACGAAGAGCGTCCGGTTGGCTACGCCTGACGGGTCGCAGGAACTGAAGGGTTGGAGCGTGTACAGCTTCCCCGTGGATGCCGCTTTTGCCCGCGACAAGCAGTATGCTGCCGCCGACAAGCCCTGCAACGGTCCGGCTTGGTATCGCGCCACGTTCCGTCTGGACAAGGCTGCCGATACCTTCCTCGACATGCGGACGTGGGGTAAGGGCATGGTCTGGGTCAATGGGAAGGCCATCGGCCGCTTTTGGAAGATTGGCCCCCAGCAGACGCTCTATATGCCCGGCTGTTGGCTGAAGGAAGGCGAGAACGAAATCATCGTGCTGGACCTGCTGGGACCTGACCAACCCGTGATACAAGGATTGGAGCAACCCATTTTGGATGAACTCCATGCCGAGGCGCCCGCCACCCATCGGGCGGAAGGCCAGAACCTGGATTTGAAGGGTGAGACTCCCGTGGCCCGTGGGCAACTGAAGGCCGCGGACGGCTGGCAGGAAGTGATGTTCGGCCGGACTGTGAAGGGACGTTATGTCTGCCTGGAAGCGACCGATGCACAGGACGGCAAAGATTATGCTGCATTGGCCGAGCTGTACGTGTTGGATGCACAAGGCAAGCTCCTGCCGCGCCTGAAGTGGAAAATTGCCTATGCGGATAGCGAGAGCACGTCGTGGGGCAACTACACGGCCGACAAAATCTATGACCTGCAGGAATCCACCTATTGGAGCACCCGTGACAAAGACAGGTTTCCCCACCAGATTGTCATCGATTTGGGCGAGGAACAGGAAATCTCCGGGCTGCGTCTCCTGCCCCGTGCCGAGGAAGGCCGGCCGGGCATGATAAAGGGTTATAAAGTCTATGTGAAGAGTTCGCCTTTCCGCTTCTGAGGAAGGAACGGGAGGAACACCGATAGAAAAGAAGGGGGTGTGTCAAAATAAGGTATGGCACACAGATGACTCAGACAGGGCAGATGACCACAGATTATATATAACTGATTACGAGTAAAATAAATCTGTGATCATCTGTTTAATCCGTGTCATCTGTGTGCCATGTCTATATTTTGATACACCCCATTTTAGCTTCAGGCCAGCGCAAAATCCAGTTGCTTTTTCTCCAGATTGGCGCGGGCCACTTTGATGGTGATGGCGTCGCCCAGGCTGTAGACGTGCTTCTTGCGCCGTCCGCGCAGGCAATAGTTCTTCTCGTCGTATTCGTAGTAGTCGTCGTCCAGGTCGCGGATGGGTATCATGCCCTCGCATTTGTTCTCGTTCAGCTCCACGTAGAGGCCCCACTCCGTGACGCCGGAGATGACGCCGTCGTACACCTGCCCCAGGTGCTCCTGCATGAACTCCACCTGCTTGTACTTGATGCTGGCCCGCTCGGCCTGGGCGGCCAGTTGCTCCATGGCGCTGCTGTGCTCGCACAGGGCCTCGTACTTCTTTTCGCTCACCGTGCGGCCGTGTTCGTCCAAGTACTTGGTCAGCAGCCGGTGCACCATCATGTCCGGATAGCGGCGTATGGGCGAGGTGAAGTGCGTGTAGTACTCGAAGCCCAGGCCGTAGTGTCCGATGTTGTGCGTGGAGTAGCACGCCTTTTGCATGGCGCGGATGGAGACGGTCTCAATGAGATTCTGCTCCTTCTTGCCCTTGACGTCGTCCAGCATCCGGTTGATGGACTTCGAGAGGTCGCTCCGGTTGCCTGCTGTGCGCAGCTTGTAGCCGAAGCGGGCGATGAACTGCGCCAGCGTGTCCAGTTTGCTGGGGTCGGGCAGGTCGTGGATGCGGTAGGGGAACACCTTCGCCTTCTTGCCCTTAGGCACTTTGCCTATGGCCTCGGCTACGGTACGGTTGGCCAGTAGCATGAATTCCTCCACCAGCTTGTTGGCATCCTTCGATTCCTTGAAGTAGACGCGCAGGGGCTTGCCTTTCTCGTCAATCTCGAACTTCACCTCCACGCGGTCGAATTCCAGCGCACCGCCCGCCATGCGCTTTTCACGCAGCTGTTTGGCCAGGCGGTCCAACTCCAGCAGTTCGTATTTATAGTCGCCCTCGCCCGTCTCGATGACCTGTTGCGCCTCCTCGTAGGTGAAGCGGCGGTCGCTCCGGATGACGGTGTGGACAATGCGGTGTTGCAGCACCTCGGCCTTGTCGTTCATTTGGAAGATGACGCTGTAGGCCAGTTTCTCCTCGTCCGGGCGGAGGGAGCAGAGCAAGTTGCAAAGCCGTTCGGGCAGCATGGGGATGGTGCGGTCCACGAGGTAGACGGACGTGGCGCGCCGTTCGGCCTCCTTGTCGATGACGGTGCCCTCCTTGACGTAGTGGCTGACGTCGGCGATGTGTACACCCACCTCCCACAGTCCGCCGCCCAGGCTGCGGATGGACAGCGCGTCGTCAAAGTCCTTGGCGTCCTTGGGGTCTATGGTGAAAGTCGTGACGCGGCGGAAGTCCTCGCGCTTGGCTATCTCTTCGGCAGAGATTTCGTCGGGAATCTTGTCGGCAGCAGCTTCCACATTCTCCGGGTAGGAGTAGGGCAGGCCAAATTCCGCCAGGATGGCGTGCATCTCGGTGTTGTTGTCGCCCGCGCGGCCCAGGATGTCGATGACCTGTCCGATGGGGTTCTTGGCTTTGTCCGGCCATTCGGTGATTTTCACCACGGCCTTGTCGCCGCTCCGTCCGCCTTTCAGCTTGTCCTTGGGGATGAAGATGTCGTTGGCCAACGTGCGGTTTTCGGTCAGCAGGAAGGCATAGTTCTTGGTCACCTCCAGCGTGCCCACGAAGCTGTCGTTGGCGCGCTCCAGCACCTCCAGCACTTCGCCTTCGGCGGTCTTGCCGCGCCGGCGGGCGTAGTAGGCGATGCGCACACGGTCGTTGTTCATGGCGTGGGCGGAGTTGCGCTCGGCGATGAAGATGGGGTCGCCTCCGTCGTCGGGGATGAAAGAGTTCTTGCCGTTGCTCTTGCGCACGAAGCGTCCCGTCATCTCCACGCCGCGCTGGTGCAGGCGGTAGACGTGGTGTTCCGTCTCGGTGATGTAATCGTCCTCCTTCAGGTCGGCGAGGATATCCATGCAGAGCATCTTCAGCGGATGCGTGGTCAGCCGCAGTTGCTCGAATATCTTCTTCAGCGACACGCTTTCGTTGCCTTTCTCGTGGAAATAGTCCATCAACAGGGCGGCCAGTTGCTTCTTGTTCATGCGCTTGCCCGCCTTCTTCTCTCGTTTGTCTTTCTTCTTGCCCATAGCTATGTGGTGTTATCTGTGTGCAAAGTAAACAAATTCCCGCTGTTTTTCGTTCATTTTCCCTCTTAAAATATGTGTCTTGTGGTGTGCCGGGATAGTGGATAGACGGGGGGAGAAAGTGTTTCGGGCTTTGAAACAAAGTGTTTCATGGCTTGAAACAAAGTGTTTCCCGGCTTGAAACAAAGTGTTTCGCGTGCATGAAACAAAGTGTTTCGCGCACATGAAACAAAGTGTTTCGCGTGCATGAAACAAAATGTATTGTCTGTAAGGGGTGGCGGTGAAACTTTCTGATTTAATCTGCCGCGGCACTATTTTGCAGTATCGGTTTGGGCATTAGTAACTGATATTGTATCTTTGCGGGTTCAAAAAAGATAGAACCTCTATGTCAAGTCATCAAGCTTCCGTCTCGCGCGAGCGCGAAATCTACAAGGTGACCATCGTGGGCAGCGTGGTCAACTTCGTGTTGCTGCTCTTCAAGTTCTTTGCCGGCATCGTGGGGCACAGTGCGGCCATGATTGCCGATGCCGTGCATTCGCTGTCCGACTTCGTGACGGATATCATCGTGCTGGTCTTTGTGCGCATCTCCTCCAAGCCCGAGGACGCGGGGCACGACTACGGGCACGGCAAGTATGAAACGCTGGCCACGGCCATCATCGGCCTCTGCCTCTTCGTGGTGGGGCTGGGCATCCTGTGGAATGGGGCGGAGGCCATCTGGCACGTCCTGCAGGGTGGGACGCTGCCCCGGCCGGGGATGCTGGCGTTGTGGGCAGCCCTCATCTCCATCGTGTTGAAGGAAGTGCTTTACCAATACACCGCCTTCGTAGGACGCAAGGTGCAGTCACAAGCCGTGGTGGCCAATGCTTGGCACCACCGCAGCGATGCCTTCTCGTCCATTGGGACGGCCGTGGGCATCGGCGGTGCCATCCTGCTGGGCGACCAGTGGCGGGTGCTCGACCCGATAGCCGCCGTCATTGTCAGCTTCTTCATCCTGAAGGTGTCTGTCAAACTCCTGGTGCCCTCCATGAACGAGTTGTTGGAAAAATCCCTGCCTGCCGAAGAGGAGAAGAAGATAATCAACATCGTACAGTCCTATCCCGGCGTCACCGCTCCCCACCACTTGCGTACGCGCCGCATCGGCAACAACTGCTCCATCGACCTGCACATCCGCATGGACGGTAACCTCACGTTGGAGGAGGCCCATCGCCGGGCGACCGTCATCGAGCACCGCTTGCGCGGGGAGTTCGGCAAAGGAACCTATATCAATATTCACGTAGAACCAACGAAATGAACCACAGCATTCTCATTACCGGCGCCAGCGGCTTTATCGGCAGCTTCCTCGTGGAGGAGGCCGTGCGCCGCGGCTTTGATACTTGGGCAGGCGTCCGCGCCACGAGCAGCCGGGCCTACCTGCAAGACCCCCGTATCCATTTCCTGGAGCTGGACTTCGGCAAGCCCGATGTCCTGCGCAGCCAACTGGCCGCGCACGGCCGCTTCGACTACATTGTCCACTGCGCGGGCGTCACCAAGTGCATCGACCCGGCAGACTTCGACCGCATGAACCACCGGCAGACGTGCGACTTCATCGACGCCCTGCACGAGCTGGACCTTGTGCCCCGGCAATTCATCTTCATCAGCACGCTCAGCGTCTTCGGCCCCGTGCATGAACAGACCTACGAGCCTATTCGAGACACGGACACTCCTTGTCCCAATACAGCCTACGGGCGCAGCAAGCTGAAGACGGAGCAATACTTGCAAGGGCAGG
The DNA here is from genome assembly GCA_019115825.1 of Candidatus Bacteroides pullicola. GTDB lineage: Bacteria > Bacteroidota > Bacteroidia > Bacteroidales > Bacteroidaceae > Bacteroides > Bacteroides pullicola. The sequence continues at coordinate 93,313 of DXCV01000056.1, forward strand.
AAGGCTTTCCCTACGTCATCTTCCGCCCCACGGGCGTCTACGGTCCCCGCGAACGCGACTACTACGTGATGGCGCAGAGCATCAAGCAGCACGTGGACGTGGCCGCCGGCTTCCGTCGCCAGGACCTGACGTTTGTCTATGTGGCCGACGTGGTGCAGGCTGTCTTCCTGGCCATCGGGAAAGGCGTGACGCGCCGTGCCTATTTCCTGTCCGACGGGCAGGTGTACAGCAGCCGCACTTTCTCCGACCTCCTGATACGCGAAATGGGAAATCCGTGGGTTATTCGCCTGAAATTTCCTTTGTTTGCGTTAAAAACCGTATCTTTGTGCGCGGAATGGTGGGCGAAGCGGTCGGGAAAGACCAGTACGCTGAACCGCGACAAATATCACATTATGAAACAACGCAACTGGCGGTGCGACATCGGTCCCGCGGTCCGCGAGCTGGGATATGCCCCCGCTTACGACTTGGACCGGGGCGTGTGCCTGACCGTGGCGTGGTATAAGGAACACCGATGGCTATAGACATATTCAAGCGCGTGGAGACCTACAAGGGGCTGTTCGCGATAGAAAAGATTTCGCTGATATACAATCTGCTGACCTCCCTGCTGATTGTCTTCCTGTATGACCGGATGGACCATCCGGCCACGATGCTGTGGGACCGTGCGCTCATTGCCGCCGTCACCTTCGTGCTGATGTACCTTTACCGTCTGGCACCGTGCCGCTTTGCCACGTTCGTGCGGGTGGTGGTGCAGATGTCGCTGCTGTCCTATTGGTATCCGGACACCTACGAGTTCAACCGCTTGTTCCCTAATTTGGACCATATCTTTGCCTCGGCGGAGCAGAGCCTCTTCGGCGGACAGCCCGCCATCTGGTTCAGCCAGCTGCTGCCGCAGATGTGGGTCAGCGAGCCGCTCAACTTGGGCTATTTCTTCTACTATCCGATGATGCTCATCGTGGTGCTGTGGTACTTCATCTTCCGTTACGACCTGCTGGAGAAGATTTCCTTTGTCATCATCACGTCGTTCTTCATCTACTATTTCATTTACATTTTCCTGCCCGTGGCGGGCCCGCAGTTTTATTTCCCGGCCATCGGTGCGGACAACGTGGCGCAAGGTGTCTTTCCCGCTATCGGCGACTACTTTAACCACAACCGTGAGCTGTTGCCAGGTCCCGGTTATGAGCACGGTTTCTTCTACAGCCTGGTGGAGAGTTCGCAGCAGGTGGGCGAACGTCCCACGGCGGCTTTCCCCAGTTCCCACGTGGGCATCTCCACCATCCTGATGATTATGGCCTGGCGGGGAAGCCGTCGGCTGTTCGTGTGCCTGATGCCGTTCTACTTGCTGTTGTGCGGCGCGACGGTGTACATCCAGGCACATTACCTGATTGATGCCATTGCCGGGTTCCTGTCCGCCTTCGTGCTCTATTGGGCAGTGACGTGGATGTTCAAGAAGTGGTTTGCCCGGCCTGTCTTCCTGGGGGAAAGAGTTGTAGCTTCCTCATAAAAATCCTTTCTTTGGTGAACCACTTTTCTGCAAAATTGTTATCTTTGGCACGGATAAACTTTTAAATCATCAGGCTTATGAAGAAGTACATGGCAGAAATGGTGGGGACTATGGTTCTCGTATTGATGGGTTGCGGCAGTGCCGTCTTTGCCGGTCATGCTGCAGGCGCGGTGAGCGCAGGTGTAGGAACTTTGGGTGTGGCGTTGGCCTTCGGCTTGTCCGTGGTGGCCATGGCCTATACCATCGGCGGCATATCGGGCTGCCACATCAATCCCGCCATCACGCTGGGCGTCTGGATGTCCGGCAGGATGAGCGGCAAGGATGCGGGCATGTATATGCTGTTCCAGGTGATAGGCGCCATCATCGGTTCGGCTATTCTTTGGGCATTGGTATCCACAGGTGCGCACGGCGGCCCGACGGAGACAGGCACCAATACGTATGCCGACGGGATGCTGATTCAGGCTTTCCTGGCCGAGGCGGTGTTCACGTTCATTTTTGTCTTAGTGGTGTTGGGCGCGACGGATAGCAAGAAGGGTGCGGGCAACCTGGCGGGACTGGCCATCGGTCTGACGCTGGTATTGGTACACATCGTCTGCATTCCTATCACGGGCACATCAGTCAACCCGGCACGTAGCATCGGCCCGGCTTTGTTCGAAGGCGGACGGGCGTTGTCGCAACTGTGGCTTTTCATTGTGGCTCCGTTTGTCGGTGCGGCGGTGAGCGCGTTGGTTTGGAATGCGATAGGAGGTGATGAGAAGCGGTAAGGATAGGCAAACCAGAATAAAAAAGAGGGTGCGGCATTTCCGCAACCCTCTTTTTTATGCCCGTCTGTCTGTTATCAGTGCGCTTCCAGCCAGTTCCGGCCCCAGCCGCAGTCTGCTTTCAGGGGCACTTGCATGGGGCAGGCGTTCTCCATTTCCTGGATGACGATTTCCTGCACCCGTTCCTTTTCGTCCGAGGGGACGCTGAAGTTCAGTTCGTCGTGCACCTGCAATATCATCTTGGCTTTTAGGCCCTCTTCGGTGAAGCGGCGGTAGATGCGGACCATGGCCACTTTGATGATGTCTGCCGCGCTGCCTTGTATCGGGGCATTGATGGCGTTGCGTTCGGCATAACCGCGGACAGTGGCGTTGCGCGAGTTGATATCCGGCAGGAAACGCTTGCGTTGGAAGATGGTCTCCACGTAACCCTGCTTGCGTGCCACCTCAATGCAGTGGTCCATATATGCCTTCACCTTCGGATAGGTCTCAAAGTATCCGTCGATGAGTTCCTTGGCCTCTTGGCGCGACACGCCCATACGTTCGGCCAGTCCGAAGGTGGAGATGCCGTAGATGATGCCGAAGTTGGCCGTCTTGGCCTTGCGGCGCATGTCTTGGGTCACGTCGTGGATGTCTACCTTGAATATCTTGGCGGCGGTGGCGGCATGGATGTCGTGGCCGCTGCGGAAGGCGTCTATCATGTTCTCGTCCCCGCTGAGGTGAGCCATGATGCGCAGTTCAATTTGTGAATAGTCGGCCGAAAAGAACGCGCATCCATCGTCCGGGATGAAGGCTTTGCGCATCTCCTTGCCGTCGTCGTCGCGCACGGGGATGTTCTGCAGGTTGGGGTTGCTGGAACTGAGGCGGCCCGTGGCGGTGACGGCCTGGTTGAAGGAGGTGTGTATGCGTCCTGTTCGGGGATTGATGAGCTGGGGTAGGGCGTCCACATAGGTGCCCAGCAGTTTCTTCAGGCCGCGGTAGTCCAGAATTTTTCCCACCACGTCGTGCTTGCTGCGCAGGCTTTCCAACACTTCCTCGGAGGTGACATATTGGCCGGTTTTGGTCTTCTTGGCCTTGTCGGCAATTTTCAGGTGTTCGAACAGCACTTCGCCCACCTGGCGAGGGGAGGCGATGTTGAATCGTTCCCCGGTCATGTGGTAGATGTCCTGCTCGATTTCGGCCAGGCGTGCGGTGAAAAGGCGGGAAGTTTCGCGCAGGCTTTCCGTGTCGATGCGTACGCCGTTGCTCTCCAGGTTGACCAGGACGGGGACGAGGGGCATCTCGATGTTATTGAACAGGTTGAAGGCATTGTGGGTTTCCAGCTCTTTTTCCAGCACGTTTTTCAGACGCAGGGTGATGTCGGCATCCTCGCAGGCGTAGCGGTATACATTGGCGGGGGGCAGGTCGCGCATGGATTTCTGTCCCTTGCCGCGCGGGCCGATGAGTTGCTCGATGTGGATGGTGCGGTAGTTCAGGTAGACCTCGGCCAGGTAGTCCATGTTGTGCCGCAGTTCGGGTTGCAGGACATAGTGGGCCAGCATCGTGTCGAACAGGGGGCCGGCCACGCGCACGCCGTAGTTTTGCAGGACGATGATGTCGTATTTGATGTTCTGTCCCACCTTCAGGCTTCCGGGGTTTTCGTAGAGCGGGCGGAGCAGGCTGGCCCTGTGCTCGGCTTCCTTGCGGTCGGCGGGGAAGGGGGCATACCAGGCGCGTCCTTCGGCATCACTGAAGCTGGCGCCCACCAGTTCGGCTTCCATCGGTTCGGTGCTGGTGGTCTCGGTGTCGATGGAGAGGATGCCTGCGGGCATCAGTTGTTCCACCAAGGCGAGGATGTCCGTCTCGGTTTCCACAAGGCGGTAGTCCACGGTCTGCGTTTCCAGGCTTTCCAGTTCCGATGGATTGGCGGGTTCTGTTTCTTCCGGCTCGATGGATGCGAACAAATCGCCTTGTGCGGGCGTGGAGGTGGGGGTGGGTTTTCCCAAAACGCGGTTCAGGAGGGAGCGGAACTCCAGTTCGTTGAAAATCTTGCGCAGGGCTTCCGGGTCGGGTTCTTCGCGCACCAGGGCGCCCATGTCCAGTTTGATGGGCACGTCGGTCTTGATGGTGGCCAGGAATTTGGAGAAGACGATTTGTTCCTTGTTGGCTTCCACTTTGCCTCGCAAAGCCCCCTTCAATTCCTCGGTGTGCGCCAGGAGGTTCTCGATGCTGCCGAATTGGGCGATGAGTTTTTGGGCGGTCTTTTCACCCACGCCAGGGCAGCCGGGGATGTTGTCCGCCGTGTCGCCCATCAGGCCCAGCATGTCAATGACCTGGCTGGTGTCCGCGATGTTGAATTTGGCTTTCACTTCCTCTGGACCCATGGTCTCGAAGCCCCCTGTATGCTTGGGGCGGTACATGAACACCGTGCCGCCCACCAGTTGGCCGTAGTCTTTGTCGGGGGTCATCATATAGGTAGGGATGCCGCGGCGTCCGGCTTCGGTGGCCAGGGTGCCAATGACATCGTCCGCCTCGTAGCCGGGTACCTCGAGGATGGGGATGCGGTAGGCGCGGATAATGTCCTTGATGACGGGCACGGAGAGGCGGATAGTTTCCGGAGTTTCTTCGCGTTGCGCTTTGTACTGCTCGTATGCCTCGTGGCGGAAGGTGGGACCTGCAGGATCGAAGGCTATGCCGATATGGGTTGGATTCTCCTTTTTCAGCACTTCTTCGAGCGTGTTGACGAAGCCCATGATGGCCGAAGTGTTGAACCCTTTGGAGTTGACGCGCGGGTTTTTGATGAACGCATAATACGCGCGATAGATCAGCGCATAGGCGTCTAAAAGGAAGAGTTTGTCGGTTGATTTCATTGATTTGTCTTTTTTTTCGTGGTAAAAATACAAAGAAAATATAGTATTCCCCTTTTTATTACTACTTTTGTGCACAAATTACGTATATGGACCGTTCATCTTTAATTATTGCACCGATTATCGGGGAGGTGGAAGACTTCAAACAGCTGTTTGGAGAATCTCTGTCCAGCTCCAATCTTTTGCTGCAGCAAGTCATTGCGCACATCCGGCAAAAGAGCGGGAAGATGATGCGCCCGATGTTGGTATTGCTGGCCGCCAAGCTCTTGGGTGGGGTAAAACCTGCCACGCTCCATGCGGCTGCGTCGTTGGAGTTGCTCCATACGGCCAGCCTGGTACATGACGATGTAGTGGATGACAGCACTGAACGTCGCGGCCAGCTTTCTGTGAATGCCCTGTATAATAACAAGGTGGCTGTGCTCACCGGCGATTATCTACTGGCTACGGCATTGGTTCAGGCCGGACTGACCCGTAACATTGGCATCATCGACCTCATATCGGTACTGGGTCGCGAGTTGGCCGATGGGGAGTTGTTGCAGCTATCCAATGTTCGCAGCGAGCAGTTCTCCGAGGACGTTTATTTTGAAGTTATTCACAAGAAGACGGCAGCCCTATTTGCCGCCTGTACGAAGGCAGGAGCCTTGTCGGTGGACGCCGATGAGGAGAAAATCGAGTTCTTGCGTCGTTTTGGTGAGTATATCGGCCTTTGTTTCCAAATCAGGGATGACATTTTCGACTATTATGAAAGCAAGGAGATTGGCAAACCCACAGGTAACGATATGCTGGAAGGCAAGTTGACCCTGCCTGTGCTCTATGCGCTCAATTCTACGCATGACGAGGATGCTGCCGCCATTGCCCTGCGGGTGAAGTCCGGCAAAGCTACAGCCGATGAAATCGCCCGTTTGATTGCATTTGCCAAGCAGCACGATGGCATTGAATACGCCATTCAGACGATGAATGGTTACCGGGATAAGGCGTTGGATTTGCTGTCTTTTGCTCCTGCCAATGATGTAACGGATGCCTTGGCTGCTTATATCAATTACGTGGTGGAAAGGGAGAAATAAAGCGTTTTGCGCATCTGGCTCAATATAATAAGGGCGCGGATTACGTTGACAGACACGGATAGTTTAGGGCTCCGTGCGGTATTTGCGTAATCCGCGCCTTTATTCTGTCCTGCTGTATCAGAAGAACTTTGTTTCTTGCCCCAGGATGTCCGAGAGCAGCAGGTTGGCCAGTCGGCTCGTGCCCAGTCGGAAGTAGAAGTTGTTCAGCCATTCTTCGCCTAATACTTCGCGGACGATGGTGTAGTAGGTCAGGGCGTCTTCCACAGTGTTCAATCCTCCTGCGGGCTTGAAGCCCACGCGGCGGCCGGTCAGCTCGTAGTATTCCTTGATGGCTTGGCACATCACGTAGGCGGCTTCCGGCGTGGCGGCTGGTTGTTGCTTGCCCGTGCTGGTCTTGATGAAGTCTGCGCCTGCATACATGGCCAGGATGGATGCCTTTTTGATGTTCTCGGCGGTTTTCAGCGCGCCGGTTTCCAGGATGACTTTCAGACGGTGCGTCTTGCAGGTTTCCTTCAATTCCTCGATTTCATCGCACATGGCCTCGTAGTCTCCTGCCAGGAACTTTCCTACGGGGATGACGATGTCTATCTCTGTAGCTCCGTCAGCTATGGCCATGGCTGTCTCGGCAATCTTCACCTCGGTGAAGGTCTGCGAGGAGGGGAATCCGCCCGACACGCAGGCGATTTGCACATCCTCCACTTCCAGCGTGTCGCGCACGATTTCGGCAAAATTGGGGTAGACGCAGATGGCTGCTACGTTCTTCAGGTCGGGGTATTCCTCGTCGAAGCGGTTGACGTTTTGCGTGAAGCGCATGACGCTTTCATCGTTGTCCTCGCTGCGCAGGGTGGTGAGGTCGATACAGTTGAAGAGGAATTTCTTCACGTCCGGCGTATTGTATTCCTCGCGTTTTTGGGCGATAATTCCGGCCACTTCGGCGGCGATGGTTGCGTCGTCCAGCTGGGTGTTGTACTTGCCGAGGGCGGCATCGTACTTGCTTTGGGTGGGTTCATTCTTTTCCATGTTCGTCTTTCAGTTTGGGGTTGTTGATATGTCGTGTGCGGTCGCGGTCGGTCTTCTTCTGCAGGGTCTTTGTAAAGGCGTCCGTCAGGTTGACGCCCGTCTGGTTGGCGATGCAGAGCAGGACCCACAGCACGTCCGCCAGTTCTTCTTCCAGGTTGTCTTTTTCGCCCGCTTTGAATGACTGGTCGCCGTAGCGCCGGGCCATGACACGGGCCAGTTCGCCCACTTCTTCGGTCAGCACGGCCATGTTGGTCAGTTCGCTGAAGTAGCACACGCCGTAGGTGTGTATCCAAGCGTCTACTTGTTGTTGTGCTTCTTCCAGTGTCATAGTTTCTATTCTTTGTTTTTCGTATCTATGCAGATGGTCACAGGTCCGTCGTTCAGCAGTTCAACCTTCATGTCGGCTCCAAATTCGCCGGTTTCAACGGGCTTCCCGAGGGCAAGTCCGAGTTCACTGCAGAATTGTTCATAGAGTGGGATGGAGATTTCGGGCCTTGCAGCGCGGATGTACGACGGGCGGTTGCCTTTCTTGGTCGAAGCGTGTAGGGTGAACTGGCTTACAACCAAGATGTCACCCCCAATCTCCAGGATGGATTTGTTCATCACGCCGTTCTCGTCGTCGAAGATGCGCAGGTTGACAATCTTGCGGCACAGCCAGTCGATGTCTTCCTTTCCGTCGGAATCTTCGATGCCTACCAGCACCAGTATCCCTGTGCCTATGGCGGATTTCTGTCGGCCGTCAATGGTGACGGAAGCGTGTTTTGTGCGTTGTATGACTATTCTCATTTCAGTTCGGTTGATGGATTTGTACTATCTGTGGGCAAAGGTACAAATTCTTTGGACGCGGTGGTTGTGCCGGGTGTGGATTTTGCCTTGAAATGTGCTTCCAGCAGGTTTGTCTTGGCTTCACCCACCACGGCTGCCAAAGCCTCATGGTCGGCCTCGCGGATGCGTTTCACGCTCTTGAACTCTTTCAGCAGAGCCTCCTTCGCCTTGGGACCGATGCCTTTGATTTCATCCAGTTCCGAGGCAATCTGTCGCTTACTGCGCTTTTCGCGATGGAAGGTGATGGCATAGCGGTGCACCTCGTCCTGGATGCGCGTCAGCAACTTAAAAAGCGGACTGGTCTGCTTCATGCCGATAACTTGCGGCGGAAAACCGAAAAGCAATTCCGATGTGCGGTGACGGTCGTCCTTGGCCAGGCCTGCAATAGGTATGTCCAGTTGCAGCTCGTCCAGTACCTCTTTTACGGCGCTCATTTGCCCCTTTCCACCGTCGGTGATGAGGAGGTCGGGCAGGGGTGCGTTCTCCTCTATGGCGCGCTGATAGCGGCGTCTGACGACCTCTTGCATTGAGGCGTAGTCGTCCGGACCTTCCACCGTCTTGATGTTGTATTTCCTGTAATCCTTTTTAGAGGGTTTCCCTTTGACAAATACCACACAGCCTGCCACAGGGTCAGCTCCCTGGATATTGGAGTTGTCGAAGCACTCGATGCGGATGGGCAGGCGGTCCAGGCGCAGGGCTTCCTGAATCTCTTTTAGCAAACGGGTGGTGCGTTGTTCGGGATTCAGCTTTTCGGACTGTTTCAAGCGGTCGGCCTTGTATTGTTTCACATTCAAGATGGAGAGGTCGAGCAAGGTTTTCTTTTCCCCGCGTTGGGGAACGGTGAAAACGACGTCTTTCAGCTCAATGTCGAGGGGAAAGGGGACGATAATCTCGCGCGACCGGCTCTTGTAGCGTTCGCGCATCTCGACGATGCCCAGGGTCAGCAGCTCCTCTTTGCTCTCATTCAGCTGTTTCTTGTATTCGAAGGTGAAGGCTTGGTTGATGGCTCCGTTCGTGATGTGCAGGTAATTGACGAAAGCCACGTTTTCATCGTGGTCCTCCTCGATGGAGAATACGTCGATATTGTGCAGCACGTGGCTGACCACTTCCGATTTCGAGCGGTAATTCTCCAGCAGCAGGTACTTTTCTTTCACCTTCTGCGCCTCCTCGAATTTCAGTTCGGTGGCCAGGTTCTGCATCTGCTGGTAGAGTTGCTGCTCGATGGCGCGCGTGTTGCCTTTCAGGATCTCCTTGATTTGGGCAATGTTCTGCATGTATTCCTCGTGGGTCTGCTTGCCGATGCAAGGACCGGCGCAGTTCTTGATGTGGTATTCCAGGCAAACCTTGAACTTGCCGGTACGGATGTTCTCCGGGGACAAGTCGTGTTTGCAAGTCCGCAGTGGAAATAGGTGCTTGATGAGATCCAGTAGGGCGTACATCGTTGGTACGTGGCTGTACGGGCCGAAGTAGGCGGAGCCGTTACGGATGATTTTCCGGGTGCGGAACACGCGGGGAAACCATTCGTTCTGCACGCAGATGGACGGGTATGTTTTGTCATCCTTCAGTAAGACGTTGTACCTGGGCTTGTATCTCTTGATGAGGTTGTTCTCCAGCAGCAGGGCATCTTCCTCCGTTTTCACCACGATATACCGGATGTCGGCAATCTTGCTGACGAGGATGCGCGTCTTGCCAGGTTCGTGCTCGCGGTTGAAGTAGGACGACACGCGCCGTTTCAGGTTCTTGGCCTTGCCGACGTAGATGATGGTGCCCTCTGCATTCAGGTATTGGTAGATGCCGGGAGTCTCCGGTAAGTTGAGCACGATGTTGCGCAGGTAGTCGTTGGTCTTGAGTTCGTCCATAGCAGGAGGTTTTTCAGGCGCGGGTTACGTCGTTTCCCGTGCAACCCGCGCCGGTAAGTTCTTCTCAGAGGGCAAGCACTGTGTCCAGTTCCACGTCCTTGCCGAGGTTTTCCCGTCCGTTGAGCGCTTTCAGCTCGATGAGGAAGTTGACGTACACTTTCTTGGGGTGCAGCGTGCCCACCATCTCGCAGGCGGCGCGCATGGTGCCTCCCGTGGCCAGCAGGTCGTCGTGCATCAGCACTACGTCCTCCGGACCGATGGCGTCCTTGTGGATTTGGATGGTGTCCGTCCCGTATTCTTTTTCGTAGCTGATTTCAATGGTTTCAGCGGGCAACTTACCCGGCTTGCGCACCATGATGAATCCTGCGCCCAGTCTTTCGGCCAGGATGGAACCGAGGATGAAGCCGCGCGATTCGATGCCGGCCACCTTGGTGATGCCCTTGTCCTTGTACATTTCATACAGGATGTCCGCAGCGGCACGCAAGGCCACGGGGTCTTTGAACAGTGTCGTTACGTCGTAGAACAGGATGCCGGGCTTCGGGTAATCCGGTATCGTACGGATGCTTTTCAGAAGTGTTTCTTTGCTCATATTCAGTCTTTTTATAGGGTTTATTCAACTTTTTGTTTCACGTGGAACGCGGTCGCGCCTACCGTCCGCAGAGCAACAGGAGGACATTGATGTCGCTGGGGGACACGCCGGGGATGCGGCTGGCCTGTGCGATGGTTTCCGGGTCAATCTTGGTGAGCTTCTGCCGGGCCTCCGTGGAGAGCGATTGCAGGCTGCTGTAGTCGAAGCGTCCTTTGATTTTGATGGCTTCCAGTCGGGCCAGTTTGTCGGCAATGATGCGCTCGCGTCCGATGTAGCCCTCGTATTTGAGGAGGATTTCGGCTGCTTCGATGATTTCTTCTTTGCGGTCCGTCAGGCGGTCCAGTTCGCGCTGGAAGGCGGGGATGCACTCTGCCATGTTTTTCAGCGTCACTTGGGGACGGCTGATGAGGTCCACCAGCTTGCAGCCTTGGCGAAGGGGAGTGGTGCCCAATGTTTCGAGGAAGCCGTTGATAAGTGCCGGTTTGATGGAGAACGCGCGGGTGAAGTCCACGATGCGCCCGATGGCTTCGCGTTTGCTTTCCAACAAAGCGTGACGCTCGTCGGTGGCCAGCCCCAGTTTCCACGATTTCTCCGTCAGGCGCATGTCGGCATCGTCCATACGGAGCAGGATGCGGTATTCAGCGCGCGAGGTGAACATCCGGTAGGGCTCGTCCACGCCTTTCGTCACCAGGTCGTCTATCAGTACACCGATGTAAGCCTCGTCGCGTCCCAAGGTGAAAGGCTCTCCGCCGTGGCAATTGATATGGGCGTTGATGCCGGCAATGATGCCTTGGCCTGCGGCTTCTTCATAACCCGTGGTTCCGTTGACCTGTCCGGCCAGGAAGAAGTTCTTCACTTTCTTCGATTCCAACGTATGTTTCAGTTGGGTGGGGTCGAAGTAATCGTACTCAATGGCATAGCCCGGGCGATAGATGACCAAGTCGCGGAAAGCGGGTATCTGCTTCAGCGCTTCTATTTGGATGTCCATCGGCAGGGATGAAGAGAAGCCGTTGAGGTAATACTCCTGCGTAGTTTCGCCTTCCGGCTCCAGGAAAAGCTGGTGTTGCGGCTTGTCCGGGAAGGTGACTATCTTCGTTTCGATGCTGGGGCAGTAGCGCGGGCCGATGCTCTGGATTTGCCCGTTGAAAAGGGGAGAATCCGGCAATCCTTTGCGCAAGACTTCGTGCACGGCTTCGTTGGTGAAGCAGCTCCAGCACGGCAGTTGGGGTAAGGGGCGGGTACCTGTGTCAAGGAAGGAGAATTTATGGAAATCGTTCTCCCCGTCCTGCGCCTCCATGTCTTCGTAGTGTACGCTCCTGCCGTCGATGCGCACGGGGGTCCCCGTCTTCATCCGTCCGTACTCGATGCCGTGTCGGGCGATGGATTCGGTCAATTCGTACGAGGCAGGTTCGGAAATGCGTCCGCCCGGCAGCATTACGCGCCCGATGTGCATCAGCCCGTTGAGGAAGGTACCGGCGGTCAGCACCACGCATTTCGCGCGGAAGGTGACGCCCCACACGGTGAGCACGCCCCGCACTTCGCCATCCTCCACCAGCAGTTGGCGGACGGTGTCTTGCCAGATGTGCAGGTTGGGCGTGTTCTCCAGCACCTCGCGCCACGCCCATATGAATTTGTTGCGGTCGCACTGGGCGCGCGGGCTCCACATGGCGGGGCCTTTCGAGCGGTTGAGCAGGCGGAATTGGATGGCGGTGCGGTCGGTCACAAGCCCGGTGAATCCGCCCAATGCGTCTATCTCGCGCACGATTTGTCCCTTGGCGATGCCGCCCACGGCGGGGTTGCAACTCATTTGGGCAATCTTGTTCATGTCCATGGTGATGAGGCAGGTCTTCGACCCGAGATTGGCAGCAGCAGCTGCTGCTTCGCACCCGGCATGGCCTGCGCCTATCACGATAACGTCGTAATTGAATTCCATTCGTCCGATGTTTATTAAGTACGTGCAAAGGTAAGAAAAAGTTGGGGAAAGTCGGCTATCGGGCGTCTACTGTTGCATTTTCCCGGCGTTATTTGCGTACAGCGGGACGTGCGGCGGAAAAAATCGCAGCCAAATCGCATTAGGGGGAAACAAAAAGCAAGCATAAATCTACAGATTCGTCTCCAATCGGAGAGGTTTGTAGATTCATGCTTGCTCAATATCGGACATTAACGGGTTTTGTCCTTGCAAAATGACAGATTCCGGCCTTGGTACACGGCTTCTCGTTCCGGCGTGAAATAGAAGCTTTGGCCGGGCATTGGGGGAGGTATATCTCCGCCTGTGCTTACCCATACCTCCGCCTGTGCTTACCCATACCTCCGCCCGTGCTTACCCGTACCCCCGCCCGTGCTTACCTGTACCTGCGCCCGAAGGCGGGGATATACCTGTCTTTGACTATTTGCCGGCAGCGGGTGGCAGCACTACGATTTCGTCTGTGAAGATCCATCCGCCCAGCTCTTTGCCCGAGCGTGCCTGGACGCGGATATAGCGTGCCTTGGTCTTTCCCTTCCAGGTGTGGTTGGCAAAGGCGAAGCCCGGCTCGCGGCTGACTTTGTGTGTCTTGCGTTTCAGCCGTTTGAACTTCTGCCCGTCGTCGGAGACGGAGATGATGACCTCGGCAGGCAGGAAGACTTCCGGTCCGGCGGCCTGCATGAAGTCGGCGCCGATGCTGCCAATCTGTGTTTCCTCGCCCAGGTCGATGGTGACGTCGAGGCGGTTGCGCGAGATGAATCCCTGCCAGCGTCCGTCCGAGTAAGTCCAGTCGCCGCGCAGGCCGTCCGTCAGACTCTTGTCACCGGCAGCCTTGTAGGTCTCGTTGAAAGGCGCGTTGTAGGTGACGGGCTTGCCCAGGGCCAAGTGCTGGATAGGCTCGCGCGATTCGGGGCGGTGGCCCACCTCATCCTTCAGCGGGAAGGGGTGGTAGCCGTTGTCGGTCAGCCAATCCACGGCGGTCAGGGCGCGGTTGCGGAAGTCGGTGAAGTCCTTGCGGGCCGGGTCGCTCCAGCCCACTTCGGCTACGGCCAGCAGGCGCGGATACATCATGTATTCATAGTATTCGTCCGTAGGGATGTATTCGGCCCATTGGTTGGCCTGCACGCCGTAGACCAAGGCTTCCTCTTCGGCTGTGAAGTCGGCTTTTACCGGGTCGTAAGCGTAGACTTTCTCCAGGGGCACATAGCCGCCGATGGCTTCCGGCTGGCTGATGGGGGCGTCCTGATAGTAGTCCAGGTAGAAGAATTCGGCAGGCGTCATCACGGCGCGGTGTCCCGAGCGGACAGCCTTCAAGCCGCCTTCCTCGCCGCGCCAGGACATGACGGTGGCGTTGGGTGCCAGGCCGCCTTCCATGATTTCGTCCCAACCCAGCAGCTTGCGGCCGTGCTTGTTCAGGAAGACTTCCATGCGGTGGATGGCGTAACTCTGCAGTTCGTCCACGTCCTTCAGGTTCTCGTCCTTCATGCGTTGCTGGCACTTGGGGCAAGCCTTCCACGGGTTCTTGTTGGCTTCGTCGCCGCCGATGTGGATGTATTCCGAGGGGAAGAGTTCCATGACCTCCGTCAGTACGTTCTCCAAGAACTCGAAAGTCTTTTCGTTGCCGATGCAGAACTCGGCATTCTTATACGGTTCGCCCGAGCAAGACATTTCCGGATAGGCAGCCAGTACCTCTTCGGAGTGGGCGGGCATCTCTATTTCGGGTATGATGGTGATGTGGCGCTCGGCTGCATAGGCCAGCAGTTCGCGGATGTCGTCCTGCGTGTAGTAGCCGCCGTAGGCACCCGGCGTACCTTCCTCGCAATACTGGCGTCCGCCCTTGAACCACCAGTCCTTCCACACGGCCTGCGGACGCCAGGCGGCAAACTGCGTCAGGCGCGGATACTGTTTGATTTCGATGCGCCAGCCTGCGCCGTCCGTCAGATGGATGTGCAGGCGGTTCAGCTTGAAGCGGGCCATGGCGTCTATCTGCTTTTTGACGAACTCCTTTGAGCGGAAGTGGCGCGATACGTCCATCATGAAGCCGCGGTAGGCAAAGCGCGGCTCGTCTGTGATGTGGCAGGCAGCCACCGTCCACGTGCCTTCACCGGCCGGCGTAGCCAGCTGCATCAGGGTTTGTAGACCGTAGAACATGCCGGCATCTGTGCAGGCAGTGATGTGGATCTTTTCCGGCGTCACGCGCAGTTCGTAGCTTTCCGGCGTGCGGGTGCCGGCGTTGTCCAGCTTCTGGAGGACGATGCTGGCCTGTCCGGCGTCTCCGTTCTTCAGGCATGCGCTCAGGAGCGGTTGTTGCTTGAGGTAGTCCAGGAGTTTGGCTCGTTCATCGCCCGTCAGGTTGCAGCTCAACTTGGTCTGGGCATTGAGGGTGAATGAACCTGTCGCTTGTTCCACTTCCTGCGGGATGGGAATGACGGTTTGCGCATGCAGCGAGGGACCGCCGATGCACAGCGTGGCGAGTAAGAATAGCCGCGCAAAGAATCTTGAGTTTCTCATACAATGTGTTTTTGGGGTTATTGGTTATTTGCTTACAAATGTAGGGAAAAACAGAGAGGTTGCCATCTGTTTTCCTGTATTTCTTAAATAGTCTTACCTTTTTTGTGCTTTGGAGGACATTTTCTTATTTTTGTTCTCATTCAAAGTAGCAAGGAGGATCGCTTATGAGAATGTACCGGTGGGGACGGATTTCGCTCCGTCTGATTCTTTTCCTGATGGGGATGACGGGTGGGCTTTGTGCCTTTGCCCAGCAGACGGACAGCCTGCGGATTTGGCGCGATAGCGTGCCGCCGGACAGAGCCGGACACACGCCGGTCCTGTTCGACAGCCTTTCCCCGGCCGAGCGTGCGGACTTGCCTGCCCTCCGTCCCATTCCCTTGCGTCCGTCCTCTTCCCGGCGGAAGGATGCGTGGATGCAGGGTCCCATTCCGCCTTATTACCTCAATCCTTCCCCGATGTTCAAGGGGGACTATTCCACGTCGGGCGTGTTGGGACGTGCCGGCGGAGGCTACTTTGTCGGAGCCGGTTCGCAGACCAGCGTGCCGGGCATCGGCCGTTTCAATGCCGCCGCCTTGGGTTGGCAGAAACAGCTGAACGAGCGTCTCCAACTGCAGGTGATGGCCGATGCCGTGAAGATGAACACGGCGCGTTTCACGGGGCAATCCTTCGGCTTGTCCGGGCAAATGGTCTGGCAAGCGCAGGAACGGCTCTATTTCCGCACGTTCGGGGGTGTGGGCTTCGGTGATTTCCTCGGACGTCCGTCATACGGCTTTGGGGGTACCGTTGGTTTCGATGTCACGGATCGGTTTGGCATGGAGGTGGGTGCGCAGAGCTACTACAATTCCCTGACGGGGCGTTGGGAAGTGCTGCCCGTCGTGGCGCCCTATTACAAGTTCGATAAGTTCAAACTACAGCTGGACTTTGGACCTATCCTGTTCGAGATAATCCGCGGGGTGATAGAGAAGCATCGGGACGGAGACCGTGGAGGAGGTCCTACCATTATGCCGGACGTGCCGGGATTCAGACATTGAGTGAGTACAATGGCCGAAAAAGTGTAACGGGGCAACGCCGCGTCATTGTGTGCATATCCTCTTGGCCTTCTGAAGATTTTTTCTTTATTTTGCAGTGGAAACGCGTGGTTTGTTATTGGGCTGCGTGAGGACTTTTTTGTTTAATCAACCCATATCGTGATATATAATATGAAGGAGAATCTGATACGCTTTGACTGGGCGATGAAACGCCTGCTCCGTAACAAAAGCAACTACGTCGTGCTGGAGGGTTTCCTGTCCACTCTGTTGGGCGAGGATGTGCATATAGTCCGCTTTCTGGAAAGCGAAGGCAATCAGGATGACGCCAACGACAAGTTCAATCGTGCGGACATGCTGGCGGAGGACAGTCAGGGCCGTCTGCTCATCATTGAGGTGCAGAACAACCATGAATTGGACTATTTCCACCGGATGCTTTACGGAGTCTCCAAGACCATCTCTGAGTACATCAACCTGGGGGATGACTACGACAGGGTACGCAAGTTGTATTCCATCAACATTGTCTATTTCGAGTTGGGGCAAGGCAAGGATTATGTCTACCACGGGAAGACAGAATTCCGCGGCTTGCATGATAAGGAGGACATCCTGCAATTGTCAGTCCGCCAGCGCGAGCTGTTTGTCGGGAAGAATGCGGGTGACATCTTTCCCGAATACTATGTGCTCCGTGTAAACGACTTCGATAAGGTGGCAAAGACACCTCTCGACGAGTGGATTGAATTTCTTAAGACAGGCGTTATCAATCAAACCGCTACAGCCAAGGGACTGCCTGAAGCCAGAGAACGCCTTCGGGTAGATTCTTTGTCACCTGCTGAAAAACGGGCTTATGTTCGTGCTATGGAGGCACAGAGTTATCAGCGTAGTGTCATTAAGTCTGGCTGGATTGAAGGTCGTGCGGAAGGACGTGAAGAGGGATTGGCGGAAGGTCGTGCGGAAGGTCGTGCGGAAGGTCGTGCAGAAGGTGAACTTCAAAAGGCACGAGCTATAGCTGTGGAAATGAAACATGCAGGTATGACAGTTGAAATGATAGCCCGGTTCACACAATTGACACCCGATGAAATAGCACGTTTGTAACGCAAACGTTTCATTCTAAGAAGTGGGCGCAGCCGGTATGGATGAAATACTTTCCATCTGCTGCGCCCGATTTGTGTGCAAAAAAAGAGGTGCGGCCTAACCCGGTCGCACCTCTTCAAAATCAACTTTATGCTAAAATTAAATATAGCCTCGCTTGATGATTGCCTTACCAGCCGGGGTTCTGTTCCAGGGCAGGGTTAAGTTGCAATTCATTTGTCGGGATAGGCATTAGATACATCTTGTCGTCCCACTTACGGCTGTTGGTGCCGATGGACAAGTCCGGATTGGTGTAGTCTGCGTAGACAATGGCATATCCGGCATCTGTGTGGTTGCCCGTTGTCACTTTTTTGCCCACATAAGTCATCGGGTTCTCCAGCAACTTACCTGCCTTCCAGCGGCAAATGTCATTCCAGCGGAAGCCCTCGCCGGCTAGCTCAATGCGGCGTTCGCGGCGAATTTCCTGCAATATCGGAGAGAGGTTGTAGCCATAGTCCGGCCAGTTGGGGTCGGTGAAGCTTACGGTCTCCGTCAGCTTCGGCATGCCGACACGGGCACGCAACAAATTGATGCTCTTGTCCAGTTCGGCTTGGCTGATGCTGCCCAGTTCGGCTTTGGCTTCGGCGTAGATGAGCAGCGTCTCCGCGTAGCGGTAGGCGATGCCGTCGGCCGTTTCCAAGGTGTATCCCAGATGTCCCGTGGCCGGGTCGTAGCCCTTGACGGTTTGGTAACCTGTGGTGCAGAAAGTGGTGACGTAATTGTTATCACCATCGATTTCATGCCCTTTGAAAGCTGCGTTGTCTGCAAAGAACTCGTTGTTGAGCACCATTTGGCGAAGGCGCGGGTCGCGGTTGGCGAACTCCTCGGCAATGGTGGCATCATCGGTCGGATAGCTTGTCAAGGCTTTCGGCAGTCCGTCTGCATAGAGGTAGCTGTCGATGAAGTCCTTGGAGAATCCGGTATTGGCTTCCCACGCACCGTGTCCCCAGTTGTGGCGGCGCAGCGGGTCGGCATAGTCGATGTACAAGATGGACTCCTCCAGGTTGCTCTTGTCTTCCATGATGAACATATTGTAATAGTCATGCTCGGGGTCGCCTGTGTTGTAGATGTCATAGCGGCCGGAATTGATCAGGGCTTCACTGGCTTCCACGGCTTCCTGCAAGAGGCTCTGCCATTCATAGCCCAGTTCCTTGTGGTACTTGTAGTACGTGCCTTCGTACAGGCAGACACGTGCCTTGTAATGCCGGGCCACATCGGCGGTCAGGCGGTTGTCACTGGAGCTGACGCGTCTTTCCGGCAACCACTGGATGGCGAAGTCCAGGTCATCGATGATGTGCTGGATGACTTCATTGCGTGGCGTGCGCGGTCCATACAGTTCCGGGCTGTCCGTGTTCATGTCTGTTTCCAGCCAAGGCACATCCCCGTAGGTTGTCAGCTTGTTGAAGTATTGTTGGGCACGGAAGAAGCGAATCTCGCCCACATATCGGTTGATTTCGCCTTCATCGCCCGTCACCGTCCCGTAGTGGGTCATGAAATAGTTGAGGCGGCGGATAGTCTGCCAGGCACTCTTGTTCCAGTTGCCGTCTTCGGTAGGCACGCTGTATTGTTGCCAGATGTAGGATTCCGGGCTTCTGGGCACTTGGTTGTCGCTCCACGTATCGTCATAGTTGGATACGCCGCCCGGCAGCAAGCTGTAAAAATAGTTGGCATACGTCTCCAAGTCACTGGGCGTGGCCCAGAACGTCTGGTCGTTGATGGATTGGGGCGCCCTTTCCAGGAAGGCATCGTTGCAGCTTGTCAACGTGGCCGCTCCAATGATCGAACTGTATAATAAGTATTTCAGTTTCATGTTGTTCAGTTTTTATGGGTTATTAGAATGTCAGGCTTACACCAATCGACAAGGCGCGTTGCAACGGATACTTGTACGGGTCGTCCAGTTCCGGGTCGAAGCCTTCCGGCGTGTGCTTGATGGTGAACAGGTTTTCAGCAGAGAAGTAGATACGTGCCTTTTGGATGTAAGCTTTCTGTGTCCATGTCTCCGGAAGGGTATAGCCGAAGGTCAAGGATTTCAGACGCAGATAGGAGGCATCCACTAGGTAGCGTGTGGAATTCACGTTGCGCAGGGGCGTGCCGCCATTGAAACGCGGCACGGGGAACAAGGCATCGCGGTTGTCTTCCGTCCAATAGTCGTTGGCATAGCCTTGCGGCACCTGCCATTCGCTGGAATATTGGTACTTGAAGTTGTCCGGCAACACCATGTCACGTTTGCCCACGCCTTGGAAGAAGATACCGAGGTCGAAGCCTTTCCAGTCTGCCGTGATGTTGAAGCCGTAACGGTAACGAGCTCTGTCATTGCCGATGATGCGCTTGTCACCCGGGTCGTCCACGGTATTCTTGCCTTGGTCTACGACTCCGTCCCCATTGATATCGATAAACTTGATATCACCCGGAATCTTACTCAAACCGCCGTCCACTTGCGACTGGTCGGGCGAATTGGCAATTTCCTCTTCCGACTGGAACAAGGTGGATTCATAGCCCCAGATTTCACCAATCTTCTTTCCTACATAATAGGAGCTGGCCAATGACTTGGTGGGGTTGTCATACTTGGTGATTTCTGCCTGCGTGTCGGAAATGTTGAAGCCCACGGAGTAGTGCAGGCCGTTTTCCAGCTGGTCGTTCCACGTCAGGGCCAGTTCCCAACCATAGGTTTTCATGTCGGCGGCGTTCTCTTGCGGCTCGCTGGCACCCAGGATGCTGGGCAGCAGTTTGCCCGGACCTAACATGCCGGTGGTCTTACGCTGATAGTAGTCGAAGGTACCCGTCAAGCGGTTGCGCAGGATGGTGAAGTCCAGGCCGAGGTCCCACTGCGTCACCTTTTCCCACGTCACGGTGTTGCTCACCAAGCCGCCCGGCAGGATGTAGCGTACCTGCTGCCCGCCGAAGAGGTAGCCCGTGTTGCCGCTGCTGTAATTTGACAGGTAGGCGTACCAGCCATTGTCCAATGCCTGGTTGGCCTGGCTACCATAAGAGGCTCTGATTTTCAAGTCATCGAAGAAGTTGCGCGTGGCATCTGCAAACCATTCTTCCTGGCTCAGTCTCCAAGCAAGGGAGAAGGAGGGGCTGAACACGGCGCGGTCGTTCTTCGGGAACTTGGACGAAAGGTCATAACGTCCGTTCAACTCCAGCAGGTAACGGTCGTTGAAGGTGTAGTTGATGCGGGCAAATCCGCTTCGAGTGGCCCAACTGTCATCCGAGTTGCTGACGCTTCTGTCGCCGACAGCGTTGCTCATGGAGGGCAGGTTGTTGTTGATCAGCTGCTCGCGATAAGCGAAGAAATAGCGTGTGTGCTTGGTCTCCTGGTTGTAGCCCAGCATGGCTTTGAAGTAATGCTTGCCCCACGTCTTTTCGTAGTTGCCCACGAGGTTGAACGCATTGTACGTGTCGTTGTTCTGGTATTCCTGTACGTAGTTGGGGTTGGAGTATTGGAATACCTGCAGGAAGCGTCCGCCTTCACCATATTCGTTGAACGAGGTGGCGTGGTCCTTGTGGTGTTCTGCATAATAGTTGAACGTATAGTCCATCTTGATGCTCAATCCATCCAGCGGCTTGATTTCCACGGCCATCGTGTTCCAAAAGTCGTTCTTCGTGGTCTTGCGCGTACCACCTTCTTCCAGCACGGCGGCAAAGTTGGTGTAGTTGCCCTGCCCGGACCAATGGCCGTCCGGATGTTTCACGGGCATCAGGGGAGACGTGTCGTTGCCGATCCACGCTGCTCCGTGGGTGTTGTCCTGGGCAATGCCGTTCAGTTCGGTGCGGATATACGTGGTCTTCATCGAGATGTTCAGCCAATCGTTCACATCATAGCTGATGTTGTTCACCAGGTTGAACTTGCGGTACTGCTCATCGCCGTAGCGCAGCAGGGAGCCTTGGTCCATGTAGCCCACGGAAGTGTAGTACGTGGTCTTGTCGCTACCACCGCTGATGTTGACATTGTACTTTTGCAACGGGTAGCTCTTCTTGTAGATTTCTTTCATCCAGTCCGTGTTGCCGCAGTAGCCGTATTTGCCTTGCGACATCATGGTGGCCCACATACTTTGCGTGTCACTCGGGTCGTAGAACACCGGGTCGTTGTTCACCGGGTCATTGTAATAAGCCTCAATGTGCTGCATGTCTTTCTCGGAGAAGTACATTCTCTGATTGGTGTTCATGGAAGCCGCGTTCATCCAGTTCACGTACTCCATGGAGTTCATGTATTCAGGACGTGTCGTGGGGCTGTTCCAAGAAATGGAGGCATCGAGTGACACACGGGTGGGTTGATTCTTTCTACCGCCTTTGGTAGTAATCAACACGACACCGAAAGCTGCCCTCGCACCATAGATGGAGGCGGAGGCGGCGTCTTTCAGGACAGACACGCTGGCCACGTCCTGCGGGTTGATGAGGTCGGGGTCCATCTCCACGCCGTCCACCAATACCAACGGGTTACCGCCGTTGATGGAGGTTTCACCGCGGACGTTGAACGTCGTCCCTTGACCCGGCTGTCCGCTCGTGGTGATGTTCAGGTTGGGGATGGTACCTTGCAGACCTTGACCCAGGTTGACGATGGGTCGGCTTTCCAGCACTTCCTCGTCCACGGCGGACACGGCACCTGTCAGGTTGGCCTTCTTCACCGTGGCATAACCTACTACCACCACTTCATCCAGCAGTTCCGTGTCCTCCCTAAGGATGACATTGAGAGGCTGACCTTCCCATTTGATTTCCTGGGTGGTGTAGCCCACATAGGAAATCTGGATGATGTCGCCCGGCTTCACGTTGCGCAACTGGAAGTTGCCGTCGATGTCCGTGATGACACCATTGGTCGTGCCTTTTACTAACACTGATGCGCCGATGATGGACTCACCTGTCGCATCCTTCACAACTCCGGTACAGGTGCCGTCTTGTTGGACGGCCCTGATGCCTTGACTTTCATTTGGCGCAGCCACTGCTGTCCCTCCGATGGCGAAGGAAGCCAGCAAGAATGCGCTCACTGGGATAAAGTGCCTTAGCATGGTTTATACATTTTTAAATTTTACCTTGCAAAGGTATGGTTTTTAGGAAACGGTGTATTTTAAAAGCGGAATTATTTTCAAGGGGATATGCGTAATTTTATACTTTTTAACCAAAACCGGTCATTAGGATTTCTCACTGCCATACAACACTGAGAAATCCTAATGACCGGTTTTGAGTTTAAGCAGATGTTGAGAGTCAGGTCATACACTTCCGCATCCCCAATGCTTTCTCCTCTGCCTCTTCCATGATTTCCCGCTCTCCCGGCCCCTTGTCGTTGATGCCGCAGAGGTGCAGGATGCCGTGGATGATGACCCGGTGCAGCTCGCGTTCGTAGTCGCCGTCGGCGAACTGTTCGGCATTGGTGCGCACGGTGTCCAAGCTGATGAACAGGTCACCGGAGAGGCGGTTGCCCTCGCAGTAGTCAAAGGTGATGATGTCCGTGTAGTAATCGTGTTGCAGGTACTGCCGGTTCACTTCGAGAATCTTCTCGTCCGAGCAGAATATGTAGGCAATCTCGCCCACACGCTTGCCATGGCTCTGTGCCACGGCCTTGATCCATTCGGTGGTTTCCCGCTTCTTGATGGCGGGCATTTCCACACCTTCTGTCTGGTAAGTAATCATATCGTTTTTTTAGAAGAAAAATAAGTAACTGATGAAGATGGCCGCTAGGATGCCCGACAAGTCCGCAATCAGCCCGCAAGTCACGGCATTGCGCGTCCGGGTGATGCCTACGCTGCCGAAGTACACGGCCAGTATATAAAAGGTGGTGTCCGAAGCTCCGCGCGCCACGCAGCTCAGCCGTCCCACGAACGAGTCGGCACCATATTGCTCCATGGTGTCTATCATCAGACCGTTGGCTGCGCTGCCGCTCAAGGACTTCATCAGGGCCGTAGGCAGGGCACCCACGAAGCTGGTGTCTATGCCGCACGCCGCCACCACCCATTCGATGCCGCCCACCAGCAGGTCCATGGCACCCGAAGCGCGGAACACGGCGATGCCCACCAGGAAAGCCACCAGGTAGGGGATGATGCGCACGGCCGTGCCGAATCCCTCCTTGGCACCCTCAATGAAGGCATCGTAGACATTCGTCCGCTTCCATAAGCCCCACACGATGAACAGCAGGATGATGCTGAACAGCAAGATGTTGGCCGTCAGGGTAGAGTAGGGACCCATCTCGTCGCGCCCTACCCGGATGAACACCCAGATGAGTGCCGCGAAGAACAGGCTGATGCCCCCCGCCAGCAGCAAGATGGGCTTGCAGAACAGGTTGATGCGCTGGCTGAGGCTGACGGTCAGGATGCCCACCGTGGTCGAAATGGCCGTGCTCAGCAGGGTGGGGATGAAGATGTCCGTAGGTTGGGCCGCCCCCATCTGCGCCCGGTACATCATGATGCTGACGGGAATCAGAATCAGCCCCGACGTGTTGATGACCAGGAACATGATCATCGGATTGGTGGCCGTGTCCTTCTTCGGGTTCAGCTCCTGCAACTCCTTCATGGCCTTCAGCCCCAAGGGCGTGGCGGCATTGTCCAGCCCCAGCATGTTGGCCGAAAGGTTCATGAAGATGGAGCCCATGGCCGGATGCCCCTTGGGAATGTCGGGGAAGAGCCGGCAGAACACGGGGCTGAGCCAGCGCGACAGGGCCTGGATCATCCCGCTCCGCTCCCCAATCTTCATGATGCCCATCCAGAGGGAGAGCAGGCCGGTCAGTCCCAGGGCGATTTCAAAGGCGTTCTTCGACGAGGAGAACGTGGAGTTCACCAGCGTGGTGAAAATCTCCATGTCGCCCAGGAACACCAGCTTGCCCAGGGCCATCAGGAAGGCGATGACGAAGAAGGCTACCCAGATGTAGTTCAGGACCATGGTTCAGTAGTTAGTAGGTTTCTTTGTTCGCCAGGTTCCACATATTGAGGAAGGCCGCGCGGGTGATGTCCGTCAGCTTCTCCCAGTTGATGCGGTCCGCATGGTCGGACGGCTGGTGATAGTCCGGATGTGCGTCCGTGTGATACCAGATGATAGGGATGTCCTGCAAGGCAAACGACCCGTTGTCGCTACCCCCGATGGGGCGGTCCCAGGGGCGGTAGTTCGGCTCCAGCTTCAGGCCGTATTTCTCGATGTCCTTCTTCAGCCATTCTCCGAAGACCGGGTGCGATTCTGTATAGAAATAAACCACGTGGCGCGGCTTCTGCGGATTGTTGTTGCGGCCTATCATGTCGAAGTTCAGGTAGCCCTTGATTTGCTTCACGTAGGGACAGGTCTGCACGAAGTATTTCGAGCCGAGTAGCCCTTTCTCCTCCCCGTCCCAGAAGGCGAAGATGACGTTGCGCAGCGGCTTCTTGCCCGATGCGGCAAAGGCCCGCGCAATCTGCAAGGCAGCCGACACGCCCGAGGCATTGTCGTCCGCCCCGTTGTAAATCTGGTCGCCCGCCAGGGTGGGGTCATAGCCGATATGGTCGAAGTGCGCCCCGATGATGACATATTCGTCCGTCCGTTCGCCGGGAATCCAGCCCAGGATGTTGGCCAGCTTCAGGCTGCGGTGCGTGCCCTGCTTCAGGCGTGCCAGCGAATCCGGATGTACCTGGAAGCGTCCCTTCTGTTGCCGCTCCACGGCACACGCCTCGAACGGCTGGTAATACGTGTCGCCCAGCAGCGGCCGGATGCCCGCCTCCTTCAGTTCCGAGGCCAGGTAACGCGCCACGATGCGCGACTCCCGTCCGCCGGCTTCCCGTCCCAGCAGGTTGTCGTCTGCCAGAAACTCCACGATGGCTTCCGCCTTGTCTTGACTGATGCTTTGCAATCCTTTCTCCAAGGGCGATTGCGCCTGCACGCCCAGCACGGTGGCCATGAGGCAGCAGGTTCCCAGAATCTTCTTCAACATATCTATTGGTTTTCTATGGTAATTGTTGGTGTGCAAAAGTAGGAAATACTTTTAGAACAAACAAAGTGGCGTCTTTATATTTGAAGGACAGGCGGAATCTCGGCCCATCCTCATGCGGCTGGGAAGAGCTTGTCCGCTGGCGCCCTTCCCACGTCCGATGTATTCACTCGATGAGGAATCATCGTACATGATTCCTACAATCATCCTGGATGATTCCTACAATCATCGTACATGATTCCTACTATCATCCTGGATGATTCCTGCCTTCATCGTACACAAAGGTCTGTTGAGCGTAGGCTATGCAGCCGTATTCCTGTATCTTTGCCGCGGGCTATAAAGACGACGCGGATGATGCAGAGAGGGTTTCTCCGCATCATCCGCGTCCGGAAATCAGTGCATGCCTCTTATTGTATCTCGTCCGGCCAGGGGCAAGGCTTGCCGCTCGCCTTGAACGATGGCCGTTGCGCATCTACCCGCCGCAGGTATTCTCCCAGTTCCTTCGAGAGCTTGCGCACGATGTCGGGGTGTTCGGCCGAGAGGTCGTGCTTCTCGCCGATGTCCTGCGGGATGTTATATAGTTCCTTGCGGCCTGTCTCGTAGTAATAGACCAGCTTCCACTCGTCCTTGCGGATGGCGCAGTTCAGGTTGATGCCGGGACCGTCGTTGCCCCAGATGTTGGGGAAGTTCCACACCAAGGCACGGCCTCGTGAGGGATCGCCCGTGCCTTGCAGCAACGGCAGGAAGCTGACGCCGTCCACGGGGCTTTGGCTTTCCTTGGGGTCCACGCCGGCCATTTCGAGCAGGCTGGGGTAGAAGTCCTCAATCATCACATACTTGTCGCAACGGGTGCCGGGCTTCACCACGCCGGGCCAGCAGACAATCATCGGTTCGCGGATGCCGCCCTCGTTCAGCGAGCCTTTGCCGCTCTTCAGCGGGGCATTCTGGGTGTGCGTCTCCCCGTCCCGCCAAGCCGGTTCCGCGGCCAGTCCGCCATTGTCGCTCATGAAGATGAAGATGGTGTTGTCCGCCTCGCCGTTCTTCTCCAGCCAGTCCATCAGGTCGCCCAGGCTCTTGTCCATGCCTTCCACCAGCGACGCGTAGGCGGCTTCCTTGTCGCTCAGTCCCTTGCGCACGTACTTGGGGAAGAAGCGCATGTCCTTGTCCACGGGGACGTGTACCGCATAGTGGGCCATGTACAGGTAGAAAGGCTGGTTGTATCGTTTGGCCTTGTCCAGGGCCTTGATGGCTTCGCGGGTCAGGGCCTCCGTGGCAAAGGTGCCGGTGCCCCAGTAGTCTTCCAGTCCCGGGATGGACATCAGCGAGTAGGCCTTGCCATCGCGAGTGTGTCCGTAGTTCTGTTCGCTCAAGTAGGTGGCCAGTCCGCCCGCGGCGTGTCCGGCGATGTTGACTTCGAATCCCCAGTGTGCGGGGTTCTCGCCCGGCGTGTCTATCGCGCCCCAGTGTGCCTTGCCGCAATGGATGGTATGATAACCGCTTTGGCGCAGCAGGTCGACAAAAGAGGTCCCTACATACGTGTTGGGGATGCCTTCCACCTGGCTCACGCCGTTGTAGTTCCAGTCCGGCAGTTCCAGGGTGGCGCTCTTCCGGTCGGTGGTCTTGTCGCGCTCCAGGGTCCAGTTGGTCACGCGGTGCCGGGCGTTGTTGGCTCCGGTGATGAGGCTGCAGCGGGTGGCCGAACTGATGTTGCAGGCATACGCTTGGGTGAACACCATGCCCTTCTCGGCCAGGCGCTCCATGTTGGGCGTCTCGAACATCTCGTTGTAGGGTGTCCTTTCCGTCCAGAAGGGCAGCGAAGTGTCCTGCCAGCCCATGTCGTCCACCAGGAAGAGGATGATGTTCGGGCGTTTCGCTTCGTTGGTTTGTGCCGGTGTCGTGCCTTTACCCGGATGGGCGTTCGCCGGTATCAAAGAGGCCAATGAGATGGCCGATAATAAATACTTGTTCATAAGGAGAAGGTGTTTAGTGATTAGTGTTGTATATGCTGAAATTCCGTATGCAGGGAGTCCCCTTGCATTGCTCCACCACCACGCGGAAGTCTGACGCCTCGACCGGTTCGAATGCCTCGATGCGTTTATGTCCCACGGATGTGCCCTGTGCCACGGTCTGCCATTTCCCCGCCACCTTGGCTTCTACTCGGTAGGAGCGGATGCGTTGGCCTTGGCTGAGGTCTTCCTGAAGGATGTAGTAGTTGGCCGTCTGCTTTCCCTTCAGGGAGAGGCGGAGGCGTTTCCCCTGCCCGGAAGTCTGTGCCAGGGGTTGTCCGAAGCGGCGGTTGATTTCCCGGCCCCATTCTTCCAGCCGTGCCACGTCGCCTGCCGGCAACAGACCGTCCGGATTGGGTGTCAGGCCGATGATGAGCGTGGCATTCCGGCCCACCGACTTTTCATAGATGTCCATCAGGTTGTCCAGCGGATAGAGGGACTTGTCGTCGTCGCCCGGTTCCCAGAACCATTCGTGGCGTCCGTTGTATCCCCGCAAGGGCGTGTCCGCCATGGCCGGCACCCAATAGCCGCCGTCCGGGTCTCCGTGTGCCAGCAGCACGTTGTGCGCCTGCACGCCGTCGGTGGCGTTGCTGTGGCTGTAGGGCGTGGGGAAGGTGGACCAGCAGGGATGGCCCACGGTGCCGCTTTCCGAGCCTCCCCAGCGGAAGTCCGCCCGGTTCACGTTGTGGTAGAACAGGCAGTTGGGCTGATACTTGTTGACGATGGGTTCCACATCGGGTCCCAGTCCTTTCGGGTCATCGGCCCCGCCGTCAAACCATATCAGGAACAGGTCCCCGTAGCGGGTGCAGAGCTCCGTCACCATCTTTTCGCAGAGGTGCTTGTACCAGGCCTGGCGGTTGCGGGCAAAGTCCCCGTCGCCCTCGGCTTTGAAGTTGTGGATGCCCAGCAGCGAGTTCCAGCGGATGCCCACATAGATGCCCGGCCGGATGCCGTATTTGCGGCAGGAGTTGACAAAGTCGCGCACGATGTCTCCCTTGCCGTCGCGCCATTTCACGGCCTTCAGGCAATAGGGATTCACGTCGCTCTGCCACAAGCCGAAGCCCGTCTCATGGGTGGCGGTCAATACGGCAAACTTGGCGCCTGCCGCCTTGGCGGCTTCTATCCATTGGTCGGTGTCCAGTTGGGTGGGGTTGAAGATGTTGTAGTCTTCTATCGGGTTGATGCGGTTGTTCCCTTGCCCATATACTTGTCCGTCGAACACGTGCAGGTCGTAGTGGAACACCACGCCCATCTCGGCTTCGTGCCAGGCCAGTTGGCTTTGACTGGGAAGTGGCATGTCGCTTTCTTGTGCCATGCCGGTCCATGTGTAGACCACCAAGGCGAGGCTTAGTAATAATTTTCTCATGACTGCTTTTCTTGTTCGGTTTGTTATGTTTATCGATTATTCGGATTGTCCGCTTTGGTCGCTGTTAAGGTTCCGGTAGAACTCGATGCGCTGCCCCCAGGGTTTGTCTTCCAGGGGGAATGCGTGCACTCGTTGGGCCCACTGGTTCCATTCGTGTTCCAAGGCTTTCACCTTCTCCGGGTATTGGGAGGCCAGGTCCGTGGTTTCGAAGGGGTCTGTTTGGAGATTAATCAACTCCCATGGTTTATGTTGATTGGCACGTACTAGTTTCCAATGTCCGTTGATGATGGCGCAGGAACTCTGATGTTCGAAAAACAAAGTTCGGCTGTCCGGTTGTTCGCCTTTTAGGGCAGGCAACAGGCTTCTTCCCGGCAAATCTGCATGTTTGAAGTTGGCAGGCCAAGTGGCCGAGGCCAAGTCCATGCAAGTGGGTAACAGGTCGATGACGTGTGAAGTCGCCGACAGGATATCGCCTTTCATCCGGTTTTTGTCCGGATCTCCGTAGGTCAGGATGAACGGAGTGCTTATGCCTCCTTGGAAACACCACTGCTTGTAGCTACGGTAAGGCGTGTTGGACAGGTCGGCCATCAGTTGTCCCAGATAACCTCCTTCCAAGGTGGCTCCGTTGTCGCTGAGGAACATGAATACGGTGTTTTCCAAGGTACCTTTTTGACGGAAGGCATCTACAATCTGTCCGATGCCGTCGTCCATCACTTCAATCATCGCCGCGTAGGTGGCCATGTCCCGGGTCCATTGCCGGCGTTGTTCGTCCGTCAGTTCTTCCCAGGCGGGTCGTTTCCCTCCGAATTCCTGGTCAAAGGCAGGCAAGGGCATGTCGGCAGGTATCAGCCCCATTTCTTTCTGTCGCTCGAACCTCTGTCGGCGCAGCACGTCATAGCCGGCCTTGTAGCGTTCCAGGCATTTTTCCACCCTGTTGGCCGGTGCCTGGAGGGGCAGATGTGGAGCATAATAGGCCACGTACAGGAACATGGGATTCTCGGCGGGATTCTGGTGTATGAAGCTGACGGCAGAGTCTGTTATGGCCGTAGTGTAATAGTAATCGTCCGGGAATTCCGTGACGGGCGTAAGATCGCTATATACGGGGGTGGGCTTGTAGTAGCTTCCTCCTCCGCTCAGGCAGCCGTAATAGTGGTCAAACCCTCTTTGTACCGGATAGCTGCCGTTGGGCGCGTGGAAGGCACCGTCTACGGTCACATGCCATTTCCCGCTCATCCAGGTGGTGTATCCGTTGGCTTTCAGGACCTCCGCGATGGTGGGGTACTCCTTGGACAACTGCCCTCTGTACCCGGGTCTGTGCTCGTCTACGGCTGTCATCCAGCCCATTCCGACTTCATGTTGGTAACGGCCTGTCAGCAAAGAGGCGCGGGTAGGGCAACTCCTGCCTGTGTTCTTGAACTGGCTGAAGCGGACCCCCTCTTGGGCCAGGTTGTCTATGTTGGGAGTTTCTACCTCGCCCCCATAACAGCCCAGGTCGGAGAACCCCATGTCATCGCATAAAATCAATACGATGTTGGGCTTTTGGTCTTCTTGGGCATAGAGTCCTGCGGATAGGGAACTCGCCAACAGCGATGTGAACAAAATTCTATTCATACTTTTTTCTTTAAGCAGATATGGCCTGTGGCAATCTGAAAATGTAAAGGTAGGCGTTTAATTTGAAATAACCGCCACCAATCTGAAAAAGAATCGTTGGTGGCGGTTGTTGTCGTCAAGCCAAAGTCTGGCTTTCGGGGCAGTTATTCTCCTTCGGGTAGGGTGCCGTCCGTCATGCCCCATCCGGGATTCTGATAGATGGACGAGGTGGCGAAGTCATTGGAACCGGCCTGTTCCGTGGTCAGACGGAATTCGTAATTGCTGATGGGATACAGGTATTTGGCTTCCGTCCAGTTCAGTCCTTCAAAGCCGATGTTGCTCTCGCTCTTGCGGTACGGCAGGTAGTATTTGCCTTCGGCATACGGGTCATCCTGAGCGGAGATGTTCGGCTCGTTGGAGGTGCCATAAGGTTGGAGTGTGATGCTGGTCAGCTTGGCACTTGCTCCTTCCGGATTCGGGTCTGTGTAAAGCTGATACATGCTGTCCCAGAAGTTGAAGCCTTGGATATGCACGTTCTTTACCTGGTCCAACGCGCGCCAACGCTTCAGGTCGGCCAGGCGGAATCCTTCCGAAATCAGCTCGATGCGGCGCTCACGTCGGATGTTGTACAGGGTGGGGTCCACTTGCTGTCCGGCGGAGTAGCTTCCCCAGTCGGCACGTTCCTGGGCCATTACGGTGTTGTTGATGGTCAGCTGGTAGTCGGTGGACATGCCTGCACGTTGCCGCAAGGCCTTCCAGTAGGTGTCGCAGTTGCCTCCCAGGTTCCCGTTCAGTTCATAATAAGCTTCGATGTAGTTCAGGTAAGCCTCCGCTGCGCGGAACACCGGGCAACCCGTATAGGAGGGGCTGGTGGTCTTCATCTCTCCTGATGTGTTCAGGCCCTTGCGCAGGCTGTAGCCCGTGGGATTTCCGTTCTCTACTTGTCCCTCGAAGATGGGCGAACGGTAGAAGTAGCCAAAACCGTCTTCTTCCTTGACGTAATCCACCAGATTGGGACCGTCGGAGAGCAGATCGCCGGTCTTCAGGATGCACATGTCCATGCGGGGGTCGCGTCCGCTGAACAGGTGTTCATAGGTGTCGTCTCCCTGATAGCCGGAACCGCTTGCATAGATGGGCAGTCCGTTTTTCATCAGGAAAGCGTCTACCATCGAGCGCGTATAGCCTGTGTTGCCGCTGCCGTTGCGTTGCAGATAGTCCACTACGTGATGGAAAACGGTAGCGTTGGAGCTCACGCCATAAGCACGCCACAGCAGGACTTCGTCCATGCCGCTCAGGTTTATAGAGTTGAACATGGCGGCATAGTCCTCGTACAGCCCATGGCCTTGTGCTACGATATCGGCCGCTTCAATGGCTTCTTGGAGGAAATATTTTATCTCCGTGTTGGCGTCATAACTGTATCCGCTGAGGTAGTCCATATCCGCTCCGGGCCATCCCGGTCCGTTGGGTACGAATGCGGTTCCGGCGTGGTATTTCTCCCATGTTCCCTCAAACAGGGCTACCCGGCTTTTCAGCAATGCCGCGCAATCCCGTGTCAGACGGTTGCTCATGGGGGGCGTTGCCTGCATCAGTTCATAGGCCTTGTCGAGGTCTTCGAGTATGAAACGGGCTACCTCATTGCGCGGGCGGCGTCGGGAAGCCTCGCGTACTTCGTTGTAATCTTCGCTCAGCGTGGTGGTCAGGATGGGGAAATCGCCCAGGTTCTCCAATGCCTGCGAATAGAACCAGGCCCGGAAGAAATAGACCTCGCCGATGTAGTGGTTGATGTTGGCGGAGGTACCGGAAATCTCACCGTTCTCAAGACGTTGGGGAACTCTTTCCAGGAAATAGTTGGCTGCACGTATGGCGGTAAGGTAGTCGTTCCACAGGTTGTAGTCGCCTACATAGGTCTGCCCGGTAACGAAAAGCTGGTTGGGCGTATTGGCTGTCTGATTGTCGGTACCGTTGTCGTCATCGAACAAGCCCAGGTTGTAGCCTGTGCCATGCGAAGGCAGGCATACGTTCCCTTTGCCGCTGAAGTTATCATATCCCAAGTCAAAGGCATAAAGGTTGGCGGCGTATGCGGCCAGGTCGTTTTCCGCATACAGGTATTCAGTGGTGGCCACATCGGTGATGGGCTCTAAGTCCAGAAAGTCGTTGCACGAAGCCAGGCTCAGTCCGGCTGTGATGCACATGGAGTAAAATATGGTCTTTTTCATTGTGTATACTATTTGGTTGTTGTTAGAATGTCACATTTACGCCGAAGGATACGGTTGCCTGCAGCGGATAAGTCTTTCCCGAGTTGTTTTGCGTATAGCCCGAATAAGCCGTTTCGGGGTCAAAGCCGTTGGGCAGGCTACTGATGGTCCAGATGTTTTCCGCGCTGACGTAGAAGCGGAGGTATTCCATGCCAATCTTGTTGAGTACTTGTTTGGGCAATGTATATCCAAGCTGGATGTTCTTCAGTCGCATGTAGGCACCGCTCTGCATGTAACGGCTTTGTCTCTGCTGGTTCTTGTCGCTATCCATGTAGGGACGCGGGAAGTAAGCGTCGGTATTGGGTCCGAATACGGAAGTGGTATTTTCCGGACGGTAATAATCCAGGTGTTCTTCCAAGCCGGTGGATTGCCACAGGCCGCCGGTCAGTCCCCAGAATACCGGTCCATCCAGCCACAGGTCCCGTTTGGCCACGCCTTGCCAGAACATGCTGAAGTCAATGTTGTTCCATTCCAGGCCGAGGTTCAGGCCGAAGCGGAAGCGTGGGGTGCTGTTGCCCAGCTTCACTCGGTCGCCCGGGTCGTTCAGGGTGTTGGCTCCCGTGTTGATAACGCCGTCGCCGTTCTGATCCACATACATGATGTCTCCTTCCGTCCAACCGGAACCCCAGGAGGGGCGGTTGCCTGCCGCCAGCCATTCGTCCATCTCTGCCTGGCTCTTGGCGATGCCGTGAGTCTCATAGCCCCAGATGTCGTTCAGTTCCTGTCCTTCATAATACGTGGACAACGATTTGGACTCGTTAGGATAACGGTCGATAAACGTGCGTGCATCCGAGATGTTGAAGCCGACATGGTAGTTCACTTTGCCCACCTGGTCGCGCCAGTTCAAGGCGAGTTCCCAGCCTTTGGTATGGAGGTCGGTGTTGTTGGTGGAAGGCATGCCGGTACCGTAGATGTGTGCGATTTCGGCTGCCGGACCTACCATGTCGAGGGTCTTGCGGATGAAGTAGTCAAAGTTAGCCGTGAACCGGTTGTTGAACATGGACAGGTCGAAGCCCACGTTCAGCGACTTGATGGTCTCCCACGTCAGCGAGCTTGCGATGGTGCCCGGCACGCTGGCCACGGTGGGGTAGGCATCGTTCATCAGCCAGCTGCCGCTATTGGTGGCCACGTTTTGCAGCAGGTACATGGGATAGTAGGACGTGGTGTTCTGGTTGCCCAGCGTACCCCAGGACAGGCGGGGCTTCAGCTGGCTCATCAGCTCTTCGTCCAAGGGGAAGAATTCTTCGCGGGCCACGTTCCAGCCCAAGGAGAAGGAACCGAAGGTGCCCCAGCGGTCTTTGCGGAGGAAGCGTGACGAACCGTCATAGCGGATGTTGGCGGCAATGAAATAGCGGTCCTTGTAGTCATAGTTCAGTCGACCGAAGAATCCTGCCGTAGCCCAGGAATAGGCCGAGGCGTCATTGATGACGTCGTCGCCGGTGGCCGCCCCGATTTCAGGCACGCTCTCCGTGATGAGGTCCATGCGTTGCACGTTCAGCACGCGGTGATTGTATTTCTCGGTGTTCATTCCGACCATCACCTTGAACATGTGGTCCTGGTTGATGTCGAACTCATAGTCCGTGTACAAGCTGGTCGTCAGATGGTTGGCGCGTACCCACCGTTGCATGGCACCTGTCTGGCCTTCGGTATAGTTGCCGCCGTAAGCCAGGAGCAGAGGTTCGTTGTTTACGTTGTATTCATAAACCTTGTTCAGGTTCTGCTTGCGATATTCGTTGATGGTGCGCAGGCCGGCGCTTGCATAGATGTTCCAGCCTTTCAAGGGATGGAATACCAGTTGGCCTTGCAGGTACATGTTGTCATTGGCGGTTACGGAACGGCTTCCGTTGGTCAGTTGGGCCAGCTTGCCGTTGCGCATGTAGTGGCCGTTGGGATCCTTGAATGGCATGGTGGGCCACATACGCACGATGTCGTGGTAGAGCAGGCCGCCCAAGTCCGTGTACAAGGGATTGTCCAGGTTGGTGTGTACATACTTCACGTTCACCTCCACGTCCAGCCACTTGAAAGGTTGTGCGTTCAGCTTGGCATTGGTGTTGATGCGTTCGTAGGAATCATCGCCGAAGCGCAGGTTTCCGTCCTGGCCCAGGTAGTTGGCCGACACATAATACTGCATCTTCTCCGAACCGCCGTTGATGTTCAGGTTGTGTTCGTGCGCCCACGACCATTTGTATTGTTTGTCATACCAGTCCACATTGTCGTTGGCCAGCTGGTGGAATTGCCAGTTCCCGTTGGTGTTGGGGATGGTGCTGGTGGTGATTTCTCCCCGCATATACTGCTGGATGCGATCCAAGGTCTCTTCCGTGAAGATGAGCGTGCCGCCGCTGTTGATGCTGCCTTCGTTGAAGTAATTGGCGAAGTCCCAGGAATTCATCAGGTTGGGCAGTGACAAGGGGCCATAGTAACGGGCATTGCCGGCATAGCTTACGCTGGCTTTGCCAACCTTTCCTTTCTTGGTTGTGATGAGAATCACGCCGAATGCGGCGCGTGAACCGTAAATCGAGCTTGCGGCCGCGTCCTTCAACACGGAGATGGACTCCACGTCGTCCGGGTTCAGGTTGTTCATGTTTCCTTCGATACCGTCAATCAATACCAGTGTGGCGGCTGTGGAACCGGTGGAGATGGTGCCTGTACCGCGGATGTTGACATCCATGGACTGGCCCAGCTGGCCACCCATGTTGCCCACGGAGAGGTTCAAACCGGGCACGGTGCCTTGCAGGGATTGTCCCAGACTGGTTACTGGGCGCGATTCCAAGGCCTTGGTGTCTACGGTGGCTACTGCTTCCGTCAGGTTGGCTCTGCGTTGCGTGCCAAATCCTACTACGACTACCTCGTCCAATAGCTGGTTGTCTTCTTCCAAGGTAATGGCGTAGAAGTTTTGGGAGGGGGTGATGTCTACTTCAGTGGTCTTGTATCCGATATAGGATATTTGAAGAGTTCCTTTGGACGGAACATCCTTGAGGGCAAAGTTTCCCTCGATGTCGGTAATGACGCCCTGGGAAGTTCCCTTCACGACAACACTGGCCCCGATGACGGGTTCATTCTGGCGGTCTCTGACCTTGCCGGTAATGCTTGAATGCTGGGCATACATGCATAGGCAGCCCAGAATCATTAAGAAGGTAAAAAGGCTTCTTTTCATGTTTTTTCTTTTTAATTAGGTTAATTGATTAGGTAGTTTGTTTGTCCACAAAGGTAGTGCGGAAGCCCGGACAACCCTTTGCACGTTCATTTCAAATGCACGTCATGTTCAATTCAAGTATGCCTGAAAGTGTCATTTCTTTGCGCTGAAGTCGTCTTTGGGAGCCTCTCTACAGGCTTTTGCGATGACTACTAGAATCATTGGTATTGATTAGGGGAGGAATCATTGGCATTGATTGGGAGGAATCATTGGCATTGATTGGGGGGAATCATTGGCATTGATTGGGGAGAATCATTGGCATTGATTCCTTGGCAGGATGGCTACTACCCTCCGCTTTTTCTTTAGGTTGCCGGTGTAGAATCCCGCAGATTATATCTATATTTGTTGCCATGAAACCGAGAATCTGTATATTGTCAATTATTTTTCTGTGCTTATGTGCACAAATGCCTTGCCATGCATTCTTTGAGAGAGACCTGCATGTGCTGACCATGAAAGACGGCTTGTCCGACAACACCGTTCATTCCATTTGCAAGGATAGCCAGGGATTCATCTGGCTGGGTACCCGGGATGGGTTGAATCGTTTCGACGGTAAGCGTATCCGTAACTTCGTGTTCGACCGTGAAAGTGACAGGATATCAGGTTTGGCGGAAGCCTTTGACGGCATCTTGTGCTTCCGGAGCAGGGATACGTTGCATGCCTTCGATTTGAGGAGCGAGCATTTTCTGCCTGTGCGGACGGAAGAAGGGCAGGGCATCCCTGCCATTGCCACCAGTCCCGGCCTCGACCATACGCTGTGGGTATTGACACCTTCCGAATTGCTGTTGATGAAACGGGTGTCGCCCTCTGGCGCTGATACCCTGCGGCTTCAGACCCTCCGGCGGCATACCGGTTGGAAAGGATTGGACGGCAGACTTTCCAGACTGGCTTTGAGCGGTGACGGGAAACATTTGTGCGTGGCCGATGCAAACGGCAAGATGGTCGTGGCAGAGGCACGGCAACCGGACAAGTATGTGCTGGTGGACCTGGGCTTGGGGAATAGGGTGGATGTCACTCACGTGTACTTCGATGACGTCGGCTATGTCTGGGTCTCCACGCTTATCCATGGCATCATCCGCTATGACATACGGACCGGGCGGAAAATCCGGCTGACTTATCGCGGCCGGCATGTGCCCAATCAGCTGTCGCATACGGATGCCTTTGGGGTGGTGCGGCTGGCGCCGGACAGATACCTGGCAGTGACATGGAATGGATATACCCTGCTGACCCTGGACCGGAAACATCC
Source organism: Candidatus Bacteroides pullicola (assembly GCA_019115825.1). Lineage (GTDB taxonomy): Bacteria > Bacteroidota > Bacteroidia > Bacteroidales > Bacteroidaceae > Bacteroides > Bacteroides pullicola. The sequence continues at coordinate 129,937 of DXCV01000056.1, forward strand.
GGACCGGATTACGACGCAGGTGTTCAACAATGCTTCTTCCCCGATATTCCGAGACATCGAGACCCGTATGATTTCCGTCTACTACGACCCCAAGGGCATCTTGTGGATAGGAACGGATGGCGGAGGGGGCATCTGGTCTGACTTGCGGAACCGATTCTACCGACATTTTTACCAAAACCGCCATAACGAGATTTGCTCAATCCTGGGCGATGACCAAGGCTACGTATGGTTGGCCACGTTCCATGAGGGACTCCTGCGCAGCTGCTCCCCTTTCAAACCGGATGAAGATTTGGATTTCAAGCAAGTCGGCGATGGAGCGGGACGGCTGGACCGCACGGTGTTGTGCGGCATGAAGGACGGACGGGGCAATCTTTGGTTTGGCAATGCGGACGGCACCCTGACCAAGTATGGACACCATGACCGGCGTCTCAGGACTTTCGGGCTGCGGGATGGAAAAGGCTTCCAGAACAAGTCGGCAGTCTGGAGCCTGCTGGCCGATAGCCGGGGACGCATCTGGGCAGGTACGGAAGAAGGCTTGTTGCTCTTGACAGACACGACCGGCCAATGCAGACCCGTGACTTTCCGCGGGGAAGACGGCAAGGCGCTCCCGCCGTTCCATGTGAGGGCGTTGGCGGAGACTACCGATCATTCCATCTGGCTGGGAACTACCACGCTGGGGTATGCAAGTACGATGGAGAAGGGGAGCGCCTGAATATGGGTTATGAGAACCGGGCAGGCATGACGGAGCAGTCGGTCCGCTCGCTTCACGCTTCTCGGGACGGGCTGCTGTACGTCGGTTACATGAATGGTTTCGCCCTGCTTTCTCCCTCGGAGGACAAGGTCGTCCGCGTCTATACCACGCAGGACGGCTTGTGCAACAACTTCATTGGCTGCATCACCGAGGATGAGAGCGGAGATATATGGCTGGGTTCCAATTCGGGCATTTCCCACTACGACAAACAGCAGAAGTTGTTTTATAATTATTATGTGTCAGGCAGCAATCGTTCGGCTTTCTTCTGGCAGGACTTTCTGTTCTGGGGAAACAACAAGAACCTCACGTATTTCAATTCGCAGCGGTTCAAGCAGTCCGGGAAGCAGCAGAAAGTCCTGATAACCGGTTTGGAGGTCAACAACCGCCCGGTGGCCATCCGCCAGGAAATCAACGGGCAGGTCATCTTGTCCAACAGCGTCTCTTATACGTCCGACATCCACCTGAGTCACGCCAACCGGAATTTCTCGCTCACCTTCAGCAACCTTTCTTATTCGGACGAGCAGCAGATGTACGCTTACCGCCTGTATCCCTATCAGCGTGAATGGATATATACCCGTGGTGAGGAGAAGATATCCTATGCTAACCTGGAGAAGGGGAAATATGCCTTTGAAGTGAAGAACCTGCTCTCTGACAACACCGCGGACAGCACGGCCGAGGTGACAACCTTGTACGTGACTATCCGGCCGCATTGGACGGATACCTTGTGGCTCCGCATCCTGGTCATCGTGGTCGCCACCCTCTTGCTCTATGCCGTGCTCAGGCGTCTCCAGCTGAGGCACAAGCGGCTGGAGCATGAGATGCGGTTGGAGCATGAGGTCTTTGCGGCTCAGGTGGAAAGGGACAACGAGAAGAAGCTGCGGATGGAAAGGGAACGCTTCTTCACGCAAATGACGCACGAGTTGCGCACTCCGCTCACGCTCATTATGGCTCCGCTTCACGAATTGCTGTATACGGCGGAATTGCCCTCGCCGGTGGGCCACAAAGTCCGCATGGCCTATGAGAACAGTCGCTTGCTGCACGCATTGATGGACCAGTTGCTGTATTTGCGGAAGATGGAGGTCAATATGCTGAAGCTTCGTGTGGAGGAGACGGAGGCCTCCCGTCTGGTGGAGGAAGCGAGCCGTCCCTTCCAGGCGGTGGTCGAGGCTGGCAACTACCAGTTCCTGGTGGAAGGATTGCCGGAGCCTTGCACGCTTTGGGTCGATGCGGAGAAACTGGTGAGCGCCCTTCGCAATCTGCTGTCCAATGCCTTCAAGTACACCCGTCCGCAGGGCACGGTGCGCCTCTCTGTCCACAAGACGGTGATGGACGGTTATCCGGCCTGCTGCTTCGTGGTGAGTGACAACGGCCGTGGCATTCCGAAGGAGGTGAAGGACTTCCTGTTCGAACCCTATCGGACAGGGTCGCAAGCACCGGCCTATTCCACGCAGATTGGCATCGGGATGCGCATCGTGAAGAACATCGTGGACTTGCATCATGGCTACATCAAGGTGGACGATGCACCCGGGGGAGGCACCGTCTTCAGCCTATATATCCCTGAAGGGAATGCCCACTTCAACGACGAGGCGGAGGAGGCTTCGCCCGTTCCCGCTCCGGCATCCGGACAAACACCAGAGACTCCCGCCGGGACGGAGGAGGAAAAAAGACGCTTGCTGGTCATTGACGACAACGCGGACATCCGGCGTTACATCTGCCAGCTGTTTTCTGCCCAGTACCTGACGGACGAGGCGGAGAACGGGGAGGAGGGCTTGCGCCGTGTCAACGAGCAGCTGCCGGACATCATCATTTGCGACATCATGATGCCCGTGATGGACGGCCTGGAGTGTTGCCGCGCCTTGAAGGAAGACCTGCGGACGGCCTCGGTGCCCATCCTGATGCTCACGGCCAAATCGGAAGACACGGACGCCATCCGGGCTTTGCGCATCGGTGCGGACGACTACATGATGAAGCCGTTCAACCCGGAAATGCTGGAGGCGAGGGTGGCAGGCCTGCTCCGTCAACGGGAGAGGCTGAAGAGACTGTATGCCGGCACCCTGAGGCTGAAGCACGAGGAAGAAAAGGAAGGGGAGACGGAAGACTATTTCATCAAACAGGTTATGCAGGTCATAGAGGCCAACTTGTCGGATGAGCATTTCAATGTGAAGTCCCTGGCCGATGCCCTGCACATGAGCCAGCCCACGCTGTACCGGAAAATCAAGCAGCGCAGCCAGCTGAACGCTATTGATATGATTCGCAGCGTGCGTATGAGCAAAGCGGCTACACTCATTCTGGAAAACCGTTACAGCTTGCAGGAAGTGGCCGAACAGGTGGGTTACAGCGATGTGCGTACGTTACGAAAGCATTTCATAGCCCAGTTCGGCGTGCCTCCCTCGAAGTACACGGAATAGGTCCGGGTGGGCGGTCAGTCCGCTTCTGCCGGAGAGTTGCTGTCAGGGACTTCTGTACTTTCCACGTCTGTCAGTTGCGGCAGGGGATTCCGCTCGCTTGCCTTTGCGCCCAGCTTCTTCAGCTTGGCGCAGGTCTGCAGGATGCTTTGCCCCGTGGGGAGGAGCTTCTTTTCCCCGTCCTCGTAGGCCTTGGCCGCGTTGTCCAGAGCCTTGCCGATGGCCTGGTATTTCTTCATGAACTGGCCCACGCGGTCCAGCATCTCGTTGGCCAGGGCATACACCTTCTCGTGGTTCTGTGCCTGGGCTATCTGCGTCCAGGTCAGGTTGATGATGCGCAGGGCGGCAAAGAGCGTCTGTTCGTCGGCGATGAACACGTTCTTGTCCATCGCCTTGCGCCACAGGTCGGGTTGCGCGTTGAGAGCCGTCCAGAGGGCACCTGTGTGGGGCACGAACATGATGACGTAATCCATCTTCAGCTTGGGCGGCTGGATGTAAGAGGAATAATCTTTGGCAGCCAATTCTTTCACATGGTTTTGCAGGCTGGCGATGTGCGCCTTGAGGTATTGCTGTCGTTCTTCTTCGTTTTCCGCATTGACATAATCCATAAAGGCCGTGAGCGACACCTTGGAGTCGATGATGACCTCGCGCCGCTGGTCCAGGTGCAGGATGATATCCGGGCGCATCGTGCTTCCTCCCTCCGATTTGATTGCCTGCCCTGAAGCATCGCGGATGACTGCCTGCGTGTCATAATGTATGCCTCGCGTCAGTCCTTGTGCCTCCAGCAGCTCGTCCAGCACCGTTTCGCCCCAGTCGCCCTGCACCTTGCTGCCGTGCTTGAAGACGCGTGTCAGTTCCTCCGCGCTCTTTTGGGCGGCCTGGCTTTGGCGCATCATGTGCTCGATGTTCGTCCGCATCTCGCTGCTCATAGAAGTCTGTTTCAGTGTATTGTCTTCCATGGCTTTCTTCATCCTGTCAATAGTTTCGCGCAAGGGGGTGACAATCTGTCCCAAGTTGGTGTTGCTCTGTTCGGCAAACTCTTTCTGGCGTTGCTTCAGCAGTTCGTCCGTGGCAGCCTGCACCTGCGCCTTCATGGTGTTCATAGTCTCGTCGAAGCGCGCCTGGAGGGCGGCCATGCCTTCTTTGTGCCGTTCTTCTTGGGCGGCCAGCATGGCTTGGGCATGTGTCTTTTCGTTTTCCACTTGTGCCTTCAGCACTTCCGTTTGGGTTTGCAGGGCCTGTCTTTTGTTTTGTGAGACAAGGATGCCAATCCATACGCCTGCAATGAGGCCGACGAGGGTTGCGAGGAGGATTTCCATAAGGGTTATGCGTTTTTTTGTTTGTTATACGTAAAAGAAAAGGGAGAAAGGCCTCCGTTTGCCAATCTTTCAGCAAAGGTAGCCTTTCCTCCTCGGATATCCAAGTGTGCCGCTCATTTTCTTCTTCCCGGCACCGTTAACTCATCGCTAAACACCAAACGTTGCTATGGGGTGGTCATGGCTTCAGTTCTTACAGCGGAGGACTTCAGCTCGTGAAAGGCTGTGTCTATAGGATAAATTAAAGCAAACCTCTGTCATACAATCCCTTGCCTGTAAGCATAATCATATATATGCAAGGGGCTAATCCCGCCAACAAGTAATGGTGAATTTTTTATGCGCAGAAGATGCGGGCCAAACTGTCTGTAGGAACCTGTTTCTTGAGGAGTTTTGCCACAAATGAAGGTCATTATGCTTATATTTGCACATGATTTGATAAATCGGATGTGGAATAGAAAGATAAAATAAGTATGATGTCTATGAATAAGTTGTTAGGCCAGTTTCTGATGGTGTCGTCGTTGCTGATTTCGTTCGTGGCTTGCACGTCGGCGGAGGCAGAAGGCCGGGCAGAGAGCTTGGCGGATTGTGTCAATCCTTTTATCGGTACGGACTTCACGGGAAACACGTATCCGGGGGCGCAAGTGCCTTTCGGCATGGTGCAGCTGAGCCCGGACAATGGTTTGCCGGGATGGGACCGCATTGCCGGCTACTTCTGGCCGGACAGCACCATCGCGGGCTTCAGCCATACCCATCTTTCGGGGACGGGAGCCGGTGATTTGTATGATATTTCTTTTATGCCCGTCACCTTGCCTTATCGGGAGGCCAAAGGCTCGTTGGGCATTCATTCCAGGTTTTCGCATGACGACGAATCGGCTTCGGCGGGCTATTACCAGGTGCGTTTGGCGGATTATGACATCAACGTGGAGCTGACGGCCACGTCCCGTTGCGGCGTGCAGCGTTATACGTTCCCCAAGGCGGATGCGGTGGTATTCTTGAACCTGCGGAAGGCCATGAACTGGGATGCCACACAGGACGCACACATCGAGCAGGTGGATTCCGTAACCTTGCGCGGTTATCGCTTTTCCAACGGATGGGCGAGGGGACAGCGCGTCTTCTTCTGCACCCGTTTCTCGCGTCCGTTCGACAAGATGAGCCTGGACACGGAGGCTATCATGAGCGGAGGCAAGCAGATTGGAACATCTGTCATTGCCCGTTTGGACTTCAAGACGGAAGAAGGCGAGCAACTGGTGGTCAGCACGGCTTTGTCCGGCGTCAGCATGGAGGGAGCGATGCGCAACTTGCAGGTGGAAATGCCCGATAATGATTTCGACAAATGCCTGGCCTCGGCCCGGAAAGATTGGGATGAACAGTTGGGCAAGATAGAAATCGAGTGCGGGAACCGAGATGAAAAGGTGAAATTCTATACCGCCCTCTACCATGCGATGCTGGCGCCTACCTTATATAGTGATGTGGACGGGGCGTATTATGGCCCGGACAAACAGGTGCACCGGGCTGAGGGATGGACCAATTACAGCACTTTTTCCCTATGGGATACTTTTCGGGCCGCGCATCCCCTCTTCACCTATGTGGCACCGGAGCGGGTGAACGACATGGTGAAGTCCTTCATCGCTTTCTATGAGCAGAACGGACGTCTCCCCGTGTGGAACATGTGGGGGAGCGAGACGGACATGATGATTGGTTATCATGCCGTGGCAGTCATTGCAGATGCGTATCTGAAAGGCATCGGGGATTTTGACGCGGAGAAGGCGTTGGAGGCTTGCGTGGCCACGGCCAACCTGGACGATTATCGCGGTATCGGGGCGTACAAGGAGCTGGGCTATGTGCCTTGCAATCTGAAAGACCCGTATAATGCGGATGACTGGTCGCTCTCCAAGACTTTGGAGTATGCTTACGACGATTACTGCATAGCCCGTATGGCCGAAAAGATGGGTCGGAAGGACGTGGCGGACGAGTTCTACAAGCGTTCGCAGAATTACCGGAATGTGTATAATCCGCAGACGGGCTTCATGCAACCCCGGGATGACAAGGGCAATTTCGTGGAGCCGTTCAGTCCGGACGATTATATGCCGCACATCTGCGAGAGCAACGGCTGGCAATATTTCTGGTCGGTGCAACACGATGTGGACGGGCTGATGGAACTGGCGGGAGGCAAAGAACGCTTCGCGCAGAAGCTGGACAGCATGTTCACTTACCATCCGGGAGAGGACGACGAGTTGCCCATCTTCAGCACGGGTATGATAGGGCAGTATGCCCACGGCAATGAGCCGAGCCATCATGTCATTTACTTGTTCAATGCTGTGGGGCAACCCTGGAAGACGCAGCATTATGCGGCGCGGGTCATGCACGAACTTTACCTCAACACGCCTGCCGGATTGTGCGGCAACGAGGATTGCGGGCAGATGTCGGCGTGGTATGTGTTCAGCGCGATGGGCTTCTATCCGGTGGATCCCGTGAGCGGACGCTATGAGATAGGCTCGCCCCTGTATCCGGAGGTGAGGATGCGCCTGCCCAACGGGAAGACCTTCACGGTGCGGGCCAACGGGGTGAGCCAGGAGAATTGCTACATCAGGTCGATGACATTCAACGGCGCGCCTTATGACAAGACATATATCACGCACGAACAAATCCTGTCGGGCGGCGTGCTGGAGTTTGAGATGTCGGCGGAATGTGCATACTCCCCCGCACGTTGATGAGGCATCAATGCCATTGATGATAGGAAAAGGTGCCACTGATTCCGTCTCCGGCCGGGGAATACATCCCCTGTGCCGGAGGCGGATTTTTTTGTTTGGAAATAAATTCGTTATTTTGCACCCAAACTGACGGAACATGGAAGACGAATCCTTCGACATACGGGAACAACGGCCTTTGACGGGCAAGGAGCGCGACTACGAGAACGTGTTGCGCCCCTTGCGCTTCGAGGACTTCAGCGGCCAGGACAAGGTGGTGGACAACCTGCGCATCTTTGTCAAGGCGGCCCGCCTGCGCGGCGAGGCACTGGACCACGTGCTGCTGCACGGGCCTCCCGGACTGGGCAAGACGACCCTGTCCAACATCATTGCCAACGAGCTGGGCGTGGGCTTCAAAATCACGTCCGGCCCCGTGCTGGACAAGCCGGGCGACCTGGCGGGCATCCTGACCAGCCTGGAGCCGAACGACGTGTTGTTCATCGACGAGATACACCGCCTCTCGCCCGTGGTGGAGGAGTACCTCTACTCGGCGATGGAGGACTACCGCATCGACATCATGATAGACAAAGGCCCGTCGGCGCGGAGCATCCAGATAGACCTGAATCCCTTCACGCTGGTGGGTGCCACCACACGCAGCGGTCTGCTGACGGCTCCCCTGCGGGCACGCTTCGGCATCAACCTGCATCTGGAGTATTATGACAACGAGGTACTGGCGGGCATCGTGCAACGCTCGGCCAACATCCTCAACGTGCCCTGCTCGACGAAAGCAGCGCAGGAGATTGCCTCGCGTAGCCGCGGGACGCCCCGCATCGCCAATGCCTTGTTGAGGCGTGTGCGGGACTTTGCCCAGGTCAAAGGTTCGGGAAGCATCGACACGGAGATTGCCATCTTTGCCCTCGAGGCGTTGAACATCGACCGCTACGGCTTGGACCAGATAGACAACAAGCTGCTGACGACCATCATCGACAAGTTCAAGGGCGGTCCCGTCGGCCTGACCACCATCGCCACCGCCCTGGGCGAGGACCCCGGCACGATAGAGGAGGTCTACGAGCCGTTCCTCATCAAGGAGGGCTTCATCAAGCGCACGCCCCGGGGGCGCGAGGTGACGGATCTGGCGTACAAGCATTTGGGGCGGAATCGGTACAATGTGCAAACAGACTTGTTCGGAGGGGCGTAAGTGGCAGTCGTTTGAGGCATATATTGGGCGTCCACGGACAGGTATATCCCCGCCCGTGCTTACCCGTACCTCCGCCCGTGCTTAGCGGTACGCCCGCCCGTGCTTAGGGGTACGCCTGCTTCCAGCTTGGAAATCAATCTGTTGGGATAGATGGAATAACTATTTGTTTTTGAGTATAATAGAAAGAAAATATGGCTAATCTGAAAAGTCTTGCAAAAGACACCGCCATCTACGGCCTGAGCAGCATCGTGGGCCGTTTCCTAAATTACCTGCTGGTGCCCGTGTACACCATGGCCATGGCTGTGGAGTCCGGAGGGTACGGCGTGGTGACGAACATCTATGCCTGGGTGGCGCTGGTACTGGTGCTGCTGACTTGCGGCATGGAGACCGGTTTCTTCCGCTTCGCCAACAAGAGCGGGGAAGAACCGATGCGGGTGTATTCCACCACCTTGCTGGCCGTGGGCACGGGCGCAGCCGCCTTCCTGGCGTTGGGGCTGGGCTTCCTGCCTTATATTGCCGGATGGCTGGGCTACGGGGAGCATCCGTGGTACGTGGGCATGATGATGATTGTCGTGGCGATGGACGCCGTGCAGAGCATTCCCTTCGCCTACCTGCGCTACAAGCAACGCCCGCTGAAGTTCGCCGCCTTGAAGCTGCTGTTCATCTTCCTGAACATTGCGCTTAACCTTATATATTATGTGGGGATGGACGGGGATGATGTGGGCTATGCCTTCCTGTTCAACCTGGTATGTACCTCCACGGTGATGCTGTGCATGGTGCCCGAGTTGCGCGGCTTCCCCTACGTGTTGGACCGTGCCCTGCTGAGGCGGATGTTGCGCTATTGCCTCCCGTTGCTGGTGCTGGGGCTGGCGGGCATCCTGAACCAGGTGGCGGACAAAATCATCTTTCCCTACGTCTATCCGGACAAGGCCGGGGCCGTGGTGCAGCTGGGCATCTACGGGGCGGCCAGCAAGATAGCCATGATCATGGCCATGCTGACCCAAGCCTTCCGCTACGCCTACGAGCCATTTGTCTTCGGCAAGAGCCGCGACAAGGACAACCGGCAGGTCTATGCGCAGGCCATGAAGTTCTTCATCATCTTCACCCTGCTGGCCTTCCTCGCCGTGATGTTCTACCTGGACATCCTGAAGTACCTCATCGGGCGCGACTATTGGGAAGGCCTGCGCGTGGTGCCCATCGTGATGATGGCGGAGATATTCATGGGCGTTTATTTCAACCTCTCCTTCTGGTACAAGCTGATAGACGAGACGCGCTGGGGAGCCTGGTTCTCGCTGGCGGGCTGCGTGGTGCTGGTGGCGGTCAATGTGCTGCTGGTGCCGCGCTACGGCTACATGGCCTGTGCCTGGGGCGGATTTGCAGGGTATGGGGTGGCCATGCTGCTCTCTTATTTCGTGGGACAGCGGCGGTATCCTATCCGATATGACCTGAAATCTATCGGCGGTTATGTCCTGCTGGCTGCCGTGCTGTATGCGGCGGGAGAATATCTGCCCATTGAGAATATGGTGCTGCGCATGGTGTGGCGGACGGTGCTGTTGCTGCTGTTCGTGGCCTACGTGGTGAAGCGGGATTTGCCCTTGGCCCATATCCCTGTGGTTAACCGCTTTTTCAGGAAATAAATATGTAGTAAGATAAGGAATCTGTCATGACCATGAAACTGAAATATCTGATTGGGGCGTTGTGCCTGCTTCTGGGAGGCTTTGCCCATGCTGATGAAGGGATGTGGATGCTGGGCAACCTGGACAAGGAGACCCGCCGCACAATGAAGGAGCTCGGCTTGGAGTTGACCGCCAAGCAAATCTATAATCCCGGGCGTCCTTCGCTGAAGGATGCCGTGGTCAGCTTCGGCGGCTTTTGTTCGGGCGTGGTGGTCAGCCAGGACGGGCTGGTGTTCACCAACCATCATTGCGGCTTCAGCAGCATCCGCCAGCGCAGCACGGTGGAGCACGACTACCTGCGCGACGGTTTTGTGGCGCGTTCGCACGAGGAGGAACTGCCCTGCCCGGAGTTGTTTGTCCGCTTCTTGGTGAGGCAGGAGAACGTGACGAAGCGTGTCCTGTCCGTTGTCCGTCCCGGTATGGACGAGTCCGACCGCTCGATGGCCATCGACTCCATGATGTGGGTCATCGGCCGCGAGGTGATGGCGGAAGATTCCACCACGGTAGGAGCCGTGGATGCCTATTATGGCGGCAATGAGTTCTGGCTGTCCGTCTATCGGGATTACAATGACGTCCGGCTGGTCTTTGCGCCCCCCTCGTCGATAGGCAAGTTCGGCTGGGATCGCGACAACTGGGAGTGGCCGCGGCATACGGGCGACTTCAGCGTGTTTCGCATCTATGCGGACAAGGACAACCGGCCGGCGGCCTATTCGCCTGACAATGTGCCCTACCGGGCGGCCTGTGTGGCGCCCATCTCGCTGGACGGGTATCAAGAAGGCTCGTTCTGCATGACGCTGGGCTTCCCCGGCAGTACGGAGCGTTACCTCTCCTCGTTCGGCATCGAGGAGAGGCTGCTCAACGCCAACCAGGCGCAGATAGACGTGCGGGGCGTGAAGCAGGCCATCTGGAAGCGCGAGATGGACCGCCGCGACAGCATCCGCCTGATGTATGCCTCCAAGTACAGCGAAAGTTCCAACTATTGGAAGAACAGCATCGGCATGAACCGGGCCATCCGGCGGCTGCATGTGCTGGACAAGAAACGCGCCATGGAGCGGGAATTGCAGCATTGGATAGACGCGACGCCTCGTGAACGGAAACACTTGTCCCCCCTGTTATCTGATTTGGAGAAGAACTATGAGGCGCGCCGGGAGAGCAATCATGCCGAAGCCTATTTCGTCGAATCCTTCCTGAACGGCCCGGAGCTGGTGCAACTGGCGCTGGACATCCTGAACTTCGACTTTGAAGCCGAACAGGAACAGGTGGTGTCCAACCTGGAGAGAATCGTGGAGCGTTATGCCAACCTCGATCTGGACATCGACAAGGAGGTCTTTGCCGCCACGCTGGACGTGTATCGCGCCAAGGTGGATTCGGCCTACTGGCCTTCCCTGTATCAGGCCATTGATTCGGCTTTCGGCGGTGACAGCCGCGCCTATGTGGACGACCTGTACGCCAGGTCGGACGTCACCACTCCCCGCGGATTGAAGCGCTTCCTCGAGCGGGACTCCACGTACAACCTCTATGAGGATCCCGCCATCGCGTTGGGCATAGACCTCATCACGCACCTCTTTGAGCTGACCTACCAGGGGTATGGCGCTTCGCGCGAGATTGCCCGGGGCGAACGCCTGCTCAATGCCGCCGTGCGCCGCATGTATGACGACCGCAATTTCTATCCCGATGCCAATTCCACCCTGCGCCTCAGTTTCGGTACGGTGTGCGGCTACGACCCCTACGACGGCGCGACGTACAGCTATTATACCACCGTGCGGGGCGTTTTGGAGAAAGTGAAGGCCTATGCGGACGACCCGGATTTCCGGGTGGAGCCCGGGTGGGTGGAGTTGCTCACGTCCGGCGACTTCGGCCGTTATGCCGACAGCGACGGGCAGATGAAGGTCTGCTTCATCTCGAACAACGACATCACGGGCGGCAATTCGGGCAGTGCCATGTTCAACGCGCGGGGCGAACTGCTGGGATTGGCCTTCGACGGCAACTGGGAAGCCATGAGCAGCGACATCCTCTACGAGCCGGAGCTGCAGCGCACCATCGGGGTGGACATCCGCTATGTGCTGTTTATCATCGAAAAATACGGCAAGGCGGCCAACCTCATCCGCGAATTGCAAATAGCGGGTTGACGGCTGCCTCCGTCTCTTGACGTGGGTCAAGCCCGGCGCGGAGACTTGTCATGCTATGAAAAAATCGTTCCTAATGCGTTAAAATATGCTATATCGCGGAAATTCTTAGATATTTTGTTTGACATATCTGAAGATTGGGTTAAATTTGTCGCGTTTTAGTTGCCGTTATCCTGTGGTGTGACGTGAGTAGTTGATAAAAAACGGCCTAAAATTCAATAAAATTAAGAATGCAAACCTTTTTGAAAGGATGTCCGATGGAAAAAATCTATGAACGGGAGATGTGCACAGGCACGCTCCTCACTTTGGAACCTTATGGGTATGGAGAACACGGCTTCGCGGAGGCCGGGTCAAAGTTCTGCCTTTCGAGGGCTTTCCCGAGGACTTGCTTCCGGAAGTGCGCAGGATGAAAAAGAGAAACAAATGTTCCTATATTTATTTATTAATTAATTTCATTTATCTTATTTGTTATGGAAACAACAAACAAAAAAAAGAATGTGGGCTTCAAAGGTATTAAGTCTGCGTGGATTGTGATTGTATGCTGCTTTATTCTGGCAGTTTGTATCTATCAGTTCGTGCTGGGTAATCCCGCCAACTTCATGAACAACGACCCGAACAACCACCCGCTGCCGGGTAACTTCCTGGGAACCATCTACAAAGGTGGTGTCATCGTGCCTGTGATCCAGACCCTGTTGCTGACGGTTATCGCCCTGGCCATCGAGCGTTTCTTCGCTATCCGTGCCGCTTATGGCCGTGGTTCTTTGGCTAAGTTCGTTGCTAACATCAAGGTGGCTTTGGCCAACAACGACATGGCTACTGCCCAGTCCCTGTGCGACAAGCAGCGCGGTTGCGTGGCCAACGTAGTAGGCGCTACGCTGTTGAAGTATGCTGAAATGGAGAAGAACACCGTTCTGTCCAAGGACCAGAAGCAACTGGCTATCCAGAAAGAGCTGGAAGAAGCTACTGCATTGGAATTGCCCATGATGCAGGAGAACCTGCCTATCATCGGTACAATCACGACGCTGGGTACGTTGATGGGACTTCTCGGTACGGTTATCGGTATGATCCGTTCGTTCGCCGCTCTGGCTGCCGGTGGTTCTGCTGACTCCATGGCCCTGTCACAAGGTATTTCTGAGGCCTTGATCAACACGGCCTTCGGTATCTTGACCGGTGCATTGGCCGTTATCGCTTACAACTACTACACGAACAAGATTGATAAACTGACATTCGCTCTCGACGAAGTAGGCTTCTCTATCGTACAGACATTTGCCGCTACTCATTAATAGTAAATTGAAATGGGGAGTCAGGAAACACTTCTCGTAAGGCTTTCCGCCGATTCCCGGTTTAAGTTTCTCAAATTTAAAATTTACAAGTATGGGTAGAGTCAAAATCAAAAAGAAAAGTACATTCATCGACATGACGGCGATGAGTGACGTGACAGTGTTGCTGTTGACTTTCTTCATGTTGACTTCTACATTCGTGAAGCCTGAACCCGTGAAGGTGAACACACCGGGTTCTGTGTCCGAAATCAAAATCCCTGAGACGGATATCCTCCAGATTCTGATTGCCCCGGACGGAAAGGTGTTCATGAGCATGGACAGACAAAGCGACTTGGAGCAAGTGCTGACAGCTATGGGCGACCAGTACGGCATACAGTTCACGGCTGAACAGATTAACAAGTTTAAGACCGCCAGCACATTCGGCGTTCCTATGAAGAGCATGAAGGGTTTCCTTGACTTGGAAGAGGACAAGCAGAACGAAGTGCTGAAGACAGCCGGTATCCCGTGCGACAGTTTGGACAATCAGTTTAAGGATTGGGTACGCAACGCGCGCTCGGTCAACAGAGACCTTCGCATTGCTATCAAGGCCGATGCCACCACTCCTTATTCGACGATTAAGAATGTAATGAACTCTCTTCAGGATCTGCGCGAGAACAGATACAATCTGATCACCTCGCTCAAGACCACCTCTGAAGAATAATGGAAAGGAGTGAAATATGGCTGAAATACAAGAAGGTGGCAATAAGAAAAGCAACAGCAAACAGAAAAAAATGACCGTCCGCGTGGACTTCACGCCGATGGTGGACATGAACATGTTGCTGATTACTTTCTTTATGCTGTGTACCACCCTGAGCAAGCCTCAGACGATGGAAATCAGCATGCCCAGCAATGATAAGAACATTACCGACGAACAGCGTTCGAAGGTAAAGGCCTCTCAGGCCATCACGCTCTTGCTGGCCGGCGAAGACAAGCTGTATTACTATGAAGGAGAGCCCAACTATGAGGACTTCAATTCGTTGAAGGAAACCACATACAAGGCTGATGGTCTGCGCGCCATGCTCCTCCGTCGTAACAGCGCTGCCGTAAGACAGGTAAATGAACTGAAGCAACAGAAAGCGGACCTGAAGATATCAGAAGAGGACTATGACAAGAAAGTCTCCGAAATCAAAGCCGGAGACGACACGCCTACGGTCATCATCAAGGCCATGGACGATGCGTCATACCGAAATCTGATTGATGCTCTGGATGAAATGCAGATTTGCAACATTGGTAAGTACGTAATCGCGGATATGGCCGCGGGTGACGAGTTCCTCATCAAGAACTTCGAATCCAAAGGTGCATTCGGCGCCGAAAACCTTGCTGAATAATGTGTAACACCTAAAAAAGAAGTAGAATATGGCAAAAATAGATTTGACCTCTCAAGAATGGTGTGACCTTATATTCGAAGGCAGAAATAAGGAATACGGCGCATATAAGATGCGTGCCCGCGCAGCAAGACGTCTGAATTTCTCCGTCGTGCTGGTGATTGTGATTGCTGCAGTAGGTTTCTCCATTCCGAGATTGATAACAATGGTAACTCCCGAGAAGAAGGAAGTGATGACCGAAGTTACCACCCTCTCGCAGTTGGAAGAACCCGAAGTGAAGCAGGAAGAAGTGCAGAAGGTGCAGCCGGTGGCTCCTCCTCCTCCCGCACTGAAGAGCTCTATCAAGTTCACGGCTCCTGTCATCAAGAAGGATGAGGAAGTGGCCGATGAAGACCAGATGAAGAGCCAGGAAGAACTGACGGAAAGTAAGGTGACCATCTCTATCGCCGACGTTCAAGGTACGGACGAAGAAGGTGGTGTGCTGGTTGAAGACTTGAAGCAAGTCGTTACGGAAGCTCCCGTTGAGGAAGAGGTGTTCGATATGGTAGAACAGGCTCCTCAGTTCCCCGGCGGTCAAGCTGAATTGATGGCTTGGTTGAGTAAGAATATCCGTTACCCGGTTATCGCCCAGGAAAACGGTATCCAAGGCCGTGTAATCTGCCAGTTCGTGGTAGGTTCCGACGGTAGTGTTCGTGACATCAAGGTAATGCGTGGCGTTGACGCGTCTTTGGACAAGGAAGCCGTTCGCGTGATCCAGTCGATGCCGAAGTGGATTCCGGGCCGTCAGAACGGTAAGGCGGTTTCCGTAAGATACACGTTGCCTGTAACCTTCAGATTGCAATAAGCGTATGAATAGTAGAGTGAGACAGCTTGGACTTTTGTTCCTGTTGGCGGGAATGTCGTTGACTGCTTGTAAGCAGAAACCGCCCAAGGATGGACGTACCGATACGTACACGACCGGGACGGTGGCTATTGCGGCCGACGAAAGTTTCCAACCCATTGTGCAGGAAGAGATAGACGTTTTCGAGAACCTGTATCTTGAAGCAGATATCATTCCCCATTACGTGACAGAAGTCGAAGCTGTCAACCTCTTGCTCAAGGACAGTTTGCGGATGGTGATTGCCAGCCGCAAGCTGACACCTGAGGAAAAAGAATCTTTCAACAGCCGCAAGTTCTTTCCGCAGGAAATCAAGATTGCGACTGACGGATTGGCGTTGATTACCAATCTGGAAAATCCCGACTCGCTCATCTCCGTGGACAATATCCGAAGCATCTTGGTGGGCGAGAAGACCCGCTGGAAAGATATTTATCCGGAATCCCGTTTGGGGGATATACATTTGGTGTTCGACAACAAGAACTCGAGCACGGTGCGTTTCGCTATCGACTCCATCTGCCACGGCAAGCAACTGGCAGGCAATGTGAGTGCCTTGAAGACTAACAAGGAGGTTATCAATTTCGTCTCGAAGACTCCCGGTGCTATAGGAATTATTGGTGTGAATTGGCTAAGCGACCGAAATGACAGTACGGGCCTCTCCTTCAACAAGGAAGTCCGCGTAATGTCGATTAGCTACTCCACACAACCCACTGTTGCAAACAGTTTCAAGCCCTATCAGGCTTACTTATACTATGGCGATTATCCTTTGAGACGTGATATTTATGCCTTGGTGAACGACCCGCGCAACGGTTTGTGCTGGGGATTCTCCGGATTCCTGCAGTCCTACCGCGGACAGTTGATTATCCAAAAGTCCGGATTGTTGCCTGCCACTCAGGCGGTGCGCATTGTGGATGTAAAAGATGAATAATTGTTTTTTTATAAGAGTGAAATATGAAGATCAAGAGAATTGTTACATTATGTTGCGTAGGCCTGTTGTTTGCTGGCATGGTTTCCGCGCAAACCGAGTCTGATTGGAAGGCCGGCGTTAATCAAGTGAAGGAAATGATAAAGTCTAATCCCGAAGGTGCCTGGGATTTGACTGAGGAGTTGATGAAAGGCAAAAACAAAAAGAATGTAGACCTGATTTTGGCATTGACTCAAGTTTATCTGGATGCAGAAAAGACGGAGGAAACGGCTGAGCTTATTGAAAAGGCCAAGAAGGCTGATAAGAAAAACCCGAGCATTTCGTTGCTGGAGGGCGACATTGCTTTGGCCAAGAAAGACGTGGGTACAGCTTGCCAGCTCTATGAACAAGCCATTTACTTCGACCCCAACTGCTATGAGGCTTATTTGAAGTATGCCCGTGCGTACAAATCTGCAAGCCCCACGATGGCTATCGACAAGCTGAATCAGCTGAAGCAAGTTGCAGGCGTTCCGCAGGACGTGCTTCTCCAGGCAGATAAGGCCATGGCCGAGGTTTACTACTCCAACAATAAATTCTCTGATGCAGCCAAGGCATATGAGAGCTTCATCCATACGGACATTGCCGAGGAAAGCGATATCCTGAGCTATGCTTTCGCCCTCTTCATGAGCCACGATTTCGAGGCTTCTTACGAGATTGCCCACAAAGGCTTGCAGCAGAACGCTGAGAGCACGGGCTTCAACCGTCTGGCCATGTACAACCTCATCGACTTGAAGCGTTACGACGAGGCTAAGGCTATTGCGGACGTGTTCTTCAACCAATTGAAGGATGTCAACTACTCCGGCTTGGACTATCGTTACTATGGTGCTTTGCTGAACGCTACCGAGGATTATGCCGGTGCCATTGTTCAGTTCGAGAAGGCATACGAATTGGATACGACGGCTGTTGAGTTGCTGAAGCAGATTTCCGATGCTTATTCCAGCAATGCAGATTATGACAAGGCTATTGAGACCTATAAGAGATATTGCGATGCCCTCCCCGCTGAAGAGAAGACCACTGAGAACATCTTCACGCTGGCTGGCATGTATTACGACCAGGGTACGGACACGACCCATGTAGCTTTGGAGAAGCGTCAAGTTGCCTTGCAGGAAGCCGATACGCTCTATGCACAGGTATGTGAACTGGCTCCTGACAGCTATGCTGGTTATTTCTATCGCGGCCATACGCGTTCTGCCATGGACCCCGAAACGACGCAAGGTCTGGCAAAGCCTTACTATGAGAAGGTTGTCGAACTGGTTCTCGCCAAGAACGACCCGCGCTATAACCGTGTCCTGATCACATGCTACAGCTACTTGGGCTATTACTATATGTTGCAAGGCAAGCCCGAGGATTATGCAGTCTCCAAGGAATATTGGAACAAGATCTTGACCATCGACCCGAACAACGCCCTTGCCAAGACGGCTTTGAAGGGTATCGAGGATATGGGTCAGTAAGCGATTATTGCCCGATAAGCATTTCCTAACTATAAAAGAAAAGTCCCGTCATTGTGGCGGGACTTTTTTAGTGCTGTCTGTTCTGCGGGCATCAGTTCTTTTTGCCTTTCTTCTTTGAAGGCTTGGCCCATCCGCCTTCGTCAAAGTCCGGTTCCTGCCAACGCGGGTCGTTGTCGTGTTGGAAGAACTGTCTCCAGTCATCTTTCTTACCCTTGGTGCGGGTAAATTCCATATCCTCGTTTTCGGGCTTTTTGCGACGTTTATTGGGAGCGTCTGCGTTAGGCTTGCGTGTGCTCTTCTTTGCTTTCTTAGGCGTGCTTCCCGGCTCTTCTCCGGCTATTTCCACCGTCACCTTGTGTCCTTTCCAGTTGGCGCGGCTCAATCCCTTCAGCACGCGCTGTGTGGCCTCTTCTTCCACCTCGAAGAACGAGAAGTTGCGCATCAGGTCGATTCGTCCGATTTCTACCCGACCCCGTACGTGCGAGTTGATAAGCCCGATAAGCTCATTGGGGAACAGGTTGTCGTTCTTGCCCAGGTTGATGAAGAAGCGCGTATAGCCCGGTTCGGCTTTGCGGTTGTCTTCGCCGGAGGCACTTTTCTTGCCTTTCTTTTCCTTGCGGTCGGCACGGGTGTCGGTGGCTGTTTCGATGTCCTTACGGTCGCGGTAGTAGTCCGAGAAGCGGTTGAACTCGTGGCTCACCACGCGTTTGATGAGGTCTTCCTTCGAGAGCCAGTCCAGTTTGCGGTAGACGTCGGGCATGAAGTCGGCAATCTCTTCTTCGTTCACTTTCACCTTTTCCAGGTCGTCGATGACTTTCATCAGCTGTCGTTCGCAGATTTCCTTGGCGGTGGGCATTTTCCCGGCTTCGAATTTCTTGCCGATGATGCGTTCTATTTCACGCATACGGCCCTTTTCACGCAGGTTGATGATGGCGACGGAAGTGCCCGTCTTGCCGGCGCGTCCGGTGCGTCCGCTGCGGTGCGTGTAGCTCTCGGTGTCTTCGGGCAGGCCGTAGTTGATGACGTGTGTCAGGTCGTCCACGTCCAGTCCGCGTGCGGCAACGTCCGTGGCCACCAAAAGCTGGAGGTTGCGGATGCGAAATTTCTGCATCACCGCGTCACGCTGCGCCTGGCTCAGTTCGCCGTGCAGCGAGTCGGCATTGTAGCCCTCCTGCATCAGCTTGTCGGCAATTTCCTGCGTCTCCTTGCGCGTGCGGCAGAAGATGATGCCGTAGATGCTGGGATTATAGTCCACGATGCGCTTCAGCGTTTCGTATTTGTCCTTGGCGTGTACTACGTAGACCACGTGGTGCACGTTGGCTGTGCCTTCGTTCTTGCGTCCGATGGTGATTTCCTTGGCGTCGTGCAGGTAGTTCTTCGCTATGCGTGAGATTTCCGCGCTCATCGTGGCGGAGAAGAGCAGCGTGTTGCGCTCTTGCGGCACGTCGGCCAGGATGGCGTCTATGCTCTCGCTGAAGCCCATGTTCAGCATTTCGTCGGCCTCGTCCAGCACCACGTTTTGCACGGTGGCCAGCGACACGGTCTTGCGTTGCATCAGGTCCAGCAGGCGTCCCGGCGTGGCCACGATGATGTGCACGCCCTGCTTGAGGGCACGTATCTGGCTTTCGATGGACGAGCCGCCGTAGACGGGCAATACCCGCAGGCCGTCGATATACTTGGAATAGTCGTTGAGGTCGCCCGCTATTTGCAGGCAAAGTTCGCGCGTGGGGCAGAGGATGAGCGACTGGGGGACGCGCTTGGTCACGTCCGTCTTCTGTAAAAGCGGCAGACCGTAGGCGGCCGTTTTGCCTGTTCCGGTCTGCGCCAGTGCCACGACGTCATTGTTTTCTCCCAGCAGATAAGGAATCACTTCTTCTTGTACCGGCATGGGCTGCACATAGCCCATCTCTTCGATGGCGCGGCGTATCTCCGGCGACACACCGAGCTCTTCAAATGTCTTCATCAAATCGTTGTATCACTTTGTTTTCGGCTGCAAAGGTAATACAAATAGTTGAGATATGGGGTGATATGGGGCAGAAAGGGTGAACGTTGATATGATTTCTTGCCGTGCGCATCAATCCATGCAGTCAACAGGTTCAGTCCTTGTATCGGAGGACTGCAGTCATTCTACTGCAAGGACTCCAGTCCTCGGCTACAAGGACTGTAATCCTTGGCTTTAAGGACTGAGGTCAGGACTTGGTTCACCTCGCTTTCTTTATGGCTGATTAATTCCTTCAGCAGTTTAGTATCCGTATGCGCTTGCATCCAATGCCAGGCGGAAGCCCAGGTAATTGTAACCTTTCGCCGGATCGTCGTATGTACGTATGGAAGGCAGGCAGAATATCTCACTGGCCCTCCATGCGCCTCCGTGTGCCACTTTGTATTCTCCAATGGGGCATCCTTTGGGATTCGTTTCGCTGCTATTCGGATAAGGTCCATACCAGTCGTGACACCATTCCATCACATTGCCGCACATGTCATAGATTCCTAATGAATTGGGCAGTTTCTGCATGACGTTGTGTACGGTTTCTCCTGCATTCCCTTTGGCCCAAGCTACTTCGTACAGGTGGTCTGAACCTGCGTAGCGCTGTGAGCTTTGCTTTTCACCTCCGCGTGCGGCGTACACCCATTCGGCATCTGTGGGAAGCCTGAAATGCCGGCCTGTACGTTGGCTCAGGGCTTCTATGAATAGCTGTGCCTCATGCCAACTGACGTTCGTCACCGGCAGGTGTTTCCCTTTTGTTGCAGACGGATTGGTTCCCATGACTTCTTGCCATAACCCTTGCGTTACTTCGCATACTCCTATGTAATAGTCGGATAGCGTCACTTGGTGCTTGGGCATCTGTTCTGCCAGCCATTTGCGGGTAAAGTTGTCTTCCCCTTCCAATGCCTCTTCTGATTCGCCCAATTGAAATGTCCCGCCTTTGACGAAGACCATCTGCACGGTTTCAGTCCCGATGGTCAATTGAAGGTTTGCAGGTATAGGTTCGTAACGTACCCAGAGGATAATGCTGTTGATTATGATCCAAGCGGCAAGCAGGAGTGCCAGATATTTGCCTGAGGTGGTAATATGAAGTTTCATAAGCTGATAGAGTTTTAGTTATAAATAGTTGCTCACATTTATTTAGTACGCCTATTTAGCGTAAGTAATTTAATAATTTAGAAGACGGTACTTTGATGTCTATGACTCCGAAAGAGAATGGAGCTATAGCGTAGGGGTAATAATGAAATACGTAATATATTTCACCGGCTACTTCTTCGCGACTAATGTTGTCGCTCACATAGAAATCCCAAAATGTATCTGGGTCTTCATCTTTATATTGTACCATCAGCTGATTCCACAAGATAGGTTGTATTACTTCTTTTTCCACATTGAACAGGTCGTAGTAACTCAGCAGCCTTTGCTTGTTCAGGTCGAAGATTTTGTACGTGTCGCCGTATGTCCCGTGTATAGCACCATGCGGACTATCTGTAGCATGTATCAGGTATTGTACCCAATTTAATATGGAGTCGTACGAACAGGTTAGCTTGATAGTCTTGGAGTCTGCCCACCATTCGCGATTGGTTTCTATTCTTAATTTTATGTCATTTTCGTCATATTGGTATTCGTCTTCTATGAAAGATTGGGTCGCCTGCTGGAAATTTTAACCTGCATATTTCGTCCCGAAGCAATCTTCCACCATTTGAGCATGAAGTCTGTGCAAGTCCTGCCCGACAATGCTCTTGGGATATGATAGTTTGCATTGAAACTCACCCAAATTGACTTCTTCTCCATTAGGCCCTCTCTCAACAAATGATTTCTCATAGTTGAATTCATCAAATACTATGGTGCTAGTCTCGTTTGGTGTTTCAACAGCCTTACTGATAGGCTGTGTATTGTTTGTTTTTTCATTATTTCCAAAGATGTCTATGAGTGGATGCTGTTGGAAGGCAGGAGCATCCTTGAAAGGTTGCCATCCGAACCAAGCGTAGAAGCCATTGGCATAATAACGCAGGCCTTTGCTTTGCGGGAAAAGGCTGCCGAGGAGCAACAGGCATAAAAGGAAGACCACATAGGCTCCCATTGCGTGGAGGACTCCTTGCAGTATTTGCTTCCTGCCGTCTTTGCCTACGGCTTGTTTCGTGTCGGCGGGGATGTCTGTCTTTTTCTGATAGGTGACCGTCGTGGAGGCTGATGCGGGCGGAGGTGTTGGACGCTTGTCTTCCTTTACGGTTTCCAATTCTCTCCTCTCTTGTTCAGCCAAGAATTGTTGGTGCGTTTTCTTGATTTCCTCCACAATTTCTTTCTTGCTGTCGTCTTGTTTTTTTAGCTCCTGTATGGCTCTCATGGCTTCCAGATGTGCTCCGCTCATCCCTCTTAGCGGCCTGGGGCTGTTTACCGTCGGGGCATAGGAAGAATTGTCTTCCGTAATGGTCGGGGACGGAGTAGGTTGGGGAGTTGGCTTAGACTGATGCACTTGTTTGTATTTCGGGGATGGGCCATATTCATTCTCTTCTTCAGAGTCCCTGCATAGCCAGATAGTCAGGCGTATGAGGTAGATGATGCCGCCAATTGTCCATCCAATAACAATGAATGGGATGGAGGTAAATACTACAAATATAGGTATCGTTAGAAAAGATATGAGATAGAGTGTTAATATGTTCCATCCACTTTTGCCGATGTCGTGTAGGCGGCGGACAGATACGGCCAGTACGGGCAGGAAGAAAACAAGCCAATATAGGCAATAGAGCAGGCTGACAGGCTGCCCCCATATTTCTATGGTTGGTGAAGGAGTGAAGTATGTTATGATGCCTATTAACACGTCGAAAAGCGTGAAATACCAGTATTCAGACCGGCGTGCCCTGCCGGAGAAATTGACATAGTTCTTGATGAGGGCCGAGTATATCGCTTCGCCAAAAGTTAGTGTGGGCTGTTCGTCTATATAATACGGCCTGTAAAGCGGATTGTTGCTGTCCTTTGCTGTTTCTTTTGCAAGGGGTGCTCCGCAGTGTGGGCAAGTGGTAGCTTTATCAGATACCATTGCCCCGCATTCGTAACATTTAATTAAAGCCATAGTTGTTATTGTTTATCAAAATGTATTTCCCAGAGATAGTTAAATCCGTCAGAAATGACGTCAATAGGATACTTCACCTGCTCATATCTTCCCCAATATCGTATTTTGAAGGTTACTAATCCGGCGTATTGTTTTCCTTCTTTATGAACCAGAGTTACATCAGTCACTTGAATGTCACTAATGCCTAAACTACTCATCGAGATGTTGCTGATAAGATCCGGATTATTGGCCATTTCTTGAGCAATGCCCAGTTTCACTTCTTCTGCTACAATCTCTGCGGGTATGCAGGACGCCAAGAACAGAATGGTTATTGCAATGCCTACCAGTAAGGAACTAAGTCTTTTCATCGGAATCATATTTTTTGAAACTCCCAATTATTCAGTCCGTCTTTCAAATTGAACCGACAATAGCACGGCTCTTTTCCCTTATCCACTCCGTGTGCAAATAGTAGATATATGATTATCTCCTTGCCGGGTGGGGGGAGTAACGCATCCATTCCTTCTATGTACGATTTATATTTCTTCTGAAGACTATTAAGCGTTCCTTTGTCAGCCGAGTAAAGTATTTGGATGAAATAGCTTTCTTTGCAATATTTGTCTATTTCAGCATCTTTGATCAGCTTTGTTAAATCATTCCGCACCTTTTCTTCCTTGACATTATGGGCTTTGAGTTCCAGCATGTGCAATCTTTGCCATTTATCCTCTATTCTTTGGTAGATGCACATATCTATCCGGCCAGACTCTCCGTCCTCTTTTTCAACCAACCTGCCGTTTTCTGACGAATATCTTTTCTGGGTAGGTGTTTCCACGGAATACTTCAACCCTTTTGCCGTCCTGCAAAAATGGTCGATGAATAGTTGTTTGAACTCCTGTTCGCTTTGTCGCTTATTACCGTTGCGCAGCTGCGGGTAGATCAGTTTGATGTTTCCGGTTTCTTGTTCCATTTCGATTAGGTCGCGGAATGCGTTGCGAATTACTTGGTCTACTACGTTTTGCATAATTTCTATTGGTATGTTGTTTATTTTTATTTAATTGGCAGAATCGAAGCACGCATTGTCTTGATTCTGCCAATGGCTTTTGTCTGTTTATGGTTTTAGATAGTACATCTTGGCACCATCAAATACGGCTGGAAAGCCATACAAGTCTGTTAGCAGACAAGGCTCGCCTTGGAACTGCACGGCGCTGTAGTCTTTGGGGATGGTCGGGGTCGCCTGCACCTGTTTGAGATAATTCTGCGAATAGTATCTCTTTTCCTGTGGGTAGAGTACAAGTTTGTCATGTTCAGACCCAGCCGGAATTACCGCTTCCAAAGGATAGAGGCAATCAGCGATTATGACGGTTTTCTCTATGAACCTAAAAGATCTTTTCCCACTTTTTGCTTGGAAACCGTTGGCCGAAAAGACAATCTCGTCATACGCGCCCCATTGTTGGGTTAAAGAAACTTGGTCATTGTATTTCAGCAAGGCTTCTATCAGTAAGGACACGTAAACTTCATCGCTTAAATTCATCTGTTTACAATATGGACTGAACTTTTCATAGTAACCTGGGTTATCCGTGAATAATTTTCGGATAACCTCGGGGAACTTCTCTTTCTTTATCACCTTTTCTCCTTTTGCATTGCGTCGATAGAAGTTGAGCGGTGTCTTCCCATTAAGTAGGTCTGATATATCATTAGGTTTAATTTTCCAATTTATTTCCTTCACACAATTGGGGTTCAGTCGATTTCCTTTGAAAGAATATAGTATGGCAGGCCTCAAAAGAGGATTGTCCATCAGCATGTAAGTCTGCGGACCCAGTTTTTGGGCATACGAACTATATTTATCTGTGACGATGTAGCATTCTTGTTTGTGTATTTCTCCATGTTCGTCTGTTTCTACTATCTGTCCGAAGGCATTGGTCAGCGTTCTGCCACCTCCGCTGGGATAGAGAATCAATGTAGGTATGGGGTCTGTTTGCCAACGGTCAGCTTCTTTATTTTTTTCTAACTGCTGAATGCTGGGTTGTGCTTGAATATCTGTGCAGGCCATTAACAGGAATGCTGCAAATAAACTTTTTCTCATAGGTATGCATTTTATAAAACAACAATATCATATCTATTCAAGTCATCGTCTTCTATTTGCCAAAGCATTTCACCATTTGCTTGCCAATAAATCAATTCCAAATACTCTACTTCTTGTGTCTGCAGGTTGCGGCACTTGGCTCTTAATTCTTTTTTATATATGACAAGGTCTTCGCATCTGTAGGTATTCCCTGCGATTTGTCCATCGTTGTTTAATTCGGCAAAATCTTGGTTGACATAGTTCTCTTTTAGATAATTGAGATGATTCTCTGTAATGCATGGATTTGCACCTCTGGTGCGATATATCAAGTATTCAGTTCCATTGGCATCTTCTACCAGCCATACAGTTGGTCTGAATAACCAACTTTGGAAAAACTCGTAATTTTTCTCGTAATCAATGGCAGTGGCGTTGTCTATAGTTTGTGAATAAGCGGTTTCATCTCCTATTTCACATGTGTAATATTTAGGTGTGTTTTTTAACTCGTCATATAAAGTTTTGTCTTCGCCTTTTAACTCTCCTTTTTTAGCTATTTTCTTTTCAAGTTTCTCCAAGTCTTTTTGTATCTTTGGAAGGTACACTGTAGGAGGACATTGAGTTGAGTTAATACGGACCAAACTGTCTGCTTCTTCATAGGTGAGTACATCCTTTAGGACAAAGAATTGATTGAAGATGTCTTTGTCTATTGCTATATTGTACCCGTCTTCCATCACACCATAGATTTGTGCTTCAAAGAAAGGAATTTCTTTGCCATATTTGCTAAATTGTTCGGACTTTACAGTTATGCCTACAGCCGGTTTGTTAGAAGAGGGATTAGCTTTATATGGCATTCGTGTGCTGATCTTATCAACGGTGTATTCCTTGCCGCCAACATTGCAAGTTACAGGTTGCGGCAAGTAGATTATTTTGCGTTTGACTGCACGTGGAAAAGTCTTGTATTGGTTATTATACGCATCGATGAAATCCCCGTAAAAAAGGATTTTTTGCCCGATGAAGGCTTTATAAAACTGTATTTGAGCAGGAATAGAACGATCATATTGTTTCCCGTTAGGACCTCTTTCTTCATCTTTTTGCTCATGTGGGAACTCCATATTTTCAGAACCATCCGTTATGGGGACGAACTTTTCTATTTTTACTTCTTCAGATTCAAACTTGATTTGTGCTTTCCCGTATGCCGAGAAAGCGATAAAGGCAGCTAATAGCAAGCTGCTTCGGATTAGAAATGACTTTTGTTTGCGCGGATTGTCCTTGATGATTCTCGTGCTGGTCTGTTGGGAGTGCTCCACTTTTTCTTCAAAGCGGGGAAGGGCTGCATCCATGAAAACTTTTACTTCACTCATAGCGATGTCTGTTTTGTGTCCTTGCAGATTCCCCAACCCGGACGGGTTTAATCATGATTTTAGTGAAAAGTCTTGGCCATATAAAGAAAAAGCGCGGGAATCTGTACCTGTTACTCGTCCCACACTTCGAGGCCTTCGCATTGCCCATCACTGTCCGAACGAGCAACGCAGAAGCCCACGCCGATATGTATAGTGACTCGGAGTACGCCATGTGAAATGGGTACACCGAGGACATAAACATATCCCGCAGACATCTACCGTTGCTTTGCTTTTGACAGTGATTTCAAGAAGTTGCGAAGTTCCGAAGTGCCAAAGACAAAACGCTAAGTAAACGTCTTTCTTTATATATGTACGTTTCCCGCCCACCCGGCTTCTGCAAAAAAGCCGGTGGATACGGAAAACGCTACAAAGCTATGAATTTAATCGGTGATTTCCAATGATTAGACGAGGAATTTTATTTCATCCCCTTTGGCAACCTCACCTCAAATCTTGTCCCTTCTCCTTCCTTGGAGGAAACCGCCACTTTGCCTTGCAGAAGCCCGGTCAAAGTTTGGACAAGGCTTAGGCCGAGGCCGGCGCCTTGGATGAACTCGTCCACCTTGTAGAAGCGGTCGTAGATGTAGGGCAGGGAGGCCTGGGGGATGCCCTTTCCGGTGTCTTCCACGTAGAAGACGACGGCGTCCGCCCCGTCCTCGCGGCAGCCCAGGGTGATGTGCCCGTGCGAGGTGAATTTGCGGGCGTTGTTCACCAGGTTCACCAGAATTTGACGGAGGCGGGCCGGGTCTGTCCGGATGCATAGCGTTTCGTCCGCCGGGAGTTCCAGGTGCATATCCACGCCTTCCTGGCGTTCTTCCTGGCTCTGCTGGCTGTACACTTCTTGCAGCAGGTTGCTGACGCGGCAATCGGCGGGGTGAAGCTCCACGCTGCCCGAGTCGAGGTTGGAGATGTCCAGCACGTCGCCCACCAGCTTCAGCAGCAGTTGGGTGTTCTTATGGATGAGGCGCGAGAATTCCCGGATTTCTTCGGGCGAATACGGCTCGATGTCGTCCAGGAGCGAGGAGAAGCCGACGATGGCATTGAGCGGCGTGCGGATTTCGTGCGTCATGTTGGCCAGGAAGGCCGATTTCACCCGGTCGGCCAGCAGGGCGCGGTCGCGGGCGGCGATGAGCTGGGCTTCCGTGTCCTTGAAGTATTGCACGCTCTGGCTGATGCCCAGCACCATGTAGGGCGACCCGTCTTGCAGGCCGTCGAACGCCACGCTGGAGAACTCCCACCATTCGTAGGTGCCGTCGCTGTGGCGCAGGCGCAGGGGGGAGCGCTTGTTGTGGGTGCTGCCTTGCCGCACCTGGGTGAAGTCGGCCACGGCGGCGGGCACATCGTCCGGGTGAATCATGGCGCGCAGTTCGGCGCGGGTCAGTATGCCGTCGTGTCCCGGATAGCCCATGTAGTGCAACAGGCGCGGGGGGAAGTAGAAGGTGTCCTTGTCCATGTCATACTGCCAGTTGAAGATGTCGCTGTCTTCCATCGTCATGTGCAGCAACAGCCGCTGGCGTTCTTCGTCCGAGATGTTGTGGCAGAGGATGGCTATGCCGTTCAGCCGTTTCCCGTCCAGCAGGGGGATGATTTCGCCGGACACGGGGAAGTAGGTGCCAGTCTTGATTTCCTGCACAAACGATTTTTCCGGGATGGGCGTCGACGCCTTTTCTGCCATGACCTTCGCTATCAGGTCGTGGAGGATGTCCTGCCCGTTGCAGATGATGCGCAGGTAGGTGCCTGCCTTGCGCCCTTCGTAGCTCTCGTTCATCGGCAGGGCCAGCATACGCAGCATGGCGGGGTTGATGAAATGCAGTTCCATGTCTGTGCCATAGGTCACCAGCCCGTCGCGGAAGGAGCAGAAGATGTGGTTGAACTCGTTGCGTTGCTTCACCAGTTGCTCCTGCACCATCAGGCGGGTCTGCATCTCCTTGCGCCGGCGGCTTTCGAGCTGGTTCAGGTGCAGCAGCCAGACGATGATGGAGACCACCACCAGGAGCAGCACAATCGAGCCGGTTATCAGCCACCCTTGATGCAGCTCCGCCCACGTCGCGCCGAAGATGTCGCCGTGTTCTTCCACCACGCTCCGGCTCAGGC
Organism: Candidatus Bacteroides pullicola; assembly: GCA_019115825.1. GTDB lineage: Bacteria > Bacteroidota > Bacteroidia > Bacteroidales > Bacteroidaceae > Bacteroides > Bacteroides pullicola. The sequence continues at coordinate 158,609 of DXCV01000056.1, forward strand.
CGAATTGCTGCACGGCTTTCAGGTTGTAGAGGAAGGTCCCTTTCCGGTCGGTGAATCCCAGCGATGCCGGGTCGGCTCCTTTCAGCACCCGGGCGGCCATCAGGCCCGCCTGGTAGCCCATGTCGTAGGGCTTCATGTCGTAGGCACAAAGGCTGCCGCTGCTGACGGCCAGGTTCTGGAACGCATAGATGGGGGCGGCAAACGAGTTGGCGGCCACAAAGGACATGAACTGTGTCCAGTTGGGCGCAATGACGATGTGGCTGGAGGCGTCCTTCGTGTAGCAGATGTCCTTCACCACCCGGGCGGGCATCTCGGCCAGCAGGTCATATACCTTCCAACTGTATCCCGGGTGTTCCCGCCTGAATGTTTCCCAATAGGCATTCAGCTCTTTCAGGCATTGGCGGCTATAGGCGCTGGTGTCGGCAATGCAGATGAACTCTTTCCGGCCGGGAAACACCCGCACAGCCTCGGCCATCAGGGCGGCATAATCATTGCTTGCGGTGAAGCCGCACACGTTGGGGCGCTGCCGCAATCCGTCGGGAATCATCTTCATGCCGGCGCACACCACGGGCAGCTCCCGCAGCAGCGGGTCGTCGCACGCCAGCAGCGCGTTGACAGCCACGCCGCTGACGGCCACGATGGCTTCCGAGCCATTGGTGCGGGCTTCACGGCAGATTTCTTCCATCATGTCCTTGTGTACATGCCAGTCGCCTACGCCGACGCCCAAGTATTCGACGTTGATGGATGCGCGTATGCCTCCGGCTTCCAGTCCGTCCACCAGTCCGCGGTTCAGGTCTTCGTGGCAGGCGGTGGCCTTGGAATAGGAGTGGATGAAGGTGACGTGCCGCAAGGTGTCGGCTGCACGGACGGGCAGGAACGAAGCCATTATGGCTCCGATGGCGATGCAAACCCAAGCTGATAGATAGTTCTTCATTGTCTGTATGGTAAGTTGACCGTGCAAAGATAAGATTTATCGGCTGGGTTGCAAAATGAAATGAAGACTACTCCTCATTCGTCAGCAAAATCTTCCTCAACTGCTTCAAATCCTCCTTCTCCAGCCCGACGGCCCGGCGCAGGTAGTCGTCCACGCTGCCGTAGGTGCGCTCTATCTCGTCTTTGGCGGCGTTCAGGAAGCCCTCGCGGGCGGAATAGACGGTGGTGATGGCCTCTTGCGAGCGGGTGGGCAGGTCGTAGGCATAGCTGGTGGCGGCGGGGATATCAAAGTAGCGGTTGCTCAGGCGGTAGTCGTCCATGACGTCCTCTTCGTTGACGCCCAGCGCACTCAGGAGCAGGGCTGCGGCAATGCCCGTGCGCCCCTTGCCCGTGGTGCAGTAGATGACGGCCGGATAGTTGTCCTCGTCCAGCAGGGTGTCGAACATCCGGCGGAAGTCCGAGGCGTGCACCGCCACGATGTGCCGGTTGATGCGCTCCACGATGCGGTAGACCGTGTCGCTCTGGATGCTCTGCCGGTCGATGCCGGTCAGTATGTCTGCCAGGTTGCCGGCATGGATGGGGATGTGCACCACGCGCGGCTGTCCGGGGAGTGTGTCGGATGCCGTGCGGGAATATTCGGACGTGTCGCGCAGGTCGATGAGGGTCCGTATGCCCAGGTTGTTCAGCTTGTCCCGTGTGGCGGGCTGTGCGAGGTCAATTTGGGCCGAACGGTACAGCATACCCCAGCGCACCTGCTTGTGGCGCGCATAGACGGGATAGCCGCCCAGGTCGCGGAAATTCTGCACGTTGGGCACGTTGACGTTGCGCGTGGCCACCCGGACGCGGTACTTGTCGTTGAACAGCAACGTGTAGTAGTGGCGTTTCGCCGGGTCGTCGGTGACGACTGTCGCCCATTGGTCGGCAATGTTGGCTGTGGCCACCGGCCGGATTTCCGGGATATCGTCAGGGTCGGTGGAGGCAAATACCTTTACATATCCTTCTATGGCCGGTTTGGTTTCCCATTTCACAATGCTGTTGCCCACGTTGTTCTCTTCGCACACCACGGTGATGTGGGGCGTCGCCCCGCCACAGGCGGTGAGCAACATCGTCAGGGCAAGTCCGTTTAACAGGTTCTTGTGCATACAGACATCAGGTTGTTTTTTTGTCGAGATTTATTCTCTTCGTAATTCGTTTATTCCCAGTATCTCCGGATGGACCTGCTTAGCTGCTCGTGCGCCCGTGCTTACCCGTGCCTGCGCCCGTGCTTACCCGTACCCGCGCCCGTGCTTGGGGATACCTGCGCCCTCGGCGTCCGGATACCACCCTCGGCGGCACGGTCCTCCCGTCCTCCGGATGACCTAGCAAATATAGATGTTTTCGGGGACGGTTGGACGGCCGGACGCGCGGATTTAGGTTTCTTTTTGAAATAATAAACGATTGTATCTTAATGTCTGTCAATACGGTGCCCGGTAGGCGTGTGCGGCGGCAAACTCAGGCGAGACGGAGTTGCTGAAGCTGAGGCAGACGTCGGCGGCAAAGTCCATGCCGCTGCGCACGATGGCGTCCCACGTGGCTTCGTCCGTCGTGTTCAGGCTGTCGTGGCGCACGCCCTGGGCCAGCAGGCCGAAGATGATGCCTGCGTTGAAGTTGTCGCCCGCGCCAATGGTGCTCACGGCTTCCAGCGGCCGGGTGGGGTAGTCCTTGGCGATGGATGCCGTGCGCAGGGCCACCTCGCCGTTGCCGTGCGTGCAGAGGAAGTTGGGGCAGTAGAACTTGATTTTCTCCTTGTAGATGCGCTCCGTGTCGCGCAGGCCATACATGTAGAAGAAGTCTTCCTCCGAGCCGCGCACGATGTCGGCATATTCCAGGTTCTCGATGATGTTCGGGGCCAGCTTGATGGCTTCCTCCTTGTGCGCCGAGCGGAAGTTGGGGTCATAGTAGACGATGGCCTTCTGGCGTCGCGCCTGTTCCAGCAGTTCCACGACCTTCTCGCGCAACACGGGATTCAGGGCGTAGTACGAGCCGATAATCACGATGTCGTCCTCCTCCAGGCGGGGGAAAGGCACGTCGAGCCGCTGGATGGGATAATTCTTGTAGAACAGATACTCCGCATCGCTGTGCTCGTCCAGGAAGGCGAGCGACACGGGCGACTTGCCGTTGGGCAGGATGTAGACGTGATCCGTAGGGATGCGGTTGTCGCGCATGAAGCGCAGGATGATGTCGCCCACGCGGTCGTTGCCCGTCTCGCTGATGAAATTGACCGGCACGCCCGTGCGGCTGAGGGATACGATGGCGTTGAACACCGAACCTCCGGGCACAGCCGCCGTGGGCTGGTTGGCGCGGAAGATGATGTCCAGCAGAGTCTCTCCAATTCCGATAACTTTTCGCATGGTAGTCTTGATTTAGTCGGGCAAATATCCGCAATTTTCCATAAACCGCAATAAGTTTTGTTGTATTTTTGCGCCCGGAAATCGAAATCACCCTGTCGAAAATGATGAAATTACCCCAAGATACCCCCGCCTGCAACGTCTGCACCCTGCCCAACGGGCTGCGCATCATCCACCAGCCCCTGGCTTCGCGGGTGGCCTATTGCGGCTTTGCCATCGATGCCGGCACGCGCGACGAACGCGAGGACGAGGCGGGCATGGCGCACTTTGTGGAGCACCTCCTCTTCAAGGGCACCCGTAAGCGCAAAGCCTGGCACATCTTGAACCGTATGGAGAACGTGGGCGGCGACCTCAATGCCTATACCAATAAGGAAGAAACGGTGGTCTACTGTGCCTTTCCCGTCGAGCACTTTGCCCGTGCCTTCGAGCTGCTGGCCGACATTGTGTTCCATTCCACCTTTCCCCGGCGCGAGGTGGAGAAGGAGACGGACGTCATCATCGACGAGATACAATCTTACGAGGACACGCCTTCCGAACTGATTTTCGATGATTTCGAGGACCTCATCTTCCGCGGGCATCCCCTGGGGCGCAACATCCTGGGCACGCCCGACCGCCTGCGGGGCTACCGGGGCGAGAATGCCGCTGCCTTCACCGCCCGGCTCTACCGTCCGGACCGCATGGCCTTCTTCGTGTATGGCGCCGTGGATTTCCGCCGGGTGGTCCGTCTGGCGGAGAGACTGCTGGCCGATGTGGCACGACCTTCAGAACCACAATCTGACGCACGAATCCAGCCCCCGCCCTACGTGCCTGCCCGCCGCACCGTGCACCGCGACACCCACCAGGCCCACGTGATGATTGGCGGACGGGGCTACGATGCCCACTCCCCGAAGCGCACGGCCCTCTACCTGCTGAACAACCTGCTGGGCGGACCCGGCATGAACAGCCGCCTGAACGTGGCCTTGCGCGAGCGTCGCGGGTTGGTCTACAACGTCGAGGCTAACCTGACTTCCTATACCGATACGGGAACTTTCTGCATCTACTTCGGTTGCGACCCCGAAGACACCTCCACCTGCCTCCGCCTGGTGCGCAAGGAACTGAAACGCCTGCGCGACCGTCGCCTGACTGCCGCCCAACTGGCCGCTGCCAAGAAGCAACTGACAGGCCAGCTCATCGTGGCTTCGGACAACTTCGAGGCCAACGCCCTGGGTATGGCCAAGACCTTCCTGCACTACAACCGCTACGAATCCCTGCCCGACGTCTTCCGCCGCATCGACGCGCTGACGCCTGACCTGCTGCTGGATGTGGCGGGCGAGATGCTGGACGAGGACCGGCTGTCGGTGCTGGTCTATGGCTGAACCGTTTTCTCCTGTAGCCGCCTCATGCTGAACTCGCACCCGCAATACTGCTGGTTGTAGAACCCGTATTCGCGGAGCAGTTGGTTGCGCCGTTCCTGCAAGCCGCCTTTGCGCCAGTTCTGCTCCCAAAAGAGGGTGCCGGGATGGCGTGCGGCGGCTGTTCGTCCCGCTTCGTTTATCTGCTCCAGGCTCTTCCAGCGCGAGGAGGCGAGGGTGGTGGTGAAGAGGGTGAAGCCGTGCGCGGCGGCATAGCGCGCCGTCTCGTCCAGGCGCATCAGGAAGCAGCGCAGGCAACGTCGCCCTCTTTCCGGCTCTTCCTCCAGACCTTTCATTTGGTTTTGCCAAAGCGTGTGGTCGTAGTCTGCGTCCACGAAGTCCAGTCCTTGGGACGTGACGAAGCGGATGGCTTCTTGCTTGCGGATTTCGTATTCTTCGAAGGGGTAGATGTTGGGATTGCAATAGAAGACAGTGGGGCGGATGCCGTTGGCCAGCATACATTCGATGATGGCCGACGAGCAGGGGGCGCAACATGAGTGCAGCAACACACGTGTGTCCCCGTTGGGAGTTTGCAGCGACAACATAAGCAGAAGATAGGTTTGGTTTCGGTGGGCAAACTTACGGATTTTTTGCGGAAAGTCGGCATGAGAGCCGTCGGAATTGCAGATTCGGGGTACGTCTTTGTTACGTCAGCCCCCTTTTCAAAATACACTTTCTCTTGCGCATAGCGTATACGTAATTGTTTGTAAAACAGGTGGTAACGGCCTTGTCTGCCCTCCACGTCAGCCACCCGGCGTTTTTGTGCCCTTTCTTTGCGGGAAAATCTTTTCTATCTTTGAAGTGCGTTAGCGGAACCGGATATGTGTTCCGCTCTTATCTTTACTAAACAAACAATCATCAGATTTACTATGAAGCATTTATTGAAAGCAAGTGTCATGTCAGGCCTGCTTGCGTTGGGCCTGGCCGGATGTGGCGGGCAGCAGCCTGCCGAAACAACAGAAACCACGCAGGCTTTTGTCACCATCGACGGGCAAAATCTGCTCAAACCCGACGGCACCCGCCTGTTCATCATGGGTACCAACCTGGGCAACTGGTTGAATCCGGAGGGGTATATGTTCAACTTCAGCAAGACCAACTCGGCGCATTTCATCAACGAGATGCTCTGCCAGTTGGTGGGGCCTGACTTCACTGCCCGTTTCTGGCGGCAATTCAAGGATAACTATGTGACGCGTGAGGACATCCGTTTCATCAAGAGCACGGGCGCCAATACCATCCGCCTGCCTTTCCACTACAAGCTCTTCACCGACGAGGACTATATGGGGCTGACTGTCGCGCAAGACGGCTTTGCCCGCGTGGACAGCCTGGTGGAGTGGTGCCGCGAGTCGGAGCTTTTCCTTATCCTGGACATGCACGATGCCCCCGGCGGACAGACGGGCGACAACATCGACGACAGCTATGGCTACCCTTGGCTGTTCGAGAGCGAGGATAGTCAGAAGCTCTATTGCGACATCTGGCGCCGCATTGCCGAGCGTTACAAGGACGAGCCGGTCATCCTGGGTTACGAACTGTTCAACGAGCCCATCGCTCCTTATTTCTCCAATATGGACGAGCTGAACGTTAAGCTGGAGCCGCTATATAAGAAAGGTGTGGCAGCCATCCGCGAGGTGGACCAGAACCATATCATCCTGCTGGGCGGCGCGCAGTGGAACGGCAATTTCAAGCCTTTCACCGACTCGAAGTTCGACAGCAAAATCATGTACACCTGCCACCGCTACGGCGGCGCGCCCACCAAAGATGCCATCATGAACATCATCAGCTTCCGCGACAGCGTGAACCTGCCGATGTACATGGGCGAGATTGGCCACAACACCGACCAGTGGCAGGCCGACTTCTGCCAAGTGATGCGCGACAACAACATCGGCTACACCTTCTGGCCGTACAAGAAGATGGACGGCTCGTGCTTCGTGGGCATCACCCCGCCTAAGGATTGGCAGGCCGTGGTGGACTTCTCCGAGGCACCGCGCGGCACGTATAAGGAAATCCGCGACGCCCGTCCCGACCAGGCGGTGGCACGCCAGGCGCTGACCGACCTGCTGGAGGCCGTGAAGCTGAAGAACTGCAAGCCGCAGGAAGGCTATATCGCCTCGCTGGGAATGTGAACCTGCTTGGTGGGAATCATGTACGATGATGTCCCGTCCCGCCGCTGCCTTGGCTGTCTTCAGCCCTGCAAGGGCATGGCGATAATCAATATGTGTACTATGTTTAATCAATCTATGTTATGAAGAAGGAATTTCTGTTTACCTTGGCTTTGGCTGTGGCTTTCCCCCTCTCCGCCCAGCAGAAGCCCGTCTATCTGGACGAGAACAAACCTATCGAGGAAAGAGTGGAAGACGCGCTGGGGCGCATGACGTTGGAGGAAAAGATTGCCATCATCCACGCCCAATCCAAATTCAGCAGTCCGGGCGTGGCACGTCTGGGCATCCCGGAACTCTGGACCGACGACGGCCCTCACGGCGTCCGCCCCGAAGTGTTGTGGGACGAATGGGACCAAGCCGGCTGGACCAATGACTCGTGCGTGGCTTTCCCTGCCTTGACCTGTCTGGCCGCCACGTGGAACCCCGAAATGTCCTTGCTCTACGGTCAGAGCGTGGGCGAGGAGGCCCGCTACCGCGAGAAGGACGTGTTGCTGGGTCCCGGCGTCAACATCTACCGCACTCCGCTGAACGGCCGCAATTTCGAGTACATGGGCGAAGACCCCTATCTGTCGGGCCGCATGGTCGTGCCCTATATTCAGGGCGTGCAGCAGAACGGCGTGGCTGTCTGCGTGAAGCACTTTGCCCTGAACAACCACGAAGTGAACCGCCACAACACGAATGTCGTCGTGGACGACCGTACCTTGTATGAAATCTACCTGCCCGCCTTCAAGGCCGCCGTGCAGGAGGGCAAGGCGTGGACCATCATGAGCGGCTACAACCTCTATGAGAATCGCCATTGCGGGCAGAACAAACGCCTGCTGGACGACATCCTGCGCGGCGAATGGGGCTTCGACGGCGCCGTCGTGTCCGATTGGGGCGGCGTGCACAACACCGAGCAAGCCATTGCCCATGGCATAGACTTGGAGTTCGGCAGCTGGACCAACGGCCTGAGCAGCGGTGCCAGCAACGCTTACGACAACTATTACCTGGCCCAGCCTTATCTGAAGCTCATCAAGGAGGGCAAGGTCGGCACCAAGGAACTGGATGACAAGGTTCGCCGCGTGCTGCGTCTGATGTTCCGCACCTGCATGAATACCCGCAAGCCCTTTGGCTCCATGCGTTCGCCCGAGCACTATGCCGCTGCCCGCCGCATCGGTGAGGAAGGCATCGTGCTGCTGAAGAACGCCGGCAACCTTCTGCCCATCGACCTGGAGAGTGCCAAGAAGATTGTCGTGGTCGGCGAGAATGCGGTCAAGATGATGACAGTGGGCGGCGGAAGCTCGTCGCTGAAGGTGCAGCGCGAGGTGTCTCCCCTGCAGGGCATCCGCGAGCGTGTGGGCGATAAAGCCAAGGTAGTGTATGTCCGCGGCTATGTGGGCGACGCCAGCGGCGAATACAACGGTGTGGTGACCGGCCAGAACCTGAAGGACAACCGTACTCCCAAAGAACTGATTGCCGAGGCTGTGCGAGAGGCCAAGGATGCTGATTATGTCATCTTCGTCGGGGGCTTGAACAAGAGTGCCGGACAGGATTGCGAGGATTCCGACCGCGCTTCCTTGGGCTTGCCTTACGGTCAAGACCGGGTGATTGAAGCCTTGGCTGCCGCCAACCCGAGACTCATCGTGGTGAACATCTCCGGCAACGCTGTGGCCATGCCGTGGGTGGAGCAGGTGCCGGCCATCGTGCAAGACTGGTATCTCGGTTCTGAGGCCGGACATTCGCTGGCTTCCGTCCTGGTGGGCGATGTCAATCCCAGTGGCAAGCTGCCCTTCACGTTCCCCGTCCGTCTGGAGGACGTACCCGCACACCAATTGGGTGAATATACGGGTGAACGCACGCAGGACACGGTGAATATCAAGTACAACGAAGGCATCTTTGTGGGCTACCGTTGGGCGGACATGCAGAAGGAGGTGAAGCCTCTCTTCCCCTTCGGCCACGGACTGAGCTACACGACTTTTGAATATGGCAAGCCGACGGCTGATGCCAAGACCATGACCGCCGATGGCACGCTGACTGTCCGCGTCACCGTGAAAAATACCGGCACACGCGAAGGACAGGAAGTTGTCCAGCTCTACATCAGCGACAAGAAGGCCATCCTGCCCCGTCCTGTCAAGGAGCTGAAAGGCTTCCAAAAGATCAGACTGGCCCCGGGCGAGGAGAAGGAAGTGGCCTTCACCATCCGCAAGGATGCTTTGAGCTTCTTTGACGCCGACAAGCACGAATGGGTGGCTGAGCCGGGCAAGTTCGAGGCCATCATTGCCGCATCGGCAGCCGACATCAAGGGCAAGGTTCCCTTTGAATTGCAGTAAGAAAGCAGATTGTAACGAATATATATTTTCCTTAGATTAAAGAGGGGCGCGACCGTGAGGCCGCGCCCCCTTTTGCTATTTGCGTGGAAGAGGTTTCTTTCATCGGCACGCCTGCAACACCAGCAGGCTCTCCGGACCCATATTGAACAGCAGGTCCACGATGCTTAGGTTGGGCAGGAAGCCCAGGCGGTCTTGGAATACCTGGTAGTAGGGCCGGTCGTGGAAGGCGGGGTCTTCCGCGCGGAAATCCTTCTTGGGGTGGATACGCTCGCGGAAGTCGTCGGCATCGGCCGGGGAGGCGATGTAGTCCGTGGTGCGCTCCACGTGAGGAGTGAAGTCTATCAGCGAGCAGACCAGACGGCAGAGGGCTTCGTTGAAGTCCATCAGGAACTCGTACTTCCGCTCGTAGAAGGGGCGGAAATCGTCCTTGTAGTACTCGAAGAAGGGCGTATGGTTGTAGGCGGATTCCAAGGCGTTCCAATGCAGGTGGCGCCAGTTGCCGTGGTCGGAGATGCGGATGTCGCGGGTGAAGCATTTCAGTGTGTCGGGCTTCACGGTGGGGACGGACAGGGCCAGTGGGCCGTCCGGCGCGGCGATGGTGCAACGGTTGCGATAGGTCTGCTTGGTGTAATGGTCGTATTGCTCCACGAGGATGCGGTCGTACGTCAGCAGTTTGACGTAATATTCCACGGGAGCGAGATAGGCGGTAGAAAGCAAGACGGTGTTCATAGGGCGTGATGAAGGGGTTATTTTACGGCCATGCCTATCCGGTCCCAGCGGTAGCCGCTGAAGAGGCCCGTCCCCTGCTCCTTGGAGAACCAGATGCGGGCGGCCTGTCCGATGACATGGTCTTCCGGCACGAAGCCGAAGAGGCGCGAGTCGCTGAGGTTGGACGCATTGTTGGCCGTCACCCAATAATAGTTTTGGCTGAAGGTGCACGAGTCGGCGGGTTGTCCGTCCACGTAGAGGACATCCCCCTTGATGAAGGCTTTGCGTCCCTCGTGTAGCAGCAGGGTGTTGCACAGCAGGGTGCGGTTCCAGGGCTGGACGCGCACGGTCGTGCCCCGTCCGGGGATGGTGAGGAGATGCAAGTGTCCCATAGCGTCTGTCCGCTCCACGGGCGACAGGTGCAGCCGGTCGTCGGCAGCCTGTTCCAGCAGGTAGCGTTCGTAGCGGCTGAAGCTGCGGATGTTGCGGACGGAGTCGCTGCCCAGCAGGGGCGAAGGAATCCGCAGGCGTGCCAGCAGCGAGTCCATCCGGGCTTCCTCCGTGCGTGGATAGGCGAAGAGGAACTTCTGGTCGGGAGCCATCTTCTCCGAGGGTACGACGTTGAAGAGCGAGTCCACCAGGAGCGTGTCGCCCGGCGTGCCGATGCAACGGCCGATGAAGACCTCACGGCGGCTGATGACCGCCTCTTGCAGGTTGCCGGGGTTGTTGAAGAGGAGAATGTCCTCGCGCCCCACGGGCCGGTCGCCCCAACGGTGGTATCCCCACCAGCCCATCAGGGGGAGGCGGAGGCCGTAGCTCCACTTGTTCACCAGGATGCGTTCGCCCCGGTAGAGCGAGTTCTCCATCCCCGACGAGGGAATCAGGTAGGACGTGGCTACACAAGTGCGCAGCAGTACTCCTGCGAGCACTGCTGCACCTATGGCTGTCAGCGTCTTCCCTGTCTTTTTCATCAGTTTAGTTGTTGTCTACCCATTTGAAGATGCGGTCCCAGCGGATGTGGCCGTCGAACCAGTCGCGGTCCTTGTCCAGCGAGAGCCACACCACGAGCGGCTTGCCCACCACGTGGTCCTCGGGCACGAAGCCCCAGTAGCGCGAGTCGAGCGAGTTGTGGCGGTTGTCGCCCATCATCCAGTAGTAGTCCATCCGGAATGTATAGGTGTCCGTCTTCTCCCCGTTGATGTAGATGCCGTCCTTGCGCTGCTCCAGCGTGTTGCCCTCGTAGGCTTCGATGCAGCGGCTGTAGATGGGCAGGTTGTCTTCGGTCAGCGTGATGGTCGCTCCCTTGGCGGGAATCCAGACGGGGCCGTAGTCGTCGCGCGTCCACTTGGTGTAGAGGTTCAGCGGATAGACGTCGCCCCCGTAGGCGGCAGGCTCGCGGACGATGCGCGCGATGAGCTTCTTGTTGGCCAGCAGCGTGTCGTGCATCTTCTGCGTCAGCGGCAGGTGGTAGACGGGAGCCAGGCGGCCTTGGGCATCGCGGGCATCCAGGCCCATCGACGCCAGCACGGCCACGCTCTCCGCGTCGTCGGGGAAGAGCCACTGGTCATCCTTGCTGATGCCCAGCTCGCGGAACATGGCCTCGGTGATGAGCGGGCCGGTGGTCTGCACGAAGTAGTTGAACTGCACGTTCTCCGGCACGGGCGTGGCCTGTCCGTTCAGGTAGACCCGCCCGTCGATGATTTGCAGCGTGTCGCCCGGCAGGCCCGTGCAACGCTTCACGTAGTTCTCGCGGCGGTCCACGGGGCGCACCACGATGTCGCCGTACAGTTGCGGGTTGCTGCGTATCAGTTTGCGGCCGCCGGCGTAGTAGAGGTCATAGATGGCGCGCTGCTGTTCGCGGGTCAGGCTGTCCATCTCCACGGGGTTGGGATAGAGGCGTTTGCCCTCGCGGTAGGCCAGGGTGTAGAAGTCCTCCATCTGGTGGTTCAGGGCCACGGTGTCGCCCGCGGGGAAGTTGAACACCACGATGTCGTGCAGCTTCACTTGCCCGAAGCCCTTCACGCGCTTGTAGTCCCAGTGCGGCCAGTCCAGGTAGGACTTGCAGTTCAGCAGGGGCAGCGTGTGCTGCGTCAGCGGCATGGACAGTGGCGTGTTGGGCACGCGCGGACCGTAGCTCACCTTGCTGACGTAGAGGAAGTCGCCCACCAGCAACGATTTCTCCAGTGACGACGAGGGTATCTGGTAGTTCTGGAACAGGTAGATGTTGACAAAATAGACAGCCACCAGCGCGAAGACGATGGCGTCCACCCAGCTCATCACGCTGCGCACGGCGGCGTTCTTGGACTTCTTCCAGAATCCCCAGGGGATGAACTTGGTGATGTAGATGTCGAAGATGAAGGGCACGACGAGGAGTCCCCACCAACTCTTCACCCAGAGGAGGAACAGCAGGTAGAGCAGGGTGACGATGCCGAACTTTATCCAGCGGCCTTTCCCCTTCTTCCGGGGGCGGTCCAGTTTCGGGTTATTGGTAAATTCCATGGCTTCTCAGGCTTTTAAGAAGGGGAACAGGTCTTCCATCGTCAGCAGTCCCGTGTGCTGTGCGGTGTATTCGGCGGCCAGCACGGCGCCCAGGGCGAAGCCGCCGCGGTTCTTGGCGTCGTGGGTGATGGTGATGCTGTCCGCGGCCGAGTCATAGCGGATGCTGTGGATGCCGGGCACTTCGTCGCGGCGTATGGAGCTGATTGGCAACTCCTCCGGGGCACATTGCGTGGTGCCGCTCACGGTGCCGTCCGGGGCTTGCAGCGTGCCCTTCACCCAGCGGGTCTTGCGGTCCAGGCTGTCCACGATGCCCTCGGCCAGGGTGATGGCGGTGCCGCTTGG
>DXCV01000057.1 GCA_019115825.1 Candidatus Bacteroides pullicola
GAAAACGCCTTGCTGGGGGTGTATGCCGACCCCCGTATGCTGTCCGCCGCCAGCCGTTCCTATGGCGTCTCAAGGACGGGCGTACCACGCTTCCGCGCGGGCCAGGGTCTCCGGAGTGCCGGTGTCGAACCAGTGGGTAGCCCGGACGGGGCATCCCGAAATCCGCACGTGCGGACAGACGTGCAGGTAGAAGTCGATGATGGAGAACGGCCGTCCCTGCCACAGCGGATCGTCCATGAGGCGGAAGACGGCAGGCGAGAGCAGGTGGATGCCGGCAAAGGCAAGCTCCCGGTAAGTGCCCGTCAGTCCGGTGGGGCGGACTTCCCCGGTCTTCTTGTTCGTCCATCCGTGCAGGCGGAGGGCGTCGTCGAAGAGGAGGTAGCGCGAGGTCGTGCGTTGGCCCACGAGGAGGGTGGCTTCAGCCCCGCTCCGACGGTGCGTGTCGATGAGGGCACCGAGGTCGGCGTCGGTCAGGATGTCGGCATTGTGCACCAGGAAAGGCTCGTCCCCGTCCAGGAAGCGCCGGGCGTGGAGGATGCCTCCGCCGGTGTCCAGCAGGAGGGTGCGCTCGTCGCTGATGTGGATGTCCAGCCCGAAGTTCCCGTGGGCGTGGAGGAAGTCGATGATTTGTTGCCCACGGTGGTGGATGTTGATGGTGATGTCCCCGAAGCCGGCATCCTTCAGTTTCAGGATAACCCGCTGGAGGAGAGGGACGCCGGCCACGGGCACCAAGGCTTTGGGCATTTGGTCGGTGAGGGGACGGAGGCGTGTGCCCAGCCCTGCGGCAAATATCAAGGCTTTCATTGTTCTGCTGTATTAAGTGGGTAAGTCTGTCGGATGCCCTGCTCGCGGTGCCACAGTTCGACGTGTACGCCGAACGTGTCGTTGAGATGCCGGGCCAGGTGCTCGGCGGCATACACCGAGCGGTGCTGCCCCCCCGTGCAGCCGAAGGAGACGCAGAGGCTGGTGAACCCCCGCTTCAAGTATCGGCGCACCGAGGCATCTACCAGGGCATAGACGTGGTCGAGGAAGACGGAGATTTCCCCATCGTTCTCCAGGAAGCGGATGACCGGCTCGTCCCGTCCGGTCAGGGATTTGTAGGCAGCATAGCGGCCGGGGTTGTGTATGGCACGGCAGTCGAAGACGAAGCCCCCGCCGTTGCCCGACGGGTCTTCGGGGATGCCTTTGGGATAGGCGAAGCTCGCGACGCGCACCACCAGGTGGTCTGTCTGTGGAGTGGGGGCGAAGCGCTCCAATTCCGTCATCCGTCGGAGCAGGTCGGACAGGTAGGGATATTCCTTGTAGGGTTCTTGCAGGAGGTTTCGGAGATTGGCCAGGGCGTAGGGCACGCTTTGGAGGAAATGGGGCTTCCGCTCGAAGTAGCCTCGGAAGCCGTAGGTGCCCAACACTTGCAGGGTGCGGAAGAGGACGAAGTGGCGCAGGCGGCTCTTGAAGTGGGCTTCGTCCACGGGGCGGAAGGGGCGGAGGGCATCGATGTACTCGTCCACCAACGCTTGGCGCAGGTTGTCGGGGAAGTTGGCTTTGGCCTGCCACAGGAAGGAAGCCACGTCGTAGTAGACAGGGCCGCGTCGTCCGCCCTGGAAGTCGATGAACCAAGGCGCGTCCCCCCGGAGCATCACGTTGCGGCTTTGGAAGTCGCGGTACATGGAGGTGGGCGTGTCTTCCTCCAGCAGGACTTCGGCCATGGCTTGGAAATCATCTTCCAGACGGTCTTCCTGGAAGTCAATGCCCGTGGCCTTCAGGAAACAATATTTGAAATAATTCAGGTCCCACAGCACGGAGCGGCGGTTGAAGGCGGGTTGCGGATAGCATTGGCTGAAGTCCAGTCCTTCGGCACCCTTGCATTGCAGGACGGGCAGCAGGCGGATGACCTGGCGGAGGAGTTGGCAAAGTTCTGCGGAAGCCCCGTCTTCGCGAGACTTTGTGCCCAGCTTGTCGAAGAGAAGCGTGTCGCCCAAGTCTTCCTGCAAATAATAGAGGAAGTCGTCGGAGTGCGCATACACCTGGGGCACGGGCAGGCCCTGCTTGCGGAAGTGGCCGGCCAGGTAGATGAACGCGCGGTTTTCTTCGGCCGATTCGCCACGGACGCCTATCAGCGTGGGTTGTCCCGCGAGGCGGAAGTAGCGCCGGTTGGAGCCGGAGGAGGGGAATGCCTCGATGCTTTCCGGTTCGTGGCCTATATATAATAGGTAGAGTTGGCGGAGGATGTCGGTTGGATTCATTGTCATTCAGTTGTTCATCAGATGCAGTTCATAGAGGCACGCCTGCACTTCGGCCAGGCTGCCCAAGTGCTTGCCCAGGTCGTCGGAGAGTTTGATGCACTCGCGCCACTCCTGGTTGTGGGTCATCTTGCAGCGGGTCAGCTTCATCACGATGTTCAGGGGCTTGTGGCCCGTGTCGTTGGTCAGGTTGGTGCCGATGCCGAAGGAGCAGCGGATGCGTCCGGCGCAGTACTTCTGGATTTCGAGTGCCTTGTCGAAGTCCAAGGCATTGCTGAAGATGATGGTCTTGGTGGTGGGGTCGATGCCGAACTCTTGGTAGCGCTGGATGAGGAGGTCGGTGAAGTCGAACTCGTTGCCCGAGTCACACCGCACGCCGTCGAATAGCTTCGCCTGCTTGCGGCTGAGGTTGCTGAGGAAGGCGTCCGTGGTGTAGGTATCTGCCAAGGCGGTGCCAAGGTCGCCGTCGTAGACGTTCACCCAGTTCTCCAAGGCCATGTAGTTGGCGTGCTTGTAGCCGAACTGCGCGCCGTGGAACATGAACCATTCGTGCGGATGGGTGCCCATCGGCTTGACGTCATACTTCATGGCGAAGTGGCAGTTGGAAGTGCCTGTGCAGTAGCGGGCGTGTTCCTTCAGGTAGGCGTTGACCTTGTCCTGCACCTCGAAGGAGAAGCGTCGGCGCGTGCCGAACTCGGAGAAGGAAAGGCGATTGGCATTGGACAGCTCCACTTTCTTCTCCAGCCGTTGGATGACCAGGTCGGGGTCGGCCACGCGCCCCAATGACTCGTTGAGGATTTCGGACACGATGGCCAGCAAGGGCACTTCGTAGAGGGTGGCTTTGTAGAGGTAGTCCGTCACCTCGATGTGCAGGTGGTGCTCCTTGTCCAGGCGGATGTCCACCCGCTCGGGGTGGAAGCGGAACGAAGAGAGCCACTCCCAATAGACGCGGGGCAGGAAGCGGCAATGGCTGGTCATGTACTCCAGCTCTTCCGGCGTAAGGGCCACTTGCGCGAGGTGGTCGATGGAGGCTTTCAGTTGCTCCAGAAAGTCGTCCGTGTAGGCAGTCTCGTCGCGGTCGGTGAAGCTGAACGTGCCCTTCGCATACGGAAACAGCTTGATGTAGGCATACGAAGTGGTGAACTTGTAGAGGTCTGTATCCAGGATGGAATGAATCATGTCGGTTTCGTTATTAGGGTTGAAGTTTGAAAATCGGCGATAAAGGTAGTGATTTTTTCTATTCGTGGAATAATTTCGGGCAAAAGACTTGTTGGTTTCATTTCAAAGGCGTATCTTTGCAGCGTGTGTTTTTCATAGTATTAGATTTAAGGTTAACAAAAGGAAATGGCTGTCTGTGATAGATAGCCATTTTTTTATGTACCTTTGCACGGTTTTTTGAAAATAGGATAAGAATATGGATTCACTGAAAATCAACAAGGTGCAGATACGTAATCTGCAAATCGAAGATTATGACCAGTTGGCCCAATCCTTCACCCGCGTCTATACCGACGGGAGCGATGTGTTCTGGACACACAAGCAGATAGAGAAACTGATAAAGATTTTCCCCGAGGGGCAAATCGTGACCGTGGTGGACGAGAAAATCGTGGGGTGCGCCCTCTCCATCATCGTGGACTATGACAAGGTGAAGAACGACCATACTTATGCCCAGGTGACGGGCAAGGAAACCTTCAACACGCATAACCCCAAGGGCAATATCCTCTACGGCATCGAAGTCTTCGTGCACCCCGACTACCGTGGCTTGCGCCTGGCACGCCGCATGTACGAGTACCGCAAGGAATTGTGCGAGAAGCTGAACTTGAAAGCCATCATGTTCGGCGGCCGTATCCCCAACTACCACAAGTATGCCGACCAGATGCGCCCGAAGGAATATATAGATAAGGTGCGCCAGAAGGAGATATACGACCCGGTCTTGACCTTCCAGCTTTCCAACGACTTCCACGTCCGCAAGGTGATGCGCAACTACCTGCCCAACGACGAGGAATCGCGCCACTACGCCTGCCTCCTCCAGTGGGACAACATCTACTACCAGCCGCCCACGCAGGAGTATATCACGCCCAAGACCTCGGTGCGCGTCGGACTGGTGCAGTGGCAGATGCGTTCGTACAAGACCTTGGATGACCTCTTCGAGCAGGTGGAGTTCTTCGTGGACGCCGTGTCCGACTACAAGAGCGACTTTGTGCTCTTCCCCGAATACTTCAACGCGCCCCTCATGGCAAGGTTCAACGACGAGGGCGAGTCGCAAGCCATCCGCGGACTGGCCGCCTTCACTGACGAGATACGCGAGCGCTTCATCAAGCTGGCCATCAGCTACAACATCAACATCATCACGGGCAGCATGCCCTACGTGAAGGAGGACGGCGCGCTCTACAACGTGGGATTCCTGTGCCGCCGCGACGGAACGTATGAGATGTATGAGAAAGTCCATGT
>DXCV01000005.1 GCA_019115825.1 Candidatus Bacteroides pullicola
TACTAATTGCCCGAACCTTTTTTGCAGGCCATTTACAAGAAGAATGGTTTCATACGTTCAGCTGGAGAAAGTCTGCTCCATAGCAGCCGCAGAAAGCCGAAACGATACTGGTAAAACTTGTGCTTCATGTCACCCTTATTAAGGTGGCTATAGTGCCGGGGTTCCACCTCTTCCCATTCCGAACAGAGAAGTTAAGCCCGACCGCGCCGATGGTACTGCGTAACAGTGGGAGAGTAGGTAGCCGCCGTTTTCTTCAAGTGAAGGTCCCTTCCGCATTCAGTTGCGGGAGGGATTCTTTTTTTGTGCATAATCCTTCCTATTCCACTCTTTATTACAAGATTATTTGCTACCTTTGCGCGGTAATTTTCAACTTTGAAGAATGACAGAATCACGAGGTTACTTGCAACGTTACGCTATGGTCTATGGGGCCTATCTAGGCGTATTCTGGATTGTAGGAGCTATATTTTTCCCCTTGGGTTTGGGAAATCCTCTACTTTTCTTGGTGTTCTTGGCCTTTGTCTTGTGTGGGCCGTTCATTGCATACCGCTATGTGAGGGCATATCGAAACGGGGCGTGCAGTGGCTATATTTCGTTTCTTCACGCCTGGACGTTCACGGTGCTGATGTATATGTTTGCCGGGTTGCTTGCCGCTGCCGCGCATTACATCTATTTCCGCTTCATTGACCAAGGGTATATCCTCAATACCTATACTTCGCTGATAGAACAGTTTTTTGAGCAGGATGTGACGGGCGGAGGCATGGTTGCCTATAAGGACCAGATGGAGTTGGCATTGGATCAGTTGTCTATGCTCACCCCTATTGAAATCACCTTGCAGTTGTTTTCTAACAATGTCTTTTGGGGCGCGCTGCTGGCCATTCCCACAGCTTTGTTTGTCATGAAGCGGACGCCCGCGAATCAAGGATTTAAGTTTAACAATTGATATTAAGTTACTGACCGGATGGATATATCTGTAGTTATACCGTTATATAATGAGGAGGAGTCCTTGAAGGAGCTGTTCGCCTGGATACAGCGCGTGATGACCCAGCACGGCTTCTCTTACGAAGTGATATTTGTGAATGATGGGAGCACTGATCGCTCATGGGCTGTCATCGAGGATTTGAACCGAGAAGCTCCGGGCGTGGTTAAGGGCATCAAGTTCCGCCGCAACTACGGTAAGTCTCCCGCCTTGTACTGCGGATTCAAGCAGGCGGAAGGTGACGTAGTCATCACCATGGACGCTGACTTGCAGGACAGCCCGGACGAGATACCGGAACTGTACCGCATGATTACGCAGGATGGCTATGATTTGGTCTCCGGATGGAAGAAGAAGCGCTACGACCCTCTGTCTAAGACGATTCCCACCAAGCTGTTCAACGCAACGGCGCGCAAGGTGTCCGGCATCAGGAACCTGCACGACTTCAACTGTGGGTTGAAGGCATACCGCAAGGAGGTCATCAAGAACATCGAGGTGTATGGCGAGATGCACCGCTACATCCCCTATCTGGCCAAGAACGCCGGCTTCACGAAGATTGGCGAGAAGGTGGTGCACCACCAGGCGCGTAAGTTCGGCAAGACCAAGTTCGGCGGATTGAACCGTTTCTTCAACGGCTATCTCGACTTAATTTCGCTTTGGTTCCTGTCTTCTTTCGGGGTGAAGCCGATGCACTTCTTCGGCTTCCTGGGATCGCTGATGTTCATCTTCGGCTTCTTGGCGGTGATTGTGGTCGGGGCGAGCAAGCTCTATTCCATGTACACTGACCAGCCGTATCGCCTTGTCACGGAGTCGCCCTACTTCTACCTGGCCTTGACCTCCATGATTATTGGGACGCAACTGTTCCTGACCGGCTTCCTCGGCGAACTGATTTCGCGGAATGCTTCCGGAAGGAATGATTATCAAATAGAGAAAACACTGGACTAATGAAACAACTTATCAGATTTGTTTTGGCGGGTATCCTGGCATGGCCTTTGCTGGTCTGCTCGTGCTCAGAAGAGGCGGACTGCTCCATGGTGGGGCGTCCCATGGCGGTATGTAACATCTACCAGCTCGACGCGGGCGGCACTGTCCTGCGCGACACGCTGGACTCGCTCACCGTGACTGCCTGGGGCACGGACAGCATCATCATCAACGACCAGAAGGAAGTGCGGGACATCACCCTCCCCCTGCGCTACGCCGTTGACTCCACCGTGCTGGTGTTCCGCTACAGCCGCCACACGTCGGACACACTTGTGGTTCGCCACACCAACACCCCCTATTTCCTGTCGATGGATTGCGGCTATCAGATGCAGCAGCAGATTGCGGGCATCGCCTATACGCGCCACCGCCTGGATTCCATTTACATCATTAATAATGAAGCCGGCATCTATGGGCAGGAGAATATTCAGTTGTTCTATTAGCCTCCTGCTGCTCTGCGGACTCCTGCTGACAGTGGCGGTTCCCGTCCCGGCCCAGAACTACCGGCAGGGCGGGCAGGACACGCGTCCCGTTGCCAAGAAGAAGGAGAAGAAGAAGCCGGAGATTGAGTATCCTCTCTTCAACGGCGTGTCTGTCGGCGTGGACTTGTGGGGCGTAGGCAGCAAGCTGTTTGGCGGAGACTTCATGAGCAGCGAAGTGATTGTGGACGTGGACCTGAAGCACCGCTTCTTCCCCGTGGTGGAGCTGGGCTATGGC
Source organism: Candidatus Bacteroides pullicola (assembly GCA_019115825.1). Classification (GTDB taxonomy): domain Bacteria; phylum Bacteroidota; class Bacteroidia; order Bacteroidales; family Bacteroidaceae; genus Bacteroides; species Bacteroides pullicola. The sequence continues at coordinate 2,669 of DXCV01000005.1, forward strand.
GGCGTGGACTCCTGGAACGACAACGGCATCCACTACAAGAGCAGCGCGCCCTACTTCCGCGTGGGCATAGACTACAACGCCTTGTATAAGAAGAAGCACGGGCAGATGATTCTCGTCGGCCTGCGCTACGGCCACAGCAGCTTCGACTACCACATCGCCAGCCTTATGCTGGACGACCCCGTCTATGGCGGGCAACCCTGGAATCCCAACCTGACCGATGACGTCTGGGGCGAGAGCGTCCCCTACGACCATGCCGGGCTGAAAGGCAGCATGCACTGGGCGGAGTTCTGTGTGGGCATACGTGCTCACATCTGGAAGTCCATCTACATGGGCTTGGGTATGCGCTACCGGATGAATCTCTCCGAGACCAAGAGCACGCTGGGCGACCCTTGGTACGTCCCCGGCTTCGGCAAGTATGGCAAGAATACCTTTGGCGTGCAGTATTCTCTCATTTATAAACTACCCTTCTAAAAAACGACCGCGCTTATGACTGGGCTTGAGATTTGGCTGCTAGCTGTGGGCCTGGCGATGGACTGCTTCGCCGTTTCCATAGCCAGCGGCATATTGTTGGGGCGTGCCCGTTGGCGCGCCATGTTGATTATGGCCTTCTTCTTCGGCTTTTTCCAGGCATTGATGCCCCTCATCGGGTGGGCGGCGGCCAGCCTGTTCAGCCACCTCATCGAGGAAGTGGACCACTGGGTGGCCTTCGGCATCCTTGGCTTCCTGGGTGTGCGGATGATACGCGAGGGCCTGAAGCCCGCCGACTGTCGTGAATCCTTCGACCCCACGCGCCTCTTTGTCGTGTTCACCTTCGCCGTGGCCACCAGCATCGATGCCCTGGCCGTTGGCGTGTCCTTCGCCTTTGTGGGCGTGGAAGGCGTTGCGGGTATCCTGCCGACGGTGGCCATCATCGGCTTCGTCTCTTTCGTGCTGTCCCTGGCGGGGCTGCTCTTCGGCATCCGTTGCGGGTGCGGACTGGCGCGCAAGTTGCGTGCTGAGGTCTTGGGAGGAGTCATCCTTGTGGGCATAGGCTGCAAGATATTAGTCGAACATCTGTTTCTATCCTGATTGAATATGAACAAAAAGATTGCACGCAACGGGTTGTGGCTGGTGCTGCTGGTGCTGGGCACCGTCTGGATACTGGTCCGCCACAACAGCCCCGTCCCCTACCAGAAGAACGTGGGCACCATCTTCGGCACCCTCTATGCCGTCACCTACCAGAGCCGCGACGACCTCCAAGAGGACATCGAGACGGCCCTGCACCGCTTCGACGGCTCGCTGTCGCCCTTCAACGACACCTCCGTCATTGCCCGCGTCAACCGCAACGAGCCGGTGGTGGCGGACACCCTCTTTGCCAACGTCTTCCGCCGCAGCCGACAAGTGGCCGACGAGACGCGCGGCGCCTTCGACATCACCGTCGCCCCGCTGGTCAACGCCTGGGGATTCGGTTTCCGCGACGGCGCCTTTCCGGACAGCGCGATGGTGGACAGCCTGCTGCGCTTCACCGGCTACCGCAAGGTGCGCATGGACGCCTCCGGCCGCATCCTGAAGGACGACCCCCGCCTGATGCTGACGTGCAGCGCCGTGGCCAAGGGGTATGCCGTGGACGTGGTGGCGCAGTTGCTCAGCCGCAAGGGCGTCACGTCCTACATGGTGGACATCGGTGGCGAGGTCGTCACGCGCGGCTTGAACCCGGCGGGAAATCCTTGGCGCATTGGCATCAACAAGCCCGAGGACGATTCCCTCGCCCTGGGCGGGGCGTTGCAGGCGACGCTGCACGTCACCGACGCTGCCATGGCCACCAGCGGAAACTACCGCAACTTCTACTACCGCGACGGCAAGAAGTATGCCCACACCGTGGACCCGCGGACGGGCTATCCCGTGCAGCACGAAATCCTCTCCGCCACCGTCCTGGCACCGGACTGCATGTCCGCCGACGCCTACGCCACTGCCTTCATGGTGATGGGCCTGGACAGCGCGTGCCGCTTCGTCGACGCCAAGGACGGGCTGGAGGCTTACTTCATCTACACGGACTCTGCGGGCCAGGTGCGCACGTGGCAGTCGAGGGGAATGAGGAAGTATTTGGATTGAAGTTATAAATAGGAATTTATGGCACGCAGATGACACAGATAGTACAGATGACCGCAGATTTTAATAGGCAGATAATAAAGAATCTGCGCAAATCTGCTTAATCAGTGTCATCTGCGTGCCATCACCGATAAATTA
>DXCV01000058.1 GCA_019115825.1 Candidatus Bacteroides pullicola
TTCCCCGCCCGTGGCGCCGAATGCCTTGCGGACGCCAATCTCGGCCATGCGCCGCCGCATCCGCGAGTGGGTCATGCCGCTCAGGTTGATGGCGGGGACGATGAGCAGGATGAGGAAGACGGCCACGTAGCGCAATACGACCGACTGCGTGTCCGGCGTCTCGGCCCACGTGCGGTAGAGGTGGGTGAAGTGCGTGTCGGGCTGCCCCAGGTAGAAGACGCCGTAATCGGGCTGCGCGTCGTTGTACCGCTGGCGCAGGCGTTCGCACTCCTCGCGGATGGCGGGGAAGTCGGCGGCATTCTTGGCCAAGATGGCGGCGTGCATCGGGCCCATCAGGTTGTAGCCCCAGGTGTTGGCCTCGGCGGTGCCGCAGGTGTAGGGAATCCACAACTGCGCGTAGCTGTCCGCCGCCAGCATGGAGACGTCGGCCACGACGCCCGCCACTTGGTAGTCCACGTGGTTCAGCAGCAGGTGCCGGCCCGCCACGCCGTCCGTCTGCCCGAAGAGCCGCCGCGCCACGTGGGCCGCCATGACCACGCGGGGCAGGGCGCTCTGGAAGTCCGCCTCGCTGAAGGGTTTCCCGTCCAGGAAGCGGAATTGGAAGACGCGCCAGAAGTCGGTGTCCACCTGCCGCATGTCGGCCGTCAGCTTCTGGCCGGCGGGCAGGGAGACGCGCACCTTCTCCACGTCGGCATAGAGGGTGACGGCCTCCGGCGTGGTGAGTGCCTTGAAACATTCGCGGCCCGTCTGCACGGACATGCGGCTGTTCATACCGCCATCGGTCGCCCCCTTGGGACGGGCCGTCATGTTGGGCACATAGAGGGTACGGCTGCGATTGACCTCTGGGGCGCAGTCAGCCGTCCGTGCCCTGAGGGTGATGACCACCACCATAATCATGCAGATGGACAACGCAGTGCCCAACAGGGAGACCCACGTGATGACGGGGTTCTCGCGGAGGTGGTAAAGAGATTGAATGAGATATTGTCTGAACATTTATTTAATGGTTAATGATTAATGGTCGTTGGTTAATGGTAGTTTATAGCATCCAGAAGCGAAGGGAAGCATTTATCTTGAAATAGAATCAGTGCCACCTTTTCCTAGAATCAGTGCCACCTTTTCCTAGCATCAATACCAATGATGCCACCCAAAGGTGCCACCTTTGCTTCACGTCGTCGCTAGGAATGGCTAAACATACCCCGCCATAATCTCACTCATCATGCAACGCCTCCGCCGGCTGCACCTGCATCGCCTTGCGGGCAGGATACCAGATGCCGACGGCAATCATCAGGCCGATGAGGGCGAAGGTGATGCCCGCGCAGAGCAGCAGGCGGTCCCACTCCAGCGTGGTGCCGTTGCGCCAGGCGTTCAGCTCCAGCTTGGCCAGGTTGTAGTCGATGACCAAGGCGGGGAGGGTGACTATCAGCAGCAAGAGGAAGCCCTCGCTGAGCAATCGGGCAAAGACCGCGCCGCGGCTCGCCCCGTGAATCTTGTGCAGGGCAATCTCACTGCGGCGTTGCTGCGTGCGGAACCAGAAGGTGCCCAGCAGGCCGAGAAAGATGTTGAGCAGCAGGAAGCCCATGCCCACCGTGTAGTTGCGCAGCTGGTTCATCCAGGCCTGCTGGTAGCTGCGGCGGATGTCGGCGAAGCTGCGCACGTCGGCGATGTAGATGTTGCCGATGCGGTACTGGCTCTCGCTGTCGGCCTTGAGGCGGGCGATGAAGTCGTGGTCCTGCCCTTCCTTGACGCGGATGCAAAGCTCGTTGTCGGGATTGATATATCCGGGAGAGAGTTGCTCCATGTTGAACACGAAGCTATAGCAGAACCGAGCCTGCTCGAAGTCGCTGTAGCGCACATCCTGCAAGGCGGCTCCCAGGCGGAAGTTGTAGGTGGTGTCACCAAAGAGGTGGAAGCCCTTCCCCACCAACGAAGTCAAGGGGATACCATACCTTCTATATATATTATTAGAGGCCAGGAACTCGCCCCGACGCAGCATCTCGGCCAGTTGTTCGGGCGTCTCGCCGTTCGCGCCACGGTAACGGAAGACGCGGACAAAGTCGGGCGTCACTATCCGGCGGATGGTCCAACCGGGGGAGCGCAGGGTGTCATACTCCACAGGGTCGGTGCTGTTGCTCCCGTTGTAGGGATGGGAGTTGTTCGAGAGGCTGACGGCCTCCACTTCGGGGCGGTGGCGCAGACGGTCCACCAAGGTCAGGATGTCATCGTGCCAGTTGGTGCCCGCCTTGTAGTCCGGGCTCTTGTCCGTCAGCACGCCCATCTCGACGAGGTAGCAATGCTCGGTGTCGAAGCCGCGCGGTTCGTTGAACGTGGCCAGTCGGCAATAGAGCAGGTCGATGATGTACCACATCACCACGCTGACCACCAGCAGTTCGAGGGCCAGCCAGAGATTGCCGCGCCACTCGTTGCGTATCTGTGTGAATAGTTTCTTTTGCATAAGGTAAATGATAATTTATCGGTGATGGCACGCAGATGACACTGATTAAGCAGATTTGCGCAGATTCTTTATTATCTGCCTATTAAAATCTGCGGTCATCTGTACTATCTGCGTCATCTGCGTGCCATAAAT
>DXCV01000059.1 GCA_019115825.1 Candidatus Bacteroides pullicola
TTCTTCTATGGTATCTGCTTTTACTATCTTCATATTCTGAACTTTTATGTTTCCTGATGCAAATATACGCTTTTGCCTGATAGGATCATAAAATGCCTTGGGAGAAAGCGTAATCCGGGTATTCCTGTCCGTTATTTGGGGTATCTTGCAAACGTAACGGCCGCTTTCACATCTAAAGCCTGCTCATTCCTTCTACAAATTTCCGGATGGCAGGCAACATTTCTTCGGGAGTATCCAAGCCGTCGCAGGCGGTCTCCAAGGGGCATCTGCCATCCTTTTTTCGGTTGATGATGTGGGGCACTTCCTGTCCGAAGCGGACGGGAATGCCTGCCCGGCGAAGCACGTTTAGAGCCGGAGTGCTGATGATGTCCGCATAGACTTCGGCCATTCCTCCCAGTGCCACCAAGGCGGCTGCCCCCTTTCCAATGACTTTGTCCGCCAGCCGGGCGCCGTTCATGAAGGCCGGGTCGTTCTCATAGAGTTCAAACAAGTCGATGACGCCCCTGCGGTGGAAGATGCGGGTTTCCGTTCCTTTTCGGATGACGCACGAGCAACCCTCGGCGTGGAGCAGGCTGATGATGTCCGTCTTTTCCATCATTGGTCCTGTTTAAGTCTCTCCACGAAGGCATCTATCCGGTGCAGCTCCTTAGGGATATCGATGGACTGCGGGCAGTGTTCGTTGCATTGACCGCATCCCGTACAGTGGCTGGCTTGGCGGAGACGAGGCACGCTGCGGTCGTATCCGATGAGGAAGGCCCGACGTGCCTGGCGATAGTTCTCGTCCTGCTTGTCCTGGGGAATATTGCCCTCGTTGACACATTTATTATAATGAAGTAGTACGGCGGGGATATCTATGCCGTAGGGGCAAGGCATACAGTACTTGCAGTCGTTGCACGGGATGGTAGGATAGCCTGCAATGAGGTCGGCCGTGTCGAAGAGGAATTGGCGTTCTTCATCCGTCAGGGGAACCAAAGGCGAATAAGTGCGGATGTTGTCTTGCAGGTGCTCCATGTAGGTCATGCCACTCAAGACGGTCAGCACGCCTTTCGGAGAACCGGCGAAGCGGAAAGCCCACGAGGCGACACTGTTCTCCGGGCGTTGTTGCTTGAGGCGTGCCACGATATGGTCGGGAAGGTTGGACAGACGTCCCCCCAGCAATGGCTCCATAATGACGGCAGGTATGTGGCGTTTCTCCAGTTCGGCGTAGAGATAATCGGCATTCACGTTATTGCCCGTGGCATGGGTCCAGTCCAAGTAGTTCAACTGAATCTGCACAAAGTCCCAATGCACCTTCTCGTGCATGGCCAGCACTTCATCGAATACCTCTTTGGTGCCATGGAACGAGAAGCCCAAGTGGCGGATGCGTCCGGCCTCGCGCTCCTTGACCAGATAGTCCAACATGCCATTGTCGATATAGCGGGCATTGAATGTCTTGATGCCTCCATTGCCGATGGAGTGGAGCAGGTAATAATCGATGTAGTCTACCTGGAGGTCGATGAAAGATTGCCGGTACATCTTAATAGAGTTCTCACGCGTATAGTTGGAGAAGTTGGAGAGCTTGGTGGCTATCTTGAAGGATTCCCGTGGATGGCGTTTCAAGGCGATGCCCGTAGCTTTCTCACTCCATCCTTGGACATAGACGGGGGATGTGTCATAATAGTTGACCCCATGTGCCATGGCATAGTCCACCAGGCGGTTCACCTCGTCTTGGTCAATCAAGTCCCCTTTACCATCGGGGGAGGGGATAGTAGGCCAGCGCATACAGCCGTAACCCAGGATGGAAACTTGGGCTTCGGGAGAATCCGAGAAGTTCCGGTACGTCATCTTGTCCGTGGGGACCGGACCCAAGGCTTGTGTATCGTCCGAAGCCTGTTCTGCTTTCGTGCCGCATCCGTAGAGAAGTCCTGTGGAGGATGCTGCGGTCAGTCCGATGATTTTCAAGAAATCACGTCGGTTCATATTGCTGTCATGCTCTTTCATAACTAGTTGCCAGTCTATAAATTACGTACCACTGTCAAGCCACTATTTCGGAGCCTTCTCGTATAAATAGAAGGCAATGAATGCGTATAATATGTTGGGAATCCACACGGCAATGGCCGGGGGCATATTCCCGTTGATGGCAAAGGTGGAGGCGATGGTCTGGAACAAGATGTATGAGAAACTTAAAGCCAAACCAATACCCAAATGCAGGCCCATGCCTCCTTTCGTCTTTCGTGAGGAGAGCGACACGCCAATCAAGGTCAGGATGAACGAAGCAAAGGACATGGCAATGCGCTTGTGGTATTCAATCTCAAACTCTTTGATGTTGGCAAATCCGCGTTGCCTTTGACGGTCGATGTATTCACTCAGTTCGGGGCTGGTCAGCATTTCTTGCTGATTTTTCATGATGATAAAGTCCGCAGGCTCCATGAAGAGGGTGGTGTCAATGCGCGAACCTTTGGTGATGGTCTCCTTCATGCCTTTCATCTCGCGAATCATATAGTCCTTGATAATCCACTTGTGAACGGCGGAAGTGTCATACGTGATGCTTCGTGCCGTCAGATGGGATACCAGTTGTTTTCCTTCGAATTTGTCCAACGAGAAGCGGTAGCCCGTCTTGCTGTAATTCTCGAAGCGGTCGATGTAGGCTATGACGCCGCTGTCCACCTCCAACTGGATGTTGCGTGCGGTGTTCACCTTGCGCTGCTTGTAGTATTTGTCCTCGAAGTTGATGCGGGTCACGCTGCCCCTGGGTATGACAAAGGCGCCCAAGGTGAAAGTGACCACCGCGATGATGGCGGCCGAAACCATATAGGGACGCAACATCCGCTTGAAGCTCATCCCCGTGGAGAACATGGCAATGATTTCCGAGTTCTCCGCCAATTTTGAAGTGAAGAATATCACCGCGATGAACACGAACAGCGGACTGAACAGGTTGGCGAAGTAAGGGATGAAGTTCAGGTAGTAGTCGAAGATGATAGCGTTCCACGGGGCATCGTGCGACATGAACTTGTCCTGTTTCTCGTTGAAGTCGAACACCACCGCGATGGAGATGATGAGTACGATGGCAAAGACGTACGTCCCCAGGAACTTCTTGATGATGTACCAATCCAAGAGTATCAGGGGCTTCTCGTGGAGAAACCTTGTATTCTTCAATAGATTGAGATTGAATCGTTTCATAACCTTGTCGATAGACGTTTGACCATAGTGGGTTTCCACGTGGCGAAGTCACCTGCGATGATGTGTCGCCGTGCCTCGCCAACCAGCCAGAGGTAGAAGGCCAGGTTGTGCACGGAGGCTATCTGCATAGCCAGCATCTCCTGGGCGTGGAAGAGATGGCGCAGGTAGGCTTTGGTGTAGAGAGTATCCACATACGAGGCTCCGTCCGCTTCGATGGGCGAGAAGTCGGCCTCCCATTTCTTGTTGCGCATATTCAGTATGCCGTCCTTGGTGAATATCATGCCGTTTCGGCCATTGCGGGTGGGCATGACGCAATCGAACATGTCCACACCGCGTTCGATGCCTTCCAGGATATTCACCGGGGTGCCCACCCCCATTAGGTAGCGAGGCTTGTCCTTGGGCAGGATGCCATTCACCAGTTCTATCATTTCGTACATCTTTTCCACCGGTTCGCCCACGGCCAAGCCGCCGATGGCGTTTCCGTCCGCTTCCTTTGAGGCCACGAACTCGGCCGACTGGGTGCGGAGGTCGCGGTAGACACAGCCTTGAACGATGGGGAAGAGGGATTGCTGATAACCGTACTTCGGCTCCGTCTCGTTGAAGCGCCGGATGCAACGGTCCAGCCACCGATGGGTCAGTCCCAGGGATTTCTTGGCATATTCGTAGTCGGAATCTCCGGGCGGACACTCGTCGAAGGCCATCATGATGTCGGCGCCAATGGTGCGCTCGATGTCCATCACCTTTTCCGGCGTGAAGAAGTGCTTGCTGCCATCGATGTGCGAGCGGAACTCCGCTCCCTCTTCGTGCAGTTTCCGGATGCCGGCCAAGGAGAATACTTGGAATCCCCCGCTGTCGGTCAGCATGGGGCGGTCGAATCCGTTGAACTTGTGCAAGCCTCCGGCCCGTTCGATGATGTCCAGGCCCGGGCGCAAATACAAGTGGTAGGTGTTGCCCAGGATGATTTGCGCCTTGATGTCCTCCTTCAGTTCGGAGAGGTGCACGCCTTTCACCGTGCCCACCGTGCCCACGGGCATGAAGATAGGGGTTTCTATCTGTCCGTGGTCGGTCGTAATAAGCCCGGCGCGTGCATTGGTTTTCGGGTCGGTATGTTGTAGTTCAAACTTCATGCTTCCTTCTTGCTTTGGTCTTCCTTTTCGTCTTGTTTTTCTTTCTTGATGGTGAAGTCTATGGGGTTGGCCACTTTCTCTTGGGTCAGGGCGATGTCGAGTACCTCATTGACGTCTTTCACGTAGTGGAAAGTCAGTCCTTTCAAGTAGATGTCCTGGATTTCCTCGATGTTCTTGCGGTTCTCCTCGCTCAAGATGATTTCCTTGATGCCGGCGCGTTTGGCAGCCAGGATTTTTTCCTTGATGCCTCCCACGGGCAGGACACGTCCGCGCAAGGTGATTTCACCCGTCATGGCCAGGTTGGCTTTCACCTTACGCTGGGTCAGCGCCGAAGCCAATGAGGTGGCCATGGTGATGCCCGCCGATGGTCCGTCCTTGGGTATGGCGCCTTCGGGCACATGGATGTGGATATTCCAGTTGTCGAAGATTTCCTCGTTGATGTCCAACTGAGAGGCGTGCGCCTTGATGTATTCCAGGGCAAGCATGGCCGATTCCTTCATCACGTCTCCCAAGTTGCCTGTCAAGGTCAGACGTCCGCCCTTGCCCCGGCTCAGGCTGGTCTCCACGAACAGGATTTCTCCGCCCACGGCTGTCCATGCCAAGCCCGTGACCACGCCTGCATACTCGTTGCCTTGGTATTTGTCGCGGGTGTATTCCGGTGCTCCCAGGAAGTCATGCAAGTCTTCGGGCTTGATTTCGGTCTTCTCGAAATAGCCGTCCGTGGCATATTGGCGGGCGGACTTGCGCAGGATTTTGCTGATTTTCTTCTCCAACTCGCGCACGCCGCTCTCGCGGGTGTAGTTCTCGATGATGGCCTCGATGGTGGCCTTGGAGAACTTGATGTCGTTCTTCTTCATGCCGTTTGCCTCCAGTTCCTTGGGGATGAGGTGGCGACGGGCAATCTCAATCTTCTCTTCCGTGATGTATCCGCTCACTTCTATCAGCTCCATGCGGTCCAACAGGGGACCGGGGATGGTGTTCAGGTTGTTGGCCGTGGCGATGAACAACACCTTCGAGAGGTCATAATCCACTTCGAGGAAATTGTCGTGGAAGGTGGTGTTCTGCTCCGGGTCCAACACTTCGAGCAAGGCGGACGAGGGGTCTCCCTGACGGTCGGCGCCCACTTTGTCTATCTCGTCGAGGATGAAGACGGGATTGGACGAACCGGCCTTGATCAGGCTCTTGATGATGCGTCCGGGCATGGCGCCGATATAAGTTCTGCGGTGACCGCGGATTTCTGCCTCGTCGTGCACGCCTCCGAGGGACATTCGGATGTACTTGCGCTTCAGGGCGGCGGCTATGGAGCGTCCCAACGAGGTCTTGCCCACACCGGGAGGGCCGTAGAGGCAGATGATGGGCGACTTCATGTCTCCCTTCAGCTTCAGCACGGCCAAGTGCTCCAGGATGCGTTCCTTCACCTTCTCCAAGCCATAGTGGTCCTTGTTCAAGGTCTTTTCGGCACTCTTCAGGTTGAGGTTGTCTGCGGTATAGACGCCCCAAGGCAGGCTGAGCATGGTCTGCAGGTAGTTCAGCTGCACGCTGTAGTCGGGCGATTGCGAGTGGGTGCGCTCCAGCTTGTCCACCTCCTTCAAGAAGGTCTTTTTCACCTCCTCGCTCCATCTGATGGTCTCGGCCTTGGCGCGCATCTCCTCGATTTCCTGCTCTTGCGCCCCTCCGCCCAATTCGTCTTGGATGGTTTTGATTTGTTGTTGCAGGAAATATTCGCGTTGCTGCTGGTCGATGTCCTCGCGGGCACGCATCTGGATGGATTCCTTGATTTCGGCCAGTTGCACCTCGCGGTTCAGGATTTCCAGCAAGCGGTAGGTGCGTTCGCGCAGCAGGTTGAGTTGCAGGAGTTCTATCTTTTCATCCTTTTTCAAGGGCAGGTTGGTGCAGATGAAGTCCACCAGGAACATCGGGTTGGAGATGTTGCGGATGGCGAACGTGGATTCTTGCGGGAACATGTCCGAAGACTTCAGGTAGCGCACCGTGAGGTCCTTGACGGCTTCCACCAACGCCTGGAATTCCCGGTCGTTCTTTTCGGGCAAGACCTCATCCAACGGGGTGACGTGCCCCTTGAGGTAGGGGGTGTCTTCGACGATGTCCGTCAGCTCCACGCGCTTCGAGCCTTGGAGGATGACCGTGGTGGTCTGGTCGGGCATTTCGAGCGTGCGGATGATGCGTGCCACGGTGCCGATGTGGTGCAGGTCGTCAAACTGGGGATTCTCCGTCTCCGCCACCTTTTGGCAGATGACGGCGATGTAGGCGTTTTTCTTTTCCGCCTCGCGTGCCAGCCGGAGGGACGACTTGCGCCCCAATGACACGGGCAGGAACACGCCGGGAAACAGCACCATGTTGCGCAACGGCAATACGGGCAGCACATCGTCCAGCTTGATGTCCATCAGTTGTTCTTCGTTTCCCTCAAAATCTGCTATCACGGAAAATCCGTTTCTGTCGCCTCTGTCTTCGCTATCGTTCAGGTAAAATCTTTTCTTCATGTTGTCACGTTTATTGGGGGCTTCGTTTGGAAAACCCTGTAAAGTGGGTGCAAAATTAAACTATTTATTGATATCTATAAGCCTCCGATTCATTAAAAACACAAAAACACGGACACTTTTTGCGGATTTGTGCATGGCATTGCTTATTTTTGACCCCCGGAAAATGCATACCCAAATGTCCAACACGTACTTTAAGTTCAAACAGTTTACCATCCACCACGACCGTTGCGCCATGAAGGTGGGCACAGACGGGGTCTTGCTGGGAGCCTGGGCTTCCGTCCGGGACGCCCGCCGGATATTGGACGTGGGCACCGGTAGCGGCCTGATAGCTATCCAGTTGGCCCAGCGCAGCCCCGAGGCGCAGGTCACTGCCATCGAGATTGATGCGGCAGCGGCCGGACAAGCCCAGGAGAATGTGGCACGCTCGCCGTGGGGAGAGCGGATGGAGGTCGTATGTATGGATTTCGGCGCATATTCCCCCCAAGAGAAGTTCGATTTGATCGTCTCCAATCTTCCTTACTTCGTGGATGCCTTGCGCAGCCCCGATGCGCAACGGCGGATGGCCCGGCATACGGAAGGCTTGAACTACGAAGTTTTGTTCCGTCATTCTTCGGAGTTGTTGGCAGAAGACGGACGGTTGGCCATCATCATCCCCACCGAGGTGGAGGAGTTGGCTTTGGGGAGCGCCTTCACTCAGGGGTGGTTCCTCGCCCGCCGGACCAATGTCTATACGAAGCCCGGAAAGAAATGCCGGCGCCTGTTGCTGGAGTTCAGGAAGAAACCTGTGCCATACGTCTCCACGGACCTGTACATCGAGCGGGCGGAAGGGGGATATTCGGAGGATTACGTCGCTTTGACCAGGGATTTCTACTTGCGTTTTCCCTAAGACGGATTCGTTATCCCTCCGTTATCCCTTCGTTATCTCTCCGTTATCCCTTCGTTATCTCTCCCTTTCAGAATAGGAGAAACAGTGGTCTTCATATAGGCCTGTAGAAAATGAAAAGCGGAGTTACAATGAGCAAACTATTTTTATAATTCTGGAAAACTTTCGTTTGTGCCTTATACAAAGGACTTTGGAAGAATTACCCGATTTTGAGGTAATGACTTGGCAACTGTGCCGTATGCTGCGTTCTGCCTTGAATTGCTTTCAAGTAACTCGTTTCTGTGTACAAAAATAATAGAATAGTCCGATGCACACAAGGTACATCAAAGAAAAGTAACCATACTATTTTCCGCCACGACAATTTTATCGGCTGAAAAACAGCCGATAAAATAAAAATGCCCGCAAGAAAATATTTTTGTTTTAACATTCCGGTTTATAAAAACATGGCAGAAGAGCCTTCTTGTCGCAGTCCTTACCATGAAGAATACATTCAAGCAAGTGCTTCAGGTAATCCTGAGGGTCTATGTCGTTCAACTTACAGCTTTCTATCAGAGAGAAGATGAATGCTGAGTTTTCTGCGGCTGCCTCACTTCCTATATTCATGCAGTTCTTAAGTAGCAGCTTTACAGGTTTCATTCTTTGCTCACAGAGATTGTTGGATATTTCCGCTGAACCGTCCTTGAGGATATTTCTCAAGGATTTCCACTGGTTTATCGTGTAGTTCGCAGCCTTTCTTATCAGTTCGTTAGCCATGATCTTCGCATCCTGCATCATCATGACCACCTTATGATGTATACGTTCAAGAACAGGTCCCGTAAGTTTAAGTCTTTTTTCCTTTATCTTCTCACTGCTGAGTTTCATTGTGCGGAACAGGTCTTCATTCCTGAATAAATCACCGATAGAATCTATTATGTCCATCGCCGTCCTGTCTGATGGCAAAGCATCAACCCACAACCTCCTGCAGTGCGTCCAGCATCCTATATGAAGCACCTTTGAGCCTTCTCCGTCATACATTCTGTAAACCGTATATCCGTCTGTAGATATAGATCCCATAAAATGATCAAGGAAGGTCTTTGCCACATCAGATGCTCTGCTGCCGTTATTGTAATGATAATAAACCAACTTGACATGCTTTGCAAAGAAAGCCCATAAGTACTTTCTCCTGTAAGCCTTACCTTCCGGTGTTTCAACTCCAACGAGTTCGGTAGTCTCATCAACCATAAGGTATTTTGCCTGTTGTACAAACTTCTTGAAGACAGCTTCCATAAACTCCCTAAGCCTGGAGATTCCGTTGTGGATATAGCTGTTCAGCGTGGTATTGCTTATATGGATGCCTTCTCTTGCAAGCAGTCTTATCTGTCTGTTCTCAGGCATGCTGAAGTCATATTTCAGACAAAGCAGACGGGCAAGCAGTTCAGGAGAGAAGATTCCTCCAAGGTTTTTCAAGGGATGCTCCATCGTGTTAGTGAAAGTGCCGTCTGCAAGCTTTACCCTTGCCACCTTGTACACATGTTCCACGTTATGAGCACGCACATGTTCTATAAACCTGTATTCCCACACATCAGCCATTCCGTTACGGTTCATAAG
>DXCV01000060.1 GCA_019115825.1 Candidatus Bacteroides pullicola
GGAGAGTCTCTTTGCCAGGTAGAGTGGGGAAGGGCGTCCCACGTAGTCGCGCAGCAAGCGGTCGAAGTCCTCGCGGAAAGACGCGCTGTGCAGCACTTCGAGGTATGAATCTTGCAATTCCTGCACGCACCGGTGGAGAATCTCGGGGACGAACGCCCCGCCGAATTCTCCATAATAGCCATTGGCATCTGCTAAGTAACTCATAGTTGTAAGTGTATTTGTGGTTTGATAATTTGTTTTGGGATAAAAGAAAAAGCCCTGCCGCAAGTGCGACAGGGCTTCGTTGGTCTTATTCCTATGGTTCGGGCATATACATACGAGCGCTGCTCCCTTACGACTGCTGGAGTTGTAACGGGCGCCACCACCAATATGTACGTGCGATTTGTCTCATCGTTCTTATTCTTTCTGTTAGTTTACGGGGGCAAATGTAGACATATCGTTGGAAAAAGCAAAGAAAATCTTCCTTTTTTTCTCTTTAGAGTGTGTTTTTCTTCAAAAAGGAGTATCTTAGCGGCAGATATACATTATTAATTAATATAGTAAAGACAGAATTATGCGAGGTTTAAGTTATTCGTTGTTGCGTGCCGCGTGTGCGCTGGTCATCGGGTTGGTGCTGGTGTTATTTCCCGACCAAGCTGCCCAATACCTGGTCATCACCGTGGGTTGTGTGTTTCTGGTGCCTGCGTTTATCAGCGTGGTGGCCCACTTTGCCCGTCCGGCTGCAGAGCGGAGGGGATTCCCTTTGTTGGGCATTGGCAGTTTTCTGTTCGGGCTTTGGCTGGTCATTGCTCCGGCGTTCTTTGCCGACTTGCTGACCTATGTGCTTGGCTTTATCCTCCTGCTGGGCGGCGTGCAGGAGATTGCGGCTTTGTCGGCAGCCCGCCGATGGATGCGGGTGCCGACAGGCTTCTATGTGGTGCCGGTGCTCATCCTGTTGGCAGGCTTGTTCGCGTTGTTCAACCCTTTGGGCGCACGGTCCACGGCGTTTATCGTCATCGGGATCACCTGTTTCGTCTATGCACTGTCCGAATTGGTCAACTGGTTCGGCTTCTCGCGCCGCCGCCCCAAGGACACGCCTTTGCCCAATAACCGTAGTGGCGAGGTGGAGGATGCAGAGATTGTGGATTAAAACAAGAGGCAAGGCCTATTGCTTGTTTTTCTGCAGGATTTGTTGCAAGAGCAAAGGGTCATTGGTCGTGATGTAATCCACGTTGTGCGCAATGAGCCACTCCATATCTTGGGCATTATTTACAGTCCAGGCATTAACTTTCATGCCGAGGGCATGACACTCTGCTATCCATTCGGGATGTTGGCGGAAGACGGACAGTTCGTAGTCGGCTCCGGCGCATCCCAAGTCTTTCAATGCCTGCGGTTCGAGGTCGCCGTTCAAGTAGAAGACGGGAGTGCCCGCAGGTGCCAATCGGATAAATTCTTTTACGGCGTGCAAAGAGAAAGAGATGTATTCCACACGGTCTTCCAAGTCGTAGTCATGTATCATGCGTACAATGCCTTGGACGGCACGGGTCTCTTGTTCGGGCGTGCGGTGAGGTTTCAGTTCTACGATGAGGCGGGTGCTTAATTCGCGGCTCTTCAATACGTATTGGCGCAGGGTGGGCATCGGTTCTCCATTGTCCAAACGGACTGTTGTGCAGACGGCAGCGGTGGCGTCTTGAGGAATGACACCTTTGAAAACATCATCATGATTCACCACTAATTGGTTGTCGGCTGTCAGCCACACGTCAAGTTCGGAGCCGTAGCAATGAATAGAGTCGGCTTTGACCAGTGCGGTAATGGAGTTTTGTGCCGAGCCGGTTGTTTGCCAAAAGCCTCTGTGGGCAATTACTTGGGTTTGTTGGGCCTGCATGGTGGTACTGTATGCGGCCAGCAACAGGGTCGAGGTCAGTAGAATTTTTTTTAGTTTCATACGAATCAAAGGTTGTTTTTCCGGTGTAAAAGTACGACATTAGCGGAAAAGTAAACGCGGAAGAGGGATTACATTTCTATTAAATTTTAGTCAGGCAGTGATAACCAGAGATATTAAAAAAGAGGGTGTGTCAAAATAGAGGCTACTATCTATTTCCCCTCCTCCCCCGGAGGAGGGGTGCCCAACGGGCGGGGTGGTAGGTGAGAAATAAGGACTTATATATAAGCTAATTATAATTCGCTACCACCTCCCCCTTCGGGTACTCCTCCTCCCCGGAGGAGGAGAATTCAGTTAGCACTACGCATTTTGACACACTCTCTTCGCTTTTTGTTATGATGGTGAAGAAAGGACTATTTCTTGTGCCGGTTGGCCCGCCTGCGTCGTATCTCGGCTTTCATCTTGGCCGAGTCAGAGCCGTGCAGGCCGGTGATATAGGTTTTCTTCTTAGCCTTGGTCTTCACTTTGGGTTCTTCTTGGGGGCGTTCTTTTTTGCCTTTGAAGACAATGCCGCCCGTCATGGCCTTTTCTATCTCCTGGTGGTTCATGTCATTGTACGGTTGCGTTAATGATTTCGCCCACGTAAGTGCGTGGCATGCCTTCGGGCGTTTCGGGCGTGGCCAATTTGCGGCATTTCAATTCAACGGAAGGCGTGTTGCTTCCATTGGGGTAGAAGCGGACGGTGTACTCGTCTGTGCTGTCCATCAATTCGTGCGATTGGTCGGGCGAAAGTATGGTGAACACTACCCGTTTCCCGTTCATCTTGCCCAAGGAGCCGCCGGCATTGGCTGTCATCATGGTTTGGTTGAAAGGGTCATTGCCTATGACGATGACCAGTCGTCCGGCATTGGGCTGGATAAGGTCTTCTGACAATTCTGCGGGAGATACCGTCTTTGTGCTAGCAGGAACTTGGGGAGTAGTCTGGGGAACTGCTGCAGCATTGTTATCCTTCAGAATCACTTTCTTCTTGGGGACGATGACCACTTGCTGTTGGGGGATGGAAGCTTCTTTTGTCGCGTCAGGCGTCGTTTGTGCGGCAGGTTCTTCTGCCACGGCACTCAAGGCATCGGCTGCTTGCGTGAAGAGGTTGTTCATATAATCCACCGTCTTGCGTCTCCATTTAGCCAAGCCGCGTGTCAGTTTGGTTTTGCTCTTGTTCAAGGCATATTTGTCGGTGATCCATTCTTCGGCGACGTATTTCTCCTCGCCTTCGCGGTAGATGTAGCGTATTTTTTCTATCTTGAAGGTGCAGGCTTCGGGTTGGCAGAGGACAGTCAGTTGGGCGAGGATGCGCGTACGATCCAAGGATAGGGCACTGGAGCTGAAGACAATCCATTCGTCCACGAGTCCTACGATCTGTCCCATCTCTTTGTTGGTGTACACGATGCGGCTTCCTTCGTTTTTGTTCTCTTTCAGCCGGGTGTCCATCCATTGGTTCATCCGGTCGAAGATTTCATCCTGCGACATTCCGGGTATGCTGTATTCTTTGGTGAAAACTACTTTCCCGTCTACCTCAGGTACTGCTCCTGCCAGGTATTGGGCATCTTTGTTTGCCTGGTTTTCCTGGGCTTGCATGGTTGTGCTAAGCATGAGGAGGCATATCAGCAAGCTAGTGATTTTGGTCAGATTCTTCATGTGTGGTTAAATTAAACGTGTTAGAAATTCAAATTGAGTGCAATGTTACGAAAAACCTGTCACAATCATCGGCTCGAAGCTGTTATTTTTCCGTAAAACGTTCAGAGTGCTTCTCTGCTGCACAAAATCCGATTAAAAAATGTTATAGGAGGAACAATCTCCTGGCATTCTCGTTACTTTTGCAGCGAATCAATTAAAACTTATTGAATTATGATTACAGAGAAATTGCAAAAGGCTATCAATGACCAGATTACTGCTGAGTTGTGGTCATCTCATTTGTATCTGTCCATGTCTTTCTATATGGAGAAAGAGGGTTTTGCCGGCATGGCTTCTTGGCTGAAGAAGCAATCCGAGGAAGAAAAGGATCATGCTTGTGAAATGGCTTCTTACCTCGTTAAGCGGGGTGGCACGGCTGTTGTGGACAAGATCGACGTGGTTCCTACCGAATTTGGTACGCCTTTGGAAGTCTTCACGCAAGTATATGAGCATGAGTGTCGTGTTTCCAAGATGATTGACGACCTGACGGATGTCGCATCTGCTGAGAGAGACAAGGCTACGCAGGATTTCCTGTGGGGATTTGTTCGCGAACAGGTGGAAGAGGAAGCCACGGCATCCGGCATCGTTGAGGTGCTGAAGAAAGCCGGAGAGGCTGGCATCTACTACATTGATGACAAACTGGGTGCACGCAAGTAATCGTTTGCAAACCTGAAAAAGTAACGGCAGGCATCTTCCGAAAGGAGGGTGCCTGCTGTTTTTTTTTGATGCCGGCTTGCCGGAGGAATCACATGCTGATTACCTTGTTTACTTCTCCCTCGAAGTTGGGGGTGAAGACGCCTTTCCCTATCGTCTCCCGTATCTCGTCTATTGTCCAAAAGCGTCCTCCGTCCAATTCCTCGGAAGGTTGTATGGGGCCGTCGTAGGTGGTTTTATAGACAAAGACCAACTCGCGTTCGCGGGCGGATTCAAAGACATAGTGGGTGACGGTTTGCGGGGTGAAGTCGGTGATGCCCAGTTCTTCCCGCACTTCCCGTCGGAGGGCTTGCTCCACGCTTTCTCCTAAATCCACGTGGCCGCCCACGGCTGTGTCCCACTTATCGGGTTGGATGTCTTTCCAAGCCGGACGTTTTTGCAGGTAGAGTTCGCCTTGCGAGTTGAACACGTGCAGGTGGACAACGGGGTGCAGCCATTTGCTTCCGTTGTGGCATTCGCCCCGTGTGGCGGAGCGCAGGATGTTGCCTTCTTCGTCCACGACGGGGAAAAGTTCTTGGTTATTGTCTTGGGTCATAAATGATGATTTTTTATTTTACGGTATCAGCAGCGACGAGTCTCCATAACTCAGGAAACGGAAATCGTGCGCCAGGGCATAGTCATAAATCTTCCGCCAATCGCCATGGACAAAGGCGGATACGAGCAGGAGCAGGGTGCTTTGTGGCTGGTGGAAGTTGGTCACCATGGCCTTCACGATCTTGTAGTCATATCCCGGTGCGATGATGATTTGCGTGCTGGTGTGCAAAGCTTCCATCTGATGCCGGTTCAAGTAGTCGAGCAAGGCTTGCAAGGCGTCCGTGGCAGGGATGGAGGCTTTCTCCGCAGGAAGCTCGTAGGGTTGCCATTGGCGCACGTGCAGTTCTTCTTCCGAGGCGTCGGGGTGCTCCATAATGGTAAGGCCGATGTGGTAGAGGCTCTCCAGAGTGCGTACCGAGGTGGTGCCCACGGCTATGGCTTGTCCGTTGTGTGCCAACAGCTTGGCGATGGTATTGCGGGAAACGGAGATGTATTCCGTATGCATCTTGTGTCCCTCGATCTCTTCGCTCTTGACAGGCTTGAAGGTGCCTGCGCCCACGTGCAGGGTCAGTTCTTCCAAATCCACGCCTCGTTGCGTCAAGGCGTCGAGCACGCGGGGCGTGAAGTGCAAGCCCGCCGTAGGGGCGGCTACCGAGCCTTTTATCTTGGAATACACCGTCTGATAAGTCACCAGGTCGCTTTCCTGCGTTTCCCGGTTGAGGTAGGGCGGGATGGGCAATTCGCCGAACACCTCGAGGATGTCGGCAAAGGTCACTTCCGCGTTATCCCACGTGAAGTCCACCCAATGGCTCGTGCCCCGGCATTCGCCACGGGTGGCGGTCAGAGTGACGGGCAAGCCCTTGACGGTCATCTCGCGATGCAGGGGGCCTTCTTTCCATTTCTTCAGGTTGCCTATCATGCAGAGCCACGCCGAGTGGCGGGTTTGCTGGAAGTTGAGCGCATAGTCGTTCGGCTCGATGGGCTCCAGGCAAAACACTTCGATGAGGGCACCTGTCTCCTTGCGGAAGTGCAGGCGGGCTTGGATGACCTTCGTGTTGTTGAAAATCATCAGGCTGTCCGCCGGGATATGGTGCGGCAGGTTGTAGAAATGGTCTTCGCTGACCTCCCCATGCCGATAGAGCAGGAGCTTGGAGTGATCCCGTTCGGGCAGGGGGAACTTGGCGATACGTTCGTCCGGGAGGTCGTATTGGAAATCCCGGATGTGGATATGTTTGGGGTTTTCGTTCATATATCTTTCTTTTCGGGGTGCAAAGGTACGGATTATTTCTTACCTTTGTACCCGATTGCGTCATGTTTCGCCGGGGTCGGGGCTATGTTCTGCAAAGGGCGTGCCTTTGTTCCGCCAAAGGCGTGTCAAAGTTCTGCCCAGGCAAAGGGAAGAAATGTGGGCAACTATTTTGTTGAACGATTTGATTTTCAGAAAACTATGAAGATAGGAGATAAAGTGCGCTTTTTGAGCGAAGTGGGTGGCGGCAGGGTCACCGGCTTTCAAGGCAAGGACATTGTGTTGGTGGAGGATGAAGACGGTTTTGACATCCCCATGCCCGTCCGCGAATGTGTGGTGATAGAGACCGATGACTACAACATCCCCACTCCTGCCTCGAAGGCGGCTGCCCAGAAAAAGAAAGAAGCCGAACGCCCCGTGCAGACGGAAGCCAAGATAGAGAAGCCGGAGATATCCATCTATCGCCAGCCTGAAACCCGCACGGGCAACCGACTGAACGTCTTCCTGGCTTTTGTGCCCGTGGACATCAAAGCCGTCAGCACCACGCCTTTCGAGGCTTATCTGGTGAACGACTCCAACTATTACCTTTATTACACCTACCTCAGCGCGGAGGGAAACGCTTGGAGCGTGCGTTCGCACGGGGTGGTGGAGCCTAACATGAAGTACCTCCTGGAGGAGTTCGAGAAATCCGAACTGAACGACCACGAGCGCGTCTGCATCCAGTTCATTGCCTTCAAGGACCGCACGTCGTTTGTCCTCAAGCCTGCCGTGAGCATGGAGTTGCGCATCGACACCGTGAAGTTCTACAAGTTGCACACTTTCCAACCGTGCGATTTCTTCGAGACGCCGGCTTTGCTCTACGACGTGGTGCGCGATGACCAGCTTGCCCGCCAGGTGTACGTCTCTGCCGAGGATTTGCAGGATGCCTTGATGAAGAAGAAGACGGTGGATGCGCCTTCGTCAAAACCGAAAACGAAACCGGAAAAGAAAGGGAAGAACGACGTTGTGGAGGTTGACCTCCATATCGACGCCTTGCTGGATGACACGCGTGGCATGTCCAACACGGAGATGCTGCAATACCAGCTCGGGAAATTCCGCGAGGTGATGGAGCAATACAAGAACAAGCGCGAGCAGCGCATTGTCTTCATCCACGGCAAGGGCGAAGGCGTGTTGCGCAAGGCGGTGCTGGACGAACTGAAGCGCAAGTATCCTGCCTGCAAGGCGCAAGATGCTTCCTTCCAGGAATATGGCTTCGGGGCCACGCTGGTGACTATACATTGAGGCGGATATGAAGTCGCGCGGCGCCGGACATAGCCTGTTCTTCCTGCCCCAGCTCTTGTTTGTGGCGTTGGGGGTGCTCATCCCTGTCTCTTGCCTGGAGAGGGGGCGGGCGGAGGTGTCCGAGATGCAAGCCTACGAGGCTTTCTTCGACGCGCACTACGACTCCATCACCATTGCCCCGCGGCTGGTGCGCACTAAGGCCATCAGCCGGATGCGGCAGTGCAAGGACAGCGTGGTGGGGTACAGTTACTTGGCTTTGGCCTTGAAGACATGCCTGGCCACTTCCGACATGGATTCCGCCCGTCTGCTCATCCGCCAGATAGAGTCCTTCGCCCGTCGGCAGCCTTCGTCGGCGCGATTGGCCGATTTGCACTCCGAGTGCCTCAACATGAAGGGTAATGTCTACGCCCGCCTGGGAAAGATGGATTCCGCCGAAGTATGTTTCCGCCAAGCCTACGAGCAACGGATGAAAGGCGAACGCACCGATGTCCTGCCCGACATTCTCATCAATCTGGCCGACGCCTGCAACCGGCAAGGCAAGTTGGACATCAGCGCGTATTGGTATCGGCGGGCGCTGCTTTTGTGTGATTCGCTCAATCTGCTCTCCCGACAAAAGGTGCCTGTCTACTACGGGCTGGCGCAGGTCTACTCTTCGTTGCGCGATTTCGAGTTGTGCGACCACTACTATGACCTGGCCGCGCAGAGCTATGAGCAGATGTTGCCTTTCGAGAAACATTTTTACCTCAACAATCGGGGTACCTCCTATTATTATCGGGGCGACTACCTGACAGCTACCGAGTATTTCCGACGTGCGGAGGCTCTGACGGACGATTATCCGGACATGAGCTACGAGCTGAACCTCTGCCGCTTGAACCTGGGCGATTGTTTCCTCCAGCAGGGCGAGGCTGATTCGGCAGCCAAGTATATCGCCCTTTGCCAACCTTTCTTCCGCGGATTGGGCATGCACACGGCGTTATACTACCTGGACACCCAGCACATCCAGTTGGCTTTGCTCCGCAAGGATTATGCCACGGCCCGCCGCTTGCTCAAGGAGGGTGTGCCTGCGGACGACATTGACCCCGACCTGGTGCATATCCGCAACCGCAACCTCCTGCAATTTCACGAAGCGATGGGCAACTATCAGCAGGCTTATTATTATATGAAGGAAGAAGCTCGTCTGGATGACTCCATCCGCAACGAACGCATCCGTATGCGCACTGCCGACCTGAGCCTCCGCTACCAGCAGGACTCTACGCTGATGGCTCACCGGGTGCTCTTGCAGGAGCAACGCAACGAGGTGCTTGAGTTGCGCCAGACTCAGTTCTTCGTGTGGGCGATAGCTGTGTTGGCGGTGCTCATCGCCTGCTTCGTCTATATTTACAACAAGAAGAAACGCGCCCTCTTCCTGGCGCAAAACCGGCGCACGGTGTCCACGCTCCGTCTGGAGAACATCCGCAACCGGCTCTCCCCGCATTTCATCTTCAATGTGCTCAACCAGGAGATGGCGGATTTGAAGGAGGCCGAGCGTCAGAACCTTTCTTCGTTGGTGAAGCTGATGAGGCGCAACCTGGAGCTGGCCGAGCACCTGTGCGTCACACTGACCGAGGAGCTGGACTTTGTCCGCACCTACCTCGAGCTGATGCAGCGTTCCTTGGGGCCTGACTTCCATCCGGAAATCACGCTGGAGCCTGGCGTGCGCCCGGACGAAGTGGTGCTGCCTTCCATGCTGATACAAATCCCCGTGGAGAACGCCGTGAAGCACGCCCTGAAGGACAAGGAGGGTGAGCGTCGCCTGTGGATAACGGTGAACAAGGTTTCTACGGGCATCGACATCCGGATTACGGACAATGGAGGCGGCTTCCGTCCCGGCAGCATCCATCGCGGCACGGGCACAGGCCTGAAGGTCATCATGCAGACCATCCAGATACTCAACCAGAAGAATCGGGAGACAATAGACGTGTCGGTGCAGAACGTCAACCTGCCCGGAGGCGAAACGGGGTGCTGCGTATTCTTCCATTTACCCGGACAATACGATTATACCCTCTGATAAATCTTTGCCGTTTAATCCTTATTTTTGACCGGATAATCCGGCTTTCTGCACGGATATTCCCAATTCCCCCTTGTTTGTTTTTGGAGCGAAACAATTTAATCTTTAATTTCGCCACAAAATAAAGACGAATGAACCATGGGCAAATACAAGGTTGTCATAGTGGATGATGATAAGCTTTCTTGCGAGACGTTGGGTTTCTCATTGGAGAAAGACGGTCGCTTCTCGGTCGTGGGTGTCGCTCATAATGGCACGCAGGGCAAGAAACTGATTGCCAAGGAGCAGCCCGATTTGCTTTTCCTCGACGTGGAGATGCCGGACATGACCGGGATGCAGTTGCTTCAAGAGATGCGCGACAGCTTCTCGTGGCCGGTGCGTGTCGTCTTCTACACCGCCTACGACAAGTACATGATACATGCCATACGCGAAGCCGCCTTCGACTATTTGCTGAAGCCTTTCGAGGAGCAGGAGCTGAAGGACATATTGGAGCGTTTTGTGGAGCAGGCGGAGAAGGCTGTGCCGGACAGCAACGTCCAGCGCAGGGAGCCGGTGCAGCCCGGACAGACGTTCATTGTCTTCACGCCCACCAATGACATGCGGGCCTTGCACATCTCCGAGATAGGCTTCTTCCGCTATTGTTCGGACAAGAAGCAGTGGGAGGTCGTGCTCGACGGCCAGCCACCGTTGCCTTTGCGCAGGGGTATGACGGCCGAGCAGATAATCCAGTATTCGCCCAACTTTGTGCAGATACACCAGTCTTACATCATCAACATCGACTACCTGATGATTATCAAGGAAAGCCAGTGCCTGCTCTATCCCCCGTTTGACAAGGTGACCGAGCTGATGGTGTCCCGCAAGTACAAGAAAGAACTGCAAGACCGCTTCTGCTTGTGAAAGCCGGGCACGCAGGACACACGACATAATACTGGTTAGGGGCCGGTTATATCCCCTCGTGGAAATGCCGGCATAAAAAAGGCGTTGAACCCGCAAGGGCCAACGCCTTTTTCAATCATGTATCTATCTGTTTCTGTTGTCAGTCAGATGCTTGCTTTTACTTCACTTCGATGCCTTTGTTCTTCAGCGTCACGTTCAGCACCTTGGTGTATTCGGCATACTGCTTCTCGTCCAGGGCCTTCTTCATCAGCTTCAAGTTGCCGTAGATGGCGTTGCGGAGCAATTTCTCCTGGTTCTTCTTGGAGGAATTGGCGCGCTTCATCTGCTCGTTGAAGAAATCGCAGATGTTGGCCACTTCTTCCTGCTGGCTGCCCGTCAGCTTCAGGTAGCTGCTCAGTTTGCTTACGTTGATGTTGCCTTCCCACTTTTCGTTGGTCGGTTGGTTACCGGCTGCAAACGATACACTTGCCAAGCAGAATGCTGCTACTAATGTTAATCCAAAACGTCTCATAATACTTTCTCCTTTTAATTGTTAACCTAAAAACTAATCTTTCTATCCAAAGCTAATACCTATTGAAAACATTCAAAAGCCATAGCTTTTTCTTTTTACCGATGCAAATGTACGGACATGTTTTATAACACAAAAACAATTTCGGGGAAAAGTGCGCTTCCATCCTTGTTTTCTTGACTTTGGTCAATTCTATGTTGCCGAATCCGTTGTTTTGTAACCAAATTGTAACAGAAAACGGGCGTAAGGGATGAATATGGCGGGTTATGCCGCATTTTTGCTTTCATGCAGGCGTACACCTTATTATTTATAGGGAGATGAAACCCGGTTCTTTCCCCTCGCTGTCCGGCTTGTTCTCCAAAGTATATTTCGCCCATTCATGAGAGAGGAGAAGAAAGAGAGGAGAAAGAGAGGAGAAAGAGAGGAGAAAGAGAGGAAAAAGAGAGGAAAAAGAGAGGAAGAGTGGAGGAAGAGTGGAGAGATATTGGGGAGGAAGTGGAGGGATAGTGGCGAGGTATAGGCGGGATAGTGGTCTCCGTAAACACCCACTTTAGCGCGCTAAACACCTACTTTAGCCTGCTAAACACCTACTTTTCCTCACCCGAAAGGGTGATTTCCCCTCACCCGAAAGGGTGATTTTTCAGGTTCTGACGAAAAAAATCGGGAAAACATGAGGCGGATTCGGAAAAGAATCCTTACTTTTGTGTACAATGTCAACCTAATTAGTTTTAATCATGAAAAAGGAATCTAACATTTACTCCCCCACGTTAACCCAATTTAATAGTGGGGCAATCCGCCGGCTGCTGTCCGCCGGGCTGGCTTTCTGTTGCCTGCTCCTGGCTGCCTGTAGCGACGACGAACAGAAAGAGAGTCCCACGCCAAGTCCCGAACCCGACGAGCCCGCCATCGTCACCCCCGACACCGAGGACACCGCCCCCGTCATCGCGCAAGAGGGCGGCACCGCCACCGTCTCCTTCACCGCCTCGGCGGACTGGACGGCGGAAGCCACGGCCGTCACCCGCGCCTTGGACTGGGTGAGCGTGCAGCCTGCCGGCGGCCCGGCGGGAGACGTCACCCTGACCATCACCACCCAACCCAACGACACCTACGACGAGCGCAACGCCGCCATCGTCCTGACCTGCGCCGGCGAGCGCACCACCTTCACCGTCAGCCAGAAGCAGAAGGACGCC
>DXCV01000006.1 GCA_019115825.1 Candidatus Bacteroides pullicola
TACGACGAGCGCAACGCCGCCATCGTCCTGACCTGCGCCGGCGAGCGCACCACCTTCACCGTCAGCCAGAAGCAGAAGGACGCCCTGCTGCTCACTTCGGACAAGGTGGAGCTGGACGCCACGGGCGGCGATTTCACCCTCGCGCTGCAGGCCAATGTGCCGGTCAGCTATGAGATAGAGCCGGG
The DNA here is from genome assembly GCA_019115825.1 of Candidatus Bacteroides pullicola. Taxonomy (GTDB): domain Bacteria; phylum Bacteroidota; class Bacteroidia; order Bacteroidales; family Bacteroidaceae; genus Bacteroides; species Bacteroides pullicola. Next base: position 186 of record DXCV01000006.1, read on the forward strand.
CGCGGACTGGCTGAAGCCTGCCGATGCGTCCACCAAAGCGTTGGAAGACCTCTCCTTTGCCTTCCACGCCGAGGAGAATACGGACACCGAGGCCCGCCAAGCCACCATCACCCTCAGCGGCAACGGCCTGACCGAGACCGTCACCGTCTATCAGGCAGGCACCGCGCCCGTCCTGGTCTTGGGGCAACAGGAGTACATCGTGGGCAGCACGGGCGAGACCCTCACCGTGGAGCTGCAGAGCAACACCGACTATCGCGTGCAGTTGCCCGCCGTGGATTGGCTCACCGAGGCGGACACCCGCTCCCTCTCCGCCTACACGCATTACTTTACTGTCGCGCCCAACGACACCTACGACGCCCGCACGGCGGAAATCATCTTCGCCACGGCGGACGGCACATTGGCGGACACGGTCCGGGTGACCCAGGTGCAGCAGGATGCCATCCTCCTGGCGCAGCAGGAGTATGACATCCCCGCCGAGGGCGGCACGCTCGACTTCACCGTGCAGACTAATGTGGATGTAACCGCCACCCCCGCCGTGGATTGGATTACCCAAGCCCCCGGCACCCGCGGCTTGGTGGAGAAGAACCTCTGCTTCGACATCGCGCCCAACGAGGGGACGGAAGCCCGGCAAGGCACCATCACCCTGAGCGGCGGGGGCGTCACGCAGGTCATCACCGTGCGCCAAGAGGCGTATGAGGAACCGGAGCTGGTTCGCGTGGAATATCGCACCGGCTATACTTGGGAAGAGGCGCACGACAATCTGCCTTTGTTGTATTATGCTACCGTTTATCGCGACAGATATTACAGCAACGGCGAGGTCATCACCGATACCTTTGTGGATGCGGGGCATCCTGTGGAAACTAATATAGGGCTTATAGATGGTCTGACAAATGGAAACATACCTATTGAGGAAGTGGAAGGTGAGCGTAAATTTTCAGACGGCAGTAGCGTTTACTACCATAAGGGGGCTACTGAAGGGGGAAATATGGATGGCTTTAAGATTTTAACTTCAACCGTTGAAGTTGATAACCTAAATAGGATTATGATAGTTGAAGATTACACCGTTGCAGAAAATCCAGGGGATTGGGATTCTTATGTTGTAAGCAAATTATATCAAGATGGAGAATACCTCTTTATTTCTCCGGAAGCGGATTTAGAAGGTGGACAATATGAATTGACCGACCTTCAAAGCGGCTGGTATTTTCAAGGTTTTGCAGATAAACTTGATGAAAGTAAAATATGCTATCAGAATCAATATTTCCCATTATATATGGTGAGGGTTTTTCTTCGTTTCTATGATCAATACTTGGTTATAGACGAACGGCGTATTAATTTTTCCGAATATTGGCCACAGCGCAAATTCAATCAGCGGATAGAAGATTTGCCTGCAACAAGTGAATTCGGACCGGGTAAAAAGATTACGCGCGAAGCCAGCAGCGAATTCTTAGGACGTGATGTGTATGCTGCGTGCATCATGAATATTTATGAGAAGAAAATCGACCCGAATACGAATAAACTCTATTACATTGGCGATCCGAAAAATGGGAACAAGGTGCAGACTTGGTTTTATTCTAATGGCATATCAGGAGATGCGCTTCCGTATGATGCCCCGCTTACGGTAATAGTTAACCGACAGCCTATCCTATCCACAGACTCCGATTGGATCATCATTGACGGCATTGAGCAAGGGGCACGTGTGGATGGCGAAGGTCCTGTGCAACTGGATGTGTATGAATGGACTATAAAATGGAGTGTCCTGCCTAACAAGTCAGGCGGCGACAGGACGGGATATATCTATATGAAAGATGAACAAGGGAATGTCAGAGGTGAAGTCCATATCCATCAAATTGAAGATTTTGATTGATCTCTGTCTATGATGCTTCGGATTGAAAATCCTGATATTTGTGTGAGAAAACACAGAAAAAAGACAAAAGAGACGGCATATGAAGTGATTTTCCTCTATCATCTTCATATGCCGTCTTACATTGAAGGGGCATTTACCGAATATCCCCCAAAAAAAGAGGAGAACCGTTGCCGATTTTCCTCTTTTTCCGTGTGACCCCGCTGGGACTCAAACCCAGGACCTTCAGAACCGGAATCTGACGCTCTATTCAACTAAGCTACGGAGCCTTTTAGCGGGTGCAAAAATATAAAAAAGGGGAATATACTCCTAATATATTCCCCCTTTTTTTCACGATAAGGCAAAATTACCTCAGAAATGAACTGGCTACTTCAGCAAGAGTTCTTCTATGGCCTTCACAAACACTTCTTTTCCTGCCGCTCCTTTCATCAGTTGGGGAGTCCCTTGCTTGGGGATAAACACGAAAAGGGGAATGCTGGTTGCCCCGAAGAGGGCGGCCAATTCTTGCTCTTTATCCACATTGACTTTGTAGATGACAATCTTCCCGGCGTATTCCCGGGCAAGCTCTTTCATGACAGGAGCCATGCGGCGGCAAGGCCCACACCAATCGGCATACAAATCAATGATGGCAGGCGTATCCCCTTTGTAATCCCATTCTTGGGATTGCGTATAGTCACAGACCTTGTCGATGAACATGGCGCGATCCATCTGGATGACTTCTTGTCCCCAAGCCATCATCGGGACGACAAGAAACAAGAGCAAAATGAATTTTTTCATATCCTAATGCTTAAAATCCGACATTATTCCACAATATCCATTTCCTTGACAAGATGGGAAGCACCCGCAAATTTATCTATAATAAATAAGGTATAACGGATGTCCACACACAAAGCCCGTTGCAGCGTAGGATGAAAAGCGATGTCGCCGGTCAATCCTTCATAATTCCTGTCGAACCCGGTGCCTATCAACTCGCCACGGGCATTGAACACGGGACTGCCACTGTTTCCACCTGTCTGGTCGGTGTTCACGATGAAGCATACAGGCATTTGACCATTGGGCAAGGCGTAATGCCCATAATCTTTCGCACGGTAGAGTTCCTTCAATTTTTCGGGCACGACAAATTCCCAGTTATCGGGGTCTTCCTTGGCCATGACGCCATCCAAAGTAGTGTATGTCTTGTAAACCTCCCCGTCCTTGGGACTATAAGGCAGTACTTGCCCGTAGGTGAACCTCAGCGTCAGATTGGCATCGGGATAGATGGGCAGTCCCTTGGCCAGGCGCATATCCATCATCCCTTTCACCCAAACCTGATGGGCACGATTGTATTCCTTGTTGGCATTCTGCATGACGAGGGCTGTCTGGAGCAACCCGTCCATGATGGAATACTTGAACAAGACCATCCAATCGGATTCGAGCTTATGCAACGTGGGCTTCTCGATAAACTCCTCGAAGTTCTCGCGACTGCCGAATATGGAATGCTCAAAGCAGGCATCTATGAAACGGTTGGCATCCCCTTTGAAACGCTTATCAATGATTTTGAAAATGCTGATGCGCTGCTCCGCCGGTATAAACTCGGCATAGACACGCATCATCTCCTTGGCCACATCACGCTCCACCCGGGGGAAGGGAACGCTGCGGAAATATTTGTCTGCAGCCAGTTTTAAGCTATCGGCAGCCAAACGGATGTGCTTGCTACTCTTCCCTTTCAACGCATTTTCCAAAGCAGTGGTAGAAGGGATGCGCATGAAGTCCATGCCTGTGATGAGGGCTTCCTGAATGGCTTGCTGATGATAAAGAGCCTGCCTGCGATATTTCACGATTTCTTCTATCCGACGATAAGCAGCCGCACAAGCTGTGTCCCCACGGGCTGCCTCCCATTGCAGCAGTTCTTGCTCTTGGGCACGTTTCGCATCGAAAACGTCCAAATCAACAAGTCCTTCGTTCATACCCAACGCATTTTTCCAAGCATTGGCACTCCGGGCATAGACGGCGGCATAGTGGATGCGTGTGGCATCGTCCGCCTGCATCTCCTTGTTCAGCAACTGCTGGCGTGCATCACGGACATGAATGCGCATGAAGTTGGTGGTCTCCATCCGTTCGCGCACCTCACTGCTAATCATGTAGCGGAATGTCGTGCCCGGAAAACCCATCACAAAAGCGAAGTCACCTTCATTGTATCCCTTCAGGCTAATCTTCAAAGGATTCTTCACCCGCAAAGGCATATTGACAGGCGAATAGTCAGCCGGCTCGCCATTGGCTGTGGCATAAATGCGGAAGAGGCTGAAATCGCCCGTATGGCGCGGCCACATCCAGTTGTCCGTATCCGCCCCGAACTTGCCGATGCTGGAAGGAGGTGCCCCCACCATGCGGATGTCCGTATATACTTTCTTGATGAAAAGGTAATAGCGATTGCCCCCGTAGAAGGCTTTCAACTCCAGCTTATAGCCTTTGGGCAAGGTCAATCCTTCCTCCAAGGCAAAACGCACGGCCACTTCTTTCAGGTATTTGGGCGAAAGATAATTGATGCCCTGCGGGTCGGGGTCGTGCTTCAGTTGTTCTTGCACATAGTCGGTAATGTCCAATATGCGGTCGATAAAGGTGACGGAAAGTCCTTTGCAAGGCAGTTCCTCCCGGCGGGACATGGCCCAGAAGCCATCAGTCAGGTAGTCGTGCTCCACGCTGCTGTGCTGCTGGATATAGGCATAGCCGCAATGGTGGTTAGTCAAGACCAGTCCTTCGCCGGAAATGACCTCGCCTGTGCATCCGCCTCCGAACTGCACCACGGCATCCTTCAGCGAAACGCTGTCCGGATTGTAAATGGATTCTACCGGGATTTGCAACCCCAGCTCCATCATCGCCGCAGCATTTTGTTGCTTCAGGTCGGTCAGCATCCACATGCCCTCATCGGCCTTGGCGGCAGCATATGCGGAGGTGAGGATAGCGACAGTGAGTAGAAATCGTTTCATAAGCATTCTTTGTTTACTCGATGATGGTCATCTCGTTGATGAGGTGCTGGCAGCCGCCCAGCTTGTCGAGGATGAAGAGCATGTAGCGGATGTCCAGCGCGATGCAGCGTTGCAGGTTGTCATCGAAGTTGATGTCGCCGCTCAGCGATTCCCAGTTGCCGTCGAAGGCGCAGCCGATGAGGTTGCCTTCGCCGTCAATGACAGGGCTGCCGGAGTTGCCGCCCGTGATGTCGTTGGTCGTCAGGAAGCAGACGGGCATGGTGCCGTCGGCCATGGCGTAGCGGCCGAAGTCCTTCTTCTGGATGAGTTCCTTCAGCTTGGCGGGCACAACAAATTCGGGATTCTCAGGGTCTTCCTTCTGGAGGATGCCGTCCGTGGTGGTGAAGTACTTGTAGTGTACGCCGTCTTTCGGGTCGTAGGACTTCACGTTGCCGTAAGTCAGGCGGATGGTGAAGTTGGCATCCGGATAAGAGGGTACGGGGAGCTTCATTTCACCCAAACCGCGGATGTATGCCTTGTGCAGCAGGTCGAGACCCTCGGTGGCAGCGGTCAGTTCCTTGGCCACTTCCTGCAACTTCTCAATCTTGGTGCGGCTATAGTAGGTGGCGGGGTCATTGTCGATGGCTTTGACGGTGGGCTTCTTCAGGAACTTGTCGAGGTTCTCGCGGCTGGAGAAGATGGAGTTGTCAAACAGCTCGTCCACGAAAGCATCGGTATCACCCTTGTATTCCTCCTGAATGGTTTGGTAGAAAGCGGGCAGTTCCTCAGGCTTCAAGGCTTTGGCCAGGGCGGGCAGCATGGCTTTGGCGATGGCGCGGTCCACTTCCTTGTCATAATCCTTGTTGTAGATGTCGGCGAAGACTTCTTCCAGGCGTTGCTTCGTGGCTGTCAGCAAGGAGTCGTTCTTGGTTTCGATGGCTTCCTTGAGGTCGTCCATCAAAGCGGGCGGGCAACCGAACTCGATGGTGCGTTGCAAGCCTTCGGCAATGTACATGTAACGGCGCATCACGGCGGAGGACTTCTCTACCACGGCGTCAATCTTCTCCACCACGCCTGCGTATTCAGGCTTGCCTTGGGCAAACTGGGCGAACTTCTTCTCCTGCTCGGCCTTGGTGCCCAGCACATTGTTGTCGATGATGGCCTTGTTCATGCCGATGGAGTTCTTCCAATAGTTGCTGCTTCCGGCAAACTTGTTGGCGTATTGGATGCGGATTTTGTCGCTCTCGCGCATGTATTTCTTCAACACATCCAGGTAGACGGTGCGCATGTCTATCATGGCTTGGTTTTGCGCGGTCATCATCTGCTTCACCTCGCTCTGCGTCAGGTAGCGTTCGGTGCTGCCGGGGAAGCCCATGATCATGGCATAGTCACCCTCGTCCAGTCCTTTGATAGAGATGGGCAGGTATTTGGGTGTCTTCAGGGGCACGTTGTCCGCGCTGTACTCGGCGGGCTCGCCGTTCTTGTCGGCATAGATGCGGAAGATGGAGAAGTCGCCCGTGTGGCGCGGCCACATCCAGTTGTCCGTCTCGCCGCCGAACTTACCCACGCTCGAAGGCGGGGCAGCCACCATGCGCACGTCGCTATATACTTTATAATAGATAAGGTAGGTTTTGTTTCCGGCATAGAAAGGCAGGGCCTGTGCCACGATGCCCGGCTTGCCGTTGAGGTCGCTCTTGGCCAGCTCCTCTTGCGCCATCTTGCGCAGGAAGGGAGAAGTCATGGCCGTGGTCTCGTCCACCTCGCCGGCCTTGATTTTCTGGCTCACCAGGTCGGTGATGTCCACGATGCGATGCACGAAGCGGAACTTCAGCCCCGGCGTGGGCAGCTCCTCTGCGCGGCTCATGGCCCAGAAACCATCCGTCAGGTAGTCGTGCTCCACCGAGCTATGCTGCTGGATAGCGCCATAACCGCAATGGTGATTGGTGAGGATAAGACCTTCGGGCGAAATGATTTCACCCGTGCAGCCGCCACCGAAGATGCCCACAGCATCCTTCAGTGAGACGCCATTAGGATTATAAAGGGCATCGGCCTCCAGCTTGAGTCCTTGCTTCTTCATCAGTTCGATGGAATTCTGCTCCTTCAGCAGTTGGAGCAACCACATGCCTTCGTCGGCCTGAACCGCGCAGGTCATGAGGGCGGCAAAGGCCGCCACAAAGTACTTCTTTACGTTCATAAATTGCTTTTCTATAGATAATTTATTTTATATAATTTGCTCATTTACAGTCCAATAACTTTTTTCGGTTTCATTTCATCGGCTGAAACACTTTGTTTCACGCCGGGAAACACTTTGTTTCGCGCTGAGAAACACTTTGTTTCGCGCCGGGAAACACTTTGTTTCATACGGAGAAACACTTTGTTCCTTGCGGAGGAACAAACTTCCAGCGCAGAATGATTGTGCAAAAATACGTAAACCACCTGAAAATACCTTTCTTCACGCTCCCTTTATAAGGATTATTAATACCTTTGCCGCGGTTTATTCTCAAAATATGCTTCTATATGAATAGAATACGTGTAAACACACTTTTCGCCCTCCTGCTGCCGGCTGTGCTTTTTGCCTCGTGCAGCAACAAATATCGCGTGGAAGGCAATTCCTCCGTTATCAACCTGGACGGGAAAGTGCTCTACCTGAAAATGCTGCAAGACGGCGTTTGGACATCCGTAGATTCGGCCGAAGTCATCCATGGCACCTTCAAGATGAAAGGCCCTGCCGACTCCGTGCGGATGGTGACGCTCTACATGAACGAGGAGGGCATCATGCCGTTAGTGCTGGAGAGCGGGAAAATCAAGGTATCCATCACCCCCACC
>DXCV01000061.1 GCA_019115825.1 Candidatus Bacteroides pullicola
CTACGGAGGTTTTTACCGTGGCGCAACGGATATCGTCGAAATGCAAGTCGCCCGAACCGGCTACCGTTGCTTTCAGTCCGTCGCATTGGATATGATTACCGTCCAGGTCGCCCGAGCCTGCCACGCTCAAAGTCAGATCTTCTGTCTTCAAACCGTTGGCCAGTTGGATTTCACCCGAGCCGGTCACACTGAGGGCGTTCAGTCCGGGCGAAGAAACGCGGATGTCCAGTTTCCGATAGGAGACGCTGACGCCTTTCTTGAAGCCGACGTAGAGCGTGCCATCCTTTACGTGGATGTCCAGCACTTCGGCGATGTTGTCCGAGGTATAGACTGTCACTTCCGGCTTGCCGCTTCTCTGGGTATAAACGACCGTGGGGCTGCCGGTCACCGTGATTTTGTTGAAATTGCTCACCTTGATTTCCTTGGTCACATAGTTCTTGCTTTCCTTGATGGTTTTGCCATCAAACCAACCTTGGGCATTCGATGCGCAGCTGCACATCAGCAGGGAGGCGAGGGCGATACAAATAGTCTTTGCTTTCATTGTCTTATCTGTTAATGTTGTTCCTTTTATTCATTAGACGAGGATCGGGCTTCAAAAGTTGCACGTTCCCTCGTTTTTCTGAAGATTTTTCTTCATGCCCATTTCCTTTCAACAATCGTGCCAAATATGTAATTACTTGATAATAAAGAGATAGACATTTCTGCGCACTGTCCGTTTCCGGACACACCGTCCGTTTTTGAGGCAGAAAAGTGTACGCTTCTGCTTGGCCGGATGGCAAATTCTTTGTTCTTTTGCAAGCGTAATGACTGCCACAGATTATATATACGATGACCCCGAGTTGGGCCGTTTCCATGTCCGCGTGAGCCTTCGTGCCCGACGCCTGACTTTCCGTGCCAAGGAGCGTGAGTTGTGGGTGACCATTCCCGCCGGGGCTACGGTGGCCGAAGTGAAGCGTGCCATCGACTCGCTGCGCCCGCGCCTCCGCCAGTTGATGTCAGCCCCCAAGCGTCCGCCTATCGGTTGGGATTACCGCATTGATGCGCCCTGTTTTCATTTCTCTTTGGCGAAGGGGACGGCTTCGCGCTTCTTCTTGCGCCGCGAGGGCGAGGAGACGCTGATGGTCTGTCCGCCCGATACCGATTTCTCCGATGCGAAAATGCAGGACTGGCTGCACCGGGCAGTGGCCGAGGCGATGCGCCGTCGTGCCAAGGAAGTCTTGCCCCTGCGCCTGGAGATGTTGGCCCGTACCCACGGACTGCTATATAATAAGGTGAAGATTAACGCCAGCACCGGACGTTGGGGCAGTTGTTCTGCCCGCGGGGACATCAACTTATCCTTCCACCTGATGCTATTGCCCCTGCATCTGATAGATTACGTCCTGCTGCACGAACTGAGCCATACCCGCGAGATGAACCATGGGCCGCGTTTCTGGGCTTTGCTGGACCAGATGACAGGCGGTAAAGCCCGTGCCCTGCGCGAGGAGTTGAAAGGATATCGCTGTTCTTTCTGAAAATCATCTTTTGCAAGCTGCTCATATCCAGGTTTTAGGCGGAGGTACGCCTAAGCACGGGCAGGCGTACCGCCGCCCGTGTCCGGCGGTACAGCTAAGCGCGGGCGGCGATACCGCCGTGCAGACGAGGGTAATGCCGGACGCCTTGTCATAGATGCTTTCTGGATTTTTCTGGAAGAACCGATATGTAAATAGGGATATATTAGAAATAAGGACTCTTATTTGATACGAAAGTGTTAAAAACCTGATAAAAGAAAAGAAAATTGGCAATCTTTGTCAAATGCCAAATGGAAAATGAGAGAAAAGCCCTACTTTTGTATACACATTTTACATATTAGCATAGAAATAAGAAAGCCGTATGAACTGGATTATTCTGATTGTTGCCGGATTCTTTGAATCCGGCTTTGCTTTTTGTTTGGGGAAGATGAAAGAAGTGTCAGGCACCGAATGGTATCTTTGGGGTGCCGGGTTTCTTGTCTGCCTTGCGCTGAGCATGGTCTTGCTTGCCAAGGCGGTGCAGACATTGCCCATCGGTACGGCCTATCCTGTGTGGACGGGTATAGGAGCCCTGGGGACGGTATTGGGTGTGCATTGTATGGAAAGCAATCCTTATTCCGATTACGCCAAGTTGACTTACCCGATAAAGGGAGAATACCTCATCAGCAAGAGACGGTACAGTGCCTTTTTCGGGACGGACTTGGAAATCTTGCTCAAAGGGCTGAAAGCCAACACGACTATCACATACGGGTAGTGACCGATGCTGTTGCCGGGTCGAGTGACGAGGCTCATCGGTATGCGCTGAAAGCGATTCGGTATCTGCAAAGGAATGCCCTCGTTACGGTAGATGATATTGAAAAGGAATAGACAGAAATAAAAGCTACAGGAATGCGCAACCAACAAATAGCAATTTTCGGGTCGTTGTTTAGAAAATAGTGCTGTTACTTTGCACCATCAATCTAAAAAGCAAAACGACATGAGAATAAAAGTTTTATTAATGGCAGCCCTATTAGTGGCTGTAGGCAATACTAATGTATTTTCACAAGATATGGAAGAAAAGAAAACAGTAACACCGCAGGAAGTGGTGAGAAATGTCCGCAAGGCGGCAGAGTTGCTTAAAACCCAAGGGAAAGAGGGACTTGAGATTTTGCGTGACCCTCAGTATGAACTTAACACAGGCGATGCCTATATTTTTATTATTGATGTAGAAGAAAGCCTTGTAGTTTCCAATCCGAGGTTCCCGGAGCGCAATGGCGGCAACATCCGTGAGCATCTGGATTGGGCAGGGAAACATTATGGCATAGAGTTGTGCGATGTGGCTATGCGAGGCGGAGGTTGGATAGAGTTTGTATGGCCGAAACCGGGTACAACAGAAGGAGTACGCAAGATTTCTTATATTTACCCTGTCCCCGGTCTCCGTTATACGGTATGTGCAGGTATCTATGATGATACAATGAGCCTTGATGAACTGAACAGAATGTCTGGTGTTTCGGTCGAATCTCCCAAAGTCGCCGCCCTGTTTGAAGTGAAACCCAAAACGGAGGGGAAAGATGAATATCTTAAATTGGCTGCGGCATTAAAAGCGGAATTGGCAAAGATGCCGGGATTCATCCGCGTGGAACGGTTCGCCAGTTTGAACGAGGAAGGCAAGCTGTTGAGCCTCTCGGTTTGGGAGAATGAAGAGGCAGCCGCTGCATGGCGCAACCAAATCAACCATCGGGGCAGCCAGAAGAAAGGACATGATGCTTTGTTTGAGCATTACAATATCTCTGTGGCAACCATCATCCGCGAATACACACAGGATGACCGTAAGGAAGCTCCGGAAGATTCAAACCTATTCTTGGGAATAAAGTAGAGCCGATGGAGAACTTCTTCCAATATGGTGAAACGGAGATAGCCTATCTGAAGCAGGTGGACAAGCGGATGGCGGAAGTCATCGACCGGATTGGCAAGGTGGAAAGGCGGGTCATTCCCGACTTTTTCGCCGCCTTGGTACACTCCATCGTAGGGCAACAGATTTCCACCAAAGCGCACGAAACAATTTGGAGGCGGATGGAGAATGCCTTGGGACAAGTAACGCCCGAAGCCATCGACCGTCTTTCCGTAGAGGAACTGCAAGGCTTCGGCATCACGTTCAAGAAGGCGGCTTATATCCGCAATGCCACGCAGCAAGTGCTGGACGGTACACTCGACATTCAATCACTTTACATGATGAATGACAACGAAGTCTGTACCCGTCTCTCGGAACTGGACGGCATCGGTGTGTGGAGTGCGGAGATGCTGATGCTGTTCTCCATGCAACGCCCGGACATTCTCAGTTTCGGTGATTTGGCCATACAGCGGGGATTGCGTATGGTGTATCACCACCGAAAAATCACCCGTGAACTGTTCGAGAAATACCGCCGCCGTTTCTCACCGTACAACAGTGTCGCCAGCCTCTACCTGTGGGCGGTGGCAGGTGGTGCCATTGAAGGAATGAAAGATTACGCACCTAAAAAGCAAGCGAAATGGACTACAAAGAAAAAATAGAAGCGATTATAAACAGAGATAGTCGCTACGATGACATGTTTTGTTACGGTGTCAAGACAACAGGCATTGTCTGTAAGCCTTCTTGCCCGGCAAAAAAGCCTAAAATCGATAATATCGAACTGTTTGACACTCCTGAGCAAGCTATACAAAAAGGTTACAGGCTATGCAAGATTTGTATGCGACATACAAATACCATCCATTTGCAACACTACCAATCGCCCTGCGGAGAGCTGCTCCTCGGCTCGTATGAGGACAAACTATGCCTTTGCGACTGGACGATAGAAAAGCACCACGGCAGGGTGATCAGGAGGTTGCAGAAAACCCTCCATGCCGATTATAAAGAAACGAACTCAGACATCCTGAATGAGACCGTGCGGCAACTGGATGAATACTTTGCCGGAAAACGGAGGAACTTCACCATTCCCATACTGTTTGTCGGGACAGACTTTCAGAAGAAGGTGTGGAACAAACTGCTGGAAATCCCCTACGGAAAGACGGTTTCTTACGGCGAACTTGCCCGGATGATTGATATGCCTAAGGCTGTCCGTGCAGTGGCCAATGCCAACGGAGCCAATGCCATTTCCATCCTTGCACCTTGTCATCGGATTATCGGCAGCGACCATTCGCTTACGGGATATGGCGGGGGCCTTGCCGCCAAGAAACTGTTGTTGGATTTGGAAACCGTTCACCCTCATACCCTTTTTGACGAATGACCGGACAGCAACTGAACTACGACCGCATCGCTGCCGCCATCCGTTTCATCAAGGAAAACAGGCGGGAGCAACCGAAACTGGAAGAAGTGGCGGAGCACGTCCACATGACCCCGTACCACTTCCAACGAACGTTTCAGGAATGGGCAGGGACATCGCCCAAGCATTTCCTGCAATACCTCAACGTGGAATATGCCAAACGCATCTTGCAAGAGACGCACGCATCGCTGTTCGACACGGCGTGTGAAGTCGGACTGTCGGGCACGAGCAGGCTTTACGACCTGTTTGTCAATATCGAAGGGATGACACCCGGCGAGTACAAGAATGGCGGAGAGAACCTGACCATCCGTTACAGTTTCGCGGAAAGCCCTTTCGGGGAAATCTTCGTGGCATCCACCGATAAAGGCATCTGCTGTTTGGAATTTACGGACAACCACCCTGCCAGTATCGACAACTTGAAACGCAAATTTCCTAATGCAACGTATAAGCAGATAGTGGACGGGCTGCAACAGAACGCCCTCTTCATCTTCACGCAGGATTGGACCCGGCTCAAGGAGATAAAGCTGCACTTGAAAGGAACGGACTTCCAACTGAAAGTGTGGGAAGCATTACTCAAAATCCCGATGGGCGGTCTGACCACCTACGGCGACATCGCTGCCGATATCAATCGCCCGAAGGCTTGCCGGGCGGTAGGGACTGCCGTGGGTGAAAATCCCGTGGCTCTCCTGATTCCTTGCCATCGCGTCATCCGTTCCACAGGCGAATTGGGCAATTACCATTGGGGCGATGTTCGCAAGACCGCCATTATCGGGTGGGAAGCGGCAAGGAAAGAGCAGAGTAATCTCAATTACTGACCAACGGGAGGATAGCAAGCAGTTTGGGGATAGAATCAATGTCATCTTTGCCTCACGTAGTCACTTACTAAAGCTCCTGAACATCGGCATGGAGAAAGGCATGGGTTGTGCAGTTCCACTTTGACAAAGTTCCCTGTAGCATTGTCCTGTGGTATCAGGGAAAATGCCGCTCCAGTAGCATCGGAGACGGATTCCACTACACCTTTATAGACTACTCCCGGAACAGCGTCGGCGGTAAAAGAAACCTCCGCACCTTCCTTGATATTCGGAAGCTGGGTTTCCCGATAGTTGTCGATGACGTCATAGTTCTCGTCCGCCAGTTTCACGCTGTTCTTTTGCGTCCGCAGGTCGGTGAAAGCCGTCAGGAAGTTCACGTAACCTTCCTGCACGGAATTTTCCACCTGTTCCTGTGCCAGTTGGCGTTGTTCTTGAGCCTGACGCACGTTCAGCCGTGCCTGCTTCAGCTTCCGGTTGTTCTTGAAGAGGGAGGAAAGGTTGTATTTTACCCCTATTCCCACGTACCAATAGTTGAAGTTGTTGTCCAGCGTCGGCACTTCAATGGTGATGGGTCCATCCAGATGTTCAGCTGCCACCAGCGAGATGTGCGGTATCCGTTCCGACCACTCTTGCTTCACTTTCTGCTCGTTCAGGTGGATGGTGGCTTCCGCCTGTTTCAAGGTAATGTGATTGGCTTTGGCCATGTGCTGCCAGTCTTCCTCGGTGAGGGTCAGAATTTGCTGTTCCAACAAAGAAGTCTCTGGACGAATTTCCGTGTCTTTCGGAAGATGCAGGGTGGTCACCAACTGATGGTTGGCAATACGGCGTGCGTCTGTCGTCCTCGCCATTTGCAGGTTCAACTGTTCGAGTTGCAGTTCATAGCGTGTGATGTCGCTCTTCAGCACGGTGCCTTGCTCCCGACGGGCTTTCATGTCGGCAATGACTTCCTCGGTCAGCTCCAGGTCCTTTTGCAACACTTGGATTTGGTTGTCCAGCTTGTAGATGTTCAAGTAATGCCCCACGAGCAGGAAGCGTATCTCCTGAACGTTCTTCTGCAAATCCAGTTCGGCCAACAACTTGCCCAACTCCGCTTGCTTGATGCTACTGCTGATGGCACCACCTGCATAGGACTGTGATACACAACAGCCCCATGAGCCTTTTCTTTTTGCTCATAATTCAACTTGATTATTTTAAGTAACTAATCATTTTTAGATTATATTATTCCGCTGTATCAGATATAGCATGTTTAGACATCAGCTACAACGATATTAGGAAAAGGTGGCACTGATTCCTAGAATCATTGGCATTGATTGCGGGAATCATTGGCATTGATTCCTAGAAAAGGTGCTACTGATTCTTCATCCAGCTGGATACTACCCTCCGCTTCTTGAGAATATAAACTGATTTTAAATCTCTACTTATAATTATCGAATAAATATAGTAGCAAGAGAGAGGTCAGCGACTAAATTAAAGCCGCCGCACCCCATGCGTGGAAATCGTGAATTTTATTCTTGTAACAGACGGTGTAAATTTCCATATTATGCTTTCTATATTGCTGTTTGGGTGCGCAAAATTAGAGGAAAAAGAGATAGGACGTAACCTTATATAGGCGCGACTTTAACCTCTTTTAACCACGCCGCCATACGTATTCCATTGTATATTAATGCGTTCCTATCTTTTATCTGACCGCCAGTAAGAAGGTTCAAAGCCCGCAAAACAGCGTCACCAAGAACGGCACGCTGAAGTCCACCAGAAAACCGTGGAAGATGGAGACGATGACAAACCGCTGTCCCGACGTCTGCGCGATGATGGGCAGGGTCGTGTCCATGGTCGTCGCACCCCCGGCGGCGATAGGAGCCAACGGGCCGAACCACCGTGCCAGCAGCGGAGCCAACAGGAGGGTGAGAATCTCGCGGGCGATATTGGCCAGCAAGGCCACCGTGCCCAGTTCAGCCCCTTTGTATTCCGTGATGAAGATGGAGGAGAGGGAATAATAGCCGAAGCCCGCCCCCACGGCCAGGCAATCGCCCGCCGAGCGGTGCGCAAGACACAGGCTGACCACCCACGCACCCACCAGCGTGCCCAGGATGGTGCCCGCAGGCAGCAATGCCAACCGTGGACTGAGCGAGCGGAAGTTGTGCAACGTCTGCGGGTCGCTGCCCAGGCTGATGCCCACACAACACATCAGGACGCAGAGGGCATAGAAGCTGATGTCCGTCCCGGCCAGGTCAATGGGGAACACATGTCCCAGGCCACACGCCACGCCAAGCAGGAAGAATCCCACGATTATCAGGCTACCCTTCATGCCCGGCCTCCTTCCCTTCGGCCTGCCACCGCCCGCCACAGCCCCCACGCCGCCAACACGCTGCCCAGGGTGGCGCCAACGGCAATGAGCAGCGCCTCCAGCCCCAGCGCGTGCAGACTGCGAATGATGCGTTCGTTGCCACCCACCTCCACGCCAAGCAGGAAGAGCAGCAGCCAGATGAGGGGCGTAATCGCCCGGCGGACCGCCTGTATCCGGCGCCCGCGCAGCAGCCATCCCACCAGGATGCCCGCCAACATGAGTGTGATGACGATGAACATTGGGTTTTTCTTAAAATTCGGCGGCAAAGATACGTCTTTGTCCCGATTCTGCGTATCTTTGCCTCATGTTAAAGCCTTATTATATAAAAAATGTGGTGGAAGCCGGCTGCGACGAAGCCGGTCGCGGTTGCCTGGCGGGGGCGGTCTATGCCGCCGCAGTCATCCTGCCCCCGGACTTCCACAACGAGCAGCTGAACGACTCCAAGCAACTGACCGACCGTCAGCGGCGTGCCCTGCGCACGGTCATCGAGCGCGAGGCGGTGGCGTGGGCCGTGGGCGTCGTGTCGCCTGCCGAGATTGACCAGATGAACATCCTCAATGCCTCCATCCTGGCCATGCACCGTGCCATAGATGCCCTACGCGTGCCTCCACAACACCTGCTGATAGACGGCAACCGTTTCCGCCCCTATCCCGGCATCCCGCATACCACGGTGGTCAAGGGTGACGGCAAATACCTGTCCATCGCCGCGGCCTCCATCCTGGCCAAGACCTGCCGCGACGACTACATGCTGCGCCTGCACGCCGATTATCCAAACTATGGCTGGAACCGCAACAAGGGCTACCCCACGGCAGAACACCGGGCAGCCATCCGGGCCTGCGGCGAGACGCCGTATCATCGCCGGTCGTTCAATCTGCTGGGGGATGGACAGTTAAGCCTGGAGTTCGGAGAGTAACAAAACAGGAGTCTCTTAGCAGAAAGCAGAATGACGCAGTGACCTATCGTTGATAGCAGTTCTTCAGCCAGTATTCAAATAGCGGATCCTGCAACTCTACTTTGTTAGAGGGAAGGAGGTCTATTAAGTCCTTCTCCAGCGTAGCTTTCCGCAGATTCTTGATATTGGCTGAAGTACCGAGGTCATATTTTTCCAAGGTCTCTTTGGCCGAGAAATTGGTGACTCCATCCGCTACAGCCAGCAGGAAGTTGATTTGCCGGGCTGTTAATGAATCTATGAGATTGGCAAACAGCAGGCTCAACTGATCGACAATGCCTTCGAAAGCCTGCATTACGATTTCCGCTGTAGTGTCTTCCACCGTGCGCAGCCAAGTTTGCTGGCTCAGTTGTTGGGTGTAGTAAGGGTGGTCTTTGACCAAGTCAGCTATTTGTCCGCAAAGCTCTGGGGAAATATTCTTTCCACTGTCGGAGAACCGATGTGCGATGAAGCGGATCCATTCTTCACGTTTGATTTTAGGAAGGAATAGGATACTACCAAATTTATAGAAGGGCATGCCATAGTTGCTGAAAATGTCCATCAGCATGTGTCTCTTGCTGCCGTATAAGCAATAGCAGACTTGTGTATGGCGTTGCCAATGCGCCCTCAATTTGCGTTGGAGGGAAAGTGAATCCGCGTATTCATTGATATTTTGGAATTCATCGATGCAGACAATCATTTTCTTTCCGGTAGCCTGACAGATGGTGTGAGGTAATTCCAATATTTCATCATACGTGGCCTGGTTTTCCTTGAAGGAAAGCCCGAAAGAAAGCTCCATGGTCTGTCCTACATCGCTCAAGGTGACCGTGGGCATCAATTTGCTCAAGTATTTCCGGGCATTGGCGATGAAACTTTCCCACGCCGAGGTATGAGCCCGCAAAACAGCATTAGCAAAGGCTTGGTAGAACTGTTCTTCACTACGGCAATTGAAAATGTCTATTTGACAGACCATAACCGTAGGGTCGGCCTTGAATCGCTGCAGAACCTGATTGACCAACGAAGTCTTACCCCAGCGACGGGGAGATATAATTATCGTGTTCACCAGCCCACTGAAGTTGCGAAACAGGATTTCTTGCTCGCCTTGCCGATCGGTGAAATTTTCCTTTTCGGCTATTTTCCCGTAGACAAAAGGTATCTCCATAGGTGCAATGCTTTAATTGCCACAAAGATAGGCTTTCTTCCTTATACGTGCAAGCAATCTAACCATTTAATTTGAAATCAATCCATTTCAAATCGATTGATTAGCTGCCTGCGTTCGGCCTTTCCTCAATCATCCCGTCCACCAGCCGTATCGTGCGGTCTGTCAGCCGGGCCAGTCCCTCGTCGTGGGTGACGATGACGAAGGTCTGTCCCAAGCGGTCGCGCAGGTCGAAGAAGAGGCGGTGCAACTCCTCCTTGTGGTGGGTGTCCAGACTGCCCGACGGTTCGTCGGCCAGCACCACGGAGGGGCGGTTTATCAGGGCGCGTGCCACGGCGACACGCTGCTTCTCGCCGCCGGACAATTCATTGGGTTTGTGGGTAGCGCGTCCGTCCAGTCCCAGCAAAGCGAGCATCTCCGTGGCGGCGGTTTTCGCCTCCTGTGTCCCGCGTCCGGCAATGAGGGCGGGAATCATCACATTTTCCAAGGCCGTGAACTCGGGCAACAGTTGATGGAACTGGAACACAAAGCCGATGTGGCGGTTGCGGAAGGCGGACAGTTCACGCTCTTTCATCCGCTGCACGGGTGTCCCGTCAATGAGGACTGTACCCGTATCCGGCCGGTCCAGCGTGCCCATGATTTGCAGTAGGGTGGTCTTGCCCGCTCCGCTGGGGCCGACGATGCTCACCACCTCGCCTTGCTCTACTTTCAGACTGATACCCCGCAATACTTGCAGGGAGCCGAAACTCTTAGTTATGTCTTGCAACTGAATCATCTTTCCTTATATTCTCTTGATCACATATTCCGCCAGGTAGCAGCCAAAGACGGCCGGCATGTAGCTCACGGTGCCGCAGGTGGACTTCTTGTTTCGCTCGTCGTCAGTCAGCATCACGGCCTTGGGGTCGGCCTGCTCGGTGCTGAACACTACAGGCACCTTGTGGCGCGCGCCCATCTTCTGCAACCGCTTGCGCACCGCCTTGCTCAGGCCGCAGTGGTAGGTATCCCACAAGTCGGCGAAGCGGATTTGCGTGATGTCGCTCTTGGCGCCTGCCCCCATGCTGCATACGATTTTAAGGCGGCGGCGCAATGCCTCGGCTATCAGGTGGCACTTGGGCGCCAAGGTGTCGATGGCATCCACCACGAAGTCATACGATGCAGCGTCCAGCAGGGCGGGAATGTCCTCATCTTTCAGAAAGATGGGACGCACATCCAGCTCCACCTCCGGGTTGATGTCGCGGAAACGTGCCGCCAAGACCTCAGCTTTCGGCTGCCCCAAGGTGGAGTGCAGGGCTGGCAGTTGGCGGTTAAGGTTGGTGGGCTGTACGGTGTCGGCATCTACCAGCGTCAGGCGGCCCACCCCGGCACGGCACAACATCTCAGCGGCATAGGCGCCCACACCGCCCAAGCCCACCACCAATACATGTGCCCGGTGAAGTCGTTCGGCCTTTTCCTCGCCCAGCAAGAGGCGGGTGCGTTGTTGCCAATCTTCTGTCATCATTAGTTGTCTTTTTTAAACCATTTATAGAACCAGCGGCCCACTTTCTCGTAGTGCTGGCTTTCGTTGTTGCCCTGCGGGTTGGCAAAGGAGATAGCATCCTGCGGCTCGCCTATCTGGTCGGGGTAGAGAACAATCAGGCTGTTGTTGGTAAAGTATTTGCCCAGTTGTCCCGGCAGGCGCTCGAACGAACTGTCGTAGGAGATGGAGCCGCGGCGTGCACTGATGACCACCAGCAGATGGTCGTAGTTGACCTGCCCCGTCAGCAGCAACAGGTCATCCCAGTCGTCCAGGCGCGAGAGTTCGGCCATCGTGTCGCTGTACTTCTTGCGCACCAAGGCTTGCAGCAGGTGAGTAGTCTGTTCGTTGGCAAAGAAATGCACGCGGCAGTTCAGCGTGGCCCCCATACGGCAGAAGTGCTCCACCCACTTCGCGAAGCCGGCCTCATACTCTGCCTTGGGCGGCACGGCAATGATGATGCGGCGCAGGGTGTTGAGCGGCATCAGGAAACGCGCCACCATTACTTCGCGGTGCAGGCCTTTCAGCAGACTTTCGGTCAGCTTTCCGAAGTACGAATCCATCAGGTTCACTTTGTAGTGCAGGCCGATGACTACGTCGGTGGCATCATATTCGCGGGCGGTGTGGATGATGCCCGCCGCAATGTTCAGGTCGTAGCGGCTGATGCACTGCAGTTGCAGCCCGGCCGAAGCCGCAATCTTCGCCGCCCGCTCCAGGTAGCGTTTGCCCTGTTGCTCCAGGCGGTCGGATTCGGTATGGTCGTTGATGAC
Source organism: Candidatus Bacteroides pullicola (assembly GCA_019115825.1). Taxonomy (GTDB): domain Bacteria; phylum Bacteroidota; class Bacteroidia; order Bacteroidales; family Bacteroidaceae; genus Bacteroides; species Bacteroides pullicola. The sequence goes on from DXCV01000061.1 coordinate 12,313, forward strand.
GTTCAGCGCCACCAGGTTGTCTTTCTGCTTGGGGTCGCGGATGAGCAGGGAGAGACACATCAGGTATTCGATAGTGGCAGGATTGGCCACGGGAATCAGGATTTTCTCGGGCACACGGGATGAGTCGCTTTCCTCCAGATGCGCCTCATCCATCGCCACCCGCCTTGCCGCCCGCTCGGTGATGAACGAACTGACCACGCAAGTCACCAGGATGAGCAGCACCGTACCGTTCAGCACATCCTCGTTCAGCAAACGTTCTCCATTGGGTTGTATCAGATTGTAACCCACCAGCACCGCCGCCAGCGTGGCTGCCGCCTGCGCATTGCTCAGGCCGAACATCAGTTCGCGCTCCAAGGGCGACATGCGATATATCTTCTGCGTCAGCCACGAGGCAATCCATTTGCCCACCAAGGCCACGACAATCATCACGCCGGCCACCTTCAGCGCGTCTCCTCCGCCGAAGATGACGTGGATATCTATCAACATGCCCACGCCAATCAGGAAGTAAGGAATGAACAGGGCATTGCCCACGAACTCCAGATGGCTCATCAACGGCGACACATGGGGAATGAGGCGGTTCAGGACGAGTCCCACGAGGAACGCACCCAGGATACCCTCCATACCGATGAACTCCATCAAGCCCGCACCGAGAAACACCATGGCCAGCACGAAGATGAACTGCATCACATTGTCGTCATACCGCCGGAAGAACCATCGCCCGATGCGGGGAAACAACTGCATGATGAGCACGCCCAGCACCACCACCTTCACCACCAGCCACAGCCAGAACAGACCGCCCCCTTCGCCCTTGAACAGGCCGCTGATGACGGCCAGCACCAGCAGGGTCAGCGTGTCCGTCACCGCCGTGCCTCCCACAGCGATGCTGACGCTGCGGTGGCGCGAAATGCCGTAGCGAATGACGATGGGATAAGCCACCAGCGTGTGCGAGGCATACATACTGGCCAACAGGATGGAAGTCAGCAGGCTGTATTCCAGCAGAATCATATTGGTCACCATACCGATGCCGATGGGGATGATGAACGCCAGCAGACCCAACATGACAGCCTTGCCCCGGTTCTTCTTGAAGTCGGACATATTCATCTCCAAGCCCGCCAGAAACATGATGTAGTACACGCCCACCTTGCCGAACAACTCGAAACTACTGTCCCGCGCCAGGATATTGAGCCCGTGCTCGCCGATAACCAATCCTGCCAGAATCATGCCGATGATGTGCGGGATGCGCAACTTGTTCAGCAGGATGGGGGCGAACAAGATGATGAGCAGTACCAGGAGGAATATCCAGGTAGGGTCGGTGATGGGCAGTTGCAGATTGAAGTGAAACAAGTCCATGGGCACGGGATATTAGGTTTCGGTGTGCAAAATAACGAAAAACTTTTCACTTTTGAAGCCGCCATAGCGCATTTTATTGTAAATTTGCGCCCGAAAAGAGACTTAGACATACATTATATCCGTATTATCAACCATCTTAAAAGCAAAAAGACAATGAAAGTAGCGATTGTGGGAGCAAGCGGAGCCGTGGGACAAGAGTTCCTGCGCGTGCTCGATGAAAGAAATTTTCCGTTGGACGAACTGGTGTTGTTCGGGTCCAAGCGCAGTGCCGGGACCAAATACACGTTCCGTGGCAAGGAAATCGAAGTGAAACTCCTGCAACACAACGATGACTTCAAGGGTGTGGACATTGCTTTCACGTCCGCCGGTGCAGGAACCTCCAAGGAATTTGCCGAAACCATCACGAAGTATGGTGCCGTGATGATAGACAACTCCAGCGCCTTCCGCATGGACGCTGATGTACCTTTGGTAGTGCCCGAAGTGAACGCCGCCGACGCCAAGGACCGTCCACGCGGCATTATCGCCAACCCCAACTGCACCACCATCCAGATGGTCGTGGCGCTGAAAGCCATCGAGCAACTGAGCCACATCAAGGTGGTGCACGTCTCCACCTATCAGGCTGCCAGCGGCGCCGGTGCCGCTGCCATGCAGGAATTGTACGAGCAATACCGCCAAGTATTGGCCGGCGAACCCGTCACTGTGGAGAAATTCGCCTACCAGCTGGCCTTCAACCTCATTCCGCAAATCGACGTCTTCACCGACAACGGCTATACCAAGGAAGAAATGAAGATGTACAACGAGACGCGCAAAATCATGCACAGCGATGTCCGCGTCAGCGCCACCTGTGTCCGCGTGCCTGCCCTGCGCTCCCACTCGGAGAGCATCTGGGTGGAGACCGAACGTCCCATCTCCGTGGAAGAAGCCCGCGAAGCTTTCGCCAAGGGCGAGGGCCTGGTGTTGATGGACAATCCCGCCGAGAAGGAATATCCCATGCCTCTCTTCCTGGCCGGCAAGGATCCCGTCTACGTAGGTCGCATCCGCAAAGACCTGGCCAATGACAATGGCCTGACCTTCTGGATTGTGGGCGACCAAATCAAGAAAGGCGCCGCACTCAATGCCGTGCAGATTGCAGAGTATCTGATTAAGGAGAAAGACATTTAAGCAAGGGAACAATATTATCCCGCACGAAACAACGCGGATGATGCAGCCGATTCAAAGGGGTTGCGTCATCCGCGTTTTATATTGCCTATCAGCTTAGTTAGAATAGTTGCGATAATTATCATCATCGTACATGATGCCTATCATCATCGTACATGATGCCCACCATCATCGTACATGATACCTATCATCATCGTATATGATGCCTAGAATCATCGTACATGAGTCCTGCAATCATCGTACATGAGTCCTCGAATCATCGTACATAAATGAAATGTGCGCAGCTGGCGGGAAGTGGGGAAGGCGATTTTATCGAATCTCGCCATAATTTTATCGTTTTTCGATAAATTTTTCTCGTTTTTCTTTGTCATGTCGAAAAAAGGTGTTTCCTTTGCACATCGAAAAACGATAAATACTTATCGAGAAACAAAAACAATATTGAGTGTATAACTTCTAAAAGTGCAGAGATTATGAAAGAGACAACGAAAGCGGTATGCATCCGCATTGGCAAAGGCGTAGGTTATTTCCTGTTGGGCCTGTTCACGTTCTACGTGATAGACTGCGTGTATGTCGACGTGAAACACGCCATCGTAGACGCTTGGGAAGAAAGCAAATAAATCACCTTATTTAATATATAGTATAACCTCTAAAAACAACAGACGATATGAAGACTTTGGTAATGACTTTGATTTTTGCAGTGAACGGTATGACAAGTGCAGCAACCCCGGTGGCATCCAACGGATTTGCCTATAACGCGGAGGTGAACGACCACAACCAGGTGACCTCCCAATATGTGTACAAGGCCGACGGCCAGTACCTGGAGCATCACCTGAAGTATGACTACACCTACGACGAGGCCGGGCGCGTGGTGAAGAAGGAAGCCTTCCGGTGGGACGAAATCGACCGGGCGTATGAACGCTACTACTGCCTGACGTGGGACTACGATGCCGAGAGCGTTTCCCTGGAGTATGCCTTGTGGAATGAGCAGGAGGAAGCCTATTCGGACGCCAAGCAGCGCGCCGAATACAGCTTCACCTGCGACGGGCTGAACTACCAAGCCTACGACTGGGACAGCCGGCGGGGCGAATGGCAATTGCAGGCCGAGCACTCCGTGACGGACGATGCCCTCCTGCTGGCCGAGGCCGACGCTGCATCCGCGATGACAACTGATGGTATCACCCGCTAAAGACGACGTTATGGGAAAAGCTATCAAACTGTTCTTCGTGTTCATCCTGCTCCAGGTGTTGGCCGGCGCGGCTGCCGTGCCCCTGGTGCTGGTGTGGCAATTCGTCACGACGGGCACGGTGACTGCCTACGAGGCCGGAGCCGCCACGCAGGTGCCCAGCTCGATGCTGATGCTGTTCTTCACCGTATGGTATCTGTGGAAGAAGGGGTACCTGGACAACGACGGGCAGATCTACTCGCCCGTATCCCCCGCCTACCTGGGGTGGACCTTCGTGGCGGGCCTGTCGGCCATCGTGCTGATGGAGGGCCTGATGTCGGTGCTTGACTTCCTGCCCAATTGGCTGGAAGGCACCTTCAACCAGATGTATGGCAATTGGGGAGGTATCCTCTACCTGGCTCTCCTGGGGCCGGTGCTGGAGGAACTGATGTTCCGCGGGGCCATCACACGCGAGTTACTCAAGAAGTATCGCCCCGGCGCCGCCATCGTCTTCTCCGGACTGATGTTCGGGCTTATCCACTTCAATCCCGCGCAGTCCGTTGCAGGCTTCCTGATGGGGATGCTGCTGGCCTGGCTCTACTATCGCACCCGCAGTGTGGTGCCGGGCATACTGGTGCACGTGGTGAACAATTCGCTCTCCGTGTGGGGCGGCATGAACTTCCCCGACGTGGATTACCTGTACCAAATGGTGGGCGGCACCACCTACGCCGTTTGCCTCTGCGTGGCCGCCGTGGCCTTCATGCTGAGCGTGTGGCGCCTGGCGCGCTATCCCAAGGCACCCAACTATGACTGCCCTTCCGTGACAACTGAAGCAAAGGAGGATTCGCTATGAAACGACTGAAAGCAATTTATACGTATTTGCAGCAACGCTACGGCTCGTTGGGAAACTTGGTAGTGTTTGCCATTATTGCGTTGATTATGGTTTGGTTCGAAGCCCTCAACCTGGTGGTAAGCCTTGAGGCGGGAGGCGGAGACAAGTACTTGGCGTGGATGTATGCCTGCAACTTGGCCTGCCTGCTGGTGATTGCCATCCAGTTGCTCCGCCTGGACGGGCGGCGTCTGTTGAGCTACCGGACAGCCGACATCCTGCAGACCAGCGGGTCCTTGGTTATCTTATTGATGATAATCCGGAATCTTTTGTCCAAGCATGTCACCAGTGTAGTCCTGGACAACGTGGCATTCTATTCGGAAGATGTGGTGTTCATCTATCTGCTGGGGTTCGTATTGGTGGCTTGCGCGGGGATGATACGCCGCGCGGTGAAGATTAAGGAAGAACAGGATTTGACGATATAATCAAACATAGGAGGATATACAATGACACAGAAGAATAAAGTAACACAGAAGAGGGAGCGAAATCTGATAGCCCTATTGTCCGGTTTCTGCGCCTTTGTGTTCATGAGCAGCACTTTCCGAAACATTACACTATCTTATGAATTGGGCAAGGACGACACGGGTACTTTCATCTGGCAGATGATTCCGGAGAGCGTGGCACTGCTGCTCATGGCGTTTTGCGCCGGGTTAGTCATCCGGATGCTTTATAACCTGAAACACAAGCGCATCTTTATCCCCGAGAATGTCCGTCTGGTGCAGTACTTGGGATTGGCGGTGTTGATATATGGCGTATTCTTGAGTATATGGAAGCACGTGTCACCCGTGGAAACCGTAGGCTTCATGCGCGATGCGTTCTTGCTCTTGGGCGGTTTCATCCTGCTGATAGGGAGCGTGTTCAAGGCGGGCATCCGCATGAAAGAAGAACAAGATTTGACGATATAATACAAAGGAGGAATGAACGATGAAACTGAAACGTTTGTTAGCATTGACTGAAAAAGACGAGAAGCAAGAACGCGAGTTTGTCATGATGTGCCTGGCCGTGACCTGCGGTGCTGGCGTGCTGGCCGAGGCATTGCGCCTGCTGCTGGCCATAATAGACTGGAGTAACGGCACGCTGACGGACGGCTGGATGCTGGCCACGCGCGGCATCAACCTGGCGGTATGTGCCGTGTGCGCCGGGCTGGCCTTCCTCATCATGCGCGAGGTGAAGCACCGCCGCGTATTCACCCGGCTGAACGCACTGTACATCACCTTCATAGGCTGTGCGGCCACCTTTGGCGGCATTGCGCAGAACGCCATCGTGGCCTTCGTGTATGAGGACATCGTCCTTCAGACGGGTGACATGGCCTATCTTATCATTGGCCTGTTGCTGCTGTTCATCGCCACCCTGTTCAACATCGGCATCCGCATGAAGGAGGAGCAGGAGCTGACGGTATAGTACTCCCTATACGATATAGAGGAATCTTACCACAAAAATAAAAACTGAATAAAAAAGAAAGAGTTATGAAGAAGATAAAGCTATTGGCGCTGCTGGTCATCGTGGCCTTTGTAGCGCAGGATTTGCTGGATATGACACGTGGCTTCACTGACGGTATGCAGGCTGCGGGCGACAGTACGGAATACAACGCGCACTTCGACCTCGCTGTGCAGCCCACCCCGGCTTTGGTGCCCGATACGCTACAGGGCGTGACCAACGGCGTGAAAGCACCCTACTGGGCCACACGGATAGAGGGATACGGACGCATCCAGAAATCTGTGCCGCAGATAGCCCTCAGTGTTGTTGTCTTCCCCCTGGCACTGTTCGTGCTCTATGGCATCTATTGCCTCATCCGACTGGTCATCAGCGTGCTACGGGGTAGTGTCTTCACGCGGAAAAACGTGCTACGGATGCGTCTATTCGTATACAGTGCCCTGCTGCTGGGCGTGCTGTCCGAGCTGCTGAGCTACGCCTCTTACCTCAATGTGGCAGCCCACGTGGACATTCCCGGCTACGAGGTGGTGTACAGCGGGCTGAAATATGCCTGGCTGCCCTACCTCCTGCTGGCCCTCTTCACCGAGATATTCGCCATCGGCGTCAAGCTGAAGGAAGAACAGGACTTAACCATCTGACTGGGAGGAATGCCTATGCCGATTGTAGTAAACTTGGATATCATGATGGCCCGCCGCAAGATTTCGCTCAGCGAGCTGGCCGAGAAGATAGACATCACGCCCGCCAATCTCTCCATCCTCAAGACGGGGAAGGCCAAGGCCATACGCTTCTCCACGCTGGAGGCCATCTGCCGTGTGCTGGAGTGCCAGCCGGGGGATTTGCTGGAGTTTCAAGATTAGCCGGCTGAATTGTGCTTCGGAATGCCGTCAGCAATCTTTCCGATATTCGGATGGCGTCAAGTTGATTCGTTTTTGCACATACCGGCTAAAGTAAGACATGGAAGAGAAATTCATCCGCTCTGCGATTTCCGTCAACGAGAGTTCCTTTTGCCGGAGCAGGCGGGTGATTTCCTGCATGGTGAAGCGTTCAATCCAGTAAGAGGCCGGCTCCCCGCTTATCTTCTTGCAGATTTCCGACAGATAGTGTGGGGTGATGCAGAGGCGTGAAGCGTAAAATTCAAGGTCTCTGTTGCGGACATATTCGCCGTTATACAGCAATCCGATGAATTCTCGTAACAAGGAGGCGACACGCTCCGACACTTGCAAGTCCTTGCGACTACGTGCATGAATGTCGTAAAGGTCAAGGATGTGTGCCGTCAGCAGGCTGCCTAACAATTCCTCGCGGAAAAGATGTTTCTCATCCGCCATACGTGCACGGAGATATTGCAAGGCTGTCTCGCATATCCGAAAGTCCCGTCCGGTGAGTTTCATGACCGGATTACGCAGGAGCGACAGATGGCCTATGATGCCATAATTGCTGCGGATGGCAATCGAAGTGGTGAATGTCTCCGAAAGGTTCATCAGGATGCCTTGGAAATCATCTGACGCCGAGAAACCGTTAGCCAGTGCCGCATTGGGCAGGATGACATAGTCACCGGCAGAAATATTATAATGGGTGTCCTGGAAGGTAAATCCCATACTGCCTTTCCGGCAAAGGATATGGATTATTCTTCCCGCATACCGCAAGGCATTGAATTCCTGCCAGGTGTCGGCAAAGATGATTCCGTCAAATTGGGGTTCGTTCATTCGCTAAGGTATTTGACGGCAAAATTACCCAAAAACCACGAATAGTGAAAATATTGCTCCCAATTATGTAAAGCCGAAACGGCTGACAATCTGTAATTTTGCATCAGACATTAAAACTCCAAGTATATGAAAGATGTAAGATTGAACAACGGCGTAATGATGCCGGCCATCGGATTCGGCGTGTTTCAGATTCCGGCGGACGAAACGGAAAGAATCGTTAGCGATGCGCTTGAGGTGGGCTATCGCATGATAGACACGGCCGCCTCTTATTTCAATGAAGAACAAGTGGGCAATGCCATCCGCAACAGCGGACTGAAACGGGAAGAGGTTTTCGTAACCACCAAGCTGTGGGTGCAGGACTATGAGTATGACGATGCGCTCCGCGCTTTCGACAAGTCGTTGAAGTTGCTCGGACTGGACTACATCGACCTCTACCTGCTGCACAAGCCCTACGGCAACTATTATGCCGCATGGCGTGCCTGCGAGCGGCTTTATAAGGAAGGGCGTATCCGTGCCATCGGCGTGACCAGTTTCTCTAATGAACGCCTGCAAGACCTCTTCCTGCACAATGAGGTAAAGCCTGCCGTCAACCAGTTGGAAACCCACCCGTTCTTCCAGCAGCAAGCGGCTAACCAGTTCCTGCAATGCGAAGGCATTCAGCACGAGGCATGGGCACCGTTTGCCGAAGGGCAGAACGACATTTGGAACAACCCCGTGTTGAAAGCCATTGCGGAAAGTCACGGACGGACGGTGGGGCAAGTCGTTCTCCTCTGGCTGAACCAGCGCAACGTGGTGGTCATTCCCAAGACGGTACGCAAGGAGCGGATGATTGAGAACTTCAATATCCTCGACTTCACGCTGACCGACCAAGAGATGGATGCCATCGCCAAGTTGGATACAGGGAAAAGTCCCATCTACGATGACATGGATTTGCCCACGGTTAGAGGAATAGGATTATACAAAATACATGATTAAGTAGATGCTCAATACGAGTTTATAGCATCAAGAAGCGAAGGGTAGTATTTACCTTGATATAGAAAAGGTGCCACCTTTTCCATAAAGAGGTGCCACCTTTTTATACCCAAGGTACGACCTTTGCCTCGCATAGTCGCTATAGAGACCTAAACAAACCACCCGGATGCCTCTGAAATATATGAACAAAATAGGAATAGCCACTTAAAAAGGAAAGGAGAAAATTATGCAAACCGTAAAACTGAACAATGGAGTGGAGATGCCGATACTGGGTTACGGCGTCTTCCAAGTATCGCCCGAAGAGTGCGAACGCTGCGTGTTGGATGCCATCAGCGTAGGTTACCGTCTGATTGACACCGCACAGGCTTATTACAACGAAGAAGGTGTGGGCAATGCCGTGGCGAAATGCGGTGTTCCCCGCAACGAATTGTTCCTTACCACCAAAGTGTGGATTACCAACGCCGGAGAAGAAAAGGCGGCTGCCAGCATCGACGAATCGCTTCGCAAGCTGCGGACGGATTATATCGACCTGCTGCTCATCCATCAGCCCTTCAGCGATTACACGGGCACTTGGCGGGCTATGGAAAGGGCTGTCCGTGAAGGTAAAGTGCGTGCCATCGGACTGTCCAACTTCTATCCCGACCGCTTTGTGGACATGGCGGAATATGCGGAAATCAAGCCTGCCGTGAACCAACTGAAGGCCAACGTATTCAGCCAGCAATGGGATGCCGAGGCAGAAATGAAGCCTTACGGCACGCACATCATGGCTTGGGGACCGTTGGCACAGGGCGACCCGGACCTGCAGAGCAATCTGATACTGAAAGCCTTGTCGGAAAAGTACGGCAAGACTCCTCAGCAAGTGGCCTTGCGCTACCTCTTGCAACGCGACATCATCGCCATTCCCAAGAGCACACACATGGAGCGCATGAAGCAGAATCTGGACGTGTTCGACTTCACGTTGACTCAAGAAGAAATGGAAAGCATCCGTCCGCTGGACAAGCCGCAGGACTTCCATTGGTCGCACCGCGATCCTGAGTTGGTCAAGTTCCTATGGAATTACGACAAGCAGTTCAACCCGGAGCATAACGAATAAGGCGCACAAAATCTTAATTGAGTCCTGCCAGGCCATAACCTGTCAGGACTTAATTGTCCTTAGCCTTGAACGCCAACGCATACATCCGTATCTGCTTCACCATGGACAGCAGGCCATTGCTGCGGGTGGGCGACAGGTGTTCGCGCAAACCGATACGGTCGATGAAATAGAGGTCGGCGTTGAGAATCTCGTCGGGCGTGTGGCCGGACAGGACCTTGATGAGGAGGGCGATGATGCCTTTCACAATCAGGGCGTCGCTCTCCGCCTGGAAGACCAACTTGCCGTCCACCTCGTCGGCCTGTAGCCATACGCGGCTTTGACAACCTTCTATCAGGTTTTGGTCGGTCTTGTACTTCTCGTCCAAAGGAGCTTGTTCGTTGCCAAGGTCTATCAGCAGTTGATAGCGGTCCATCCAATCGTCGAAGTCGCTGAACTCGGCGATTACTTCGTCTTGTGCTTCGTTTATCGTCATATCTTGGTAATGATTATTTCTCGTTATACACCACTTCCATCACTGTCCGCCCCACGGCATTCAGCGTGGCGCGGTCTATCACGTCCATATTGTCATCGTGCGTGTGCCAGAAGTCCCCGAACCCGCTGTCGGCATTGGGGCTGTAGTTGATGATGTCCACACAGGGGATGCGCGTCAGGCTGTAGACGTAGATATGGTCGTCCGTCACCTCCATGCCATCCTCTTGGGGGAAGAAGGAGCCGAAGCCCAGGCGTTGGGCGGTATCCCAAATCTTCCTGACCTGATCCGGGGCGGTGCGCTGGGAGAAGCCTTCGCGGTAGAAAGTGGCTCCCCGTCCGCCCACCATATCCAGCAGGATGCCGTAGCGGGCGTTGTAGCCCTGCACGTGGGGGACGCGGCCCCAGTATTGCGAGCCGAGACACCACGTGTCGGCCTTGTACTTGCCTTTGTAGAAGGAGGGCATGCCGTAGTCTTCCGCGTCGAAGAAGATGATGTCCACACCGATTGTCGGCGCCTGTTGCTGCATCTGGCGGGCCATCTCCAACAGGACGCCCACACCGCTGGCACCGTCGTTGGCGCCGAGGATGGGTTGGCGTTGCTTCTTCTTGTCGCGTTCGGAATCGGCGTAAGGGCGGCTGTCCCAGTGGGCGCAGAGCAAGACACGGCGGCGGTTGTCCGGATTGAACGAGCCGATGATGTTGCGCGCCTTGAGGATGGTGTTGTCATACGCCACAAGGTCGGCTTCCTGCACGTGGACGGTGGCGCCAAACTGCTTCAACTTAGTAATGAGGTAGTCGCCGCAGGCACGGTGGGCGGCGGTGTTGGGCACACGCGGGCCAAAGTCCACCTGCTCCTTGACGTAGCGGTAGGCACTGTCGGCATTGAAAGCAGGCACGACGACCGTAGCGAGGATGACCTCGGACGTATCGGCATCGGCGGCCGGTTGCTTGCGGTTGCTGCTGCACGCCACGATGGCTACGGCTATCAGGCACAGGGCAGCGATGAAGGGATAGTTTCGTTTCATCATTTCTTCACTTCTTCTATCATTCAAAACTCAGTTTTACTTCTTTTTTTCCGACTTCCAGCACAGCCTCGGCGCCGCACGGCAAGGGCATATTCCGCGTGACGTGCCCCACGGGGAAGCCGAAGCAGATGGGGATGTCATAGGGCTTCAGCACGTCGGCCAAGGCTTCATAAAGCGGTTTGCCCAGCGAACGGTTTTCCTCGTACTCGGTGAACTGGCCGATGAGGAGTCCGCTCAATTTCTCCAATACGCCGCCCAGCTTCAGGTTGTACAGCATCCGCTCCACGGCGTGGGGGCGTTCGCCCACGTCTTCCAGGAAAAGAATCGTCCCCTCTGCCGGGATGTCCCAAGGCGTGCCGCGCAGGCCGTAGAACACGGAGAGGTTGCCCCCACGGAGGATGCCGCGCGAAGTGCCTTGGTGATTGAGCCTATGTGCCTCGCAAACGATGTCAAAGTTCTGCTTTTCCCCAGGATATTGCCCGAAGAGGATGTCGTGCAACGCTTGCATGGCCGGGTCGTCATCCGGCTCCACGGTGAGGTGGCGGGCCATCGGGGCATGGAGTGAGACAAAGCCCTCGTGCTGGAAGACACAATGCAGGGCGGTGATGTCGCTGAAGCCGATGAGCCACTTGGGCTGCTCACGAAAGCGGGTGAAATCCAGCTTGTCCACCAGATGTACGGCGCCATAGCCTCCACGGCTGCAGAGGATGGCACGTGCCTTCGGGTCGTCCATGGCCTCCTGCAAGTCCTTCAGCCGCTGGGCAATGCTTCCGGCATACGTGCCGTGCGAACTGCCTGCATGAGAAGCCAGCACAGGCTCCAATCCCCACGACTTGAGTCGGCGGACAGCCCCGCGCAAGAAGGCTTTGTCTATCTTGCTGGAGGGGGAGAGAATGATGACACGATCGCCCTCACGAAGGCGGGGCGGATAAACCAGACTTTCCATTTTCATTGCTTTTGCGCGCAAATGTACGCATTTCGGTGGAGATTATGAACACAGGAAAGGGAGTTTTTGCACCCCACCCCTCCACTATCTCCCCAATTCCTCCCCAATTCCTCCCCAATATTTCTCCAATCTCATGAATGGGAGAAACAACGGTTCTGCAACGGGCGGAAGAGGAAGCCCAGAGGGACATATCGGGGATAAAATGGAGCCAAATTGCTAAAATTCGCTTCCTGCTGTTTGTTTTTCTAAAAAAATGTATAACTTTGTGACGTCTAATCCCCAAAACTCACGATTATGGCTCAACAGGAAATGGCCGTGCTGGTGCAGAGGCAGGCGGCGAAATATGGAGACCGGGCAGCCTTGAAATACAGGGACTATGCCCGTGGCGAATGGATTCCCATCACGTGGAAGGAGTTTGAACGCGCCGTGCGCACGGCGGCCAACGCCTTGGCAGCCTTGGGTGTGGGCGAACAGGAGAACGTGGGCATCTTCTCGCAAAACAAGCCGGAGTGCCTAATGACGGATTTCGCGGCTTTTGCCAACCGAGCTGTCACCATCCCCCTCTATGCCACCAGCTCGCCCCTGCAAGTGCAGTACATCGTGAACGATGCCGCCATCCGCTACCTCTTTGTGGGCGAGCAGTTTCAGTATGACGCCGCCTTCTCCGTCTTCACCTACTGCGAATCGTTGCAGCAACTCATCATCTTCGACCGCTCCGTGCAGAAAGACCCGCGCGACTTGACCTCGATCTATTGGGACGAGTTCATGGCCTTGGGCAAGGACTTGGCGCACGAGGCATTGATAGCCGAACGGACTGCCCGCGCCGAAGAACACGACCTGATGAACATCCTTTATACCTCGGGCACGACCGGTGAGCCGAAAGGCGTGATGCTGCGCTACAGCAATTACAACGAGATATTCCGCGTGCACGATGAATTGCTCAGCCTCCTGACCGACCAAGACGTGTCGCTCAACTTCCTCCCCCTCACCCACATCTTCGAGAAGGCGTGGACCTACTTCTGCCTGCGCATCGGCGTGCTGGTGTGCGTCAATCTGCATCCCTCCGACGTGCAACAATCGCTTCGCGAGGTGCGCCCCACGGTGATGTGCAGCGTGCCCCGCTTTTGGGAGAAGGTCTACCAAGGTGTGCATGAGCGCATTGCCAACGAAAGTCCCCTGCGCCGCGCCTTGATGCTGGACGCCCTGAAGGTGGGACGCGAGCACAACCTCAATTATGTCCGCACGGGCAAGGTGCCGCCTATGATGTTGCGCTTGAAATATAAGTTCTACGAGCGGACGGTCTATGCCTTGCTGAAGAAGACCATTGGGTTGGAGAACGGGAATTTCTTCCCCACCGCCGGAGCGGCCGTGTCCGACGAGATTTGCGAGTTTGCCCACTCCGTGGGATTGAACATGATGGTGGGCTACGGGCTGACGGAGTCCACGGCCACGGTGGCCCTCTATCCCCTCACCGGCTTCGAGGTAGGCTCGGTGGGGCGTGTCATCCCCGGTTTGGAGGTGAAAATAGACGATAACCAGGAAATCCTGCTTCGCGGCAAGACCATCACCGACGGCTACTACAAGAAACCCGTCTCCACCGCCGAGGCATTTACCGCTGACGGGTGGTTCCGCACCGGCGATGCGGGATACCTGAAAGACGGCCACCTCTACCTGACAGGGCGCATCAAAGAGCTGTTCAAGACCTCCAACGGCAAGTATATTTCGCCCCAGGCTTTGGAAACCCGCCTGGGCATTGACCGCTACATCGACCAGATAGCCATCATTGCCGACCAGCGCAAGTTCGTCTCCGCCCTCATCGTCCCCGTCTATGACTACATAAAAGCCTATGCTGACCGCAAGGGCATCTCATACGCCTCGATGGAAGAACTGCTGAAGCACCCCAAGATACAAGCCCTATTCCGTGCCCGCATAGACACCTTGCAGCAACAGTTTGCCCACTACGAGCAGGTGAAGCGCTTCGCCCTCCTGCCCCGCCCGTTCAGCATGGAGCAGGGCGAGCTGACCAACACGCTGAAACTGCGCCGAGCCGTGGTGGCCGAACACTTCAAGGAGGTCATAGACAAGATGTATGCCGAGGCTGAAGCGGAGCAACAGGCGCAAAAGGAAGGAAATTAATGCATAAAAAAAGAGGAGCCTTCACGAGGTTCCTCCTTTTTTGTCTCGATGCAAGCAAGCGGATTACTTGCGCAAGCCCAACTCCTTCACGATAGCACGGTAGCGTTCGATGTCGCGGTCCTTCAGGTAATCCAAGAGGGCGCGGCGCTTACCAACCAGCATCGTCAGAGCTCTTTCAGTGCTATAATCTTTTCTGTTGAGCTTCAGGTGCTCAGTCAGACGGGCAATACGGTAGGAAAACAAAGCAATCTGGGACTCTGCGGAACCAGTATCAGTGTTAGACTTTCCGTACTTGCTGAAGATTTCTTGCTTTTTAGCAGCGTCTAAATACATAGTGTTTAATGAATAAATTGTTAATATGTCTCGTTACGGGGCGCAAAGGTACGGATTATCTTTTACTCTGCAATGCTTTCGGGAAAGATTTTCGCGGAAAAGCGGAAAAAGGGGAGGGCTTTGTTCTTGTTATTGGCGTCAAAACACTAACTTTGCCCATGGATTCTAAACAGAAGAGGACATGAGCAAGAAATTCCCCGTAGGCATACAGAGCTTTGAAGACATCCGAGCAAACGATTTCTTCTATATCGACAAGACAGACTTGGTATATCAGTTGGCCACACGAGGCAAGTACTACTTCCTAGGCCGTCCCCGCCGCTTTGGCAAAAGCCTGCTGGTCTCCACGCTGGAGGCGTATTTCCAGGGCAAGAAGGATTTGTTCAAGGGGCTGGCCTTGGAGCAACTGGAGACGGAGTGGAAGGAATATCCCGTGTTGCACCTGGACCTGAACACACAAAAGTATGATAGGCCGGAAGCCCTGCACAACATACTGAACACCCATCTGTGCTATTGGGAGAAGCTTTATGGAACCAATCCTTCTGAAACAGACGAAGGACTTCGTTTCGGGGGAATCATCCGTCGTGCCGCCACTACCACCGGCCGCCAAGTCGTCATCCTCATCGACGAATACGACAAGCCCCTGCTGCAAGCCCTCGGCAACGAGGTACTGGCTGCCGAATACCGCAGTACGCTGAAGGCCTTCTACGGTGTGGTGAAGAGTTGTGACCCTTACATCCGCTTCGCCCTGCTGACGGGAGTCTCCAAGTTCAGCAAGGTCAGCGTCTTCAGCGACTTGAACAACCTGCTGGACATCTCGATGGACCGCCGCTATTCTACCCTCTGCGGCATCACCGAGGAAGAAATCCACCGCACCCTTGAACCCGAACTGCACCAACTGGCCGAAGCCACAGGCCTGACCTATGGAGAAGCCTGCGACAAGCTGCGCGAGATGTACGACGGCTACCACTTTAGCCGCGTCTCGCCGGGAATATACAATCCATTCAGCCTGCTCTGCACGTTCGACAAGATGGAGTTCGGCAGCTATTGGTTCGAGACGGGCACTCCTACCTTCCTGGTCGAACTGCTGAAGCGCGACCGTTACAACCTCTATCAGATGGCGCACGAACAGACCACCGCCGACGTGCTGAACAGTGCCGTGCCCGAATCCATCTCTTCTATCCCCGTGCTCTATCAGGCCGGCTATCTCACCCTGAAGGGCTACGACAGCCGCTTTGAACTCTACCAACTGGGCTTCCCCAACAAGGAGGTGGAGGAAGGCTTCGTCAACTTCCTGCTTCCCAACTATGCACGGATTAATCCTGCCGAGGGACGTTTCCAAATCAGCCGCTTTGTACACGAAGTGGAGAGCGGGGACATCGACGCCTTCTTCCGCCGCCTGCAAAGTTTCTTTGCCGACACGCCCTACGAACTGGCACGCGACCTAGAGCTTCATTACCAGAACGTCTTGTACATCGTCTTCAAACTGATAGGCTTCTACGTGCAAGCCGAATACCATACGTCCGAAGGCCGCATCGACCTGGTGTTGCAGACCGACCGCTATGTCTACATCATGGAGTTCAAGCTGGACGGCACCGCCGAGGAAGCCTTGCAGCAGATAGAAGACAAGCACTATGCCCTGCCCTTTGCCACGGACAGTCGGCAAGTGTTCTGCGTGGGCGTCAACTTCAGCAACCGGACGCGGAACATTGAGCGGTGGCTGGTGCAGGAATTGCAATAACCCCTTAAAGCACCGCCGCAATCTTCCTTACGCCGGCAAGTCTTTCCAAAAACGATTTGTCACGCTTCATGGTAATCATGTCATAGTCCGTTTGCAGGCGCAAAAGCATATAAGCCGGGATGCCCAAAGCCTTTTCGCACAGAAGGGCGAATTTGGTGTTCACCGGACGTTTGCAGTTTACAATGTCATTCAAGACAGTGTAAGACACGCCCATATCCGCCGCGAGCTGTTTTTGTGACACGCCGCGACATTCGATTTCGTCTTTGATCAGTTCGCCCGGGTGCGTGGGTTCAAACGGCTCAAGATTGTTGGCAATCATCTTGGGGTCAATTCCTTCAATTTCAATCATGGCGAATTTATTTATAATGGTTTGACAATTCGAGTATATTGCAAACAGTAATGACAGACTCGGACACGGTGAATTCGATTCGGTATTGGTCGTTTACCCTTATGGAAGAGATACCTGTCTTGTCGCCTTTCAAAACTTCGTAATGCAAAGAAGGGAACAAGAACAAATCTTCCACCTTGTCTGCGCTTTTCAGATAGTCTATTCCTTTTTTATACCGCTTTATGATGTCGGGCTGAAAACGGTGTTTCTTGTCACCTTTCCCAGTTTCATAAAGCTCACGCAGATAGTCCTTGTCGAATGCTACAATCATATTGTTTTACCGTTTACGCCTACAAAGGTAGGCTTTTCCCTGAAAATTCGCAAATAAGTTGATTTTATTCCTCAAAAGAGGACTGTATACGCAGAGTATATCTTCTTTTAATGCTACTCACAGATAGGATATTTCCCGAATAACCCGTATCTTTGCGCCCGGAAACAATAGGTATTATATGCAGAACATTAGAAACATTGCCATCATCGCCCACGTGGACCATGGCAAGACTACACTGGTAGACAAGATGCTGCTGGCCGGAAACCTCTTCCGGAGCAACCAGAGCACAGGTGAGTTAATGCTGGATAACAACGACCTGGAGCGAGAACGAGGCATCACCATCCTCTCGAAGAACGTCTCCATCAACTACAAAGGTACCAAAATCAACATCATAGACACCCCGGGACACAGCGACTTCGGTGGCGAAGTGGAGCGCGTGCTCAACATGGCCGACGGCTGCCTGCTGCTGGTGGATGCTTTCGAAGGCCCCATGCCGCAGACGCGCTTCGTACTACAGAAGGCTCTGCAAATCGGCTTGAAGCCCATCGTGGTGGTGAACAAAGTAGACAAGCCCAACTGCCGCCCCGAAGAGGTGTACGAAATGGTATTCGACCTGATGTTCAGCCTCAACGCCACAGAAGAGCAGTTGGACTTCCCCGTCATCTACGGCTCGGCCAAAAATAACTGGATGAGCACCGACTGGAAACAACCGACGGACAACATCACCACCCTTTTAGACTGCATCATCGAGCATATCCCCGCCCCCGAACAACTGGAGGGCACGCCCCAAATGCTGATTACGTCACTGGACTATTCGTCCTATACGGGCCGTATCGCCGTGGGCCGCGTACACCGCGGCACGCTGAAGGAGGGCATGAACGTCTCCCTCGCCAAGCGCGACGGTACCATTCTGAAGACCAAGATTAAAGAGTTGCACACCTTTGAGGGCATGGGCCGCAAGCGTGTGCCCGAAGTATCCTCCGGCGACATCTGTGCCCTGGTGGGTATTGAGGGCTTCGAGATTGGCGACACCATCTGCGACTACGAGAACCCTGAACCGCTGCCCCCCATCGCCATTGACGAGCCGACGATGAGCATGCTGTTCACCATCAATGATTCGCCTTTCTTCGGTCGCGAAGGCAAGTTCGTCACTTCGCGCCACATTCAGGACCGCTTGACGAAGGAATTGGACAAGAACTTGGCCTTGCGTGTCCGCAAGAGCGAGGAAGACGGCAAGTGGGTGGTTTCGGGCCGGGGCGTGCTGCACCTCTCCGTGCTCATCGAGACCATGCGCCGCGAGGGCTACGAGTTGCAGGTGGGCCAGCCGCAAGTCATCTTCAAGGAGATTGACGGCGTGCGCTGCGAGCCGGTGGAAGAACTGACGGTGAACGTGCCCGAGGAATTTGCCAGCAAGATTATCGACATGGTGACGCGCCGCAAGGGCGAGATGGTGAAGATGGAGACCGCCGGTGGCGACCGGGTGAACCTGGAGTTCGACATGCCCTCGCGCGGCATTATCGGTCTGCGCACCAATGTGCTGACTGCCAGCCAGGGCGAGGCTATCATGGCACACCGCTTCAAGGAATACCAGCCGTACAAGGGCGAGATTGAACGTCGCACCAACGGTTCGATGATTGCCATGGAGACGGGCACCGCCTTTGCCTACGCCATCGACAAGTTGCAAGACCGTGGCCGCTTCTTCATCTTCCCGCAAGAGGAAGTCTATGCCGGACAAGTCGTGGGCGAGCACAGCCACGAAAACGACTTGGTGGTGAACGTCACTAAGAGCAAGAAGCTGACCAACATGCGTGCCAGCGGCTCGGACGAAAAGGCCCGCCTGATTCCGCCCGTACAGTTCTCCCTGGAAGAGGCATTGGAATACATCAAGGCGGATGAATACGTCGAAGTGACGCCCAAGTCGATGCGTATGCGCAAGATTATCCTCGACGAGCTGGAGCGCAAGCGCGCCAACCGCAAGGACTGATTCTTTTCTTCTTATAATATAATAGGCGCGGATTGGCGCGGGTCATACCCGTACAATCCGCGTTTTTTGTACGCATTCTTTGAACATACGGGATAAACGCCACAACTGCAGAAGACAAGACGATTAACAAACGCCTTTTTAAATATGTCCGCCCACCCCTATCCCCGGCGTGAACGTTGCAAAGGTACGGCAATATCCTAAATATGCGTAAACCACACAAGAGTTAAATATAATGAGAAGGGGGAAGAAACGGGGCAAAGATGGACACAAGATGTGCGATTTTTTGCCCGGATTGTTTGAGATGTGAATTTTAATATATACCTTTGCCCCATCCAGCTAGCCCAGTGGGGTTAGTGGGTATATACTATTTTTAATAAAGGCGTTTACCAAAACGTGATCTTCTGAACTCAAATCTCGCAAGTGTGTAATGATATTTTATAACTATCACAATATCAATACATTATAATATACGCATAAGAAACAAGGAACAAAATAGAAACAAAATGTCTATTTATTATGTTTTTTGTTCCTTCCACGTTTCAGATGTTTTTCCTTGTTTCCCTTGCTTGGTATTAGCTTGTATCTTGAACCTGTTTGGGGCATTGCAAAGATAATGAATTTTGGGGTGGATATTTTTTTGCTGGCCAAAAGAAAAAGCCAGTTTGGCCTTTTTCCCTGCCTCACGCCGCCACGAACAACACTGAACGAATTTACCTGCAACTTCACATTTATACTTTTCTTTGGTTTAGGATATATATACTAATGGAGTAAAGTAAAGCGCAAGCGTCCGTAAACCATCTGCCGGTTCAGGCAAGTCCCCATTTTATTTTTTGGCCAGCACCCTTTTGTAGGCAGTTCCAATTATATCCATGTTCATCCTCGCCATTGCACTGCTTCTTTCAGGCTGTTTGACATAATTGTGCCGCAAAGGAAACTCCCATGCCGTGCTTCCTTGCAAGGTCGGCGCCTTGCTCCTTTTGGAAATAATCGGTATCTCTTTTACCATACCCCTCTTGTTATATCAACTGTCCTTTATCTCGCCCTCCTGCCGTCACCGTTTGGTTTTATTGATGCAAAGGTCGGCCATCGCGCCTGATGACAACGGCTTGAAATGGATTTCTTGCAAATTCTTCCTCCTTGTGGAGCGTAATTGGCAAGAAAAGCCGCTGCATGAGGCTTTCCCGATAGCCGTGCCCCGGCATCGATAAAACTCCAAAATCGGTCACGGCAAGTAGAACCGATAGAAGGGGAAAGTATAACTATAAAAAATAAACAATATGTCATTCAGAACATTTATGGAAGATTGCGGTTACAAGGTGCAAAACACTTTTTGGGAAGATTTCTCAACTGCAGATGCGTTTGGCCCAAGTGCCATTCAAAACGCCTACAACCTTGCGTTTAAGTCGTGGAAACACAACTACAAGTATCTTACGGAGTTGGTATTGGTACTCAACCACAAGATTTGGCAGCACTACAAGAAACATCCCCAACTTGCCATATTGTATAATACCCTTTGGCAGCAGGCTGACCAGTTTGCTATGGATAATCTGAAAGATGACGAGTTGGATTACTTTCTGGAAGTAACGGACTAACTATAAAACCAAATGATTATGATAGAAAAGAAACAAATTACCCCACGAACTACAACGCTTGACGATATTGTAAACCGAGATTTGAGATTTCGATATATGTTACTCTCACGCTTGCAGTCTGATTGTGATTATTATCTGAATTACGGCAACAGGTTTCCGGGATGCCTATGGGCAGGCAACGAGCAGAGGCAAATCGAAGCGATGATAAAGTTGCACGAGAGTTTCAATAAAGATGAAAAACCCGAATGGCTGACTATGGAGGAAATCTTGGAATATGACAAAAATATGAACCCCCCTCTCCGGTTTCGGATGAAGATGCAAACCCAAAGGGATGGATAGTCATCCAAAATGGTATGCTGACAAGCAAAGAGCGGTTTGGACCGCTTTTTGTTTGCACGGCAGTCCGTCCGTACTTTTGGAACAAGTCGTGCTTGTTATATTCCCTTTTATATTCCGCTTCGTCCCTACTGTTTTAGGGCAGTATATCTTTTCTATCGGTTTACATGGAATGGTCGCATCCTGACGTAAAGCGTCCATAAACCATCTGACGCTTCCGACAGGTGTCTGTTTCCTTTTTTGGCCAGCACCCTTTTGTAGGCTGTGCCGATTATATCCTTGTTACCCCTCGCCATTGCGCTGCTTCTTCCGGGCAGCTTGACATAATTGTGTCGCAAAGGTAACTCCCATGCCATGCTTCCTTGCAAGGTCGGTGCCTTGCGGTTCATTGCCGAAATCTCCACCTACACCTTGTGAGGTAGTATTTCGTCTTGAAACCTTGCCGGAGCGGCATGGAACCTTTCGAGGCGACAAAATTATAGTCAAGCCCGAAAGTAGCAGAGCTACATGAGGGAAATGAATAAACCTAAAAACTGAAGATTATGGCAAACTATGCGACCAATCTGTTCTATGCGGAGACACAGAACGGAAACGACCTTAAAAAGGTGGAGGACTATTTGGAAAAGAACTTTTGTGATTGTTATGTAAACAGGCTGGAGAACGCCATTGATTGTGAGTTTTCCTCAAAATGGATTTATCCCGAAGAAATGATTGACAATATGCTTTCCCTTTTGAAGGACAAGAACGACATTTACATCAGGGTGTTGACCCACGAACTTTGCAATGAGTATGTGAGTTTCAGGGTGTACCAAAACGGGAAATGGGATGTCAAGTGTTGAAAACAATAAAATCAGACAGGACTATGTGCAGACATGGTGATGAAACCGACCTCGTCGGCTGTAGTTGTACGTTGCTGGAGCCGTACAAGGGATATACGGACGGAGAAGTGGTATGGGATTACGGACGCGAGGTGGTCGTGAGGCTGATAAACGGCAAGGAGGTCGTAAGAGGCCGTGATGATGTGCTTGTATTTGATTAACCCTTATAAAATTGATTGTTATGTTGTATGATTACAGGAATGAGGACAAAAGGCCAATGTGCCTGACACTGGAGAACGGATTGACCATCGAGGGTGAGTTCATCGACTTGAGGATTTCCGTGGAAACATTGCCGAAAGGCAAAACTTGGTATCAACTTCGCCATGCGGATGATGACGACACAGGACCGGCAACCGTCAAGAACGGTTGTGTGGCGGTAAACTTCTTCGGCACATTGATATGCGAGCCGATAAGCGGCATTGAGAACAACGAGGAAATAGCCATTACGGAATGGGGCTTTTGTGATTGAGATTTCCTTTGAGCAAGGGATGGATTGGGTGGATGACTTCCACACAATCCATTCCCCCCCATAACCTTTTATACCATCTTTATAGGCTTGGCCATTCTTCCATTTATACGCACTTCCCATAGCCTGTGGTTCCCTTTTATAAACACTGTTCCGCTCGCCGGAAGGCATCCACGCCGCTTTAAGGGATGTCGGACATTGCCTTTCCGTTTTTTTCCGTTTTCCTTTCCTCTTCGGTCGGACAGAACCGGCGACCATGCAGTTATGCTTCCGCCTTTTTCTTTTGGCCGACAAGACACTCCGGGCTTTTCCCCCACAGGAGGCATCCCGCTTTTCCAGGTCGAGCCATGCGCTTTTTTGCGCCTCCATACAGACAATACGGCTCAATGGCTTTCAACGCCTGATCCACAGCTTTTATGCCGGTTGCCGGAAACGCAGCCGCTTGCCTGAACATGCGGATGGCCCTTGCAGCAAAACCGTGTGAAGTGTTTTCCTTCACTTTTTCTGAATTGCCCTTTTGAGAAGCCACTCATTTTTCCAATGCAAAGTTAGCGTCCCGCTTCGATGGCTATGAATGGCCATCTTGTGTGGGCGTTCCACTCCTGCCAATAAAATAGTCCGGAATCTTCCTTTATTTTCCTGCACAAAATAAAGAGTATTCAGTCCGATTTTCATGGCTTGGCCACATTGGTACGGGACTGCTTGTTCTTGCATGTAAAAATTAAGTTTCACTTCTAAAAAACAATTCATTATGAAAAAGTTTCAAAACAGCTTCACAGTTTCAGGTTTCGTAGGCAAGGACGCAGAAATCCGCCAGTTCACCAATGCAAGCGTAGCCCGTTTCCCCTTGGCAATCGGCCGCCAGGAAACCAACGGCGATGAAACCAAGCGCGTATCGGCTTTCGCCAATATGGAAGTATGGCGCAAGAACGAGCATACGGAATCGTTCGACCAGTTGACCAAAGGCGCGCTGCTCACCTTTGAGGGATATTTCAAGCCAGAGGAATGGACCGACAAGGACGGCGTAAAGCACAACCGCGTCATCTTGGTCGCCACCAAGTTCTATCCCGTTCCCGAAGAGGAAGAGGCTCCTGCCGAGCAGAAAAAGGCGGAGAAGAAGAAAGGCAAGCAATAATCCTGCCATCCCACAAAGCGGCCTTCGGGCCGTTTTTTATTGCTCGCTGTGTTTTTATCCGTGCCCTGTTTTATTGTTGCCTTTCCTCCTTTTTCATATTCCTCCCGTTATACCCAAAGAACGATTTGCTTCGACGGTCGGTGCAGCATGTGGCAGGACAAGGCCTGCTACGTCCCGCACCGACCCTTTCCGCAAAGGCACGGACGGAACACACCCGACAAGCCTGCCGGACAAGTTCCCCCGTGTCCGTGCCGGTCTTTTCTTTGACGGCCTGTCATAATCGGCCTTGCCGTCGCCTGTGGCCATAAAGCTACGCCCCACGCCTTTGTGGAGCGTCACGGGCAGTCCGACAGGCAAAACGTTGCCGCATATGGCAGCAGGCTGCTATGATGCGGCAACGCCTTACCGCCGGAATGCGAACGCGGACATACTTGCCCCATGGTTGCAAGTGCGTCCGCCGGGAAGTCCGCACGGCTGCCCCGTGCCGCTCCACACCCACCCATATATCCTTTTATACCTCTCTGTCTGTCTTTTATACAATGTATGCCACAATCTTCCTTCCGCCGGTCAGCATTGCCCTGAAGGATATTTCTTGCAAAAATAGTGTCGCCATGTTTGCAAATGGCAAGCGCAGGCACGGTGTTTCTGCGGGAAATCTTCCTCCCGAACCTTGTTCGGGAGAGTATTTCCCTTGACTGTCTTGCCGTATTGCCGCCGCCACTCCCCATGCAAAAAATATCCCTTGGGCAAGCTGAAAGGCTTGCGAACAGAGGGTAAAATAAGATTGGGATTTTATGTCAAATCAAAAATCATGCAGCAATGAAGAAAACAGAAAGAGAAGCAGTAAATGAATTTGTCGCTCTCGTGGGTGGCAAAACTTGGGAACGCACATCCCATGCCTGTACGGGTGATTGGAGAGGAACGACCGATTACGGTTTCATCATGGACGGACGTGTCAAATTCTTTGTATCCAACGGAATGTCGTATTTTGAAGAACAGGTGCGGGAATGGATTAAGGCGATACGTATGTTCCGGATGAAAAAAGATTACTACCTACGTCTGCTCCGTGGGCAAGTCGAGAAAGACAATGCCAACGCAATGGCGGAAGGATTGTATAATATCAAACTATTGGACATCGGAATCCTGTCGCCAGAAAGCAACGACCAGTATGATTTTTTCGCTCCTTATGCGCTTATTGAGATAGACGGCAGGCAAATCAGGCACCACACGACGAATTTGGAGTTGGCTATCATGTCAGATGAATTGGAGGCGCATATCGAGGAGTGCAGCAGGAGAAAGATTTTCACCGCTGGAGCAGTGCTGATGCCGGACTTTATCTTTTGCGGAGTGAGGTTCAACTCTTGCGACAATCTATACCAAATTAGGATTTAGCGATGGTCTGCCCCGTATTGATGTGAGTACACATCAGTATGGGGCAGTTCCGGCCTGCCGGCGGCAAATACTTTTATACTCTTTCATCCTATTTTACTTGCCCTGCATTCCTATTTTACATTGGTGCCTTTGCTCATTCAGCCGTGCGACCTGCGGGGAATTATTTTGCTGCAAAAGTACCCAGCAGTTCCATCCTTTGCCAATGCCGGCAAGCCGCCTGGGGGTGAACCGGAAAAATCTTCCTCTCCGCTGTTGTCGAGCGTATTTTCCCGTTCAGCCTTGCCCGGATGTTCCTGCCGACTTTTTCAGCAGAAAAATAATCCCGGCGGTCGCAAATAGGCCGAACAGAGGGAAATAAAAAATCAGAGTTATGGCACAGGCAATCAGTGAGAGCATCAAAAGGCAGTTGGCCAAGCCGCAGGTTTGGTTCTGCAAGTATTTTCCGGTACGCATCCGCAACGTCGGGGAGGACGCCATCGAGGCGCGCAACCTTGTGTGGGCTTTCAAGGACGCACAGGAAGAGGCCACCGAGCGTGTGGCGCAGATGACGGCAGGGTATCTTGTCAGCCAATACGGAGACAAGGTGAAGGACATGACCTTCATCTGTGTTCCGGCAAGCAGCGAAGAGAAGAACGAGAGCCGTTACAAGCATTTCTGCCAGCGTGTGAGTGAGCTTTCAGGCATCGCCAACGGCTTTTCGCTCGTGCATGTTTCCGGCGAGCGTCAAGCGGTGCATGAACACCGTCACGACAAGTCTATCACCGTGGCGGATTTGGTGGAGCTTGATGCCTTGCAAATCAAGGGGAAGACCATCTGCATCTTTGACGATGTGATTTCCACGGGACAGAGTTACGGGATGTTTGCCGACCGGCTGGAGCGGTTGGGCGCGAATGTGGCAGGCGGTATATTTCTGGGAAGGACACATTACAAATATAAAAAAGAGAACTGATTATGGAAAAGACAAGAGACAACAAGGCGCAGTCCGTATGCTTCAGCGGCCATCGCCTTATTCAGCAAGGCAAGCGGAAAGCGTTGAAACAGGAATTGAGGACAGAGATAGCCAAGGCGTATGCAAGGGGTGTGCGTAATTTTTATTGCGGCATGGCACTTGGCTTTGACACGCTGGCGGCTACAGCCGCCCTTTCGCTGCAATGCGAGCTGCCCGGCATGAGGGTGATAGCCGTGATACCGTTCCAGGGACAGGCTGACCGCTGGATGGAGGCTGACCGTGAATTGTATGAGGACATCCTTGCCAATGTGGATGAGACGGTCGTGCTGAGCCGACGTTATTATGACGGCTGCCTTTTAAGGCGGAACGACTACATGCTGGAGCGTTCGGGCGGCGTGATAGCCTATTTTGACGGCCAACCCAAAGGCGGCACGTACTATACGTGCAAGAAGGCAAGGTCGCATGGCTTGGATGTAACCAACCTGTATGACAGTGTATGAACGACAAAAGAAGAAAATATGAAGGACATTGCAGGCATCATCGTTGCCGCCATCGTATTCCGCGTTTTGTGGATTATCCTCAAGGCCATCATCGGCGGGGGCAGGTGGAACGATTTTAGGAGAGACCGTTGAATGGAATGATTGTAAAATACAAAATGAATGGATATGGAAAAAGCATTATCCCAAATGAGCAAGGAAGAAAAATTGCAGGCGTTGGCGGACTACCTGCCGTGCCGACATGAGCGGCAATACGTGTTGCGTTATATCCTGGCACTCCGCCATGACGACATGGAGCAGGTGGCGTGGTTCGAGAGTTTCGGCCAAAGCGTCTACCGCGTCATGTTGAACATTTCCACCTACGAGCGTGGAAAGCTGTTCGGCTATGCGGACAAGCAGTTTGACGAACATGGCTGGATAAAGGGAATGTTGCCCATTGTGGAAAACATCGCATTGGACGATTTCAATGTGATACGCATCGGCCAATCCGTCAATGGGCTGTATGCCGTTACGGTTAGTTGGGCGACAAGCAATGCAGGAGGTGGAAGCTATCCGTCCGTCTGGGACGAGCCTATGGCGGATTACAAGGAAGCCGTGCTGTGCGGCATCCGCATGTTGGAACAGCAATATGCCAAAGTATCTTCCAAAGAAACAAGCCGGGTGATGGCCGGGCTTCGGAATTTGAAGGGCAGATACACCGGACCGCAGCAGTTGGCTTTGTTCTGACGGAATGGCTGAAATGCAGTATTGGCATATCAATGTGCTGTTGGACTTATCTCTTTTCTGAGGACGGAGTTTCTGATAAATAAATGAGTTCTCCGTTCTCCTTTATTCTATTTAATTTTTATAGGGCAATAAGATACTAAATTCCAATTTTTCCATAATAATCCAAGTGGACACAAATCATTCTGACTTGCTCTTGACCATGGGGTTTTAAGACATATATCTGGTGTGGGATTTAGATTTTCTTCAGGATGTATGTGGCAACTTCGCAAACACCATGGTAATAGTGAACATTGAAAATTTCCATTATGGAGAATTTTATACATTTGATGTACGGATTTCATAATTTCAACACTCCATCCATTTTTTCCGTTAGGCTTGATGGTAAAGTAGTCTTTCTGTTTATTTTTCATCATTGGGGTTCCTAATGTGTTTACAATTTTAGTAAATAGTTTGCTGGATGAAACGGGCGAATCTGCAATGATGTCTAATAAATATGATGGTGTTTCCTTTCGCATTTTCAATGCTGTATCAATAATTGTATCAACCCATTCTTGATATGCTTGGTGTAATTCTGGGTGTTTAGGAACCTTAAAATAGGACTTTAATTTTTTTCTTGCTTCATTAGCTATATTTTCAAAAAAAACAAAAACTCCAATCCCGTAATTAACCTTAGCATTGTTTAATTGAGAGTAAATATCTTGGGGCTTAACAGGATTGTATCCTTTCTCTTTGAATTGACGAAGCATTTTGACAAAAACATAGCCTGGGTTTGAAAACATCAAAGAACAATCAGCCAAGGCCAATACATTTAAAATATTTTGTCCAAAATCTGGATATATTGCACTTGCAACCTTTTCTGCAGAAGAATATGGAAAGTCGTCAGATTTTTCATAATCATCACAACAATACCGTTCCATTATATAGGCTATACTTTCTTTTATTGCTGATGCACCGAATGAAATATAATCATCCTCATTGGCTTGAATGCAAACAGTCACAATTTGAGACAAATTTTGCTCCTTGCCAAATTCTAATTCACATTCTTCAAAAGAGATTTTAATGTTTTCTATTGATTTAATGCTGCTATCCCAATCCCCAAGTGTCAAAGTTTGTATCTGCTCATTAAGTCTAATATTATCTTTATTGTCTTTATATATATATGGAACTTCGAATGTTTGTTGTCCCCTTTCATAAATATCATTGACAACACTTTGAATATACTCCCCATAAGCGTAGCATGTAGTTAGCCCATAAGTGGTTGTTATATCTTGTAAGAAATGAATATATTCATGAAAAAAAAGAGAGAAATCTCTTTCTGATAGCTTGTTTAAATCAATTTCACCATCAATTTTTAGATACATCTCAAAAAAAGCAGGTATATATTCACCCCTATTTGTCTTTTGTCTATAATCCATATTATTTGAAATTACTATCTTCAATTTATAACATAAGTATCGCATAAAGTAGAACGTATTCCGTGGCCAGCGGCAATGACAGGCAATAATCCCTTATACTTTCCACATTCATACCTTAAAATCCTTTTTACTCCGGATAAATCATTTTCCGTGTCACTCCGCCGTCCACGGTCAGGGTCTGCCCGTTGATGAAGTCATTTTTCTCGTCGCAGAGGAACAGGATGGCGCGGGCGATGTCTTCGGGCGTTCCGACCCGTCCGCTGGGATGGAACTTGTGGTCGATGGGGCGCAAGGTCTCCTCTTCGTTGACATGAATCCAGCCCGGAGCCACGGCGTTCACGGTGATGCGCAGCGGTGCGAGCGATATGGCAAGGGCGTGTGTCAATGAAAAAATGCCGCCCTTCGACGCGCTGTAGCCCTCCGTGCCTGCCTCGCTCATCAAATAACGTGTGGAGCAGAGGTTGACGATGCGACCGTAGGCCGTGTTCCCGTTCTGCAGCCTGTGCCTGGCCAGGAACCGGGAAGTGATGAAGGCCGGGCGCAGGTTGGTTCGGATAATCCAGTCAAATTCCTCCACCGAAGTTTCCGCGATGGGGCTGAAAGCGCTTGTCCCGGCATTGTTGACGAGGATGTCAAGGTCTCCCCATTGCTCCACGACGGTTTGCAGGCAATGTTCCAGTTGTTCCCGGTCGGCCACGTCAGCGTGGTGGAACACTGCGCCCGTCTCTTCCGCCACGTCTTTCCCCCGTAGTGAATCAATGTCGCAGAATGCGACCTCGTCGCCGACTTTACGGAACGTCTCCACGATGCTGCGCCCGATGCCATGCGCACCGCCCGTTACGAACACCCTTCTTGCCATCTTAAGCTATGCCTAAAAGTTCAATTTCAAACACCAGCGTGGAGTTGCCCGGTATGCCCGGCTGGGAAAACTTGCCGTAGCCCATCTCCGCCGGAATGTAAACCTCCCACTTGTCGCCTACGCACATCTGCAGCATGGCGACCATCCACCCCTCGATGAGGTCGCATAGGCGGATGGCCAGCGGTGCGCCGCCACGGCTGCTGTCAAACTGCCGGCCGTCAATCGTCCGTCCGGTGTAGTGGGCGGTCACGATGCTGCGCGGCCCCGGATGCCTGCCGTCTGCCTTTCCTTCCGCAAGGACTTTGTAGCAGATGCCTTTGGGGAGTGTTTTCACCCCCTCTTCCTGTGATTTTTGTGCAAGCCAGTCCTTGTTGGCCTGCACGTATTCTCTTTTGTTCATTATTTGTCGATGTTGTCGGTTTCCAAAAACCGGTTGAATGTCTTTCCGTCCTTCGTCACTTTTCCGAAGAACATCCTTTCCGGGCGCACCCAATAATCCCTTTCGCCGTAAAGGGCCTGATAGAGCACCATGCGCTCCTTTGTCTCACTGTCAAAGGCGGTGCGGATGAAACGGTATGTTCCGCCCTTGAAGTGGAGGAAATAACGGCATCCGTCTTCCGGCCTTTGGAACGTCATCAGCATTTTTTCTATCAGTGGCACATGCCATGTGTTCACCTCCTGCCGCGTCGGCGTGTGTCCGCCGGGGAAATGGTACGCCTCGTTGTAATGCTCCATGAACGGTGGCTCGTAATGTGCCAATGCGTCCTGTTCCCCGAACAGCCCCCAGACCTTGTCCTTGTAGTAAGGGCTGCAGCAATCGAACTGGTGACGCTCCAGTTCCGCGAACTCGTCTATCAGCCCGTCGTCGATGACAAACTCCATCTTCCCGTCTTTTCTCGGCGATTTGTACCGGTGGCTCCCGACACGCTCCTTGAGGAATTTGGTCATTTCAAAGTGCGGGTTGCCCAACAGTGCGGGAACGCCCACGACGGGAGCAAGCATCTGCGCCAGGAACGAACCGCAACTGTTCCCGACCAGCAGGTTGGGACTCTCCCTGTCACAGAGCCTGTGCAGGTATTCCATTGCTTCCTTGGGGCGCATGGGCAGGTCTGGGGCCAGGACTTCAACCTTTCCGTCGAACGCCTGTTTCAACGCCAGTGCCGGGATGCAACTGCCGGAAGCGAAGAAGCCGTGCAGGAATAAAACCTTTTTCATGCCCAATCATAGATGTTGGTCGATTACGGCAAGCAGGTCGGCCCTTGACATCATGCCGCTTTGCCTCCATAGTGTCTGCCCCTTGCGGAACAGCATCAGTGTCGGCACGGCCTGTATCCCGTATTGGGCGGCAGTCTGCCCGTGCTTGTCCACGTCCACCTTGATGATGCGCACCTTGTCGCCAACCGTGTCCTTGAGCTGCTCCAGCACGGGGTGCATCATCTTGCAGGGCTGGCACCAGGTGGCGAAGAAGTCCACCAGCACCAGGCGGTCTTCTGAAATCACGTCGTTGAAAGTTTCCATCCTAATCCAATTTTACTGTTTGTTATTTTGTATTTCTCCGTTGATGCGTTTCCGCACAATGGAATATGCTTTTTGGAACAACGCCGACCGTTCCATGGTATTCATCATTTCCTTGAACCGGCCAGCCGGTATGGTGAACGTCAGTTCATCCTTGGGAACCAGCGGGCGCGCCGACGGGTCGAGCATGCCGATGAAGCATCGGCGGCCGCCTTCCGCGTTCTCCTTGACAGCGAAGGCCACGATGCTGCAACAGCCCGAGGCGAAACGTGTGCATACCGCATCATCGTCGTTGTTGTCGTAAAACGCCCACGAGCATAAGCCGGACAGCACGTCGGGAACGGCAAAGAAGAGTATTCCCTCCACTTCGTCCAAATTGTCAATGTGGTCCATGCGCACGAAATTGAGGTATGGCTTTTCGGACAAGCGGATGCCCAGCCGGGCAATGTATTCCTCCACCTGTTCCTTGCTCTGTTTGTAATGTTCCGTCTCCGACACGAACACCGGCACACGGTCGGGCATGGGGGCGAAGGCGGTATAAAGGCCACCACCGCCGCAAAGCACATTGCCGGCAGACAGCGTCAGCGGTTCCCCGTCGCATACCTTGCGTATCGCACCGACCATGCAACGGGGTATCTTCCTCACTTCCGTGGCCGCCTTGTCGCTGTACCCGAAAGCCACGGGGAGAGGCACATCCTCACCGAAAGCTCCCCTGTATTTGGCTATAAATCCCTCTATATCCATACTTCCAAATTTTAAGGTTCTTCCTGAATGTCACCTTTCCGTTTTTTCAGCGGCCCTTGATGCGGCCCCCGGTTCAGTTTCACCCCATACTTGTTGAGTATGCGGAACACCGAACTCCGGCTGCTGAAACCGCTGGCTTCCAATATGGCGTCTATGGACAACCCTTCTTCGTACATATGCACGATGCGTTCCTCACGGTCGGCCTTCATCTTCCTCCCTTTTGTCTTCTCCTGTTTCTGGCTCATCTTGAGCCGGAGTACATGGGCGGTGGCCATGCGCAATGCGGCCGCCTCTTCCGGCAGGGAACCGAACATCTCCAGCACATCCCCGGTTTTCGTGTCAGGGAACAGGATGCCACGGGAATCTATCCGGTCATGGATGGAGACCAGCCGCACCACCTTCACGCGGCAGAGTTCCAGCAGCACGGCCAGCTCGCGCACTCCGCGCACGGCGTTGCTGAATTTCGCCACCACCAGCTCGTCTCCCCGTCCGAGGTTTGCCATGAGCTGTTTCCATGCCGGACGGTGTTTCTCGTGTTCGGACAGTTCCTCCACCACTTGTACGCATCCGTATTCTTCCATCCAACGCTTGTCCGCGTCGAACCCGTCATACTGGTCCGCATGGAAGATGTAACCCACTTTTGCCATATCAGATAAGCATATTTGAATGATAACAACTGCAAAAGTATAAATTTTACCCCAAAAGCAATCATACTCGGACTTGTCTTTAAGATTATTAAACTCGATTTTTCCTCTTTCTTGCAGTTGCTTTCATCGCAAATCATACTCGCAAGTATGATTGATAATTATCGGTAAAGTTTGGAAGAATATGCCCAACATGGCTTGTCTTTGCCCTAATTTTGCGGTCAAAATCAAATCATATATCTGTATGAACAATAAAATCGAACTCGGAAAACATGTCAAATCGCGCTCCTTGAATGCTGGCTCCTTGCCGTCAATGGCAGGAAAACAAAAATCAAACTCGAAGTTCCCCGGCCTGTTGTCCGCCGGTTGTGCCATCGCGGCGTTCTCATTGCTGACGGCATCTTGTTCGCAGGAAAACGCCTGTCCGCATTTTGAGACATCCGGCGAAGCCGTCACCGCCTACCGGGAACATTTGTCCGACGTGCAACATGCGGAAAGCATGGAATGGGAAAAGCTGGCGGCTTCAGTGGCTTCATGGCAGGAACTCCGCGATTCCGTGTCGGCGGCCTTGCAGCGTGACACCCTCTGCCGGACGCACGACTATCCCGAAGAGACGTTCCGCGCCGTCCACCGTTCCATCGCAGCGGAATATGAAAGGCTGGCCTTGGCAAAATCCAGGACTTACAGGGAGGTGCTTTGCCTGAAAGAACAAGGAACACCGGCGGCAAGGCGTGAAGACTTGCGCCTGCAATCGGAAAAGTTGCAGCCTTTCTTCGCGTCGCTTGACACCATACCATTATACAAGGACACTCCCGAACAGGCATTGGCACGTTACGACCGCTTCCTTTCCGCCACGCTGGAACACGGCATCGCGGACAAGGGCCAGTTCCTTGACTACCTGCGGAACGAGGATGCCCTGTTCCGTTCCTATCTGGCCCACCTTCCCGAACTGGCAGGCACGTCCATGGCCGGAATCACGGACAAGACCGAAAGATGCTGCCTTCTGGCCGTGCAATCCGCAGGCAAGCCTTCCTTTGCCGTCGGGGAAGCCGTGCGTTACCTGACCATGCGCACCAACCGCCGTTTGCTGCAGAACGCCGCAGCCTGCATGGAGGACATCGGCTGTGGCAGGATGAAATCACCGGAACAGGCACAGGCGTACTTGTGGATGCTGATGCAACCCCTCATGGGGATGGACGGCAATGGCATGGCCATGCTCTCGCAGGAACAGAAGAAAACCCTCTATGGACTGGCGGACAACATGCCGGCAGCCATCGACCGCCTTTGCGACGTTCTCGGTTACGACAAGGAACGTCTGGAAGAGATGCCCATGCTCATGCTGAAAATCCATCTTGCCACACTCTGACACGAACACTATCCAATAAACATCCATTATATGCTGCAAAAATTTCTTGATGACTTCATGGCTTTCGTGCCGCTCCGGTTTCCAGGACTGCTGGATGCCGAGACGATGGAAAGCCCGTTGGTGTATGACGATTACATCCTGCTGACCTTCCAAGTCTCCGGCAACTTTACGTTGGAGGAAGTGATGGACATGCTGGAGGATGACATGGAAATGATCCTGCTCTACCACCACATCCCTTCCCATGCCACGGCATTCGGCCACAGCACTTGCGCCTACTCAAACCCGGCGTTCGGCCGCATGTTCAAAATCAACGCGCGCACGGATGCCGACGGACGGGTGAAGACCGTCCAGGCGACACTGTTCGATTCGCTCGAACAGATGTGCGGCGAGGTGTGCAACGACCTCGCGCTCCATGACAGGGGCGGACATTACCAATACCGCAAGGAAAAGTCGGATGTACTCCTTGATTTCCTCTAATGGCCGGACAATACATTTCATACATATGCGATTATGGCTTGGAACATGATTCAACTTTTATTTCCGGCACTCCTGGCTATCCTGCCGTTGTGCCTGTACCGGAGGAACGGCAGGCGGATGTCGCGGTTCTACTTGATGATGGTCAGCCTGGAGACTGCCAGGAAGTTCTATGCGCAACTGCTGGTGGTGTTCCTGCTGGTGTTCCATTTCGTGTACGTGAGCGGCCACCCCGGCGAATACGGTGTCTTGCTTTCCACCGTGTTGTCCGTCCTGCTTTGCCCGTTCAGACGGGCCGACAGGTGGCTGCACCGCATCCACGAGGGGCGCAAGACTTTCATGCTGCTGGCACTTTCGGCATTGGCCACCGGGTTCATACCCCATCTGTACACGATGGCGGTCACTGTGGGCTTTCTTCTTTTGGCGGCCCTGTTTTATCCTTCCTGTACGGTGTTGAGCGGTTGGAAGGATGAAAAGACGCGGGAGCATTGGAGGGAGTACCCGGAAGTGTTGTCCGGATATTATTATTGAGCCGGTGTCCGGCCGCCAGTGGCAGGCACACGGTGTCACCCGAACATTCTATGACAAATATGAAAATACGAAAGACGATGAAAGACAAACCTACATTATCCACTTGCATCCCGGCAGGCAAGCCGGTATTGGATTACCTCAAGGAGAAGTCCGGCGAACGGCACACCAAGCTGGAAGCCTATTGCGACTTGTTGGACAAGGCTTCGGCCGGCTATGTCTCCGATGTGTTGAGGAAGCTGGACGTGGAATTGCAACCGGGCCAGTTGGCCGTGACGATTACCGACCTGGCCGAGTGCTGGCATTGGCACCGCGCCACCGTCCGCTCGTTCTTGAACGGGCTGGAATCCCTCGGACAAATCAAGAAGTCCGCCCTGACGCGCAGTTACGTCATTACGATGGCGGAGGTGGGCGGCAATGAAAAGGAAGCCGGAAAGAACAAAGGGAAAAGAAACAATCCCCTTATGGACAAGGTGGACGCCGCATTGTCCGAATGGGTCTTTGGCAAGGTGTCCGGCGCGGAATGCGGCCAGGTTTGCCAACGCCTGACCGATGCGGAAACGCCGGACGGTGCCACCCGAACTACGGACGGCCTGCCGGACAATGACAAGGCGGCCTATGCGGAAACCTGCCGGACTATAATGGAGCGGATGGCTTTGGCTGCCGTCCGCCGCGTCCTGCGCAAGTACCGCTTTGGCCCGACCGTTTCTTTGACCGGCTTCTTCAATGACGTGCTTGCGGAGGACTTTACGTTGATGCCCGAAGCGATGGAAACGCTCGCCGAACTGGTAATCGACGGGGAATCGGAATCCTTGGAGCTGGAAGACGCACAGACAAAAGAAACATTCCGGACACTTTGCAAGCCCTTCAAGACGGTCCTTGCGGACAGTCTTGAAACCGGGAACGGCAACTGACAGTGTGAAACCTTGGACAACCGCCTTTTGCAAGGCATAATCATCCCCTTAAAGGCTTGCCGGTGGCATGGCGCAACGGGCTTGCCCGTCTGCCACGAACCAAGTGAAGGGGGTAGCCTATTACCCCATGCGCCTACGGCGATGGGAGGGGCTGTCCGACGGGGCAGCAAGCTGGGACAGTGCGGTTGTCCGCAAAATAGATACAGACGATATGGCAGGAAACGCTAAACAGGTGATGGACATCCACCCGTCGGCGGGCATCACGACCGCCCAAAGCGACGAACACCAGCGCAGGTGGACGGAAAAAGGCTGGGAACACGCCATCAGCAAGGGCAATTATGACCCCACTCGCGAACACTTGAACTTTGAAGTCGTCAAAGGCGGCAAGGTACAGCCCGTGGACAAATCGAAAAGTATCCCGGAGCGGATGGCGGAGAATCTGCGCAGCCGCGGCATCCGTGACAGGAACGAGGGGCTGGAGGAACCCAAGTACCGCACCGTCGTCAACTTTATCTTTGGCGGTTCTCAAACACGTATGCGTGAACTGGCCTTCGGAGACCAGAAGGTGGACTTTGACAAGGGCGCGGACAATTCATCGGTCAAAAGGAAGCCGGAGATTGAGAAATGGGCGCAGGACATCTACGCTTTCGTGTCCGGCAAGTTCGGCGAGGAGAACATCGTCGGCTTCTATGTACACCTGGACGAATTGAATCCGCACATACATTGCACCCTCATGCCAATCAAGGACGGCGAGTTCGCCTATAAGAAAATCTTTTCCGGCAAGGACAAGTACGAAGGCTGCAAACGCTTCCGCGAGCTTCATAACGAACTGGCCGCAATAAACCGGAAATGGGAACTCAACCGTGGCACCAGTGTCGCCATCACCGGGGCCAAGCACCGCTCCACGGAGGAATACCGCCGCCACCTTAACGAGGAATGTTCTTCCATCGAGGAGCAGATAGAGCAGCACCGGAAGGCTTTGGCGGACCTCCGCGTGGAGACACGCCTGGCAGAGCGCAGGGTGAAAGGCTTGAACACGATGGTGGAGAACCTGAAGAAGGAGAAGGCGGAGAAAGAGGCGCAACTGGCGGAATACCGCCGTGAACTGCAGTCGCAGAGCGGCGACGCCATGGCCTTGGCCGCGGAAATATCCCGGCTGGAAAAGGAACTTTCCAATGTCCGGGAACGGCTGGCGGACAAGCAGGGGAAGCTGGAGACCGCAGACCGGCAACTGGCCTTGCTCCAAAAGGACATGGATGCCATCCAAGACCGTACCGGGGAGTTGCGCGAGGAAGCCTACCGGTATTCACGCGACATCCACTCGAAAGTGGACGGCCTGTTGAAGGAAGTGCTGGTGGAGCGTCTGGTCGGTGAACACCGGGAACTGATGGCACATTCCGGCACGGAAGCGCGCGGCGTCTTTGACGGAACGCTCATGCAGAGCATTTCCGAGCAGGGCGCGGAAGTCCTCCATTGCGCCACGCTGCTGTTCCTCGGTTATGTGGACGCTGCCACCACATTTGCCGAAGGCCAGGGAGGGGGCGGCGGAGGAAGCGGCCTGGAATGGGGGCGCGATGATGACGAGGACGACCGCCGCTGGGCTTACCGTTGCATGATGATGGCGCAGCGCATGATGCGTCCGGCCACCGGCAAGAAACCCAAACGCTGACCTTTCCTTTTATTCTTATCCATTTGTATATTCACCAATTCATGTTGAACATTATGACAAAGAGATTCATTTTCATTTTTGCGGCGTCATGCTCCTTGTGGACAAGGGCTGTTGCCGGACCGATGCCTGCGGACTCCACCGGCAGCGTCAACTGCCAATATCCCATGGAAGAAGCGTTGTCCCTCACCGTGCCATCGTATATGGACGGTGTGCTGGTGGCTTCCCCGTGGGCGGACAACTGGTTCGTCGGCGTGTCGGGAGGGGCGTCCGCATTCTTGGGAAAGCCCCTCGGCTGCGAGGATTTGTTCGGCCGCCTGCAACCTTCGTGGGCTGTCAGCGTCGGAAAATGGTTCACCCCTCACATCGGGAGCCGTGTCGGCTGGCAGGGTGGCAAGTTCAAGGACGGCGCATTGGACACGCGGGATTTCCACCATTACCATACGGACTTGCTCTGGAGCGTCCGGGGCGAGCAACGGAAGGACGGCTCTCCGGCCAAGTGGAGTCTTGTCCCCTATGTGGGCGTGGGCTTGTTGCACCACAAGAGCAACTCACAAAAACAGTTTGCCTTGTCCTACGGCATACAAGGCCGTTACCGGATTGCCGGTCGGCTGTCTGCCACCCTGAAGCTTGGCGGATGCACCACGTTCCGGGAGTTTGACGGGTACGGGAAGAGCGGCCAATGGGGTGACAGGTTCCTGGCACTTTCAGCCGGATTGTCCGTCACCATCGGAAAGACGGGCTGGAAACGCGCGGTGGACGCAAGGCCGTATGTTTGCCGGAACGAATGGCTCGTGAGGCGGTCGGAAGCGTTGGCAGGAGCCAACCGCCGTTATGCAAGCCGCCACGAGAAAGACGGCAGGATTATCCGTGAGTTGCGCAAGATACTGGAGTTGGAAGGCCTGCTTGACAAATACGGATGGCCGGAGGATAGCCTGTATGGTTGCGGCACGGGCAATTCTGGGAACGATTACAGCGGGCTGAACTCACTCATGGCCCGGTTAAGGAACAGGCATTGGAACGGAATGGACCCGTTGGCCTTGCCGGGCGATACGGTTGGCGGAAAGGAATTTGCCGATACATGGCAGGGGCCAGATATGGCGGACGTGCAAGACAGCACGGTCATGGCCGGTGTTTCCAATCGGACGGATGCACGTTCCATCCGGCAACCGGCAAATCCCGACGGCGGGTACATGGACATCCCGGTTTATTTCTTCTTTGAATTGGGAACGACGGACCTGACCGAGCCTTCGCAGGGAATCAACCTTGACGCGCTGGCGCATGTGATCATCCGGCACGGTCTGCATGTGACCGTTACGGGAGCGGCTGACAGCATGACCGGGACGGAGGAAATCAACGACCGCCTCGGCAGGGCAAGGGCGGAATACATCGCCCGGGAACTTGTCCGCCGGGGTGTCGCACCGGACTGGATTGAAAAGGCGGACATCGGAGGCATTTCCGATTACACTCCCTTGGAAGGCAACCGGCATACGCAGGTGCGCCTGTTCATTCCCCGGTAGTTGGCACAACCATATACATTTTCTTTGCTTGTGAGGCGGTGGGCTTGTCCGTGACGGACAGGCTCACCTTTCTTCGTTCCGGTGTTCCCAATAAGAGAAGAGGGCGTGTATGAAAATCTCCATCCGGGTGGGCATCTCGAATGTATGCGCCGCAAAGATGGCCCCGACGACCTTGCCGCCTTTCTTCTCGACTTCTTCCTTAAAGGCTTTCAGGCTCTTGCCCGTCGTCAAAAGGTCGTCCACGATGATGACTTCCTTGCCTTTCAGGTTTTCGGTCAGCTCGTAGTTCTTTTCCATCTGTATGTCCGCCCTTCCCTTTTGAAGGTGCAGGCTTTGCCGCTCTCCCGTGTATTTCAGGTATGAAATGCCGCTGGTCAGGTCAGGGCATTGGCATCTGATGTGGTTTGACATGCCTTTGAAACGTCTCCAGTATTTCCAGCCCGCGCTGCACGGCATGAACAGGATGACCGTTCCGGAGTTGGGGTTCAGCCTGGCTATGCCGGAACTGAAGAAGTCCACGCCGTCCGCCTGGCCGTCCTTGAAGTCAAGCACGTCCTTGCAGGCACAGCACTGCTCAAAATCCAAGTACATCTCGTATCTCTTCGGGTAGTAGAAATGGTGGAACACGCATCGGACACCCTTCCTCTTGAATGCCTTGTCGGGATACCTGGTTGAAAACTCGTCGGGCTGCATGATGGCATAAAGCCTGGCGGCATCCTTGTTCCCGGCCAGCACGCCGC
This sequence comes from Candidatus Bacteroides pullicola, assembly GCA_019115825.1. GTDB lineage: Bacteria > Bacteroidota > Bacteroidia > Bacteroidales > Bacteroidaceae > Bacteroides > Bacteroides pullicola. Next base: position 51,722 of record DXCV01000061.1, read on the forward strand.
GCATGGCAAGTTCCTTTCTCTCCTTGTCGTCCGATGCCTGCGCGGCGGCGTGATAATACGCCATCCCGGCCCTTCGCTTCCAAAACCCGGCATAGGCCAGCAGGAGCATCGACCAGCCGATGAACAGCAGCCCGGCCAACCTGAATGTCACCTCGTCCATAAGCCGTTCAATAGTCCATGCTGTCCGGTTGCAGCAGGAAGTCCATGATGCCTATCGTCACGATGCCGTTCTCATCCCTCTTTGGCATGATGTCGTCCTTGACCACGATGATTTTCTTGAAGGAGTCGTCGATGCGTGTGAGCGAAGCGGTCTCCTGCCTTGTTTTCGCCTCGTCGGGCATGGCGAATGCCGACTGGATGTAATAACGCCGGTTGCCCTGGTTGGCCACAAAGTCCACTTCATACTGCTTGCGTATCGTCTTGTTGTTCCTGTCCGTGGTGCGTTCCTCCACCATGCCTACATCCACATGGTACCCTCTTGTACGCAGTTCGTTGTAGATGATGTTTTCCATAATGTGGCTTTCTTCCTGTTGGCGGAAGCCCAGCAAGGCGTTGCGGATGCCAAGGTCGGAGAAATAATACTTGGACAGCGTGTTGATGTATTTCTTCCCCTTGATGTTGTAACGGACGGATTTTTCTATCAGGAAGGCGTATTCCATATAAGAAAGGTATCTTGCGATGCTCGCGGATGACACCGTAACGTTCTTTACACTCTTGAACGTATTGGACAGCTTGGTCGGGTTGCATGGGGAGCCGACGGAAGATGCGATAATCCGAGCCAGTTCGTCAAACTCGGCCTTGTTCCTTACCTTGTTCCGTTCCAATATGTCAACCAGGTAAACGCTTTCATAAAGATTCTTCAAGTACTCGGATTTTTTCTGTTCCGTTTCCAATGACAGGATAAGCGGAAGGCCGCCGAAGGTGTAGTATTCCCTCCAGCCGTTCCACTTGTCACCTTGGTATCCCTGCATGAACTCGGAAAACGACAAGGGATGCAGGTGTATTTCATCTCCCCTGCCGCGAAACTCCGTGACCACATCCTTGGAAAGGAACTTGGAGTTGCTCCCCGTCACATAGACATCCGCGTTTCGCACATGCAGGAGGCTGTTGAGGACTTCGTGGAAATCCGGGACAAGCTGAATTTCATCGAGCAGCACATAATACATCCCTTCGTCCCGGATGCGCCCCCGGATATGCCTGAGGAGGGCGTGAGGCTCCCTCAGTTCCTCGTTCATGAGGTCATCCAAAGCCACTTTTACAATGTGGTCTTCCTTGACTTCTTTGGAAATCAGGTAATCGTGGAACAGCCTGAAAAGAAGGTATGATTTGCCGCACCGCCTGATGCCGGTCACAATCTTAATCAGGCCGTTCCCCTGTCCGGCGACCAGTTGGTTCAGGTATGAGTTTCTTGATATGTTCATACGTTACGTCATATTTTTGACAGAAATGTCATTTTTATCACCTGCAAAGGTAGCCATTCCTTTTATACTGCCTGCAATCTGCATTAAGAAAACGACATAAATGTCACTTTTTTAACATAGAGACCTTGAAATGGCTCTTCCTAACCCCTTTCTATTATCAAAAAATGACAGAAATGTCGTTCTTTGTCAATAGCCACTTGTATTTTTCCCCTTGTACGCCATCTTTCCCCTTTTGTACGTCAAAAAGGTGACATATCTGTCACTTTTTTCACCTGGCCGTTTTAAGCGTCCATCAAACCGTTATACTGGTGTTTATTCCGGCTTCTTCCGCATTCACATGGCCAGCCACGGATTATTTTTCCGCAAAGGTAACGGGCTGCGTCCAATCAGCAAATCCGGTTCCGCCAAAGGTGCCTGTCGGAAATCTTCCTTTGCGTACAAAGCGTATTTCCGCCGTCAGATTTGCCTTTATGTCCTTTGGCCCTTTGATTGGGCAGAAAAATAACCCCGTTGCAGGCCGTGAAAATGGCTACATAAGGGAAATAAAAAATTCAATCATCAACAATCAAAAACAAAAGAGTATGGAAACTAAAGACATTCAGACCGTAGCAGAGAAAAACATCGTATCGTTGGCATTGGCAGACATCCGTCCGAGCGGTTTCAACCCACGCAAGCATTTTGACGAGGAAAGCCTTGCCGAACTTGCGGACAGCATTCGTCAGCAGGGTGTCCTGCAGCCCATCGGAGTGCGGCCAATCGTAGACACCAACCTGTTTGAGATTGTTTTCGGAGAGCGCAGATACCGTGCGTCAGTCATGGCAGGAATGGATGAAATCCAGGCGGTAGTCCTTGACATCACGGATGAAGCTGCCGAGGAAATGGCCGTGACGGAGAACCTGCAGCGCAAGGATGTGACACCCATTGAGGAAGCGAGAGCCTATCAGAAGTTGCTGGAGAGCGGACGTTATGACGTTCAGTCCTTGGCAGTGCAGTTCGGCAAGTCGGAAGATTATATCCGCACACGTCTCAAATTCACGACATTGATACCCGAAATCGCCGAATTGTTGGAAACGGACGAGCTGTCGGTCAGCGTGGCAAGTGAAATATGCCGTTACGGTGAGGACATCCAGCATGAGGTGTATGACCGTCATTTGAAAGAGGGCGTATTTGGCAGTTGGCGAGGACTGAAAGCATCCGAGGTGGCCAGGAACATCGAGCGTGACTTCACTACCAACTTGCATCGTTATCTGTTCGACAAGACCCTATGCGCCACCTGTCCGTTCAACACCAACAACATGAGCCTGTTCCACGAGGAGGGATGTGGAAATTGCGCCAAGCGGAGTTGCCTTGAGGAAAAGAACGTGTCGTTTTTGGTGGGTAAGGCCGTGCAGGTCATGGAGCAGCAGCCGAACGTCATCCTTTGCCGCGACGCATTCAACGGCAACGACAAAGCCGTGGAGCGTCTTGTGGGCATGGGCTATTTGGTGGAAAACCTGCAAGGCTACTGCCCGACTTATCCCAACCGCCCCGAAGAACCGCAGACGGATGAATATGACACCCAAGAGGAATACGAACAGGCTTGTAGGGATTACGGGCAAGACATGGCCGCCTACAACGAGAGGTGTGAAGAAATAAACCGCAAGGCCGATGCAGGGGAAATCATGCTTTATGCAAGGATAGAGCGGAGCGACATCACCTTATGCTATAAAAAGGCAGAGCGGAATGACGGCATGGACGGCCAACCCATCTCACCCATTGAGAAGCTGGAGAAGCAAGACAAGCGTAACAAGGAGATAGCCCTTGAAAAGACGGTGGAGGATACGAAGAAGCGCATTTTGGAAGCCGACATCACAGAAACCAAGTTTGGCGCGGACGAGGACAAGATGATATATTTCTTCCTGTTGGCCGACCTCCGCAAGGAGCATTATCAGACGCTCGGCATTGACGCGGAAGTGCCATACCTTACAGACGAGGAGAAGATGGGTATTGTCGCCAACCTCACGGCCAAGGCGAAAGCCGTCATCCGCAGGGATTTTCTGATTGCCAAGTTCAAGGAAGCTCGTGGCGGCAATGCCGTGGCATCCCTGTTGCTTGACTTCGCACGGAAGCACATGCCCGAAACATTGGCCGACATCAAGAGCGGATATGATGAAGTGTACGAGAAGCGTCACCAGCGCATTGAGGAAAAGAAAGCGGCCTTGTTGGCCAAGGAAGCGGAACAGGCAGAAGAACCGCAGCCATCCGAGGAACAACAACAATCCGAAGAGACTGCAGCATGATTTGACAAAAGAGGCAGGGCGGTGAAGGCCGTCCTGCTTCCATTGTTTGACAATCTTTCCAACATATTTATATATATGGCTAAAATGCAAGACCGGTCTTTTGCCGTGCGGGTCATTCCCACTTATAGCTAGCCTTCCTGGACGGAAGCCCTCACCCTTTTATACCTCTATCGTTCCTCCTTTTATACCATCCCCTTTATACCTGCCTGATTATATTCCCCTCTGTTCGCATCCGTCCCGCCTCCGGTCTTGATTTTCCTGTGCAAAGCTACTGCCTGGCCATGCTGTCAAGTACCGTCCTCGGACTAATCCGTTAAAATCTGACGGCAGCCTTCCGCAAAAGCTATGCCTTTTGGGTTTTCCGTAAGATTTGAGCGGATTTCCTTGTCTTGCATTTCCCTTTCCGCAGTCAAACATGCACGTAAAATCAAATCCCGATGGCGGAGCCGGAAAAGCTCCAAACAAAGGGAAAATAAAAACAACTCATTAAAACTAAAATGTTATGGATGTACGAAAAGAAACCATGCACGAGGCGGAAGCCTATCTCCGCAACCCCGAAAATCCTACAAGACTTTGTGTGCAGATTGGTGGTAAACGTCGTCGTCTGTTTATCAACAGGGATGACGGCGGAATTGGCATATTGGGCGTAGGGAAGCGCAAACGTGGATTTGTATTTACTGATTGGCAGTCCATTGAAAAGATTTTCTACCCCGTCCAGGCCAGTGAGGAAGAACGCAATCGCAGATTGCTGGTGAAATACCAACGTCTGGCCCAATCCGCATCGTTTGCCAATGATTGGCTGGCAGACATAGCCAAGGCAGACACGGCCAAGTCGCTTTATGAGAACCATATCACGACAGGCACAGGGATAGACGGGCAGTGCATCAGGCTTTCCACTGTGGAAAAATATGCAGGGCCTTATCTTATGGCGGGTTTCAAGGCTGCCGTAAGGAAATGCGAGGATTTTCATTCCTACCGCTTTGATTTTTGTGGATATGACGGTTCGCTTTGGGTCAATAGGAAAGAAGATGGCAAGGTCACAGCCGGTTTCAGCAAGGAATACCGAGGGTGTGGCAACGGCTATTATTACTTGTTAATCAACGATGAAACCTTTATCGGCTATGATATAGATTGATGTTAATTGCTTAAAATGAAAAGACTTATGCTTGAAAAGAATGATGTTTACACGGATTTTGAGGAGTATGGCAGGCAATGCTATCTGATTACTCCTTGGAGAGGCTACCGCAGCGCGACCATTGTCGGAAGGACGGACAAGGGATTTGTCGTGCAAGTCAGCAGCGGTGCGGAACTGGATGTTTATCCCGATGAAATAGAATTTGATTGAATGTTTGGTAAATCCCTCCGGCTTTCCATGGGTCGGAGGGCATCAAACAATCGAAAGTGACTTGTTAGTTTTATAAAAAGCCTGATAGGAAGCGGCATCAGGAAAACAAGTTTGCGGAAACAATCACTGGCAAATAACCGCCCCGAAGCTCTGGGCGTCACAGCCAGGGCTTTTTTGTGCTTGCCTTCCTTTTATATCGTCACCTGCCCCTTTTAACCAGGCGTTCTTCCTGTTGTATTTCTCTTGCCCCTCCCTTTTTACCGCTCTTCCTGTTCCCCTTATTTCGCATCCGCCCACGCCTCCGGTCTTGATTTTCCTGTGCAAAGCTACTGCCCGTCCATGCCGTCAAGTACCGTCCTCGGACTAATCCGATAAAATCTGGCGGCAGCCTTCCGCAAAAGCCATGCCTTTTGGGTTTTCCGCAAGATTTGAGCGGATTTCCTTGTCTTGCATTTCCCTTTCCGCAGTCCGCCATGCACGTAAAATCAAATCCCGATGGCGGAGCCGGAAATGCTCCGAACAAAGGGAAATAAAACAATTTAATCATTACAATTATGCACGGAAAGATTTTTCAAATCACAACTTCTAAGGTGGACGAGGATAGCCGCCTTACAGAGAACACCATTGCGCAGGGCGACGGCACGGATTACGATTATTGCTCGGAAATAGGCGATGAGGAACGGCAAGAATGTATTTCTTATTTGGTGGATAAAATCCTGCCGACAGGTATGTTCGAGTTGATTTCCGAAAACGTGCTTCGCTATAACGGAGGCATCGAAGAATGGACGGAAAAATTTGTCGGCAATATCCGTTTGAAAATGAATGAAATCACGACTGGGAACGCATACAAGTTTGTTGGCCCCGTTTATCAGCTTGAAAAGGAGCTGAAGAACCCCTTGCATACGGGGTGGCAGTTCTATATGGACGAGGATGGTTCACAAAGCTATGCGGAAGAGTCGTATGAGTTCATGTGCGCCGTCAGCAGCATGAAACCCGGCACATTGCTTTATATCGGCGGTGTCATTGATTATCATATTTGAAAATACAGTAAAGCAAAAATTATCAACCTTTTTCAACCATTAAATAGACAGCATTATGGATTACAATCAGATTGCAGGGAAAGACAAACAGTTTGTGGACGAGTTTTCCCGTTTCGTAAACGGCGGGATGTGTTCAGCGGAGAAAACAGGCAGGGCAATGGCCGCCGACCACCGCTATTTGGTGAATGAAAAGGGCAAGGTCATGTTCTATTTCATGGAAGCACTGGCCGCTGACTGGCGCAAAGGCCGGTATGACCAACGTAACGAATGGGCTTGCAGGCTGGCCGCTGCGGCCATGGACGCGTTGGAGGCGCAAGGGCTTTATTATCCCACATTTGAAAATGAGGAATATTAAAAGGGCAAGACCAGATGACTATGACACAGGAAAAGATTATCGCCATTGCGGAGGAAAACGGATGGTATGTTCATATCGGCAATAACGGAAATAACGACAAGGTGATCTTTGAATTTTCAAAGTTCACCCCTTACGGGCAGGATTTCAATTTTCAGGCTGAGATGGTGGACGGCGACATTCAGACGCTCATTGACAGCATCCGTTATTTTATGGACGGCTTCGACCCCGACAGCGAAGCATACCTTTGGCTGGGACCGGACGGCCACGGTAAGCGAGGTGCGCCATACAACATGAAGGACATCGTGGAGGATATGGAAGCAGCCGAGGAGATGGTGTTGGACTTATGCGCCGCCTATCAGGAGGCGGACGATGACGAGTGAATAAGATAAGGTAACGGGGAGGCCGACCACCTCCCCACAATTTCATTAAAAGATGGATACAGACAAATACATTCGCAGGCTTTGCCGGAACATCCTCAGTGGACGCTTCGACTGGCGGAAGTATTGCACGGCAAGAAGTTATTTCGGGCGTTACATCTGTGTGCAACCCCTGTTCTGCTCGTATGGGCAGATAGGTTTCAGCCTCTATTTCCCGTATTCGAGGGTGCCTATGCCCGATGTCGAGTACGATTGGGAATTGCACAAGCTGACCCTTGACGAAGAGGATTGGCGCACCTGGCTGGAAAGCGGGGAAGAGTGAAAAGACCAGCCGCAGGAAATGGGCAATCATCCTGCGGCTGGCTTTTTGCAATCACCTGTGCCATCCTCCGCCGGACGAATAGGCAGCTTTCTCCTGTTCCTGTTTGTATTCCTCCATTTCCGACAAGCGGGCGTTTACTTCCTGCAGGTTGCTTTCCAAGGTGGAGCCGTGGTCGTACTCGAAACTGTGCAGGACGGCCAGGCCGGCGTTGGCGGCCGTTCCCACTTCTATGCAGTCCATGTCCCGGTTGTACTGAAGGTGCAGAACCTCCCCGTTCTCCATTTCCAGGACGGGCATCCGGCGGTCTGACATCGCTGAAAATTCTTCCGCCACCATGTCCTTCGCCACCTCTTTTACATCTTCGCTGGCCCGGCCGGTGCCGTAACGTCGGATGTGGTCGCGCACTTCCTCTTCCGTGAACTTGAGCATCACTTCATAGGTGCCGCCCACGCTTCCGTTGTACACGACGGCAAAGTCCTTGTCCTCGATGAGCAGGTCGTCACCCTTGTTCTGCAACGGCGACCGGAAAGTGTACTTCTCGTCCATCCCGTTGCCGTCGTAATACTCCTTGGCCAGTTTCAGGAGGCCGTCATAGTCGCCTTTGTCCTTGAGTGCGTCAAGCCGGGAAGTGTCGTCGGTGGACTGCAGGTAGGCCACGGAGGAATAGAACATCTTTCCTTGTTCCTGGGCGCCTTGCTTTTCCTTTGTGCCCTGTTCCAGTTCCTGCGTGATGCGGTCGATGCACTGGGTCATCATGGAGGTGGCCTTTTTCACGTCCAGCAAGGTGGTCTTGATGAACTGCGGGGATTCTTTCAGACTGCCAAGCCAGGATTTCAGATAAGCCGCACTGTCCTCCTTCAGATGCCGGCTCATGCCATATCTCTGCGCCACCAATGCGCTGCCCAGTTCCGCCACCAGTTCCTCGCGGGCGTAGTCGTCCGACCCGAAGGCGGCGGGCTTGATGCGTCCGAGACGGCTTTCCGCCCCGGTCGAGTGCGTCATCTCATGGAACAGTGTGCCGTAGAACGATTCGCCGTCCTTGAACTGCGCCTTTTCCGGCACGACAATCTCATCCTTGCTGATGGAATAATAGGCATCGTTCTGGTACACTTGGCGGATGGGGCATACCCATTTGCCCTCCTGCATCATCCGGTCCACCGGCTCGAAACTGAACTCTTCCCCCGGCTGTCCGGCTTTCCGCTGTCCGCTTTTCCTCGCCAGCTTCTCATAAAGTTCAGGACGGCTCTCCTTCAGGTTGGTCTGGTCCACATTGAACACCCTGAAAACCTGCATCTTGGGATATACATTGTATCGCTTCTGTTCTTCTTCGCTCAACTTCTTGTAATCCTCGTACTTGATTTTCTCCTTGGTTTCCTTGTCGATGCAGGTGAAAGTGGTCAACATCACCGGAAAGGACTTCTCGCCACGGAGGACGGACACCCTCGGCAAGTCATTGCCTTCCTTGTCCGTCTTTCCGTTCATGCGCGTCACCGCATCGAACGTGCAGAACCGGGGTATCTTGTATCCCTGCTTCTCGCAGTGCATGAGCAGCATCAGCGCATTTAGCCCGTTGTACTCGCGGCCTGCCATGTTCTTCGGCCATGTGAGCGCGCCGTCCGTGAACCAGGGCTTTCTCCAGTCTTTCTTGATTTCCTCGATTTTCTGTATCATCATCTCCGCGAAGAGGTCCAATGCCTTGTCCTCACTGCTCGGCCCGTCCGGATTGTGTTTCCTGTACCCCATAAGCGTCAGTTGTTTGCCGGATAAGGCGGTTTGACATACTCTGCCATTTCGTCCACGCGGCAAGACAGGTTCAGGCTGTCGTTGTAGGCGGACAGTTCCAGTTCACCCTTGACTTCCGTCTTGGCTCCTGGCTGCAGCCAGGCCTCCCGTTCCTTGCCGAAACAGAAGAAACGCACCCAGATGTAGGTGAAGCCGTCGCCGACTTTCTCGGTACTGAAGGCGGAAAACTGGATGTAGTCCTTGCCGTTCTTGTCCTTGCGCTCTTCCACGGACTTGCCGATTTTGCCACGGAACTCCATCTTGCCCTTGATGGAATCCTTGTCTTCAGCGGTGGCGAAGTTCACGCCCGAGGCGGAGAGGTTGAAATACATCCGCTCTTCCCGTTTCTTCAGGATGAGCGTACCGGCCACCTCCAGCCTTGTTCCCGGGCGGTAAGCCGCCAGGTCCGTTTCGCTGCCGTCCTTGGCCACGCTCACCTCGATGGTCTTGTTGATGCCGTTCCTGGCAGGGATTACCACGTTCAGGGCAAAGCTCACGAACGGCTTGCCCTCCTTGTCCGTGCGCATCGTCGCTTCCCGGCTGACGATGCCGCACACTGTCACATTGCATTTGATCATACGTCTTGAATTAAAGATTAAGTTTCGTCCGAGCCTTGACGTGTGTGATGGATGGAGAATGTTGAATGCTGACGGTCAGTCGTCATAGACCGGCGCCCGTATCATTTCATAGACGATCCAAGCGGCCATGGCCGCCTGTATGCCAAGGTAAACCAACGCGCCCGTCCTGCCGAACAGCGACAGGCAGACCGTAACGTGGAGTGCCAGCACCGACAAGGCCAACACCCCTTGTGCCAGATAAAGAAACATTCCTTTCATATGTCTTTCCCTTATTTCCGTTGCAGGCTTTCTGCCCGTTCCTGTCCTTCGCTCATTCCTTGCTCATAGTTCTGGGCGGCCTGGCGGCTCAGCACGATGCCGTTCACCAGCCCGGCCACGCGCATCCGCTTGGCTTCGTCGGACAGGTTCCCGTCGGCCAACACCAGTGACAGTCGGTTCATCTCGGCGGTGGTCAGCTCGTGCCTGACCGTCACGATGCCGTTGTCCGCCCGGAGGACGGCCTTCCCGTTTCCCTCCATGCCTACCGTGCAGTTTTTCATGCCGGGTATGAGGGCGGTCAGGTCCGCCTGTTTCCGGTCTGCGTATTCCGACACCAACGCCTTCCGCTCCTCTTCGGTCTTGCCGTCTATCTGCACGGCCAGCAGCATCAGCGAGGTGTATGCGTTCATGGCCATTTCCACTATCGGGTCTGCACCGCTTATACCCACACCGCTGTCTTCCGAGGAGAGCAGCTTTTTCATCCATGCTTCCGTGGACAACGGACGGCTGGAATCCGGCGTTTCCGACTTGTATTTGGCCAGCAGGTCGTTCCCGTCATGCAGGGCTTGCAGGCGGATGTCGCCTTTCTGTGCGATTTCAGCCAGGTAGGCGGCCGGGTCGATATGCCTTTCCGTTCCGTCCTTGGCGATGTCCTTGACCTCGAAATGCAGGTGTTCGCCCGTGGTGCGTGTGCCGGTGTTTCCCGACACGCCGAGCTTTTGGCCTGCCTGCATTGTGTCGCCTTTCTTCACGGCGATGCTGTCCAGGTGCATATAGGTGACTTGCAGCCTGCCGCCGTCTTCCCGCGCGTATTCGACGGTGACGGATTTTCCTCCGGCGGTTTGGGTGTTGTGGTTTATGCCGACCACTTTCCCGTCCGTCTCGGTAGCCAGCACGTCGTCGTGGTCCGTGCGGATGTCAATGCCCTTGTGCATTTGTTGCTTGCTCCCGTCCATCGGGTCGGTGCGCATCCCGAAAGGCGAGGTGACGAACAGGTATTCCTCCCGACTGACGGGGAATGAATACAAAGACCGGCTCTCCGTGTTCCTCGGATTCCCCTCCACGCCGAAAGACTTGCCTTGCGCCTTCATTTCCTGCATCACCATCCGGTCGTATTTCTGCAGTCCGTTCCGCTCGATAATCTGTTGCAGCTTGGCGGCATATCCTCCGCCCGTGGCATATCCGGCACGTTCGATGCCTTCCGCCCATCCTTCGTAGTCGTCGGGCGGAAGGGAGAAGCATTTGGCATAGCGTCCGTTCTCTTTCAGGAACAGCGAATGGTGTTCGTAGCTGTCGCCCACGGAATCGTACTTGCAGAATTTCTCGTTGGGACGGTCATCTGTATATACCAGGTAGCCGCCACCGTCCTTCAACCATGCGGACGTGGCCTTGATGCCGAAATGGTTGTTCCCTTTCCGGGACAGTTCGCTCTGCCCGTTGCTGCTTTCCAGTATGCCCTGCGCGAGGGTGACGGAGGCCGGTATGCCGTAGCGTTTCATCTGCTCCATGGCAAATTCCGCGTACCGTTCCGCGTATTCTTGGTTCTTGCTCATTGCTGTGGTGTAATAATTAAAGATTGTGTTGTCAGCGTTTCATTCCCCTGGCATGTTCTTCCTGCCTTTCCTGGTGCCGTTCATGCTTCGGCTCTATCTGGTCGCAGATGGCCACCCTGCATCCGGCGCGTACCAGTTTGGGCAGTAACGTATCCAGGTCTTTCGACGGGAAGGCCAGCGTATCCATCTTCTGACCGTCCGAGGTTTCCGCCTTCCGGACTTCCAGGCCCAATATCTTGCCGGCTTTTCCTGCATCTTCCTTGTAGGCTTCATAGCTGTCATCATTTCGGAACAGCAGGACGGCATCGGGGTGTTTCCCTTTCAGTTGCTTCCATTGTTCCAGGACGGACGGGTCTGGTTTCAGACCGTTGGCAGCTTTCTTGTCCTTTCCCGGCCGTGTGCTTTCACCTTGTCCGGTGGTAATCCCGGCTTTTCCGCCCGACTGCTTTTCTGAAATGGTATTGCACTCTATGACATGGGCACGTAAACGGAGAATCTGTTGCCTTGTCCGCTCGTCGTCATGTTTGAATATAGGAATAATCCTGTCAGACTGAAAAAGTGGACGTTCTTTCTCCGGTGGCAGGTTCAATTCGTTTGCGATGGTTTCCGCGTCATACATTGAAGAGTAATAGCAGTTCCCGTGCTTGAAAAGGACAATCGCTTCTGGTTGTTCTTCTTTAAGATGTTTGTACCGTTCATATTGGGATTCAGGAATATCCTTTATGGAAAAATCGTTCCTTTCCTGGCTGCCGATGGCCGCCTTTTCCGTTTGTTCACGTTCCGTTTCGACGGATTCCTTTTCGCCCGTCGTCTCTTCCTGCGACTGTCCTTTCCGAAGCACGTCCGCGAAAAGCGTGGCCGCAAGGTGCTTCTTGTATTTCACCGGGTCGTCGGCCACCCACATCCGTTGCCATTGTTGGGGTGTCACGCTGCGTGGCTGCAGTTGCCGCCCGTCGATGGTGGCGGCACACCGGATGCCGTCCTGCCGGGTCTTGTACACGGACACGCGCTCTATCCTGTTCAGGTCTATGCCCTGTACGTCGGTGGAAAACAGGTCCGCCTTGAGTTCCGGGTTGCTTTCAGCCAGGAGGTAATACTTAAAGGCCAGTTCGCCACGCACGGCGGTAATGTTCTGCATGGCCTGTTTCAGGGTCGTGAAGAAGCGATTGAGGTCGTCCTTGTCGGGATAGACGCTGTAACCGGCCTTGCCTTCCGGCTTGATGTACAAGGCCCATCGCTTCTCGTCGTCCTGTATCATCTGCACCTGCTCGAAGTGTACCTGCCTGGCGCGCTTCACGGCCTCGGACACGTCCAGGGTGGAAAGGGTCTCCATCGACCAGTTCCGCAGCTTGGCCACCGTGACCTGCTTGCCTTCAAAGGCCAGGTCGTCAGGGCGGTAGCCCCATGCGCCGTCCGGGTTGTAGAACGCCACGTTTTCAACGCCCTCCTTGCCCAGTATGTTCCGTATGCGCTGTTTCGACATGCCCGGCACTTCATTGTCCGCTTCCGGCGAGGCCCCGGCGGGAAGGATGACGTCGGCGCTTTTCCCGTCACCGCCCTTGACCACCACGAACGTCCTTTTCTCCTTGTCGGGATGGCGGGCTATCTCGTCCGCGATGAAATGGTACAGGGGCTGTTCCTTCTCCAGCTTGGCGGTTTCACGCAGGTTGCGGTGCGTGGCGTATTCTATCTTCTCGCCGCGTTCCGCCTTGTGTATCACGTCGAGGGCGTTGTTCACGTCACTTTCAATGATGTCGATGAGCTGGGGATTTTCCTTCAGTTCCCTTATCCAGTAGTCCGTCAGTGCCATGCTTTCGCTTGACAGGCGGGCGGGCAGGCCCAGTTCCAGCATCTTGAGGCCGGAGGCCAGTTCCACGGTAAGCCTTTCCTGCCTGACCGCGCCTTCGGACGGGGCTTTGCCGTCTTTCATCACCATGCCCTCACGGGCCAGCCGTTGTTGGTGGCCGGTGGCGCTCACCACTTGGCGGAACACCTCCTGCACATAGTCGTGGTAATGCTCGAAGTCCTTTTGGCGCGGCACATAAACGGCATCCCTCGTGCTGTCGTAATGGGCCACGCCGCTGCCGTCCATGCGGACGGGTACCAGGTTGTCGCGCATTTTCAGCAGGAAATCGTTGACGCGGATGTGCAGCTTGCGGTCGTCGGATTCACCGTGTCCGCGTTCTGCGGCACCCCCGTCCTTTTTCAGCAGACCGGTGTAGGCCTGGGCGTCCGTCATGGGCAGGAGGGTCTGGTCGATGTTGAACACGGTGCGCACCTCCCGGTTGTGTATGCCCTTGTAACGCTGCTTGCCTTCTTCCGGCAGTTGCAGGTAGGCTTTGCGGTCAATCACGTCTTCCGGGTTGTTGCGGTTCACGTACCTGTTCCAGTTGTAGAACAGGAAGGGCGCACCCTTCTCGTGTTCGCGTACCGGCTCCCCACGTTGCTTTGCCTCGGAGAAGAGGGTGAAGAGGTTGGTCTTGCATCCTTTCGCGTCGGAGTCGAGTGCCATGACAAGGGCGTTGAAGGGGCTTACGGACACTCCTTTGGGGTAGAACCTCGGTAGGGTCTTGCCTGACGGGTTGAGCCAGTACCTTCCGGCATCCCCGGCACCGGCGAGGGCCTGGGCAAGCAGCCCGGCCTGTTTCTGCGCCGCGTTCTTTTCGATGGATGATTTCTCGTTCATAATATCGTTTTTTTTAGATGTTCCGTTTTTATTGGATTCCGCGTGTGCGGTGTATGGCCGTGCTTTCCGATTGCTCGTAGTTTTGTTCCGCCATGCTCTGCATCCGGTCATACCGTGCCAGTACGGCATTGGCCAGTGTGTTCAGCGGCAAGGCCCCGGCACGGTAGGCATCGGCCACCGTGTCCGTCAGTTGGATGGTGCAGGGCACCTTGTCGATGGTGGCCACAAGGGTGTTCCCTTGCAGCACGGGATGGCCGATGCGTGGGTCAAGCGGCTCGTCGGGATAGGTCTTGTAACGGGTTGGCCCGGGAATTTCCCCTTGTTTGCCGCGTTCCAAAGCCTCATGCCCGGCCTTGTTCAGCAGGTTCAGGCCGCCGACACCGATAAGCAGCATTTTCAGAACTGGGTTCTTGACGAACAGCCCGGCGATGATGGAGGCTATAGGCACGAGGTTGTCTTTCAGCCCCAGCGATTGGGTCTTTCCCGTGAATATGCCCACAAGCAGGTCGGGCAGCATGGCCAGCACGTAGCCGAGGTTCTGACCGATGTCGCCCATGCCGTCCAGGCCGAAGTTGGCCAGCAGGCCTTCCCAGCCGTTTTCATTGGTGGCCGTGGCATGGTTTCCAGACTGTTCCGTGCCATCGCCGGTTGGCCGCGCTTCCTCTTGCCCGGAGGCGTTTCCTGCTTCTTTTTTCCGCTTTTCTTCCTGTGCTGCCTCGGCGGCTTCCCGTTTGGCGCGTTCCGCCTCCAGCTTCGCTTTCTCTTTCAGGTAGGCTTCCTCCTGTCCGGGAGCGACAATCAGGGGTACGTCCTTGTATCTTTCATCCCGTTTGTTCCCGTCCGGGACGGTGAACGTCTTGAAAGGAAAAGCGTTGCTGTCTTGTTTATCCCATCCCATAAATTCAAAGTCAAAATCTACAATCGGTATCTTGTTGGCCAGTTTTTCGTTGGTGCCGGTGATGTAGGCGTCCTCATGCGGCCGTATCTTCCTTTCTTCTTCCCTTATTTCATGGAACACGTTGGATGTGCTGCCGAACACGCCCTTGCTGATGCACGTCTCCATGTCGTCAGCGGTGGGTGCGGCATCCTTTTCTTTGTCAAGATGGTTGGTCACTGCGCTCACGCCCACGTCAAACCCCACGAGCCTGAAAAAGGAAGCCCATGACCCTGCACCTCCCATCGCCAGCGCGTCCGCCGCCGTTCCCAAAGCCCATCCTGCGCCTTTCTCCACACTGGAAGGACGGTAGGCAGCCTCGCCCCTTGCTTCTATCTCCGCGTCCAGCGGCGACTGGTTCAGGGCTTGCGCCATGCCGAACAGGCTGGTCTTGGCGGCCTTGCGGAAGATGTAGTCCGTCGATGACTTGGGCATGCCGTCCTTCACCAGCTTGTATGTCATCTGACTTTCCACCCGGTAGCCGACGTAGGCACAGGCCAGGTCGCATCCGAGCCGGGCGGAACACTCGTCGTACCGCGCACGCCCTATCTCCTGGATGACGGCATGGCGCCATTCCCCTGCCAGCAGGGCCAAGTCCTGTTGGAGCTTCCGGGAACCGAGGATGCGCTGGCGGCACATCTCCACGTAATCCTCCGTGGTCTTGGAGTTCCATTCTCCCGTCACCTTGAGCAACTGGTACGGGTCGCTTCCGGGCATCTGCGAGGAAGCCATGAAGCTGAGTATGCCCGCCGCGCTGCACGAATAGTCGCGCATCTCTTCCGCCTGCTTGCGTCCGAGTTCCTTGCGGACGTCCTCCATGACGGGGGAGACGTGGAAGCGGAAGTAGTCCTGCAGCAGCCATTCTATTCCGGCGAAACGCCCGGTGTCCTTTATCTTGCCCATCCGACTATTGCAATTTTTTAATTCTTAATTTTTAATTCTTCATTGAGATTAACTGTTCCCTCGTCTGCTCGATGGCCCGGTGATAGACTTCCATCTGCTTGGGGAAATGTTCTTCCAGCCATCCGTCCTTGTCAATCCGGTCGTGCAGGAAGAGGAAGGCCGCCTGCCGGGTGATTTCCACCGACGGCTCGCCCTCTTCCCGGTTGTTGAACCATGCCTTTGTCCACCAGCGGACACCGGCCCGGTCGGGATAGACGCTGACGATTCTCGGTATGTCGAAGTGCTGCACGTCAATGTCCAGCCCGGCCAGCGGGTCGATGGCCATGTCCGGCGCTAAGGCTTGTTCGCGGACTTTTTTTTTACTGCGTCATCCACCGTGGAGAGAAACACGCCCTGCCTGGACGCGAGGTAGTCCAGGAAGTCCGCTATCAGCAGTTCCTGCACCTTGCAGGCCAATGGCAGGGCGCGGCTCCCGATGCCGAGCGGGTTGCCCATGGACGGCATGGTCTCGAAAAAGTAGTTCCGCGCGGCCGCCTGGGTGAAGAGGTTGCGGAGCGACTGTTCCGTCCGCTGCGGCGATGCGTACAGGCCGTGGCGGAGGTCGTCCAGGTAGCGTGGCAGGAAGCGGAGCATCAGCGTTTCGATCTCCTGCCGGTCTTTGTCATAGCGTGTCCGGATGCCGGGGGCTTCCAAACCTCCCTGCATCTGGCCGTCCGGAAGGCCGACGGCTTTCAGGTTGCCGTACAGCATGGTCAGGAACTCCAGCGGGTCCAGTTCCTCCCCGTCGAACTTCACTTCCATGTGCAGCAGGCGGCCGCTGAGCGCCACGGGCTCACCGGCTTGTACGGACTGGCCGAAACCGGCGTACACGTTGGCCAGGTGGCCGTAGGTCACTTCATACTTGCCGTAACGGATGGTCTGGCAGATGCCGTGCGTCCGGTCGCTGCCGACGGCTGTCACCGTGCCGCTGGCCAAGGCGGCCAGCAGGCGGTGGCTGACGGGAAAGTCGATGCCGTGGTGGAAGAACTTTTCCCCGGTGACGGGATGCGTCTGTTCCCCGTAGCCCAGGGAGAGCGTCACGTCCTCTTCCGTTTCCTCGAAGGGCATGCAATATCCGCTGGGGGAACGCAATATCATTTCTACGGTATATTCCATTGTCGTATGTATGTGGTTGTCTTATCTTCTCATTCCTGTGGACTGTCCTTGTCTTTCCTCCTGTTCGTCTTCCCAGGGCTGGGGGGCTTGCGCCCTTGACCCTCCGTCCTGTCCGCGCACGTTGGAGTTGTTGCCGACGAGCATCAGGCCGAGCAGAAGCCCGGCAATCTTGCCCAGCCAGCCGGTGCGTCCGAAGACGAGGTAGGCTGCGGCGACCAACCCGGCGAGGCTCAGTCCGGACACGTTGCCTTTGGCGAGGTTGCCGAAGAAATTGCCGAACATGTCCAGGGCGTTGCCGCTGAAGATGCCTTGGAAAAACTTGCCGATGCCGTTCCAGCGGTCAGCGGTCGCGCTCACGGAGTCCATCGCTTCCCCGGCTTTCTCCTTCATGCCGTCCACGCTTTCCACGACCGTGTCCGTGGTGCTTTCGCCTATCACCGCGTCGCTGACTATCCGTGCCAGGCTCTTGTCGGTGGTGAGCTTTTCCCATGCCACGTAACCGGCCGCACCTCCCACGGCGGCGGTCTTCATGGCCTGACCGGCCCCGCGCAGGGTCTGCGAAGGGTGCAGGACGGCATGGCCTGCCGATTTGCCGGCCTGTCCGGTGGCTTTTCCGATGCCACGGGCTGCCGTGCCTCCGTATTTCAGTAAACTGCTCCAAAAACTCATGTCCTTGTTATATTATGGTGTGCTTAAAATCCCTTGTGTCCGTTCCGCTTCCACCGTTGCATGGCGGCGCGGGCTATCTCTTTCTTGTCGGCCGTCGGTCGCGAGCCTTCGTCTATCTCCGCCCAGATGTCGCCGAGCGTGGTGTATTTCACCGCCTTGGTCAGCCGCCGTATTTTCCGGTTCATCCCTTTCAGCTTCGGACGGATGCCGAACACGGTCTCCATCCGTTCCTTTTCCGTCATCTTGCTGTCGCCCATGCAGACGGTGCGGATGTCGTTCACGATTTCCACGCCGCCGAGTATGACCTCCCTGTAGATTTTGTTCCGGCGCGTGGAAAGGGCCACGGCGAGGGCGTTGTCGGGTGCTTCGCCCAACTGCCGGGAAAAGTCGCCCAGGTTGTCGCACAAGGCGGTCACCTCGTGGTAGAAGCCGTAGATTTCCGCCGCGTAGCAGATGACGGAGCGGAACGAGTCCAGGTAGTCGTTGAACTCCTGTTGCAGGTCTGCCGTGGCCTTCACCTCTTCTTTGGTCCAGATGTGCCCGGTCGTTTGCAGGAGCATCACTTTCTCCTGGTTCTTCAATGACTTTTCCGCCTTGTCGGTATATACCAGTATCATCCCGGCCAGGGTCGGGTCAACCTGCGCACGGGCCTCGTTCCAGCCGGACAAGGCGATGAGGACGGCGGTAATCAGGATGTGCATTCTCTTTCCCATGATGCGTTCCTCCTATCTGCCAGCCGTGCGGGCCGCCCTCCGCCAGCGTTCCATGGCCATGGAGGCCACTTCCCCGTAACTGCGGTCGAGCATTCCGGCGGTGATGTTGTTCCATACGTCCGTCAGGGTGTAGTAGCGTATGCTCAGGTGGAGCAGGTGGAGCTTTTTCCCGAACAGTTCCAGCTTGTCGTTGAGTGCCCACAGGGTCTTGGAGCGTTCCGCGCCGGTGAGCATGTTTTCCGGGCCGCCCTTAGCCACCGCGTCTTTCAGCAGGGTGAACACGGACACCAGTTCCGTGGCGGTCTCCATATACAGGTTGTTCATGCTCAGCGTGGCCGCGATGCCTTGCGGATTGTCACTGACGGCTTTCCGCAACTTGCCCAGCGTGATGAAGATGCGCACACCGTCGTTGTAGAGGTGGGTGCAGGCCTTGAGCGAGGAGGCATAGCCGCTGGCGGTTTTCAGGTAGTCGTTGTATTTCTTCTGCCAGCCGTGTATTTGGTTGAACTCGGCGGCGATGGCGTTCTGCAGCATGGCCGTCTGGGTTTGCCCTTTGATTTGGCTTTCCATCTGCCCGTCTATCAGTTCGTTGCCCTCGGCCAGCGCCATCCATTCCAACGGGTTGGCGGTGACTATCTGCGCGCGGCCTTTCATCCCCGTGCAGGCGAGGACGGCAATCAGGAACAGTATGTTAATGGTTCGCGATTTCATAGATGCCTTTCTTTTGTCTGTTGTATTCCACCCGTTCGCGGATGGTGCGCACGATGTCCGAATCCTGCTTGATGCCGGTCAGGTCCTGCCAGGGCGTGTTCCTGTCAGTGGAATAGACGCGGACGGTCTTCAGCCCGAAGACCTGTTGCATCAGCGTCTGTTGCTCGTGGAAGTCCACCACGCGGTACAGTTCCATGTAGTCCACCTTGCGTTGGAACACGCCCTGTTCGCAGACAAGCTGCTCGCCGCCGATGCGGTAGCGGATGCGCTTGAGGTAGAGGAAGCGGTAAAGCAGGCACAGCCCCAACAGCAAAGATACGGCCAGGGCCAAGCCGGACAACGGCTTTTCCATGCCGCCGTAGGCCAACCCCACGGGGCAGAGCAACAGCAGGGGCAGCTCGTCTATGGCAAACTGTGCCGGGTGCGGCTGCAGGACGATGGTCGGAAAGTAAGGTATGTATGCTGACTGGTTCATCGGTGGTATCCTGTGGGGCGTTTTTGTTCATTCTCGTGGCTCTCGTTCTGTCCTTGACGGACGGTCTCTTCCTGCTTGCGCAGTTTCAGGAGCTGGTCGTTCCAGTCCTTGCAGGCGTAAAGCGGCTCTTCACGGACGGCTTTGGTGTCGTTCCTCTCGTCCAGGCCGAGAAATTCCGACAGCCCTCTCCTGAAATCCTTGTAGTACCCGTTCATGGCCTCCGTCTGTTCCCGGATGTCGTCCGGGTGGCTCAGTCCGCCCGAGCGCATGGCCGATGCTTCTTCCCACGCCGCCTCGTATTTCCCGTAGGCTGCGCGCACTCCGTCGGGCAGCAGGTCTGCGTCGCCTTTGTCGATGCCGCCGCCTTCGGGAATGGAATCGAGGTAGGGCTTCCGTTCCGGGGTCGGCTCGATGTCCGAGCGTACCGCATGGCGGATTGCCTTTCTCAGGTTCTCCGCGAACTCCTTGCCTGCGGAATCCGTGTCGAAGCAGATGTGGTGTACGGCGGAGCGGCTGTGCGAGATGACACCGCGCATCTGGCCGACGGTCGGGTTGCCGCCCGTGGAGACGAACACCGCCTTTCTCAGTTCCCTGTCTTCTTTTTGGTGGAGCTGGTAGTAGGCCATCGCGTCGTAGGCGCTTTCAAACCAGTAGATGCGCGTGGCGGAGGACAGCGGCGTTTCGGCCGGGCTGGCCATCCAAAGACCTTCCGAGGAATTGCTGCCTTCGGCTTTCCCCTTGTAGCCGCCGCTGCCGTCCAGCCTTGGCCGCCCGCGTTCTTCCAGCCCTACCGTTCCCTCCTTGCCGGGCAAGGACATGGGAAAGGCGAGGTTGGAAAAGGTCAGGCCGTCCGCACGGTGCTTGGTGGCCAGGCAGAAATGCCTGTGGAACGCATACTGCGTGTAGAGGTCGATGCCACGGAACTTGAAATAGGGGTAGAACTTCTTTTGGGTTTCCCTCTCTTGCGGGTTGAAACGGTGGATGTCGTAGTCGTCCATCGAGAAGGGCTTGCTTTCCTTGAGCGGTTGCAGCACCCTCGTGGTGCGGTCGTCCGTGAAATGGTGCAGCAGGCGGTTGCATACCAAGTTGACCAGGCGGTCGGGCGACATCCCGGCCCGGTAGTCGGAAAAGAATTGTGGATGTTCCTTGATGAAGGAGATGACGTTGTACAGTTTTTGTTCGGGCGGCTGGAAACAGCAGTAGCCGTTTGCCGTGACGATGAACTTGTCGCCACGGACACGCCTGCCGTCTCCATCCAGACGGACGTAACTGGGATAGCGCAGGCCGTCACGCCGGTTCAGGTGGTAGCCCGCGTCCTTCAACACGTCCTGTATGTCTATCCGCCGCAGGAAATCGTCGTATGTCAGGTCTCCTTCTCGCATCGTTCTTGTTGTTTGTATGGTTCTTTTCCTTGTTTATCTGCCGTTGCCCAAGTGCATGTCCCTGTGTTCCGCGTTCATGGCCGCCTCGAAGTTCCTTGCCGCCACGTCCATCGGCGTGTCCACGCCCGGCTTGAAGTACGGACGGGGCGGGGGCGCCCCGAAACGGTCGGCGAACACGACGGGGGCGTGGCGTGGAGGATGGTGCGCGTCATGAACCAGGCCGCCCATCACGGATGCCCCGGCCAGCAGGGCACCGCCGATTTTCGCGCCCAGCCCGGTACGGCTTTTCATGTCAACCTCGCCGAATATCTTGGAAAACAGCTTCATGCGGTGGTAGTCGTCCACGGCAAGGAACTTGTCGTAGTCTTTCTGGGTAATCTCATGGCTCACCCGTTCACCGTCGATGACGGCGGTCATGCGGTATTTGCCTTCCGTTTCGGAGGGCTCCACGCGGATTTCGCCCACGCTGACCTCCCTGCCGTGCCTCCCTTCCCGGAACCAGCCCTTGTCTTCATTGATATAGGCCAGGTCATCCCCATATACGGACGCACCCTCGCGGGGCGTTTCCGCTTCCACGGAATACCCGTCGGGGGCTTGTGCCGGTTGCGCCCTCGTTGCAGCCGCCGTCTCCTGTTGCTGCGCCGCTTCTATTTCCTGCCGCACTTCCGGGCGCAGGTCAATGGCGATGCGTTCCTTGCTATTCAGAATGTCCGTCGTGACGGCGGAGGCGAAGTCGGATTGGATGATGCCGTTCAGCGTTCCCAGCCTTTGCTCCAAGGAATGCTCCTTCAAGGAGTTGGAGGTCAGCACGGCCAGTTCCTCGTCGGTCAGGTCGTACACCATGTCTGCCGCCACCTTGTCTGATTGTATGGTCAGGGTCTTCCGTTCGCGGTCGATAAGGAGGCCGTGCGAGGCCAGGCATTCCTGCCATTTCTCGTTGGAGAAATACACGGGCGAGGTTATCAGTTCCTTGTAGGGCTTGGCCGGTTCCGTGCTTCTCGGCACAGTGTGGACGGGAGTGATGACGGCCTCCAGGTCTTGCAGCACGTCCTGGCTGGCCGGTGCGGAGGGACGGGCTTGGCCTTTGTAGTAAAAGCCGTAGCCGCCCGATTGCAGTTCACCGGGTTTCAGCCGTCCGTCGGGACGCTCGGCCACCATCGGCGCGCCGGGATAGAACAGGGCACCGCCCACACGGCGCAGGTGCCAGCCGCCCTGTTGCCTTGGTGTCCAGCCTAAGAAGGCGGGATGCCAGCCAAGCCGTCCGTATTCCCCGGCACCGATGCGGTAGCCGTGAAGGCCCATCGCCACCCGTCCGTTTGCGTTGCGGGCGTGTACGAAGTTACGGGGCAGGTAGAAGTCGCCGCCAACAATCTCCGTGAAGGTGTTGTAGGCTTTCTTGTTGGCGTAGTTCGTGCCCCAGTCGGTCAGGACCGCCACTTGCCTGTCCGTGAGCGGATAGGACAAGAGCGGGGAGTCGTGTCCTTGCACCAGCAGCTTGTAGCTGCCGCCGTCCATGACGACGTGGGCCTGCATCCCGTTGCGCAGCAGGATGTCACGCAGTTCGGGTTGCAGGTCCGCAGCTCTGGGGTTGGTGTTCTTTCTGATGGCCATAGTCGTAATCTGTCAAGGGTTATGCGTCACCGCTTTCCAAGGCGGCTTCCAGTTGCGCGTCTTTATGATGGACGAATTGTTCCGCGCTCTCGTCATTGGCCGGGAGGGAGTGTTGTTCGCAATAGGAGGCGTACTCCTCCTGCCACTCGCGGCTGTGGTGGTTCACGTAGTCCAGCCAGCCGTATTCGCCGTCCTGCATCTTTTCGATGAGGATGTCTTCGGGATAGAAAGTTGTCGTTTCCATAGGTCTGTTTTATTTGCGGAGGGAGGCGGCATGGCGTTCCGCGCTCTTCTTCTGTTCGTTCCAGAGTTCTTCGGTGTATTGTTCTTCCGGCACATAGTCCAGGTTGCCGTCCTCGTCCGTCACCCAGCAGCCGTAGCAGCCGAAGGTGTACTTGTCCCATTCGCGCTTGCCTTGCTCCTTCCATTTCTGGCTGTCGCCCTCGCAGAAGCGCAGGCCGGTGCGGTCGTTCAGGTCGATGCCCACCGTGACGGTCTCGTCGTCCACGAGGAACGTCAGGGGCTCCCCGTTCTGGATGCTGCGGATCTCGGCGGGGCCAAGGCGCATTTCGTCAGACAGCACCTGCAGGTTGCGGCCGATGATGGGCGTGGCCACGGACATCACCTGCCTGGTTCCGGGGTCTATCTGCACGAACATCTTTTGACGGCCTTCCGCCGTTTCCACTTGGGCAAGGATGGCCTTGCCCTCCATCAGTTGCTTTTGCTGTTCCTCGTTGTACTGCTCCAGTGGGGAGGATTCCAGCACGGGATAGAATACCACGTCCACCTTGCCGTCATCCAGGCGGACAAGGGCGAAACGGGTGCGGCTCTTGATGGTCTGGCCGTCCTCGTCCGACACCCGGATGGGCAATACGGGCGAGCGTCTGCCGCGCCCGATGTCCTCCAAGGCGAACAGGGGCAGGTCTTCTATCATCTCACGGGTCAGTCCGAACTGGCCGAGTACCTTGTAAGGTACTTCATGCTCTTCAAATCGTACTTGTTTCATACTTATAAAATGAAATTTGAATCATACTTCGACAAAGGTATGCCTATTCTTTCATAATCTGTTGTTTTTGGGTTTAACACGGCTCTGTTTTAGGTTAGTTTATCTTTTGAGTATGATTTTATCGCATTTTCATACTCAAACTTTATTTAATGTTATATCTTCCGTGGCTAAAGCCGTTTTGTTCGTCGGACAGTGGAGTTATGCTTACTTTTGCAGGCATGAAAAGATGGATGATGATGATGTTGATAGGGGGATGCGTCATGCTCCCGTCGGCTGTAAGGGCGCAGTTCCATACGGTCCGTTATGATTATGGCCATTGCAGGCTGGAAGTGGTGGATGCCGCTTCTGGCAGTACGGGAAGTGGGATTGCGGCAAGCAAGCCGGAGCCCATGGACGGGAAAGCGGCTGCACCATCCCCGTCGGATGATACAGCCGCCAAACGGAAAGAGTGGATAGGTCGCTATATGAGCGTGTCCTATCCACTCCGTAAAATAAAGGTAAATTCTTCCTACGGTGTACGCTGTGACCCGTTCACGGGAAAGAAGTCCAGGCACAACGGCATCGACCTTCATGCGCGTAACGACGAGGTGTTTGCCATGCTGGACGGGCGGGTCGTGAAGACCGGGCAGGACAGGCGGTCGGGCAAGTATGTCATCCTGCGTCACGGTGACTACACCGTCAGCTATTGCCACCTATCGCGCATCCTTATATCCAAGGGCGCATCCGTGCGACCGGGCGAGGTGGTCGGGATAACCGGCTCAACGGGAAGAAGCACGGGCGAACACCTGCACATCACCGTCCGCTACCGTAAGAAATACGTCAATCCCCTTGTCTTGTTGGATGCCATTCATAATGTCAAAAGCCAAGCGATTCAACATTTAAGCACTTTGTGAAATGGACTTGGTTATTATGTTGAAAGTCGTCATCGGTGACATTTCGGTGACACCGGTGACATTATCGGTGACATCACCGCTGACATCACCATGACACACTATATGGTTCATATCAATTACAACATTATTGTGTAGAATCAATGGATTTGTATTTCTGATTCCTGCTTGTCGGTGTTTCAGGTTCCGTCATAGCGAGCATACCGGCTTCCAACATGGGATTCAGATAATTCTCCATGAGATTTTCTTTGTTCTTTAAGCCTAATAGTTCCAGTATTTCAGATGCAGATTTCGGTTCATTGTAAAATGCCCAAATCTGTTCCCTTCTTGAATTTTTCTTATCGGTTTTTCTTGTCGGTTTTTCTTATCGGTTTTTCTTATCGGTTTTTCTTGTCGGTTTTTCTTGTGGGGTTTTCTTATGGGGTTTTCTTGTGGGGTCAACCTCGTCGGGTTTCCCTATGCGCATAGTCAGCACCATGTAATCCGGGCGTGTTTCCTCTCTCACTGTCGGTGTCGGCCATCCCAAATACCGCCAGCCGCCCACTATCTTATCCACGCCGCTTCCGGCCTTTTCGGCCCTTCCCAGCCGCATGAACATCTTTAGCGGTTTTCAAATGTTCAAATTATTGGTTTCGAGCGACTAAATATGATTTAGATAAGAATTATACTGGAATTTCTATCTTTTGCTGAATCGTATTGTATATTTCAGTATCTTTTGTTTCCAATGAAACGACCAAAGAATACTTGATGCTTTTATCCTCCGTGTATTTACGACTGTTCCACCAGCCCGTAGCAGGATAAACTGCTATCATATTACACATGGCAATATTGACAGCGGAATCAGTAATATAGTCCGACATAATGCTTCCATTATTACGCTCCTTTATTCCAATGCCCCAACGTGTCGTGTTGTTGTCTGTTTTTTCCACGCCATCAGATACAATATTGCTGACACGCTGTATGAATTCCGCTTTATTTTCTGTAGCATTGTTGACATCGAAACGCAACCTTAAAGACGGATATTTGTATTTGTTATGTTTCGTCTTTGCTCCAGGAGCCGGCTGTATGTAATAGGAAAGTGTTATGCGCAATGTCACTTCCTCTTCTCCCATACTTTCAAGAATTTCTTTTGGCCAAGGTAATTCAAAGAAATGCATGGAGTTTAATTTATATTTACCTTCATTTCCTTCAACCAAAGGCGTCATTGTCTCTTCGGCAATGAAAGTAGCGTAACAATCTTCACTTGCTATGGCTTTATAAGGAACCGGAACACCATACCCACAAGTGTGCAATAAGGTATGTATATTCAATTTCCCATTTGTATCAGTATTTTGTCGTATCATTTCTTCTGTCCATTCTGCGGAGTGAACCATTAGGGCACGAATGGACAAAGATGACAATGTAGGATTTTGATTTTTGATTTTGGCTGCCAAACGTGCCGCCAATGCCGTGGCTGCACTTGTAGCATACATGGCAGCAAAGTAGTGAATAGAACTTCCACTGGTTGACACTAAATTCAAATCGTCAGGGGCACTCGACAATCTTCCATTGTCATCTATGGCATTTCCTCCTTCCATCAGAATCTCCGGCTTTACCAACCCATTGCTCCACATCATTGACGTTGTGCTGTATGGAGATATACCTTTCATGGGTGCTATGGGTTGGACATCTTGATAATCCGGGTCGCTGATTATGGCTTTTTCTGTGTAGGCACCCACTGTTATGGCATTCCATGACTGGGCGGGATCTTTCACCTCTTCATGAATGTTGAAGTCGGGATAATTCATGCCTCCTGTTTCTTCTACATTGCCTGCAGAAACAAACAGCAATGAATCTGCTTCTCCTTGATTGAACAACGTTTCGTCAATGGCACTTGACCAAGCGGAAGGTTCGCCATGAGTCTCTCCTTCTGCAGTGACTGCCATACATTGGATGATGGCATTGTCATTACGTGCGGTAGATATGGCATCTTCAGTTATTGCTCCGTAAAATTCTGGCAGATTGTTTTCTTCGTCTTTCCCAGGTAATATCTTAACGGATGACAAGTCTGCATTTATCTGCACATTACCCGGAGCATGGATTATTTCTAATATATCACCGAATAACGCTAAACCGGCCATTAAACTGCCGTGATTGCGTTTGTCGCGTATTCCTGCCGTTGTTGCATTATGGCATCTTTCTGTGGGTAAAAAAGGTTGTAATAAAGGATGGCTATTATTCACTCCCGAATCCAAAATGCCAATCCTTGACGTAGGTGAATCTGTTTTTTCTATAGACCTTCCTATCAATTCAACCCAATCCCTTTCTTCATTATAGTTTACAGACAATAAAGTGGATGCAGATTTGAATATCCTTAGTTCCGACAAGTTGTCAAGTACGAAAATCAATTTTTTCAAGTTTTCTTTCGTTGTCTTGACAAGCATCACTACGACTTCAGTGAATACAAGACATTGTTGGCAATATTCTATATTTATGGCATTCAGTTTCGACCTTATTCCCTCTACATTAAAATCATCATCATTTTTTCTTATCCATACTTCGTATGTTTCTGCTGCTGTATTGGGCATATTGTTAAAGACTGTTCTATCTTCCTGTTGGGTAAAGAGGTCTGAAATGGAAGAAGCTGCAATGTCTTCTATTTGATTTATTAACATTGCATTAGCGGGCTTTCCAGTTTTGTCACTATCCAATTCAGGATTGCTGTATTGGTCGATTTTCCGGTTAAGCCATTCCCGCTTTTCGTCTTGCAAAAACAAGGTCGCAGTCAAAAATCTTTCATTTGCACAGGTTTTGAGGTTCATCAATCTGGCACCTCTCTTGCTGTCCAGTGAATCCATGGGAATGGCTTTGTCTATGGTCATTTCCAAATAAGTTCCCGAAGCTTTATATTCATCCTCAACAAGAGACAATCCTCGGTTGGAAATGGCGGCATTAATGGCTGAGCCGTAAAGTCTTTTCAGCAATCGGGCTTGTTCTTCCCTGTTTTTGGGGATATGCCTTTCCGGTATGACGGCTTGCCTGGACTTGAATTTTTCTTCAGCGGCAAAGTCCTGCAATATGATATGACTACGCTTCATTTTCCTGTTCAATTCTTGCTATTAAACGGCATTGTAAGCTTTCGTCCGCATGGATATTATTCTTTTTATCAATGCGACTGTCAAATCCTTATTATACAAAAGGACTTCCTTTATCGCGTCTGTGCATACCATACATATCTCAGCATGGCTCATATATTCCATACTTGGAAGCAATGAATAGATATCGCCTTTTAATGCGAATCCATTTAATTTTCTTTTTACGATTTCTATCTTTTCCTCATCGTTGGGCAATGAATATTCCAACACATCGTCAAATCTACGAAATAAAGCTTTGTCAAGAGCTTGTACATCATTCGTAGCTGCCAAAATCAGGCTGTCCGATGTGTCTCTCTCCATCATTTGCAGGAATGAGTTTAAGACACGGCGCATTTCACCAACTTCATTATCCAACCCTCTTTGCTGCCCTATGGCATCAAATTCATCAAAAAGGTAAACGCCCTGCATCTGTGTAATCCAATCAAAAACCTTGCTCAACTTCATACTGGTTTCACCCATGAATTTTGTAACAATTTTCTCCAGCCTTACAACATACAAAGGAAGGTTCAATTCATTACCAATTACAGAAGCTGTCATAGTCTTGCCTGTGCCAGACGGACCGGTCATCAATACTTTTCTACGATTGTCTAAATTGTATTTCCTTAACTTATCGCGTTGGATATATTCCTTTATTATACGATTGATTTTTTCTTTAAGTGCGTCGTTTATAACAAGGTCTGATAAGCGAAAAGGTTGTTCAATTTCTATAAGCAACTCGCTTATGTCAGAATTTAGCATCTTCATTTGCGGGCGCAAAACTCGCATTTTATTCGTGTTTAATAAATCTTTGATGGCACGCGCCAAAACGACATGACCAGCTTTAGCTTCAGAAACTGAAACTTGCAAAGCCAAGGAACGGAACCTCTCATCATCACCTTCCAAGTGGCTTTTTATCAAACTTATAATTTGATCAGCATTGGCCATAATACACGAACTTATATGCAAAGATAATGTTTTTCTTGGGCAAATGAGCAAAATCCTATATTTTTTACAACATTTTACAATAATCCATTTCTTTGTTGGCCATAATCGTGTCCGCCTCCCATTGATTTCCCCGTGCAAATTTAAGGCTGTAGCGAACCTGCAAACCGCGTCAATCCTTTGCGCTTAACAACCATCAACTCACAGGCTCTTCAATACTTGTCAACACAAACGAACAGCCGGTGTCTTTTCCGCTTCCCCCTTGCCTTGTTCCCTCCTTTTGCCTTGCCCGTCGCACGTAAAATCAAATCCCGGCGGAAGAGGCGGAAACCTCCGAAGCAAGGGAAAAACAAACAATAAAATCACATGAAGTATGGAAACGGTTTACAGTCTTGAAGGATGGGTGAAAGAGGTTATCGACAATGAAAACGCTGAAATTTTGCAGCGGTTCGATGATAACGGGACAGGCGAGATGGGAAAGCGGACGTTGGTCGAAATGGCCAAATCACACTTTGGGTTTTGGAGAGGATATTGCAAACAGCTTGATACGGAGAATAAAACGGCGGTTTACGTGCATGTGTATGCCAACGTCGTTTTGCCCAACGGTTTGCTTTGCAGGAAAGAGCATGGAAGCGTGTACAGGGATTTAGTGGTGATTGAGCCACGGAGAGAATAAGATGGACGGGAAAGGACGTGCCCTTGCACACCTTTCCCGTCCGTATCACCGTTGGCGGCCGCGTCATGCGCCTTCCGACAGGATGGCGCCGATTCTTTTTTCCTCGTACCGGATGAGCTGCTGGGTCACCTGCGCCAGTTCCGCCTTCAGCCGGTAGAGGTGGGTCCGCATGGTCAGGCGTTTTTCCACCAGTTGCTTCAGGGCGTTCCCGATGTCCTCGCCCGGGTCCAGTTCCAGCACTTCCATGAGCAGGTTGCCGCCCGTTTTGCCGTCCGGCACATGCTGCTCCTTCAGGTAGTCGTACTGCGTCATGGTGTAGTCCATCAGCGACTCATAGCTTAGTTCCGCTCCCTTGTCCGCCGCCTCGGCCAGGGGGATGTAATAGAGCAAATCCCGTATCAAGGCACTGTATTCAAGGTACACCGTCCGCATCAGGGAGAGGTATTCCCGTTCCTTTTCCTGCAATTCGGCGGCCGGGAACAGGAAGTCGGAAGCGACCGTCTGCTGTTCCAACTGCACGTTTATTCCCGTCAGGAGCGTCTTGGCGTAGGGATAGTCCTTCATGGCCAGGCACGAGGCGACCATGTTCAGCCCATACAGGTCAATGGCCTTCAGGTTGTCGGCAAGACGCCCCTTGAAATCCACCAGCCATTCCTGCTCCTGCGTGTAGCGGATGGTGTTGAGTTGCAGGATTTTCAGGTCCTTGTGCAGCACACCGGTCTGTTGCAGGGTGCGGTTCAGTATCAGTATGGAAATCACGCCGCCGATGATGCCGCCGATGTAGCTGCCTCCGAAGTCTATCCAGATGGCCGCGTCGCCTGCCCCCTCCATGAGGGCCAACGGGTTCAGCTTGAGCAACGCCCAGTTGACCGGCAGGGGGAGCAGCAGCGTCAGCACCGCTATCCTCGCCAGGTCTTTCCGCGAGAGGGTGAAATCGTCATTCTTCATGGCTGTCCTCCCGTTGGGCGGTTTCGTCCTGCCAATGCCGCTTGACCGCTTCATGCAGCACCGTCATGTATCTTTCCTCGAAAACGCTGTCATGGTCGGCATCCACTTCGCAATAGAGGGCGTGGGGGTACGTGCGTTTCCAGTCCTCACGGTTCCTTTGCTGTATGCCGGGCAGTTCCCGTGTCTCTCCGTCCTCCGTCCGGTACTTGTAGGGGCGCGAGGTCAGGCAGACGGCCATGTCGCCGCCAAACTCCGGCTGGGGCAGGGTGCGGATGATTTCCGAAAGGATGCGCCGGTATTCCTCCCCCGCGCCGTCCGCGTTTCCGCCATTCAGGGGCAACTGCTTGTCGCGGAACAGGAAGCTGTCGATGACCAAGGCCCTGACTTGCGGCTGTCCGTCCTTTCTCAAGGCTTCGGCCAGCAGCATGGCAATCTCTCCGCCCAGGCAATATCCGGCAACGACGGAAATGCCTTTTCCGCCCGATTCCCGAAGGACGATTCGGCGGTAATGTTTCACCAGCTCGCCTGCGTTGCAATCGGGTTCACCCTGGAGCGTGTCAGTGAAGGATTCAAGCACGAAAATGTCATAATCCTCGCCGAACAGCCTCACGAAAGCATCGTAGTGGGGCGTGAACGACGGGTAGCCTGTCAGCACCATCATCGGTTTGCCCGTCCTTCCCGGATGGCCTTGCCAGTGGAAATAATCCCCCTTGCGCCCGGCCAGGATGTCGCGGATGCGCCGCCCTTTGTACAAGTCGGTCGCCGAGATGAAGATGCCCTGCTCACGGGCGTCAAATACCAGTTCCATCGCCTGCAGGGAGGTAAGGCCCAGGTCGAACAAGTCCGTGGTCACGCCCACCTGCTCCATTTCCAGCAACCGGCCAGCGATGCCGGCCAGCACGGCCTCTTCCTCGTTGGACGGCGGCACTTGGAGGTCCGTCGCGGACAAGAAAGGTTCCGGCAAGGCGGCCTTGTCTATTTTCCCGTTCAGTGTCAGGGGAAAGCCGGGCACCGTGCGCCACGCCGTGGGCACCATATAGGCAGGCAGTCGGGTGCGCAGGTGGCGGGCCAGCTCTTCGGGGAGCGTAGGCGAATCCTCCTTGGCCACGACATAGGCGGCGATGTAGGGATGCCCGTTTTCCGTCTTCTTCAGTACGGCCAGGGCCTGCAGCACGTCCGGATGCCGTTCCAGTTGGCGGGCTATCTCGTCAAGCTCTATCCTGAATCCGCGCAGCTTTACCTGGGAGTCCATGCGCCCCAGGTACAGGAAGGAGCCGTCGGCGGTGCGCACGGCCTTGTCTCCGCTCCTGTAGAGACGGGTGTTCACGCCACGCGCCTTGTCTTCGGGCAGGGCGAACGGGTTTTCCACGAACTTCTCCCTGTTCAGCGTGTCCCGGTGCAGGTAGCCGCCGGTCAGTTGCAGGCCGCCGATGCAAAGCTCACCGGCCACGCCGTCGGACATCAGGTTCATGTCCTTGTCAACCACGTAGCACGACACGCCGGGCAAGGGCTGGCCGATGTTGTCCGGGCGGCAGCCTGCGGTAAATTCCGCGCAAGTGGTCACGACCGTGTTTTCCGTGGGCCCGTATTCGTTGAGCAGGGTCCGCCCTTGGGCCCATTTCACCATGACATCCTCAGGGGTGCTTTCTCCGCCGACGACAAGCACCCGGAGGCAAGGCAGCCTGCGGTAAGGCAGCAAGGCCAGCAGGGCAGGCGGGATAAGGGCGTGGCTCACGTTCTCGCTTTCCAGCAAGCCAAGGAGGCGGTCGGCGTCCTTGCGCTCCGTTTCCGTGGGCATGACCAGCGTGGAGCCGGACAGCAGGGCCGGGAACATCTCCAGCACGGAGGCGTCAAACCCCATGTTGGCGTATTGCAGCACACGGCTTTCCGCCTGCAGGTTGAAAATCCCCGACTGGCTTTCGGCGAACAGTGCCAGCGAGGCGTGGCTGACGGGGGTGCCTTTCGGCTGCCCGGTGGTGCCGGAGGTATAGATGATGTAGGCCGTCGCTTCAGGACGGACGCGGACAGGCGGTGTCTTTTCACCGTCGCAGGCCAGGGCTTCCTCCATCGTCAGGCAGGCGTGTCCTTCGCCGGTGAGGGGCGTGTCGCACAGTACCAGGCTTATGCCGGCGTCTTTCAGTATGAACTCCAGCCGTTCTTGGGGCAGGCCCGCGTCAAGCGGCACGTAGCTGTTCCCGCTTTTCAGGATGCCCAATATCCCGGCCAGAAGGTGCCTCTTCTCCTGGAGGCGGATGCCTATGGGCACTGGCTGGCCGTCAACGGAATTCAACCGCCGCCGGATGGCGGCTGCCACCCGTCCGCTCATGCCTTGCAGTTCCCCGTAGCTGGTCCGCTGGCCGTTCCATACGGAGGCTTCACGGTCCGGACGGGCTTCCGCCGTTTCCTCAAAGCTTGTCACCACGTCGGGGCGTGGCCGGGCCGACGGGCCGATGCGGAAGGCGGCGGTGATGTCCGCTATCTTGTGGGGCGGCAGCAGGGGGCAAGTCCTCATGTCCTTTTCAGGATGCGCCGTGAGGTAAAGCAGGGCCGCGTCGAAGCTCTCGCTGAAAGCCGTGAGGAAGGCGGTGTCGAAGCAGTCCGTCGCGTATTGGTAGTGGTACGAGTAATCGCTCCCCCTGCGGTAAACCGACAGGGACAGGTCGAAGGGGGATGCGGTCGTCCATTCGTCAGGCACGTCGAGCGGCGTGGGCATGTCTTCCAGGCCGAACGCGAAACGGATGAGTGAGCCGCCGTTTGCACGTTTTTCTCCCAGGCAGTTGCCAATTATGTCCAGTGGAAGGCTGTTGCCCGACAGGAGCGGGATGTTCCGGGACATCCGCTCCACCATGTCGGCAAAGTGGCTGGCGCCCGGAACGGTGCGGACGGGCAGCAGGGTCGTCAGGTAGCCCATCGTGCGGTGCAGCTCGGATGTCCGCCTGTCCGTGAAGGCCGCCCCCACGGCGAAGTCGGCTTGCCCGGCGTATTTCGTCAGCAGGGTCTGGTAAACGCACAGGCACACCGCGAAAGGCGTGGCCGAGTGTTCCCGGCAAAAACGGTTCAGCGCGCGGACGCTTTGCGGGTCCATCGGCAGCGTGAGGGCGCATCCCTGCGGCCCGTTCCCGTTGGTTTTGGAGAGGTTCCCTGCAAGCGACAGTTCGGGGCAGCCGGACAGGTAAGACCGCCAGAAGTCCAGTTTCTCTTTCGTGGCGGGTGCTTCCAGGCGTTGCCGGTACCATCGGGCGTATTCCCGGTAACTGCAGCCTTGCCCGGTGTCATTCCCCTCTTTCCGGCAATAGGCCTTGAGCGTCCGTGCCAGCAGGCGGAGCGACCATCCGTCGGTAATCAGGTGGTGGATGACCAGCGTCAGGATGTAGCTGCCGTCAGAGAGCCGGTACAGGCACTCGCGGTGCAGGGGCGGACGTTCCGGGTCGAGCGGTTGGCGGTAAAGGCCGACGGCTTCACCCGGGAAGTCGTCCGTGTGTATTTCCTTCACGGGGATGTCCGTCGCGTGATGGGCAGCCGTATGCACACGGTGCTTCCCGTCTTGTTCCCGTCGGAAGAAGATGCGCATCGCGTCTTGTTCCTGCGTGATGCGGTTCCATGCGTCCTGCAACGCAGGCACGTCCAGGTCCTTGTCCCACGGGATGAACACCGCCAGCTTGTAGGCCGCATTCCTTTCCTTCGAGGACAGGCAGTCAACCAGCAGGTTTCCCAGCGGTGCGGGCGGCTCATACGCTCCCGTGCCGTCGCCACCGGATGCCTTCGCCTTTTCAGCCAGCTTCCCGTCCATGTATTCGGCCAGCGCGGACAGCTTCTTGCATTGGTACAACTCCGCCGTGTCCGTTTGGATGCCGAACGCCTTTTCCAGTTCATCGGCCATCAGCATGACGGAAATGGAGTCTCCGCCCAGGGCTATGAAGTCATCCTCGCGGCCGACCGTCTCCACGCCCAGCATCTTCCGCCAGACTTCCGCTATCTTTTCTTCCGTCGGGGTGGCGGGAGGTGCGGCGGTGGCATCCGTGTGCGACCAGTCGGGTTCGGGCAGCCGTGCCTTGTCGGTCTTTTGGTTCAGCGTCAAGGGAAACTTTTTCAGGGCCACATACTTGACCGGGCGCATATGCGCCGGGAGGCGTTCCTGCACGTAGGCGGCGATGGCCTGGCTGTCCGGCCCGTGGCCCGTCTGCAGGTAGGCCACCAGTTCTTTCCTCCCGTCGTGTTCCTTCAGCAGGACGGCGCTTGCCTCTACGCCGGGATAATGATTCAGGCATTGTTCTATCTCCCCGGTCTCAACGCGCGCTCCCCTGATTTTGACCTGGCCGTCCGTCCGGCCCAGGTACAGATAGCGTCCGTCGGGCTGGCACAGCACCCTGTCGCCGCTCCGGTAAAGCATGGCGTGTCCTTTTTTCTTTTCCTGTTCTGTGGCAAAGGGGTTGGGGATGAACTTGCTTTCCGAAAGTCCGGGGCTGTTCCAATAGCCGTCCGCCAGTTGTCTGCCGCTGATGCAAAGCTCCCCCTCGGTGCCGGGGCGGACGGGCGCGAGGTTTTCATCCAGCACGTAGGCGCGGACGCCGGGCAGCGGGGTGCCGATGTCATGGGCTTTTGTCCCTGCGGCGTAAACGCCGCCCGTCACCAGTACCGTGTTCTCGGTGAAGCCGTAGGCGTTGACCATCCGCCGCCCCGCCATCCAGTAATCCTTGGTGTCCTGTGACACGCTTTCCCCGGCCACGACCAGCGTTTTCAGGCAGGGCAGCTCTCCTTGGGGCATTTGCCCCAAAAGCGTGGGCGGGATGAAGGCGCTTTCCACCCGTTCCCGTTCCAGCAACGCGAACAGCTTGTTCGGGTGGTGGCGTTCTTCCTCGGTGGCCATCACCATGCAGCCGCCGTTCAGCAGGCAGGTCATGGTTTCCACCAGGGATGCGCTGTAGCTCAAGCCGGCCAGTTGCAACATCCGCGTGCCTGGCCGGACATGGAAGAGTTTGCTGCTGCCGAGCCTTCCCATCACTACCGCCTGCCGGTGCCGGGTGGCCACTCCCTTGGGGGTGCCGGTGGTGCCGGAGGTGTAGATGATGTAGGCGGGCGAATTTTCATCCGCCGCTGCGTCCAGCGGCCGCGTACTGGCGCGGAGCAGGCTGTCCGCCGTGCAGGCCGGGACGGTTCGGGGAATGAAAACGGTGTCGCTGTCCTTGACGACCAGGCTTGTTCCGCAGTCGGCGATGATGGCCTCCAGCCTTCGGTCCGGATTGCCCAGATCCAACGGCACGTAGATGTTTCCGGCTTTCCAGATGCCGAGCATGACGGCTATCCACCGTGGGCTTCGCCGCATGGCGACGCCCACGGGCCGGTGCGGCGGCAGGTGTCCGGCCAGGGCCGACGCAATTCGGTCGCTTTGTTCGTCCAGGTCACGGTAAGTGATGGTTTCTCCCTTGTAAACCAAGGCGGTGTAATCCGGCAGGCTGGCAGCCCTGAACCGGAAGTAAGATGCTATGTCCATAATATATGAGTTTTTAAGTTCCATGGGGTATAATCAGAATTTGTATCCTATCTTCCACAGCAGGCTTCTCCCTTGTTGCGGAACGTCGATATCGTACATGCTGGCCCGGGTGTACCAGGTGTCAAGCACGTTTTTGCAGGTCAGGCTCGTTTCCATGCGCCGGTTCCACTCGTAATGGATGCCCATGTTCAGTATGCAGCTTCCCTTGATGGCATAATGGTCGTCTTGATGGGGCTTCCCGTCCACATAGCCTGAGACGGGCAGGTGTTGCCGGGAATGGCACGAGAGGTGGGCGTCCAGCCACAAGGTGTGTCTTTTGTTTTGCAGGATGGATTTGGACAGGAGCAGGTTGCATGTCACGGAGGGTATGCCGTTCACGCTGTTCCCCGTCACGATGTAGTTCTCCGATTGGGTCACACGCTGGTATGTCAGGTTCATGTGGGCCTTCCAGCCGGGCGCGGTGAAAGACAGGCTGTTCTCCACGCCGAACAGGCCCAGCGACCCGGCGTTGGTATAGACAGGTGTGTCTTTGCCCGTCCCGGCCGTTGACTTGTCGAAGTAAATCAGGTTGCTCAGTTGGTTGTAGTAGAGGTTGCAGTCGTAGGCCAGGTGGATGTCGGGGACGGACAGGGTGAACACCAGCTGCAGGGCGTTCATGTATTCGGGGCTCAGGTTCTCGCTTCCACGGTAGGTGGTCACGGTGTTGGCGCGGTAGAAATAGGGGGCGTCCACGAACGAGCGGGCATAGCAGGCTTTCACGCTCCAGCGATTGGCCTTGTAGATGACCGCCAGGCGGGGCGACAGGGAATGCACGGTCTTCCCGTTGAAGCGGCGCCTGTAGTCGTAACGCAAGCCGCCGTTCACAATGAGGCAAGGGGTGAAATAATGCTTCCCTTGCAGGAAGGCGGAACAGGACTGCTCGCTGCCTTGGCGTATCTGCGCGTTGTGTTCCGACATGGTCAGCAGGATGCGGTCGAAGTTGTCGCCCAGCAAGGCGTCCGAGGAGGCGAACGTGTAGTTTTCCCATTGGAAACCGGCCAGCAGGGTGCCGTGCGGACGGCCTTCCTTGCCGTAGGTGTAGCTCATCTTGACGGATGCCCCGTAAGTGTAGTCATCCCATTGGACAAGCTGGAAGAAGCCGCGCTTGGCCTCGATGAAGCTGAACACTTCGTCTTCGGGCAAGATGACCGTATATCCGTCGGGCAGGGTGTCACCGTCCACCTCGTAGTTCATCTGACGGTCGATGTCCGCATAGAGATTGGCATCCAGCGAGAGGTCTTTCCATTGGTGGTAGTATTGCAGCTCCCCACGGGTGGAGGTCCGGCCATGTCCGGGCTTTTCCCCGTTGATGCGGCGGTACTTCTCATAGGTGTAGGGGGCTCTCACGGCCACATAGGAATACACGGACTGCATCTTGGCGTGCTGGTGGTTCAGGTAGAGTTTCCAATGGCCGTTCCACTGCAGGATGCAACCCACGTCGTAGGCGGGCTTTCGGTTGAAGCCGTTGAGGTAGATGTTTCCGTCGATGGGGATGCGCCGCCATACCCCGGTGGCATGGGCGGGGTAGCTGACCGCCTCGCCCTCAGAGGCGTACACGGAGGCCCAGCCGATGAAGTCCGAATGGCTGCCCGATTTTCCGGCCAGCAGGTCTCCCCGGTAAGTGCCGAAGCTGCCTGTGGCGAGCGACAGCTTGATGCCGTCCACATCCTTGCCTTCCTTGGTGATGATGTTCACCACGGCGGTCAGGGCGGCGTTGCCGTACAAAGAGGATGCCGGGCCGCGCAGCACTTCTATCTGCTTCACCTTGTCAAGACTGATGCTGTAGTCGGGTGCCTGCACATTGGTGGCGCGGCTGTTCATCCTGTGGCCGTTCAGCAGGATGAGTATCTTCTGTTGTTCCGAGGTATAGACACCGTGCATGGCGATGTTCAGTTCGCTGTTGCCTTCCACGGCGGTGATGCCTGGCACGTAGGCCGTCAGCGCGTCTTTCAGGGTTTCCGCGCCGGCGGATTTTATCATGTCTTCCGTGATGAGCGTCACCGGCACGGGGGCTTCCTCCAGCGTCTCAAGCTGTTGCGAGGCCGTCACCAGCGTGTTCCGGCTGACGCGGTTTTTCTCCACCAAGTCGGCGAAGCGGACGGGGTCGTCCAGCGACAGGGTGTAATAGGGCATGTACCTCAGCAGCAGCCTTACATAGTGTTCCGCCTGTTCCGTGTCGTCCATTGCCAGGTGGCACAGCGCATACAGGCGGCATACATTGGGGCGCAGGGCTTCGTCGTATGCGTCTTCCCCCTCTCGCAGCAGGCCGACGGCTTCCTTGAACCGTCCGTCACGGTAGGCGGTTTCTGCCGCCGCATAGTGTTCCCTCCCCGAAAGTTCCTGGGCTTGCAGGAGGCAGGGGAAGAGGCACGACAGGATGATGAAGGCAAGCGTTCTCATAGGCTCAAGGGGAATGACAGGGTGAAACAGGTGCGTTCTCCGGGAACGGAGGTGAAGGCGATGCGCCCGTGGTGTTTGTTCTCCACGATGTCTTTCACGATGGCCATGCCGAGACCCGTGCCGTGGCCTGCGGGTTTCGTGGTGTAGAACACGTCGTAAACCTTCTCCTGGGTCTCCCGGTCCATGCCGGTGCCGTTGTCTTCCACCGCCAGCACGAGCCACCCGTCCGCGCGGTGCAGCCGCACCTCCACGGCAGGACGGTAGTCACGGGGATGTTCCTGCGATTTCTTCCATACCGCATACCAGGCGTTGTTCATCACGTTCAGCACTACCCGGATGTAATCCTGCGGGTTCAGGTTCACGGGCGGCAGGCCCGTTTCGTAGTCTTCACGGATGGAGGCGTTGAAGTCCTTGCAGTTGGCGCGCATGGCGTGGTAGGACAGCCGGACGTACTCCCTTGTCAGCAAGGCGGTGTCCGTGGGCTGGCAGGCATCGTCCTTGCCGCGTGAGTACAGCAGGATGCCGTTGATGATGTCGAGTGCGTGGCGGCCGTGTTCGGCTATCTTCCGCTGGTTCTCTTCCAGCGAGGCGAGGATGTCCTCCATGTCTTCCCTCATGTCGTTGTCGCCGTCCGTGGCCTTTTCTGCCATCGCGCGGTATTCTTCCAGCAGGTTGCCCGACAGGTTCGAGAAGTTGATGACGAAGTTGAGCGGGTTGCGTATCTCGTGCGCGATGCCTGCGCTCAACATCCCCAGGGAGGACAGTTTCTCCTGCCTTTCCAGTTGTGCCCTCAGTTTCTCTATCTCTTGGCTCAACGCCGCGAGGTCTTTCATTTCCGTTCTTGTCATATTCATATTATATAATAGGTATAGTGATGGTAAACTCCGTGTATTCGCCTTGTTCGGACTTGGCCGTGATGCTTCCTCCGTGGTCAAGGAGGATTTCACGGCTGAGGTACAGCCCCACGCCTGCCGCCTCGCCCGTGGTCTTGGTGGTAAAGAACGGGTCGAACACCTGGTCGATGATGCCGGGGTCAATGCCGGTTCCGTTGTCCTTCAGCGTCAGGCGCGCCTCGCGTCCGTCCGCCTCCAGCGTCAGGCTTATTTCGGGGGCGTAGGCTTGTTTCCCGTACTTCCGCTCGATGGCGTACATGCTGTTGCTTATCAGGCTCATCAGTATCTTGCCAAGCTGTTCTTCGTTTCCCTCAATCCAGAGGCTGCCCTCCGGGAGGCGGAAGCGGGTCGTGATGCCCATCCGCACGATTTCATCACGGTAGTATTCGTTCACAAGCTCCTCCGAATGCCGGCACAACGCAGCGAGGTCAACCCGTTCTTTGGCGCGGTGGTGTTCCTTCAGTATCTCTTCCATAGCTTTTAGGATGCGCGAGGTGTTCCCTCCGTGCCTCTCTATCTTGGATAGGTTGGACGAGAGCATTCCCAGCAGGTCATCCGCATCCTCGTAGGCTTCGCCGCCTATCCTACCTTTCAGGGCCGCGAGGTTCCGGCGCAATTCGTTGGCAAGGCCGTAGGACAGGTGCGAGAAGTTATTGATGTAGTTCAGCGGGTTCAGGATGCGGTCTATCAGTCCGCGTGTCAGTTTGCCCACGGTGGCCAGCTTTTCCTGCCTCACCAAGTCCTCTTGGGCGTGGCGCAGGTCGGAAAGGGCTTGCTCCAGGTTGGCCGACTTCTTCTCTATCTCGCTTTTCTGTGCCCGTATCTGTTCGGTGCGCGAGGCTACGAGGGCCTCCAGCCGTTCCTTGTCCTTCAGCAGCCCCCTCAGCCGCCATTTGACGGCCAGCCAAATCAGAAGCAGCAGCAACAGGACGTAGGCCGTCAGACTGTACCATCGCAGGTAGAAGGGCCGCTCGATGGCAAAGTGGTAGGCGATGGTGTCACTGCATCGCCCGAAGGCATCCTTGGCCCGTACCTGGAAGGTGTAAGTGCCGAACCCCAAGTTGGCGTAGCTCTTGACGGTTTGGGCACTCCATGCGCTCCAATCCTTGTCGTAGCCTTCCAGCCGGTATTGGTAGGTCGTTTCTCCTTGCGCGGTGGCGGCGTCGGTGGAGAACCGGAACGTGATTTCTTGGGTCTGGCTGCCGAAGGTGGGCGTTGCCGCGCCGCCGTGGTTGCCGGTCAGTCCTTCCCGGCCATATACACCGCCGAACAGGAGCGAGTCACCGTCGATGGTTATCCGGCGGAAGTGCAGCCGGGGCGTTTGGCAGTAAGTGCCGTCCGCCGCACGGAAGTCCACACGTATCACGCCGAAGTCGCCGCCTGCCCAAAGGAGTGCATCCCCTTCCTGGAGCAAGGCGCGCACGGTCAGGCCGCCCAGCGGTTTCAGCTTCTCGTTCCTTTGGGTCGCACCGGGGCCGGTGGAGAGGCAGGCGATGTTTTTCCCGTCCATGTCGGTGGCCCATTGCCAGCCGTCGTCCGCGCCGCTGAAAAGGCGGAGGTCTGTCCGGGCGGTTCCGGTGAGCGTGAACGTGCCTCCTTTTTTCTTGCGGTAGGTCCTTCCGTCAAGGTCTTGGGCGGTAATGTTCCCGTCAGGGTCGCACACCAGGCTCATCACATGGGACAGTCCTGAAATCCGATGGCAGGTTCCGTTCCGCAGGGACAACAAGTGGATGCCGTCCATCCCGGCGATGTACAGGTCCGTTCCGTCCACGCACAGGGTTTGGGCGTATTCGCGGGTCAGCCTGTGGGCGGTGGAGCCGTCTATCCGGTACACGCCCTCGGTCGTGGCGGCGTACAGGGTCTTGCCGTCCGGCGACGCTTGAAGCTTCCAGCAGGCGTGGTTGATTCCTTTCACGGCATGTAGCTTTTCCTGATGCTCCACATACAGCCCTTGCAATGTGCCGATGTACAGCCTTCCCTTGCATCGGGCAAGGGTGGTCACTTCCCCTTTCAGTCCTTGCGCGGGGGTGTATCGGGTGTACATCGTGGGCAGGTAGGCGCGGAATATGCCGTTGTCGGTCACGCCCCAAAGGCTTCCGTTCCCGTCCTCCGCTATTTGGTTCACGCTGTTGCTGCACAGGCCATCGCGCTCATCAAGGGCGTACAGCTTCCGTCTGTGCTTGTCAAGCACGACAAGCCCTTGGCGGGCCGTGGCAAGGGCCGTCCATCCGTTGCGCAGGGCAATCGCGTGGTTGATTTCCATCGTTCCGATGCCGTCCACCGTCCATTTCACGGGAGTGGGTGCGGCCTGCGGACGGAAATGGCCTTTGCCCGTCGGGACAAGGGTGCCGCCCTTCACGGTGAAGGTCTGCCCTTCCCGGTTGAGGACACGGATGCGCCCTTTTTCCTCCGTCAGGGCCGTCACCTCGCCGAGCTTGATGCCGCCGGTGGGTACGGATTGCAGGACAAAATCCCGCTTCGTCCCGGTGGCGACACGGGCCACGAAATGGTAGCCGCCCACCCACAGTGTACCGTGCGTGTCTTTCAGCAGACAGGTGGCGCGGGCGTAGCCGGGGGGGCGCAGGATGTGCCATTGGTCGTTGTCATAGTACAGCAGGCCCTCGAAATTGGCGAAGAACACCACGCCGCATGGCCCGGTGGCCACGTCGAAGTTACGGT
This sequence comes from Candidatus Bacteroides pullicola, assembly GCA_019115825.1. Classification (GTDB taxonomy): domain Bacteria; phylum Bacteroidota; class Bacteroidia; order Bacteroidales; family Bacteroidaceae; genus Bacteroides; species Bacteroides pullicola. The sequence continues at coordinate 93,348 of DXCV01000061.1, forward strand.
TGTGCGCGCCGTATTCGGAGGCGGTGTAGTTCCTGAAGAAAGGAACGCCCGTGTCCGCGAGCAGGGTCAGGCCGTGCAGGCAGGCCAGTATCAGGAGTGGCAGGTGTCTCATGCGTCAGCGTTTTTGGTTAATGAATGTTTCGTAGGGTACTCCGTCGCCCATATAATGCTTCCATTCCTGCGGAGTGAAGTTCCGGGGCAGCCGCTGGCGGATGCTCTCGGCCATCTTGTCAGGAGCGATGGAAAAGCGGTACAGGCGGCCGTCGCTGTCACCCACGAAGAGTTGCCGGCGGTCTGGCGACAAGGCCAGGCACAGCAGCCAGGTGTTTGCTTGCAGGGCGGTGACGGGTTCCGTCCGCTCCTCAAGCAGGTTCCAAAGGCGCAGGGTGCGGTCGCGGCTGCACGAATAGAGCCTGCCGTCCTGCAAGGCCAGTCCGGTGACGGCCGAGCGGTGGCCGGTCAGTTTCTTCAGGTGTCTGCCCTTGGCATCCGTGAGCAGGATGGTGCCGTCCTCATACCCCCATGCCGTCAGCCCGGTGGCCGGGTCAATGGCGAGGGCGGTGAGCGTGTTGTTCCCGTCCGTCCGCTGGCCGGTGGGCATCTCGTTTCCTGCAAGGTCGTACAGCCGCCCGTCCTGGGTCAGCAACAAGATGCCGGAGGGGGTGGACAGCAGGGCCGCGCATTTCCCCTTCCCGGTGTCACGGCTCTCCTGCGGATGGCGGAAGGTCACGAGCCTGCCGTCATAGGCCAGTACGTGCAGCACATGCTCCGCATCGAGGCAGGCACCACGGAAATCGTCGCCGGGATTGGAGTGCAGGACTTCCGTGTCGTACCCGTCCGGCGTTTCCGTCCATGCCAGCACTTCGCCGTAGCGTCCGCACGTATAGAAACGGTGGCCGTCCGACGGGTCGCAGGCGATGGCACTGACACCAGCCCGGTGGCGGTGCCATGAGGCGGGCTGCCCGGAGATGAGCGAGAGCGCGTTGAACACCGATGATTGGTAGGTGTCGCCGCCGTACCTTTTCACGAACAGCCACGCGGCATAGGCCAGCAGCGAGGCGGTCACGTCGTTTCCCGTGCGGTATTGGGTCATGGCGATGGAGCCGAGCGACCGGCCGAGGGTCTGGTAGGCCAGCGTGTCGGCCTTCCTCTTGGCTTCCTCGGCCTGCAGCCGCCGTTGTTCCGCCAGTTTGCGTTGGCTCTCGGCCAACCGGTAGGCTTTCTCGGCTTCCTGCTGCGAGGATACCGCGCGTTTCCACTCTTCTTCCACCCTCAGTTTCATCCTGTAATTCTCCTGGGCTTGTTGCTCGGCTCTCAGGCGTTGGCGGTCCGACAGGTCTTTTTGCTGGTAGGCTATCTCTTCCATCTGCTTGCTCACGCTGCGTATCAGCACGGCTTCCTCGGCCCGTCGGCGGGCTTCTTCCAGTTCGTTCTCCAGCGCGTCCGTCCGGGCGGACGGGCGTGTGGGGCGCAACAGGCACCACAGGAGCAGTCCGAGCAGGACGGCCGCACAGCAATATGTCATCTTCCTTCTGTTCATTCTTTTCGGATGTTTTTCACAAGTGACAGTCTGTTCTCTCCGCCCGTGTAGGCATAGTCCACCCGGTCTGCCATCTGCCGCACTAAGAAAATGCCCAAGCCGCCTATCTCACGGTCTTCCAGGGCTTGGGTGGTGTCGGGGCGTTCACGCTCCAGCGGGTTGAAGGGCTTTCCTCCGTCGCGTATCGTGATGCGCAGGGCCTGGCCGTCCTCCGCGATGCCGACACCGATATATCCGTCTTCTGTGTCCGGGTAGGCGTAGCGGATGATGTTCACGATGATTTCCTCGCAGGCCAGGCGGACGGCGTATGACACGGACGGGTACGCCCGCACTTCGGGGGCTTGCATGATGAAGTCAAGGATTTCATCCGCTTTCCCGTCTATCGGTCTGAACAATGCGTGGCTCATGGCGTTCCGTTTTTATTGGTCCATGCACTCGCCAATGGTGCCGTACATCTTGAAGAACTTGGAGAAGCCGGTCATGTCCATCACCTCGCGTATCTCTTCCGACACGCCTATCAGGTCCACCCGTCCGCCCTTGCCCGAAGCGACCTTGTAGGCGTACAGCATGACACGGAGGCCCGCGCTCGACACATACGTGCATCGGCTCAAGTCCAGTCCGATGTGGGGATGGCTCTCAAGCAGGTCCAGTATATCTTTTTGTTCTTTGCCGCTGGTGGACGTGTCCAACACGCCGCCCACCTCGTGAATCTTTATTTCTTTCATATCTTCTTGGGTTGATTGTTATTGGATGCGTTTGATGACCATCAGGGTGAGGTCGTCCGACTGGGGGCGGCCCTCGGAGAAGCCGGCCACCCGGCCGGTGATGCCTTGCAGCAGGCTTCGGGCGTCTTCCGCCCCGGCAAGCTCGCGCAGGGCGGTTTCCAGCCGCTCACGCCCGAACTGCTCCCCCTGGGTGTCGAAGGCTTCGGTCACGCCGTCGGTGTAGAGCGCCAGCGCGTCTCCCGGCTCCAGCCGTATCTCTCCGCCCTGGTAGGCGAAGTCTTCCGCCACGCCCATGACGAAGTTGGTCTCCACGGCCACCGCTTCCGCCTGTCCGCTCTCCTTTATTATATATGGTGGGGTGTGCCCGGCGTTGGTGTAGTCCACCGCTCCCGTCCGGCAGTCGTAGATGCCGTAGATGCCGGTCACGAACATGGCTTCCAGGCTCTCCTTGCACAGCAGCCTGTTCACGTAGCCCACGCACTCGGCCGAGGTCGCGCCGCTCAGCCCCGTGGCGCGCAGCAGGGTGCGGCTCACGGCCATGAACAGGGCGGCGGGCACGCCTTTGCCCGACACGTCGGCTATCACGAAGCCGAAACGGCCGCCGTCTATCTGGAACAGGTCGTAGAAGTCGCCGCCCACGTCCTTGGCGGGGGTCATCGAGGCGTACACGTCCACCAGCCCGGCCAGTTCCGCGAAGGGCGGAAAGCGGTTGGGCAGTATCGCCTGCTGGATTTCCCCGGCGATGGCGAGGTCGTTCTTCAGCGACTCCAGTTGGGTGTGTTCACGCACCGACTGGCGGATGAAGGTCACTTCCTCGGCGGCCTTGCGGATGCTCCGTTCCAGGTCTTCCAGGTCGATGGGCTTCGTGGCGAAGTCAAAGGCGCCCTTGTTCATGGCGGAGCGGATGTTGCCCATGTCGCCGTAGGCGGACACCATGATGCACTTCAGGGCGGGGTTCTTCAGCTCGTTGATTTTGCCCAGCAGGGTCAGGCCGTCCATCTCCGGCATGTTGATGTCGCTCAGCACGATGTCGAAGTCCGGCGTCTCCAGCATTTTCTGCAGGGCTTCCAGTCCGTTGTGGGCGAAGGTGAAGGCGTATTCGCCTTTCCTTATCTGCCGCCTGAAATACTGCGTCAGCAGCACCTCAAGGTCAAGCTCGTCGTCCACGCTCAATATCTTTATGGCCATGTCTTTGTATGTTTTTAATGTTAAGTTGTTCCTCCGGGACGGATGTCCGGGGGATGCGCAAAGGTAACGCGCCGCTCCGCCGCCCGCAACTTTTCCGTGCCATGTGGCGTTCCCCGGTGGTGAACGGTGGCCGTACGGTGGTAAACGGGTGGCGGATGGGGGCGCACAGGGTGGCAAACGCCACCGCCGCCTTACCGGCTCAGTTCCTTGAAGCAGGAGAACACGTAGCCGCGGTTGCTCTTGCTCACGGAGAACGAGCGGCTGCTGCCGTCCACGGACAGCATGTTGCCGCAAATCTTGTACACCCGGCTGATGTTCACGATTTCCGAGCGGTTGACTTTCACGAACCATCGCTTGGGCAGCATTTCCATCAGGGTCATGATGTTGTGCCGCACGGTCAGGAACGCCCCGGCCGACAGGTGGATGTGGCAGTTGTTGTTCTCGGCCTCTATCCACACGATGTCCGTGTAGTTCACTTTCACCTTCATGTCTTCTTTCGCGGGTTTCACGAAAATGCCGTCCGTCACGTAGGCTTTGGGCAGCCTGCCGTACTGGGTGTTTTCTTCCGTCTCTTCGTTCAGCGGCCCTGCCTGGTAGGCGCGGTTCCCGCTCTTGAGGAGCAATTCCTCGATGTCACTGGTTTTCATTTTCATTTCTCTTTTGTTTTAAGTGATGAATATGTGTTCTTGTCTTTGTCGGTATCTGGCTGGCGGACTTCCCTCTTTCGCACATAAGTGCCGCCGGGGGAAAGGAACAGCCGGTCTTTCTCCGGGTCGTAGGACACGACAATCCGTCCTTCCGCCTGTATGTAGCACCCTTGGCTGGTCTTTACCACGGGGTACTCCACGGGGCAGAGGCCGCCTCCGTGGACGCGGTGGGCGACGATGGCGGCGTATGTGCCGCTGTCTTTCTCCACGAAGCGGATGTCGGCCCTGCCGAGGGTGCTTCGCCAGTCGCCCACGGGCACGGGGCTGGGCCCTCCGCAGGCCGCCAGGGCGCACAGCAGGCCGCCCGACAGCAGGCTTAACGTCTTATGGGATAGTCTTTTGATAGGCATGTTTCTCTGTTTTTTCCGGCAAAATTAGGCCGTTCCCAATGCTGGCAAAATGTTTCTTGTGAAATGCCCCGTTTCGGTTGTGAAAAGGCCGTTTGGGCGAAGGAGCGGATAAGAATGGCCTTTCACACGCATCCGACGGGGTTTCACAAGCAAATGGACCCGTTTCACAAGAAATGTTAGGTGGAACGGATTTTTGGTGCCACCTTTGCGGCGGTAAGCTTGCGAGAGACAACAAAGACGGCGGGTTCCGAAAAGCCGAAGACAGAGTAGGAAAATTCATACTTACAATAATGAATATAAAGGATTTGAAGGATTGCATCGACCAGTCGCCGGTTTGCGGCAACAAGGATTTCGGCAAGGAGTTTGACGACATGGGACAGTGCGCGGAGAAGACGCTTCCGTTCCCACGGCGCATGGCCGTGCGCACAGGCTCGGTCATCGACCGACTGGAGTTCGGCTACGACGGGTTCGCGCTCGGCCATGGCGGCAAGGGCGGCGCGCCGCAGGAGTTCTCCCTGAAGCAGGGCGAGCATATCGTCAAGGTGGAGGGCGCTTGCTGCGACTTCGGCGGCAAGGTCACGGTGCGCGCGCTGAAGTTCACCACCGACAAGGGCAACGTCATCCAGGTCGGCACGGAAGGCGGGGAGAATTTCGAGTTCAAGGCGAAGGACGGTTACGCCATCTGCGCCATGTACGGACGCGCTGACAATTACGTGAGGGGCGTCGGCTTCTATGCCCGCAAGGTTGACATGGATCTCGGCGGTGCCTTCAAGGGCATCGGCGGCAAGCTGCCCGGGCTGAAATAAGCCAGGCCGTCTGGCCGTTTGGCAAAAGGAGGGCGCGGCGCGTCCTCCTTGTTTTAAGGGGAACGGCGTTCTTTGACACGATTGGGCGCATCTGGATGGAGGGGCGCAATCCGTTGCCGGCATCATGCGAATGGGTGCATTCCTTGGCGGATTTTTGTAAGGTTTGTGGAAAAATCAGGAGTAAAAGGACACTTTTTCTACGGTTTTCTCCGAGCCAAGGCAAAATTGCATTATTTTTGCGAAAAGTTTTGGCGACAACATGTTACGCATCTGCATCCATCATATCATCCTGTGCGCGGCGGTTTTCCTGCTCGCGGCCTGCCACGCGGGGCGTTCCGGCCCTGACGCGGACGGGCGCGACAGCGTGTACACCACCGGATATATCGAGAAAATCTCGTTCGAGGAGCCGCAAAAAGCCCTCGCCCTGCTCGACACGGCGGAGGAAAGGCGGCTGTTCACGCCCTTCGAGACCAACTTGCTGCGCTGCCTCGTCAACCACAACGGCCTTTCCCGTTACAGGGCGGCACTGTTCTATGGCCGCAAGGCTTACGCCGACCCGGAGGCGCGGAAGCATCCCGATAAGTTGTTGTCTTTGCTCTCCTACATGGCGGAGGACAGCCACACCAACGGCGACTATGGCGCGAGTGTGCGCTATTGCGCCGAGGGGCTGGAGCTGGCCAGGGAGCAGGACAGCAAGACCTACGAGGCCGACTTCCACGTCACTTGGGCCAAGAACCTCATGATCATGGCGCAGCACGGCGAGGCGTTCCGCCATTTCGACCTCGGCATCGGCCTGCTCGAAGAGGAGGCAAGCAAGGACGCAAGCTATCATGCGTGGGACGAGCTGTTCTATTCCCTCGGCCTGAAGCTGTCCTCGCTCTACGAGGTGGACCGCGACGAGGAAGCCTACGCCATGGCCCCGCGGATGGAGGAAGCCTTGAAAGGCCTGGAGGCAAGCAAGGACGCGCCGGACGGACTGGCGGAACTGCGCCGGGCCGAGCTGCTGGCCGTGCTTTGCCCCGTGGCCTATGCTACCGGTCGCAAGACGGAGGGCGACAGGCTGTACCGGCAGTTGGAGGCCAATCCCGTGGCTTCCACGCCCGACGGCGAGTACATCCGCATCCCCGGACTGGTGGCGGCCGGACGTTTCGACGAGGCATTGCGCTATGTGCATCGTGAGAAGAAGCTGCTCCAAGCGAACACGGACACCGTGAACTGGGACTACATCAACCCCCACCTCCAGGCCGAACTGGAGGCATGGCAGGGCAAGGGCGATGTCCGCGAGGTGGCGCGGGTGCAGGCCGCGATGCTGGCCTTGACGGACACGCTCCGCCACCGCGAGCGGTGCGACGACGCGCTGCAATGGACTGAAATCTACGAAAGCGAGGAGAAGGACGCGCGGATAAAGGAGGAGCAGCAGAATGCCGACCGGTGGATGGTCATCGCCTTGGCCGTCACCGTGGTCATGCTGGTGGGCGGAAGCCTGGGCTACGTCATCGTCCGCAAGAACCGGGGCATCAGCCGCCGCAGCCTGGCCCTGGTGGCGCAGGTGAAGCGGCAGTTGGCCGACAGGCGGGAGCTGGACGGCAAGATGGCGGAGAACCTCGCCTTGCGCGACCGCCTGGAGCAACTGGCGAAGGAACTGGAACAGGAAAGGGCCAAGACGGCCCCGAAGGCCGACAGGCCGAAGAAAAGCGTCGCGCCGGAGGACGGCGGAGGCAAGCTGACGGACATGGATTCCGTCCTCTTCGAGCGGATGGTCTGCGAGATTAAGAACCGGGAGCTGTTCCGCGACCCGAACTTCTCGCGTGTGGAAATGCTGAAGATTGTTCCTGTGCCGCAAAACAAGTTCGCGGACATGTTCATCCGGTTTGCCGGGATGTCGTTCTACAACTACGTGCAGAACCTGCGGCTGGACTACGCGAGCGAGCTTCTCATCTATCATCCCGACTGGTCCATCGATGCCGTCATCCAGGAATCGGGCATGTCGCGCTCCACTTTTTACTCGTCGTGGAAGGCGAAATTCGGGGTGAAACCCGAAGAATTCCGAAAAAACGGGCAAAAAACAGGCGAAGACGGCGGTCTTGTAACTGATTGATAGTGAACGCCTTACAAAGGCGCGTGAATTTCTCGGACACCTTGCGTGAATTTCTCGGACAACAACTGCTTGAAAAATGATGGCCGGGAAACGCATTTGGAGTATCTTTGCAAAACCGAAAACCGGACGGACACGCCTGTCCGCCCGAAAGCATAATAAGGAACAAGAAACAAGGAATGATGAAGTGTAATGGAAACATGGCAGCCATAGGGCAGCGTCCGGCAAATCCGGGTGTCTGCGGCCAAGGCAATCCCGGTGGCGGGAGGGCCGTCGCCCTCGTGTCCTTCAGGATGCTGGCTTGTGTCTTCCTTTTCATGTCCGTGCCCTTGTCCGCTTCCGCTGTGGAGACGGGAACCTTCAGCGACAGGCATCCGTTGTTCCTGCCCCTTGTCCTGGGGCTTTCCCTGCTGGCCGTCGCCGTCCTCACCGGCGTTGTCGTGTGGCAATACGGGCAAATCCGGCGCAAGAACGGGTACATCATACGTTACCTGCACCTGTACCTGGGGCTCAAGTACAAGGACAACCCGTCGCTGCGCCCCAGGCATCCCGAAGAGAAACTGAATCAATTTGAAATCATAGAACTTATGCATTTGTTGAAAAAGATGCTTTGCGCCTGTTTCCTGTTCATGGCGGTCATCCCCATGGCCGCGCAGGAGGGGGACGCGCAAGACGCGGAAAACACTTCTTCCTGGTACGTCGGCCTGCAGGGCGGTGTGCCGTTCGGAACAAGCACGTTCAGCAGCTTCGGTGCCGACAAGACGCGGGCGGGCTTCGACGCGGGCCTCTACGGGGGCTACCGCTTCAATCCCGTGCTGTCCCTGGAGGCGCAGGCGGCCTGGGGACGTGTGAACCAGAGTGCGGAAAGCTGTTGCGCGGGCTACTGGCTCGGTGCGGACGGCCACCGCTACGAGGCCGCCGTGGCCGGGATGGACGGCTGGCGTTACGCCGACCTGAAAAGCGGCACGTTCACGCAGCGTTACGGCCTGCAACTGAATGTCAACCTGTTGGGCTTCTTCCCGAAGACAAGGCATGGCCGCTGGTCGCTGGAGCTTTCGCCGCACGTCGCGGCCATGGGCACGAAGTCCACCATACAGACCATCAGCGGCGGCACGGACGTGCTGAAGGGCGGCATCCGTTGGCACTTCGGCGCGGGCGGCAACGTGCAGGCGGCTTACCGCATCACTTCCTGTGTGTCCGTGGGCGTTTATTCGGGCATCACCTGCCTTACGGGCGACCCGATGGACGGGATGCCGGAATATCTCCACAAGTCCAACTTCATCTGGGAGAGCGGCATCCGCCTCGGCTTCTCCTTGGGCGGCAGGAAAGCCCGGAAGCCGGCAGAAATCCTGCCTGCCACGCCGCTTGAACCGGCCACGCCCGTAAGGACGGAGTGCGACGAGCGCACGGAACAGCCCGAAACCGTTGTCAAGGTGGAGGAAACACCTGCGAAGACGGACACGGCGGAGACAGCCGAAAAGGTTTCCGTAAGCTCCCCCACGGGGGGAGTTGAGGGGGCTTCTTTCCCCGTCATCCACTTCCCCTTCGACGGCACGGAGATAACGGATTCCGAACTGCCCAAGGCGCGCCGGATACTCGCCATCCTGAAGGAGAACCCCGGCATGTCCGTCACCCTCACGGGCTGGTGCGACACGCAGGGCAGCCAAGCGGTGAACGAGCGTGTATCGCTCCGCCGCGCCGGGGCGTTGAAGGCCTGGCTGGTCGATAACGGCATTGATGCCTCGCGCATCCGCACCGTGGGCAGGGGCAGCGACACGCAGGCCCCGTCCGCAAGGGAGGCAAGGCGTGTGGAGACAGACCCTGGTATAAACTGATAGAGAAACATGATGAGAATGAATCGGATATATGAAATGAAGTGGTGGTCATACGCCTGTCTCGTGCTGTGCGTGGCCTTGGGCGTCTGCCTGACGGCCTGCGACGACGACGCGCACGAGGGCGAATACCCCTTGCCCGAAGGACAGGGGGCGATGATCATAGGGCTGGAGAGCCGGGCGGAGGTCACGGACCTCACGCTCTACCTCTTCGGCAGCGACGGCACCGCCGTCCTCTGCGAGACTTACGACAATCCCCGTGAACTGGCTTCGGGGTATATCCCCGTCCCGGCGGGCAGCTACACGCTGGTCATCGTGGCCAACGGCGACCCGGCTGACACGAAGGTGGAGCCGCTACCGGAGGATACGACCATCCCGGACCTGGTGGAATGGCTGAAGGCCCACGCCGCCGACTTCCCCTATATGCTCACCGCCTCGGAGCAGGTGGAGGTGGCATCGGGCGACATCGAGCGGCTGCACCTGGTGCTGACGGACGGCACAAGCGGCATCCACCTCTCCACGGTGCGCCTCGCGCTTTCCGTGCCGGGACTTGACTTGCCGGCTTACACGGCCACCCGTGCTGGCAGTGAAGGCAAGCCGCTGCGCTGCGTGGCGGAGGTTTACCAGGCTGGTACGAGCAACCGCGTACACCGCCGTGTGCAGGACTGCAGCTTGCAATCGGACGGCACATTCTTGGCTGAACTTTCTCTGATGCCGGGCGACTACGACCTGCGCCTGTGGGCGGACTGGAACGGTGGCTACTACAACACCGATGACCTCGGCAAGGTGACGGTTCTCACGGAGAATTATGTGGCCAATGGCGAAACGGACAAGAAGGATGCCTATTATGCGACCACAGCGTTGAGCATTCCAAGCTCCCCCACGGGGGGAGTTGAGGGGGCTTCTGTTTCTCTTGAGCGTCCTTTCGCCAAGTACCGTCTGATCGCCACCGACGTGGAAGCCTACTACAACTTGATAGAAAAGGGCGAAGCCCTGCCTCCCATCGAGGACTTGCAGGTGCGCGTCACCTACGAGGGCTTCTTCCCCACGGGCTTCAACGTGGCCACGGGCAAGCCCAACGATGCGCTCAACACGGGCATACATTACACCTCTGTGCCTACCGTGGCCGAGGGGTATGACGCAAAAGTGAACCGGCAGGTGGGCGCGGACTTTGTGCTGACCAATGGCGAGGAGTCTTTCGTCAACGTCACCATACAGATGGTGGACACGAACACGGGCGAGGCAGTCGCCACCGTGCAGCACGTAAAAATCCCCTACAAACGGGGCCACCTCACCACCGTTACGGGCCACTTCCTTACGGCAGGAAAGACGCCGGGCGGTGTGCAGATTGACACCGAGTGGGGTGAGGATATTGTGATAGAGTTTTAATTGATTATTTTTGAACTAAGGGAAAAATGAAACATTTGAAATACATATTTATGGCATTTGCGGTGGCTCTGTTCGCCGCTTCTTGCAGCCAGGACGAGCTGTTGGATGACGGCGGTACGGAGGAGGTGCCTGTCACCTTCACCGCCACGGTGGATTATGTCATCGAAACACAGGGTGACGATGCAGCAGGGA
>DXCV01000062.1 GCA_019115825.1 Candidatus Bacteroides pullicola
GGCTGGAAAACTTCAGGAGGTTGACTATCGATTATGAATTCCTTGCTGAAACTGCGGAAGCTATGGTACAGCTTGCATTCATCCAAATCATGCTTAACAAATTTATCGAATGAAATCAAAACAGTTTCTAAGAATAAAGCTAAACGCTTCCTCAATATGTCTTGTTGCATTCTGCAACGCTGCAAAGATAAGGAAAGTTTAGAAAAGACGTTCTTTTGTGAGCCAATTTTTTTGCAAAGATATAGTTTTTGTCCTATCATTGTCAGAAAGTTAATGCAGAAAAAGACGTTATTGCCCCTATCCAATTCATTTCAACATAGGAAACACCCTAAAACCAGACGCCTTATGGCTGCTTCCATCCTGCCCCCTTGACACGATTGACACCGGAAAAACAAACTCTATATACGCGCGTGAACTATTTTTTAATTCTTAATAAGGGTTAATGCTCACGCGTGCGGGCGCACGTATAGAGGTTATATATAAGCTGTCAAACGTGTTAAGCTGTAGAATGCTCCAAGAGGGATTTGGAGAAGTCAAACAGGGATTTGAGGAGGCTAAACAGGGATTTGAAGGCAGCAAAGTCCTTCCCCAGCCGCCTTTCTTCCCTACCAAGTCCCTACCTGATCCTTGCCTAAGCACAGGGAGAAGGTAGGGAGGAGATAGGGAGGTATATCGTTTTTATTCGGCAGAAGATGAAGTATTTTCCCTGGAATTATGTATATTTGCCGTGAAAACAACCTACTACTTTTGCGTATGAAAACAATCTTGCTTTTAGGGACGCTCCTGCTGTGCGGGACGTTCGCCGTAAGTACGGCTCAAGCTGGAAATGCCTCTGACGTGAACGGCAAACATACCGTGTGGCAGCAACGCCGCACGGGAAGTGACATCGACCGACTGGTGAAACAAAAGTATCCCGGATGCCGAATCCTGGATCGGGACTATGACGACGGACGGCTGGAGGTGAAAATCCGGCACCAAGGCCGGGAGAAAATCCTCATCTTCGACTATGACCAACGCTGGGAACGCACCGTGTGGGAATTGCGCCGGGAGCAGTTGCCCAAGGCCGTGGTGCGTGCGCTGGCAGGTATAGGCTTCGCCTTCCAATACCTGGACGACAACGACAACATGGCCGTGGATACCCCCTTGGGACGGTTTTATGCCGTGCAGGTGGACACAGACCGACGCGATGGCATCTACGTGGTCTCTGAAAGGGGACGCATCGCCTTCCGCTATACGGACGACGGATGGAACGACGGACGCTTGCGCGGCGATGACTGGGAACGGGAATGGAAAGGAGAATGGGATGAAAAGGAATGGGACGACGGCGAAGACCACTTCGACGAAGGCGATGACGAGTGGGATAATCACCGTAAAAAACACAAACGTCGCCCGAATCGGAATGACGATGAAGACGAGGATGATGGTGAAGACCACTTCGACGAAGGGGATGACGAGTGGGATGACAGGCGGTGATTCCTTCAGAACACTATGCTCTCTCCTTCCTTGCCGATGCACCAGAAACGGACACCCTGCGTGTCCGTAAACTCCTTCATGCGCCAAGCCGACTCAAATCCGCTGGCCACGAAGTGCATGGGGACAAACAGCCCCACCCGGAAACGTTCGATGAACTGGCGGGCGCCTCGCGTATATCCATTGCCGATGCGCCCGTCCACGGGGAACATCGCCAAGTCGAAACTGTCGCAGATTTTCCGGATGTTTTTCAGTTCGCCGAGGTATTGTTTCTCCTCTTTGGCAGGGTCAATGTCCATGCCGAACTCCTCGCTGTGTATCAGGCCGCCTCGATAGTCATCGGTCAGGAAGCGGGCATACCAGTTGTTCAGGTCGCCGGCATGGAAAATGCGCCTGCCTTCCACTTCCACCACCCACGACACGCCGCTGTCCGTGCTTCCGGTGGCCGCTATGCGGATGCGTTCATCTTGCCAAACGCCTCCTTTAGCCAACCAGACATTAGCATCCTCCTTGCGTGCCCGGCGATGTTTCAGGATGTCTTTGGACAAGATATAAGCAACATCAGCCTTCTGCTCCTTCCACGAGAAAATGTGGGGTGAGAAATGGTCCTCGTGGAAATGGCTGGCCAGGACATAGAGCGGCTTGTCCGACTCCAGCAGGCCGGGCATGACACGCGCAGGGTCCATCCAGTAGTCGAACACTAGGATGCAGGTGTCTGTCTCGAGAACAAAGCCGCTGTGGAAGAGGTAAGTGAGTTTCATCTTTTTTATTCGCCTAATAATCTCCGGACATCCTTGTCAAAGTCCGAATCAATACGTTGCGTCCTGTTGAATATGTCGTATTCACTTTCTGCTTTTGCCTTGGCTTGCGCAGCGGATACCCTTCCTTTGTCGGGCAATATTTTGTAATCATTGAAGGTCAAGAATTTATCCACACTCGCCGCAAATTGCCTCATCGTGAAAGGATTCTGCCGTTCAATCTGATTCTCTATATAGTCAAAATAAGACGTTACTGTACGCTCCAATTGCCGTATTTGCTTCTCGTCCAGATAGTTCTTCGCCACAGAGACATCAGACTTCAGAATGCGCCCGTTGGGAGCGTTTTTCCATGTGGCAAGACCCATGTGCTCCTTGGTGTGATCCGCCTTGGTGTAAACGATTTCGGCGGCAGTTTGTCCCGTTATGGCATAGTGGAAGCGATTCTGCACCATGGCATAAAAATCCTTGGTCGTGGGAGAATTGCGGTCATAGTCGGTGCTACACTCGGCATAAATGTCCGTTATCTGCTGCCAAATGCGGCGTTCGCTAGCCCGGATGGAACGTACCCTCTCCAGCAGTTCGCGGAAATAATCCTTCCCGAACACAGCGGTCCCTTGTTTCAATCGGTCATCGTCCAGCACAAACCCTTTACGGATATATTCGTTGAGTATCTTGGTGGCCCATTGGCGGAAACGAGTGGCTTTCAAAGAATTAACCCTATATCCAACAGCAATAATGGCATCCAACGAATAAAACGAAGTAGAATAAGTTTTGTTGTCGGCGGCAGTTATTTCCATTTTGGAAACAACTGAATCCATCTGAAGCTCCTCCTCCTCAAAGATATTTTTCAAATGTTTGCTAATGGCTGGAATCCCAACTCCAAATAGCTGTGCCAGTGCCTTCTGTGTGCACCATATCGTCTCATCCTTGATGACGACTTGTACTTTGCCGTCTTCGTCCGGCATATTGTAAAGCAGAAATTGTATTTCGTTTGCCATTGCTCTTGATTAACTTATTGGTTATTGCTCTTTTCAGATTAAGTACACTCATCGACAAGTGCAATATTACGGATTTTTTTTTGAATAAACGTGCAAACAGAGTCAGAAAATGAAAAAGATGAGCCGATGCAGGTTCCCTATCCTAACAAAAACAGCCAAAGTAGTCCCTTAATATTGTGCAAATGACAAAAGTTGTGTATCTTCGCCACAAATTGTTTAACAAACTCATATCCTAACAATGAAAAAGAACACCTTCTCCTTGTGGTGCGGAATAGGGGCCTTGTTGTCCCTGACAGGATGCTCCGGCGCGGGCAGCTCGCCGGAATCATTCGTCCGCTCAGATTATTACACTCGCGGGATAGGCGTTTATCCGGGAAATCCCAAAGAGGACTTCTCGCCGGAATTGCTTCCGGACGCCAACGAGTACCGCAACCTGGCCCGGATGCGTGCCACCACGCAATCGTCTGCCTATGACTACAACCTGACCGCCCAACTGGCGACGGACGGCATCGTGACGGAAGAACAACCGCGCTACCTGGTGCTTTCTACTCCCACGGGCGAAGCCCCCAAACGGGAGCGGGAATGGATGATAGACGGAGGCCCGTATTCACGAAATACCGTGCAGGGCGAAGACACGTATTTCCAGTTCTCCCTGAAGAACTACACGAAAACCATCGGGAAAGCCACCATCACAGGCACGCTGGCCTTTGATGACAAGGTAGCCAAGGGCGGCTATGAAATGACGTGGGAAGGCTCGAACGACGGACAGGAATGGACCGTGCTGGACAGCCACAAGGGTAGTGGATTGCCCGGAAAATCCTCGTCGGGCCGCATTACTGTAAATGACCCCAACAAGCAGACGGGTGACATCTCCATGCCCGTGCGCCGACTGAACGAGACGTTCAACTTCCCGGAGGAAGCCCCCTACGCTTACTACCGCATCAAGCTGAAGATGAAAGGCGCCTACGCATGGACTTTCCATGAAATTGCTTTCGCCAACCGCGAAGGAGACGTGGATTTGAAGCCTTCGCAATACTTCACCAGCGCATGGATGAGCGCCACCGACGACACGGAATGGCTCTGCGTGGATTTAGGCTCACGTTCGACGTTCGACAAAATCAACCTGCACTGGATAAACAAGGCCGTGAAGGGCAAAATACAAACCTCGGACAATGCCAAGGATTGGCAAGACCTTTCCGAACTTCCGGGAGGGGAAAAGCAGACCGATGTGTTGAACGTGAAAGGCAAGGCCCGCTATGTACGCATCCTGATGGAGCAATCAGCCAACGGACAGCCCTACATGCTGAGCGAAGTGGAAGTGATGGGACAAGGAGGCTTGGTGCCTCAACCCGCGTCCATGCCCGCCATAACCAACGGGGAAATGAACCTGGCCGGTGGAAACTGGCAAGTGCAACGTGCCTCCGAGGTGAAGGAGAACGGGGAGGTTATCTCCACTCCCGACTACAAACCCGAACAATGGGTGGTGGCCACAGTGCCCGGCACCGTCTTGGGCAGCTACATGAACGCAGGCGCCCTGCCCGACCTCAACTATGCGGACAACCAACTGGTATCGTCCGAATCTTTCTTTAACTCCAACTTTTGGTACCGCAACGAGTTTGAAGTGCCGCAAGGCTTCAAGGGCGATTGCGTGACGATGAACTTCGACGGCATCAACTGGAAGGCCAATGTCTACCTGAACGGACAAAAGGCCGGACGACTGGAAGGCGCCTTCATCCGCGGGCAGTTCGACGTGACCGACTTGCTGAAAGAAGGCACAAATGTATTGGCCGTGGAAATCATCAAGAACGAACACATCGGCGCCATCAAGGAGAAGAACAAACAGAGCACAGACTTCAACGGAGGCATCTTGGGTGCGGATAATCCCACCTTCCACGCCACCATCGGCTGGGACTGGATTCCCACGGTGCGTGGACGTAATATAGGCATATGGAATGATGTCAGACTGACCAGCACCGGACATGTCACCTTGCAAGACCCCTTCGTACAGACGGCTTTGGCTTTGCCCGACACCACGCAAGCTACCTTGACTCCGGAAATCATTGTCAAGAACCACGCCGACAAGGAAGTGGAAGGCGTATTGTCCGGACAGGTGGGCGACATCACCTTCGAGCAACCCGTGAAACTGGCGGCCAACGAAGTGAAGACCGTGCGCTTCGATGCCAAGCAATTCCCGCAACTTCAGATGAAGAACCCACGCCTGTGGTGGCCCAACGGCTATGGCGAACCTTACTTGTATGACGCCAACTTCATCTTCAAGGTAGACGGAAAGATCTCCGACGAGGAAGACTTCAAGGTCGGCATCCGCCAGATGGACTTCAACGAAGATAACCATATCCTGAACCTCTACATCAACGGACGCCGCTTCATTGGCATGGGCGGCAACTGGGGATTCAGCGAGGTGAACCTCAACTACCGCGGACGCGAATACGAGACCGCCGTGGCCTATCACAAGGACATGAACTTCACCATGATGCGCAATTGGGTAGGTATGATTGGCGACGAAGAACTGTATGAGGCGTGCGACAAATACGGTATCATGGTTTGGCAGGACTTCTGGCTGGCCAATCCCGCCGACGGTCCCGACCCGTATTACTCCGGCATGTTCATCGCCAACGCCAAGGATTATGTGAACCGCATCCGCAGCCATGCTTCCATCGGCATCTATTGCGGACGCAACGAGGGCTATCCGCCTGCAAACATTGACAAGACCCTGCGCCAGATTGTGAAGGAAGAACATCCGGGCCTGCACTACATTTCCAGCTCAGCCGACGACGTGGTGAGCGGACATGGACCTTACCGGATGCTTCCTGCTAAGACCTACTTCACCCTGGAGACAGGCAACGACAAGTTCCACAGCGAACGCGGCATGCCCAACGTGATGACCTACGAGAGCTTCCAACGCACGTATTCACCCGAAGGCATCTGGCCGCAATCCCACGAATGGGGCATGCACGATTATACCTTAGAAGGTGCGCAAGGCGCTACTTCGTTCAACCAAATTATCGCCCAAGGCTATGGTGAACCCCAGAGCGCCAAAGAGTTTACCGAACTGGCGCAATGGGTGAACTATGACGGCCACCGCAGCCTCTTCGAGTCGCGTAGCAAGAACCGCATGGGCCTGCTGATGTGGATGAGCCACCCGTGCTGGCCGTCGATGGTATGGCAGACCTACGACTATTACTTCGAGCCTACCGCCGCTTATTTCGGCATCAAGAAGGCGTGCGAACCCTTGCACATCCAGTGGAATCCCGCAACGGATGAAGTGGAAGTGGTGAACTACCATGCCGGTGCCCATGCCGACCTCACCGCCCATGTCCAAGTATTGAACATGGATGCCTCCGTGGCTTGGGAAAGCGAAGCCAAGGTGAACAGCCAAGAGGATACGACCGAGAAGTGCATCAAGCTGCAATTCCCCGACAACCTGACGAAGGTTCACTTCATCAAGCTGACGCTGAAGGAAGGCGATAAGGTAGTATCTGAAAACTTCTACCACCGCAGCAAGGAAGAGAACAACTACCAAGACCTGAAGCAGTTGGCCAAAGTCGCCTTGCAATCGGATCTGCAATACGAGCAGGATGCCAACGGCGAATGGCATGCCGTGGTAACGTTGGAGAACACCACCACTACCCCCGCCCTGATGGTTCGCCTGAACATCGTGGGCGCGGAAGACGGCCTGCAATTCCTCCCCATCTTCTACGAGGACAACTACTTCGCGTTGTTGCCCGGCGAGAAGAAGGAAGTGCGCGTGCATTGGAAAGACGTGGATACACGCGGCAATGCGCCACGGCTGGTGGTAAGCGGGTATAATGTGGAATAACAAGAAGTGTAGTTATTCATACTAAATGAGCGCGGATGAGTCGGGATATCCCGTTTCATCCGCGCTTTTATTATGTAGTGTCCGAAAGAACAACGAAATTCAACTTCCTTCGCCCACGAAGATATACTAAAATGCCCAAGTAAGTACTACTGTTGTTCAGATATACAAATTCTCCTTATCCGGCATTTTATTCTCCATAAACATTACATGGTAAATTGGAAGATAAAGAATATTACCCTTCGCCACAATTTCCCTATTGTTTGAGAAAACTATGGATGAAGTAATATGGTAGTCTGGAACCGCCATCAAGTTATCCAATGCACTATGAACTGTATAATCCTTTCCAGATTTAACCTCAATTGGCAGAACACTCATTGTACTGCTGTCATCAACAAGGAAGTCAACCTCCCCCTTCTGCTTATTGTCGTAATAAAACAGTTTATTATAATGTGCTTTCAACTCTTGGGCAACAGCACTTTCATATACTGAACCCAGATTAATACTGGCAATATCATTCAATATAGGCTGCACATTATATTGGTACAACTGGGAGCTAAGCATACCAACATCATTCATATACAACTTCAACAGATTTTTCTGCTGTGACTCAACCAATGGATATTTCGGATTGCTGATGGCATGGGATGCTATCGTTATGCCTGAATTAATTAGATACTCGAATTCCTCCATATAATTGCTGAACCTATCTCCTTTCCTGTTCTGTATATCCTTCGCTACAATCCGCTTCTTCTTGTTCTCCATCTGAGAAGGAATCATGTCATAAATACGACGTATATGCAGCTTTTTGGCAGTCCCCTCTTCGTAACGGGAAGCATCTATGCCATACAAAACCCTGATAGCCTCCTGAGTCTCTCTTACCTTGACGATATTGTGAGTGGTCAGATATTCATTGACCGCATCAGGCATGCCACCAACCAAAAGATATCTCTTGAAAAGTCCAAGCACTTTATCGTGAACCTCTGAAGCCAAAGTCTGTTTCTGCACAAAGGAGTTTCTCAAATGGCCAATAGCATCCTTACCGAAATCATTCGCAATCAAGAATTCTTCAAAATCAAGCTGATACATCTTCTTAGGTATTACACTTCCGACAGGAACCGAAACAGTCTCTTTCAAGGCTATGCCCAAAAGACTTCCACTACAAATAAACCGATACCGATGTTCTTGTCGCAAGAACTTAAGCATGGTCAGGAATTGCGGATATTGCTGAATTTCATCAATGAAAACCAGTGTATTGTCATATCTGTCCAACTTGGAGCCTGCAACCATACTTAATTTCAGATAGAAATCTTCAGTTGTATGAACATCCTTAAATATCTTTTCTCCTTCATCGTCCACAACGAAATTTATTTCGACATAGTTGACATAAAGTTCCATCCCTACACTCCGAATGATATAGGACTTGCCTATCTGTCTTGCACCTTCAATAAGGAGAATCTTGTCCTCATCAGATTTCAAATGGTCTTCAATGTATGATCTAATCTTCCTGTACAGCATGGCTTCTTACACTTTTCAATATGGTTTCGCCTCGCAAATATACACTTTTCCAATAAAAAAGCCATTCTAATACTACACTTTTCCATAAAATCCATCACTTCATTCCGAACGTACCCAAAGCCTGTATCCCATTCCCCGAAACGCATCAATGGCAATGCGCCCGTCCGCAGCCAGCTTCTTGCGGAGACGTGTGATGTGCACATTCAGGCTTCGGGTGCAGAAATAATCATCGTTTCCCCACAAATCCTGTAGGATGGTGGAGGTAGGGACTACTTCGCCCATGCGTCGACACAGGAGGGCCAATATTTCGGATTCGCGTGTGGGAAGGGAGATTTCCTGCACGCTTTCTGCTGCCTTGATGGACAACTTATGGGCCATGGCGTCAAACAGGAGGTGGCCGATGTGGTATTTTTCTTCCACTATCTTTGCCTGCGTCTCCTGCAACCGCCCTAACAACGAACGTACGCGTACTATCAGTTCCTTGATGGCAAAAGGCTTGCGTATGTAGTCACTGGCTCCCAGCTCGAAACCTTTGACCACATCTTCCGGATCTGTCCGCGCGGAAAGGAAAAGCACAGGCGTCCGGATGCCTTCTTTCCGAAGTTGCCGCACCAAGGTGAAGCCATCCATCTTTGGCATCATGATGTCCGCCACAATCACGTCCGGCAACTCCGAATGGAGAAGTTGCAGGGCTTCTTCTCCGTCGTACGCATTGCGCACTTCAAACCCGCTGCCGGAAAGCGTGTCCGACAATACCCAGGCAAAAGCCTGTTCATCCTCAACCAACAAAAGTTTAATCTGCTGCTTATCCATAAATCCTTAAAATAGAATGGTCACCGTTGTGCCCCCGTTCGGAGAGCCTGAAATCGAAATTTTTCCTCCATGTTTCTCTATCACTAAGCGGCAATAATAAAGACCGATTCCGAATCCGTGCACATTTTGGACATCCCCCGTCGGTACTCGATAATATTTTTCGAACACATGTTTCCGTTGGGAAGACGGTATGCCAATGCCATTGTCGCTGATGGAAATGAAGTTTCTCTTCCCCGTATGGCCTGCCTTTATGACAATGTGCGGATGGGAAGGCGTATATTTCACGGCATTATCCAGCAAGTTTTGCAAGACATTGGAAAAATGGAATTTATCTACGATTACTTGTAAATCAGAAATCTCTGTATCTATCTGGACGTCCTTGTCATACTTATCTCGCAGTGCCTGTACCTGTTCTTTCATCAAAGCGCGCAGCGAACAGGTTGTCGGCTGCAGCCGGAAATTTTCGCTCTCTTGGACAGACAAGGACAAAATCCGCTCCACCATCGAGGAAAGCATCTGTAGATAATGCCGCTGGATATCCAGGTATTTCTTTCGCTTTTCGGGATGCTCGCCGACGGAAAAGTCTGCCAACGCCTCGTTCGTGGCACTGATGGCGGCAATAGGCGTCTTCAGTTCATGCGTGATGTTGTGCGTGAAGTCGCGCCGCATCTCCCCCACCGACTTCATCCGCAAGATGGCCTTCAGCAGATAGATGAACGAGCCTATCAAGACCATCGCTATCAAGATGGAAGCCAGGATGATTCCTCCCATCTTCCCCAAAAGCATCCGATGGGGACTTTCTATCCTGACCCAACATTCCGTAATGGGGAAAGTACCCGCTTCCGCCCGGCATTCCAAGGTATATTTACCGGGGAAAGAGTCCACATAAAGCGTATCAAAGCTTGGCGGAATGTCTGCATCCGTCCCCGCATTCCCATACGTAATCAAAGTCGTATCTCCTTTGTCTCCGGCCACTTGAATCGAAGTACCCTGGTTTTCGTCCGTTTCCCTGATGAAAATCACCTTCTTTCCGGGAATCCGTTGCCTCACCAGCACGGAATAAGGCGCATGGATGCCCCGGCTTCTGAACAATTCATCCAAAAAATCACGGAAAATCTGCACATTGAATTTGCCCGAGGATGTCGTTCCCCCCAATGAGTCTTTTTGGAAATCAATGGATATAAAATCCCTTTCCTTCACATTCTTATGGATAGAAATGGAAGATATGTCTGCCGGGGGAATTCCCTCCAGAATAGGAAGGCTAGCCATTTTGCCTTGCCCATGTACCGGTTGGCTGATATCCATATTGACAGCCTCACTGATGTACCTCTCCAACTGGATAGCCTCGGAAAGAGCCGCTTGCACGCTTCCGGCAAATTCGTCATTCAATCCCTTGTAAGTCTGAATCATCAAGGCCACGGACAAACCGACCGTACCGATGATGGCCACCAGCAACACAAGTATGACTATCAGAAACCTTCTCTTGTTTTCCATCCGACTTTTCCGTTTAATAACTCCCGCAAAGTTAAACATTAAGCCATAAGCCAAGAACCTTCCACTTGAAGAGTTAACCGTAGTTAACCGTAATTGAGCGGATGTTAACCGCAAATGTACCCGGCGTATGCGACCTTTGCAAGCGTAAACTAAAAAACATCATCGTATGAAACATGTCATTTTCTTATTCATTTCCCTCTGTTGCGCCTCATTGTCCCAAGCACAAGAAACAGCCTTGTACGAATGCTTGTACCGATACGAGGTCAACGGTACGGACAAGAGCGGACAGCCTTTCTCCGACATCTACAACGGCCTTTTGCAGATAGGTGCCGCGCAAGCCAAGTTCCTGGATTATACGGGCTTCCAATTGGACTCCGTCACCCAAGCCCGGCCGGACGATGCCGAACTGCAAAAGGAATACGGCATCCGGACCTTGAAGAACCCCTGTTACTTCGACCAAACCATCTGGCAGAATCTCCCCGAAGGGAAAATGACCGTCCTCAGCGTCATTACTCCGGACCGGTATGTCTACACCGAAGACTTGGTCTCCATTGCCTGGACACTGGCAGAGGGCACGGATACCATCTGTGGCTATCCTTGTAGGAAGGCTACGGGCACTTATGGAGGACGCACGTGGACAGCGTGGTATGCCGAAGAAATCCCCGTATCGTTCGGTCCCTGGAAACTGGCCGGCCTGCCCGGATTGATACTGGAAGCCACCGATTCGGAAAATATCCACCGGTTCTCGGCCATCAGTTTCCGGAAGGCAAAGACCGGCATCCGGCCTTTGGATGTCACCAATGTTTTGTCCATCACACGGGACAAATTCGTGAAAGCCAAGAACCTTTTCGAGAAAGACCCGATGAAGAACCTGCCTATCGAAGCCATCAGCGAGATGGAGGTCCGCAAATTCGGAGGAGGTGCCCAAGATGGGTCCATCTCCATCAACGGCGTGCCCCTGCGTCTCCATCCCAATGGCTATGTTCCTCTTGAAATCCAATAAGGCTTTCGATGAAACCTGCATTATTCTTGTTATGGACAGTCCTCCTGCTTCTGCCCGCTTCCGCTTGTCCGACCGGCATCCTCATCCGGGGAATCGTCACCAACCGGCAAGGGAAACCGGTGGAAGCGGTGATAGTCAAGATGTTTCAAGGAAATGACTTGGTGGCCTATACTTCTTCGAAGGCTGACGGCTCTTACCAACTGAGCGGCACGCCGGAAACTCCACAAATCCGGCTGACCTTCGAACACTTGAGCTACCAGACGTATGCCCTGTCCTTGGAAAACCGTTCTCAAAACCAAGATGTCGTATTGGAAGAAAAGACATTGACGCTCAAGGAAGTAACGATAACCGCTCCCATCGTTGCCCAACAGGGAGACACCCTCTCCTTCCGACTCTCCGCCTTTACGGGAGCCGGGGACATCAGCTTGAAAGACGCCCTCCGCAAGATTCCCGGCATCCATGTCGCAAGCAATGGAAAAATAAAATACCAAGGCAAGGATATCTCACACTTCTACATAGAAGGCTTGGATTTGCTGGGCGGACAATACAACATCGCCACCAACAACCTGCCGGCTTCCCTTGTCAGCACCGTCCAAGTATTGAACCATCACCAACCTGTCAAGCTGGAAAAGATGGTGTTCAGCGACCAAGTGGCACTAAATGTGAAGCTGAATCCCCAAGCCAAACTCCGCCCCATCGGAAACTACGAAGCCTGTGCCGGATACGGAGACAAAATGCGCTACCAGCTTTCCGGTGCCGGGATGTTGTTCAAACCCGATTTCCAATCCATCCTGACGGCCAAGATTGGAAATATCCGGGAGTTCGAGCAAGAAGAAAACGCGCACCTCATCACCGACGAATCCGACAGACATTCCGCCCCCGACCTCTTGGGAAGGTTATCCTCCGGCACCCCACCCCTCGACCGGAAACGCTACATTCGTCCGGACGACCGCTCCCTGACCCTGAACCTCCTAAATCGCACCAGCCAGGATGCCACCCTAAAAGCCCAACTTGGCTATGGCTACACCCGTACCCGTTATGATTTCCAAACCGTACGCAGCTACTATAACGGCACGTCCGACCTCGTATTGGAAGAAGCACAGACACCCCTCTCCCATACCCACACCCCGGAATTGACCCTGAAATACGAACTCAACTCCGACCAAAAGTATGTCACCGACAATCTTT
This sequence comes from Candidatus Bacteroides pullicola, assembly GCA_019115825.1. GTDB lineage: Bacteria > Bacteroidota > Bacteroidia > Bacteroidales > Bacteroidaceae > Bacteroides > Bacteroides pullicola. The sequence goes on from DXCV01000062.1 coordinate 13,078, forward strand.
TGGCAAGTGCCTCCCTTGGCGAGGACAAGTTGCCCACTTTACGCAACTTTGCCGGAATCCAACAAACGGAAAAGATGCAAAGGTATGCCCTTCGCAACTCTTTTCAAATCCGCTGGAAGCAGGGAGCCGTCCGCTGGAGCCTCTCTTCTTTATTGAACTATGAGGCCCATCCTACTGGAAGGCTCTCCATTTCCACGGAATCCGAAGGCGGCGATGCACTCAGCCAAACGGCGCGCAATTATCGTTTTTTTACCCAAGAATCCCTATCCCTTGCCTACGATTTCCGCCGCTCCAGCCTCTATTTTCCCTGGACATTCCGCGCCACATCCGACCGCATCCATACCTGCCTGTCCCTGTCCGACACGCCGGAGCGCAACGACCTTTCCGGCGAGAATTACGAACTCTTCTTCTCGCCCCGCTATGAATACACCCATCCCCGGCAAAAATACGTTTTCCGCGCCCAACTTGCCATGAAAGGCGAGTATCATCACTTCCGAAATACAGGCAATGCTCCTGTCCAAAATAAGGAATTCCGCTTCAGCTTGAACCCTTACCTCTACTTCAACTACAAGCTCAATGCCCAATCCACCCTGCGTGCCCAGCTCACCTACAACCGACAAACCGGCGACATCCTCGACTTGCTCACCGCGCCCATCCAGACAGATTACCTCTCCCGCAATTACCGGAGCGGACTCCTTTCAGATACAAAGACATTTACAACAAACCTGCACTACGACTTCAAGATTCCCTTGGAAATGTGGTTCTTCAATCTGGATGCCAACCATAGTCGCACTTGGAATAATCTGATGAACGGACAACAGGTTTCCACTGAACAAATTACCCAAACACAATACCACATCCCCCATCATACCGACCGTTTCACCACCTTGGGGGAAGCCAGCAAATACTTCCGCTCCCTCCAAACCAAAGTATCCCTGCAAGCCTCCTACGCATGGAGTCAGAATGCCGTCCTCCAACAAGGACAAACAATTCATTATTATGGACAAACTATCGGATGCAACATTCATCTGAACGCCCGTCCGTGGCCTTTCCTGGAGTTGGATTACGAAGCTTCTCTTTCCAAAAACTTTTCACGCTATCTGGAGCAAAAGCAAAGCATCCGTTCGCAAATGCACCATGGCAAACTATCCCTCTTCCCGGTTTCTTCCCTCGAACTGGCTTTCTCCGCAGACATTACCCGGAAGGAAATCACCCCCGGTCAATATAAAACTTTCCCCCTGCTCGATACAGGCATTCATTACACTTTCCGGAAATTCCGCATAGGAATAGACCTCAACAACCTCCTGCACCGGAAGGAATATTCCTACACGATTTTCGACGGTTTGAACCGCTTTTCCTACCAATACCGGCTCCGAGGACGGGAGGTGCTGGTGTCGTTCACAGTACATGTGTGATGCCTTCACAGTACGGGTGTGACGCCTTCACAGTACGGCTGTGACCAGGTTTCGGTACGGGCGGAATGGGCATGGGATTAAGAATGTTGAAACTTTTAGACGCGGACAATACGGATTATTAATTGATGAAGTCCGTATTGTCCGCGTCTAAAAATAACAAGGTATCAGTCTCCTGTGGGTTTTGACTTTACCTCTTTTTCAGCAATTCATGCTCATTTGCTTTCCAGCTTCAGCACAGCCTTCTTCAGCCCTTTGCCAGTGGCCTCCAATGTGATGGAGCCGGGTTCTTCGGTGGAAGAGACGATGGCGGTCATCATGCCGCTGAACACCTTCATCTGCGGACGCTGGAAGGACTCCAAGGAAGCGGGATTGCCATTGGCGCCGGCGCGATACCAGCCCTTGCCTTTCACCTTGAACTTGATTTCGTTCTCGGCCGTGGGACAGAGGTTGCCGTCCTTGTCCACCACGCGGACAGTGACGAAGGAGAGGTCCTTGCCGTCTGCCTTGATTTGCGTGCGGTCGGGGATGAGCTCGATGGCGTAAGGCTTGCCGGCGGTGTGGATTTCCTTCTCGGCCACGGCCTTGCCGTCCTTGTCGTAGGCCACAACCTTCACCGTGCCCGGCTCGTACTTGGTGTCCATCCACATCAGGCGGTAGCGTTGCTGGCGCTTGAAAGTGGTGGAGCCGATGGTGTCGCACAGGCTGTTGTCGATGGTGACGGACAGGTCCTTGGTGCGTTTGCCCTGGCTCTTGCCGTTGATGAACAGCTCGGCGGACGGGTAGTTGGTATAGACAAAGACGGGAGTCACCTCGCCTTCACGGCCTTCCCAGTTCCAATGCGGCAGGATGTGGAGCGTCTCCACATCGGGATTCCAATGGCTGCGGTAGAGGTAGTAACGGTCCTTGGGAATGCCGGCCAGGTCGATGATGCCGAAGAGCGACGAGTGGCTGGGCCAATCGCTGTAATAAGGAGTAGGCTCGCCCAGGTAGTCGAAGCCCGTCCATACGAACTCGCCGATGCTCCACGGGTAATCCTCGTGCCAGATGAAATTGTCCTCGGGCAGGTCGGACCAGCCGCAATGCTCCACGTCGTAGGACGAAGCCTGGTGGTCGTCATACTTCGCCATGCTCTTGCGCACCACGGGGAACTTGTAGACGCCGCGCGAGCTGATGGTCGAAGCGGTCTCGCTGCCCAGGATGATCTGTTGCGGCAGCTTCTTGTAGTTCTGCGCGTACTTGAAGGGGCGGTAGTTGAAGCCCGGCACGTCCAGGATGGCGGCCATGTTGTTGTTGACCACGGCGTCCGGGGCATCCATGCCGTTGGTGACGGGGCGCGTGGGGTCCTCGCGGTGGCAGATGTCCTGCAGGAAGCGCGTCAGCTTCGGGCCGACATCGCCGTTCCACTGGTCGGGCACCTCGTTGCCGATGCACCACATCACGATGCTGGGGTTGTTGCGGAAGTGGCGCAGCAGGTTCACCAGGTCTTTCTCCGCCCATTCGTCGAAGAGGAGGTTGTAGCCATTGGGCACCTTCGGGCTCTTCCAGCCGTCGAAGGATTCGGCCATCAGCATCATGCCCATCTCGTCGCAAGCCTCCACCAGTTCGGGGGCAGGCATGTTGTGCGAGGTGCGAATGGCGTTGCAGCCCATGTCCTTCAGGATGCGCACCTGGCGACGGATGCCTGCCTCGTTGGCGATGCCGCCCAAGGGGCCCAGGTCGTGGTGGTTGCACACGCCCTTGAAGACGATGCGTTCACCGTTCAAGAAGAAGCCCTTGTCGGGGATGACCTCGATGGAGCGGATGCCGAAACGGGTGGTGTACTCGTCTTTCAGCGTGTTGCCTTCGTATATCTTGGATTCAGCCGTATAGAGCGCGGGGCTGTCGGGACTCCACAAGGCGGGTTTGTCCACCACGAAGTCTTGCTCGAAGCCCTTGCCGTCGTAGCGCGTGCCTTTTTTCTCGTTCTTGGCCACCACCTTGCCGGAAGCATCCTTCAGCTCGGTGACGATGCGGTAGTCCTCAATCTTTTTTCCTTGGGGGAAGACAAGGCTCGTCGAAAGATTGACCTTGGCAAAGTCCTTGCTTACCTCGGGCGTGGTCAGCTGCGTGCCCCAGGTGGGGACGTGCGCGTCTTCATTAATAACAAGGTGTACGTTGCGATAGAGTCCTGCGCCGGGATACCAGCGGGAAGACTCGTGCGCATTCTCCAGGCGGACGGCCAGCGTGTTGGTCTCGCCGGCTTTCAGGTAGGGCGTCACGTCAAAGTAGAACGAGTTGTAGCCGTAGGGCCAGTAGCCCACCGCCTGCCCGTTGAGCCACACGCGGGCATGGCTCATGGCACCGTCGAAGACCAGCGTGGCTGTCTTGCCCGGGCCGAACTCAGGTGCCTCGAACTCCAGGCGATACCAGCCCGTGCCCACGAAAGGCAGGCCGCCCGTGCGTCCGGCGTGCTCCATGGCTTCCTTTTGGCCGTCCTGCGCGATGGCCAGGTTCTGCTTGTCGTTCTCGATGCTGAACGGGCCGTAGATGGCCCAGTCGTGGGGCACGGTGACTGATTGCCATTCGGCATCGTCGAACGTCCGGTTGCTAAACTCTTTCTGGTCTGCCCGGGTGAACTTCCACCCCTTCTCAAAGGTCTGCTCCAAGCGCACTTGCGCGAGGGACACCTGCGACACCAAGGCCAGCAGGCACAATAAACTTGCAAGGTTTTTCATACAGTAAACAGGTATTATTGGATAATTTGCCAAAGTTAACCTTAATCTCGTGATTTAACCGGATTTGAGCTATTTATTTTTGTATTTTAACATCTCCATGCCTGATTAAGGGGGGTATACCGTAAAAAGTCCCGGATTGTTATCACAACAACCCGGGACGAAACTATAAGTCTGAATGCAACATATCAACGTATGAACAGCAGTTCCCTGTACTTGGGCAGCGTCCACATCTGGTCGTCCACCATCAGTTCCAGCTTGTCGATGTGGTAGCGGATTTGCTCCAGCATCGGGGCGATGGTGTCGTGGTAGGCGACGGCCTTCTCGCGCTCGTCGGCAATCTTGTTGGCCACCTTGCGCGCTTCGACCATGGCGTCCACGTGCTCCTTGATGTAGGTGGTGTGTTCGGCTATCTTGTCGATGATGGTCAGGTTTTCCGCCGAGAGCTTGTCCGCCTTCTCGGCCGGGAAGAGGGCTTTCAGCTTGTAGACATTGTCGATGAGGCGGGTCTGGTATTCGGTGGCCACAGGGACGATATGGTTCATCACCAAGTCGCCCAGGACGCGGGCCTCAATCTGAATCTTCTTCGTGTAGGTCTCCCACTTCACCTCGTTGCGCGCCTCCAGTTCCTTGCGGGTCATGACGCCGGTCGTCTCGAACATCCGTATGCTGTCGTCGGACAGGTAGTTGTCGAAGATGACGGGGACGCTGGTCTCACAGTCCAGCCCGCGGCGGGCGGCTTCGGCTTTCCACTCCTCGCTGTAGCCGTTGCCGTCGAAGCGGATGGGCTTGCACGCCTTGATGCAGCGGCGGATGACCTGGAGGAGGGCGGACACCTTGGGTTCACCCTGCTCGACGAGGGCGTCCACCTCGCGCTTGAAGTCCACGAGTTGCTCGGCCACGGCGGCGTTGAGGGCTATCATCGCACTGGCGCAGTTGGCTTCCGAGCCCACGGCGCGGAACTCAAAGCGGTTGCCCGTGAAGGCGAAGGGCGAGGTGCGGTTGCGGTCCGTGTTGTCGATGAGCAGTTCCGGTATCTGCGGGATGTCCAGTTTCAGGCCATGCTTGCCGCTGAGGGACAGCAGTTCTTCCGGCGTGCTGTCTTCCAGGTGATCCAGGACGCGGCTGAGCTGTGTGCCCAGGAAGGAGGAGATGATGGCGGGCGGCGCCTCGTTGGCTCCCAGGCGATGGGCATTCGTCGCGCTCATGATGGAGGCTTTCAGCAGGCCGTTGTGGCGGTGGACGGCCATCAGCGTGTTCACCACGAAGGTGATGAAGCGCAGGTTCTCTTCCTCCGTCTTGCCGGGGGCCATCAGCAGGACGCCCGTGTCCGTGCCCAGCGACCAGTTGTTGTGCTTGCCCGAGCCGTTGACGCCCTTGAAGGGCTTCTCGTGCAGCAAGACGCGGAAGCCGTGCGTGCGGGCCACCTTGCGCATCAGCGACATGATAAGCATGTTGTGATCCACGGCCAGGTTGCATTCCTCGAAGATGGGCGCCAGCTCAAACTGATTGGGAGCCACCTCGTTGTGGCGCGTCTTCAACGGGATGCCCAGCTCCAACGCCTGGATTTCCAGGTCTTTCATGAAGGCGGCCACGCGGGTGGGGATGGCGCCGAAGTAGTGGTCCTCCAGCTGCTGGTTTTTCGAAGCCTCGTGCCCCATCAGCGTGCGGCCCGTCAGCAGCAGGTCGGGACGGACGGCATAGAGGCCCTCGTCCACCAGAAAATACTCCTGCTCCCAGCCCAGGTAGGCCACCACCTTCTGCACCTTCGGGTCAAAGTAGTGGCAGACGTCCGTCGCGGCCTTGTCCACGGCACGCAGGGCTTTCAGCAAGGGCGCCTTGTAGTCCAGCGACTCGCCGGTGTAGGCAATGAAGACGGTGGGGATGCACAGCGTGTCGTCCACCACGAAGACGGGCGACGAGGGGTCCCAGGCACTGTATCCGCGTGCCTCGAACGTGTTGCGGATGCCGCCGTTGGGGAAACTGGACGCATCCGGTTCCTGCTGCACGAGCAGCTTGCCGGAAAACTCCTCCACCATGCCGCCCTTGCCGTCGTGCTCCACGAAGGCATCGTGCTTCTCGGCCGTGCCCTCGGTCAGGGGCTGGAACCAGTGGGTGTAGTGCGTGGCGCCCAGTTCCATGGCCCAACGCTTCATGCCCTCGGCCACCTGGTCGGCCACGTCGCGGTCCAAGGCTGCCCCGTGGTCCATGGCGTCCGTCAGGCGGGCATAGACATTGGCGGGCAGGTACTTGAACATCTTCTCGCGGTTGAACACATATTTCCCGAAATACTCGCTGGGGCGTTCCGCCGGGACGGGAACTTCCACGGGCTTTGCCTGGAACGCCTTTTCCACTACGCTGAATCTTAATGTAGACATAAAATGGTGTATTGAAATTGAACTAATAAACTCGTTATTCACCCCCCACGTGTGGGGTACCTCAAGGGGTCATGCAAGGGGTACTTCAAGGGGTCTTGCAAGGGGTACCTCAAGGGGTCTTGCAAGGGGTATCCCAAGGGGTCTTGCAAGGGGTATGAACCCCGCCCCATTACCTGTTGTAGGCCGATTCGCCGTGCTCGTAGATATCCAGGCCTTCCTCCTCCACGCGCTTGTCCACGCGGATGCCTACCAACTTGTCCGTCACCTTGAACAGGACGAAGGTCATCACCGCGCTGAAGACGATGGAGATGACGGTTGCCAGGACTTGTACCCCAAGCTGGTGCCAGTCGCCATAGAGCGCGCCTTCCACGCCGCCCTCGCCCGAAATGAACCGGGTGGCAAACACGCCCGTCAAGATGGAGCCGACGATGCCGCCGATGCCGTGCACGCCGAACGCGTCGAGCGTGTCGTCATACCCCAGCTTGGGCTTGACCACAGCCACCATATAGAAGCATACCAGGGACGAGAGCAGCCCGATGCAGATGGCCCCCAGGATGTCCACCGTGCCTGCCGCAGGCGTGATGGCCACCAACCCGGCCACGGCACCCGTGCAGGCGCCTACGGTGGTGGGCTTCTTGTTCTGTATCCAGTCGATGGCCATCCATGTCAGGGCGGCGACGCACGTGGCCAGATGGGTCACCAGGAAGGCGTTGGCCGCCAGGCCGTCGGCACACAGGCCGCTGCCGGCATTGAAGCCGAACCATCCCAGCCAGAGGAAGGCCGTGCCCATGAAGACGAAGGTGACATTATGGGGCGTCATGGGGTGTCCCGCCTTGTAGTCACTGCGCTTCCCCACCATAAGGGCCATTATCAGGGCGGAGATGCCGGCATTGATATGCACCACCGTGCCCCCGGCAAAGTCGATGGCCCCCATCTGTTGCAGGAAGCCGCCGCCCCATACCCAGTGGGCCATGGGAATGTAGACCAAGATGCTCCACAGCACCGTGAACAGCAGGAAGCCCGAAAACTTCACGCGCTCGGCAAACGAACCCAGTATCAGTGCCGGCGTGATGACGGCAAACATGCACTGGAACAAGACGAACAGCAGTTCCGGGATTTGCCCGGTCGTGAGCGTGTCGAGCGTGATGCCGCGGAGGAACACCTTGTCGAAGCCTCCTATGACGGCTCCCAGCGGGCTGCCGCTTTCCACCAGGCTGGTGCCGAACACGAAACTGTAGCCGAAAGCCACCCAAATGATGCTGACGGCTGCCACAATCAGCAGGCTCTGCATGACGATGCTCAGCACATTCTTCTGGCGCACCAAGCCGCCGTAGAACAGGGCAATGCCCGGAATGGTCATCAGCAAGACCAATATCGTGGCAACAATCAGCCAAGCCGTGTTGCCGGTATCGAGTAACATAGTTGTATCCATTGTGATTTCTTTTTATGAAAGTGTATAACCTTGTTTTGCTTATTTCTCTTGCTCGGCGTTGTAGAGGGAGATGTCTCCCCGCTCGCCGGTGCGGATGCGGATGGAGTCTTCCACAGGCAGGATAAAGATGCGGCCGTCGCCAATCTCGCCGGTACGCGCGGCCTGCATGATGGCCTGCACGGTCTTCTCCACATTCTTGTCGCGCACCACGATGGAGAGCAGGATGCGCTCGATGGAACTGGTGTCGTACACTACTCCGCGATAGATGCGTCCTTCGCGGGTTTTACCGATGCCGCGCACGTCGTAGTAGGAGAACCACTCGATGTCGGCGGCCAGCAGGGCTTCCTTCACGTCCTCGAAACGGGAACGTCGGATGATAGCTTCAATCTTCTTCATAAACTATACCTATTTATATATGTTGATTTGTGGTTAGAATAAACGCAGTCCAAACACGAAGTACGCGCCTTCCGTGGCGGGATTCCATACGGCCCGGGCAAAGAGGGGCAGGGAATAATGCTCCGTGATGCGGATGGCCTTGGAGGCTCCGATGCTGACGTGGGACACCTCGAAGCCGTTGGTCCCTGCCGGGTCGTCAGCCGTGGCATTGTAGAAGCTGGTGGCCCAGGGCACCGCCCCGACCTCCGCCGTCCAGTCCAGTCCGCCCAGCCGGAAGGGGGCGGCCAGCGACACGTAGGAGGAATAGGCCCGCTCCCCGTCGCGGTTCATGCCGTCGTTTCCCGCGAAGTTGGTGTACCAGTTGACGGACAGGAAGCCGAAGTCATAGCCCGCGTTCGCCTCGAACACGTGCGCGGTGTTCCGCGCCCCGTAGTGGAAGTAGCCCGCGCCATTGTCGAACCAATAGTCCGTGACCGCCACGTGGAAGCCTCCGACGGCATACCCCAAGGTCAAGTCGAACTCTTTCGTGTCATCCTTGTCCAAACCTACCGAGCCCCATCCGCTCAAGGACAAGCCCTTGTAGCCAATAGCCAGCGTGGGTTGCAGGCTCACGTTGCCCAGGTCCTGTCCGCGCCAGATGTAGGCGCTTACCAGTTCCGCACCCGCATCGGCCGTGACCTTGTCTTGCGCCATCGTGGCGACCGGACACAGCATCATGCAACCGGCCAATGCCATAACCTTGTGTTGTAACGTTCCAATCATAACATTCATCGTTTTTAATCATACATACATTTACCTTAACGTCAGCCTGCGCAGGGTTCTTTTATACCTATTGATAGCTAAACAATAATTCTTCTTTCCTTTTGTCTTATCACACTGCAAAATTACAGCTTTCTGCTATCAATGCACGCAGATTCGCTTTCTATTTGGCAAATATACACGTTCGCTTTCATATTGGCATGTATAAGGTCGTCCGAGTTATAATCTGAAAGCATATCGCCGATTTCTCATGCAAATTGACACACCTGCCTGCGGGGAGATATGTTAAACAGCCTGTGCATGCGCATAAAAAACGGGACGCACCCCGTCACAGGCACGCCCCGTCGCTTGGCAACCAACGAGAGAAACTTGTCGTCTTACATCTTGCTGCGTATGCGCCGCATCGCCTCCAGGCAGTCTTCCCGCCGGCCGAAGGCGGTGAGGCGCAGGTAGCCTTCGCCGCTGGGACCGAAGCCAACGCCCGGCGTGCCCACGATGTTGGCCTCGTAGAGCAGCTTGTCGAAGAACTTCCAGGAGGGCAGGCCGTCCGGCGTCTTCCACCAGAGGTAGGGGGCGTTCACCCCGCCGTAGACCCGGAAGCCGGCGGCGGTCAGGCTCTCGCGCATGATGCGGGCATTCTCCATATAGTAATCAATGGTCTCGCGCACCTGCTTCTTCCCTTCCGGCGAATAGACGGCCTCGGCACCGCGCTGGGTGATGTAGCTGGCCCCGTTGAACTTGGTGCACTGGCGGCGGTTCCACAAGGGGTTGAGGGGGATGCGCCGCCCCTCGATGTCGCTTGCCGTCACCTCCTTGGGCACGACCGTATAGCCGCAACGCACGCCGGTGAATCCTGCCGTCTTCGAGAAGCTGCGTATCTCGATGGCCACCTTCTTGGCGCCGCGTATCTCGTAGATGCTGTGCGGCACGTCCGGCTCGCGGATGTATGCCTCGTAGGCGGCGTCGAAGACTATCAGGGTGTCGTTGGCCAGGGCATAGTCCACCCACTTCTTCAGTTGGTCGCGGGTCAGGGTGGTGCCCGTGGGGTTGTTGGGATAGCACAGGTAGATGAGGTCCACGCGGTGTTCGGGCAGGGCGGGTATGAAACCGTTCGCCTCGGTGCAGGGCAGGTAGGTGATGTTGGACCACTGCCCGTCCGTGTTGAGTGCGCCGGCCCGCCCGTTCATCACGTTGCTGTCCACGTAGACGGGATAGACGGGGTCGGTGACGGCCATGCTGTTGTCCCAGCGTAGCAGTTCGCCGATGTTGCCCGTGTCGCTCTTGGCTCCGTCGCTGATGAAAATCTCGGAGGGACTGAGGTTGATGCCGTGCGCGGCGAAGTCATGCTTGATGATGGCGTTTATCAGGAAGCCATAACCTTGTTCGGGGCCGTAGCCGTGGAAGCTGTCTTCCCGGGCCAGTTCGTCCACGGCGCGGTGCATCGCCTCGATGCAGGCGGGGGGAAGCGGGCGGGTGACGTCGCCGATGCCCAGGCGTATCAGTTTCTTGTCCGGGTGGGTCACCTTGAAGGCGTTAACGCGCTTGGCGATGTCGGAGAACAGGTAGCTGCCTTGCAGCTTCAGGAAATGTTCGTTTACTAAGGGCATAATGTCAAGTAATCAGTAGTTAGTAGTCGGTAGTTTCTATCTCGCCGTCATAGACCCGCGTGGCAGGCCCGGTCATCTGCAAGTGTCCGCCGGGACCTTGCCAGCTGAGGTGCAGCGTGCCGCCGTCCATGAGGACGTCCGACTCGCGTCCGCAGCGGCCGGTGAAGGCGGCGGCCACTGCCGTGGCACAGGCTCCCGTGCCGCAGGCTTGGGTGATGCCCGAACCGCGCTCCCAGACCCGCATACGGATATGCGACTCGTCCAGCACCTGGGCAAACTCCACGTTCACGCGGTCCGGGAACAGCGGGTGACGTTCCAGCAGGGGTCCGGCTTCCGCCAGGGGGACACGCTCCACATCGGGCACAAAGATAACCAAATGCGGATTACCCATCGACACGGCGATGCCTTTTTCATACGGAAAGCCTTCGCCCAAGTCCACGGGGTGGATATCCGAGGGGATGCCCATGTCCACCGTGACCGACTGCACCTCTCCCTGCTCGTCCACGTGCAGATGCAGTTGCTTGATGCCCGACAGGGTGTCCAGTGAGACGCACGTCCGGTCCGTCAGGCCGTATTCGTAGACATACTTGCCGATGCAACGGCTGGCATTGCCGCACATCCGCGCCTCCGAGCCGTCCGCGTTGAAGATGCGCATGGAGAAGTCCGCCTTGTCCGACGGGCCGACCAGCACCAGGCCGTCGCTCCCGATGCCTGTGTGCGGGCGGCTCCAGGCGATGGCGCAACGGGCGGGGTCGGTAATGGGGTAACGGGCGGTGTCCACGTAGATGTAGTCATTGCCCGCGCCGTGCATTTTGGTGAAATGTATTTTCATTGCAAATGATAATTTAGTTGACGAGTTGACAAGTTAACAAGGCTACGAGGACAGGGCTTATCATTTGTAAGTCTGTCTACAAACAGACCTTGTTGCCTCGTTAACTCGTCCCCTTGTCAACTTATGAATTCCTATTTACCATACGCCTCCTCATGCACCCCGGCCACGGCCCGTCCGCTCGGCTCGTTCATGTCCTTGAAGGAAGCGTCCCAGGCCAGGGCCTCGGCGGTGGAGCAGGCCACGCTGGGCACACTCGGCACGCTGCGGGCGGCACTCTCGCTGGGGAAGTAGCTCTCGAAGATGCTGCGGTAGTAATACTCCTCCTTGTTGTGCGGCGTGTTGACGGGGAAGCGTTCCGCCGCATGGGCCATCTCCTCGTCACTCACCAGGCGGGCGGTCATGTCGCGCAAGGTGTCTATCCAGCCGTAGCCCACGCCGTCGCTGAACTGCTCCTTCTGCCGCCAGGCCACACTGGCAGGCAGGAGGTCGGCAAAGGCTTCGCGGAGGATGCGCTTCTCCATCGTCTTGCCCGGACACATCTTCAGGGCGGGGTCGAGGCGCATCGCCACGTCCAGGAACTCCTTGTCGAGGAAGGGCACGCGCCCCTCCACGCCCCAGGCGGACAGCGACTTGTTGGCCCGCAGGCAGTCATACAGGTGCAGCTTGGAGAGCTTGCGCACGGTCTCCTCGTGGAAAGCCTGTGCGTCCGGCGCCTTGTGGAAGTAGAGGTAACCGCCGAACACCTCGTCCGCCCCCTCGCCGCTGAGCACCATCTTGATGCCCATCGACTTGATGACGCGGGCCAGCAGGTACATCGGCGTGGAGGCGCGGACGGTGGTCACGTCGTAGGTCTCGATATAATAGATGACGTCGCGCAGGGCGTCCAGCCCCTCTTGCAGGGTATAGTGCACCTCGTGGTGCACCGTGCCGATGTAGGCAGCCACCTCGCGCGCCTTGGCCAGGTCCGGCGAGCCTTCCAAGCCGATGGCGAAGGAGTGCAGTTGCGGCCACCACGCCTCGTTGCGCCCATCCGTCTCCACCCGGCGCGAGGCATAGAGCTTGGCCACGGCAGAGATGATGCTGCTGTCCAGTCCACCGGAGAGGAGCACGCCATAGGGCACGTCGCTCATCAGCTGGCGGCGCACGGCGGCTTCGAGGGACGTGCGCAGTTGCAGGCCGGGGTCGTTGCCCTGGCCCTTGCCGCCGGCCACGCTCTCGTAAGCGAACCAGTCGCGGCAGTACCAGCGCGTCATCCGGCCCTCGCGGCTCCAATAATAGTGCCCGGGCAGGAAAGGCTCGTAGCGTTCGCAGAAGCCTTCGAGGGCTTTCAGTTCGCTGGCGCAATAGACGGTGCCGTCCGCGTCGCGGCCGATGTAGAGGGGAATGACGCCTATCGGGTCGCGGGCCATCAGGAACTCATCCCGCTCCTCATCGTAGAGGACGAAGGCGAAGATGCCGTTCAGCTCCTCCAGGAAATGGATGCCCTTGTCGCGGTAGAGGGCGAGGATGACTTCGCAGTCGCTGCCCGTCTGGAAGGCGTATTGCCCCTCGTAGCGTTGGCGGATGTCGCGGTGGTTGTATATTTCGCCGTTCACGGCCAGCACCTGCCGCCGGTCGGGCGAGTAGAGGGGTTGCCCGCCGCTCTGCGGGTCGACGATGGAGAGTCGTTCGTGGGCCAGGATGGCCGTGCCGCCGCAGTAGATGCCGCTCCAGTCGGGGCCGCGGTGGCGTATCTTCTTGGCCATGGACAGGGCCTTGGCACGTAGTTCAGGCGTCTGTTGCCTGACGTTGAGTATTGCTGCTATTCCACACATATCTTTGTTGAATGATAATTTATCGGTGTTTTTTGGGCGCGGATTACGCGGATTTCACGGATTAACTATAGCAAGTAAGATACATGATTCCATGGGTTATAATAAACAAATCCGTGGAATCCGCGTAATCCGCGCCTAATCTTATAAAATCGTCCGGCTGATTTCCTCCGCCGCCCGCCGTCCCGCGGCGATGCAACGCACCACCAGGCTCGGCCCCGTGGCCACATCGCCGGCCACCCACACGTTGGCAGGCAGCGGGGGCAGTTCGGGCTTCAGGAAGCCCATGGCGAGGAGCACCAAATCGGCCTGTAGCGTCTCGCGCCGGCCTGTGGGCTGCATCAGCGGGCGACCGCCGTCGGGATTGGGCTGCCACTCCACTTCCTCCACTTCCGCGCCGCGCACGTGTCCTTCCTCGCCGATGAAGCGGACGGTGCTGAGGCTCCAGCGGCGGGTGCAACCCTCCTCGTGGCTGCTGCTGGTCTTCAGCACGCGGGGATACTGCGGCCAGGGCGTGGCGGGATTATGGCCCACGGGTGGCTGGGGCATGATTTCTATCTGCGCCACGCTCTTGGCACCCTGGCGGTTGGCCGTGCCGATGCAATCACTGCCCGTGTCGCCGCCGCCGATGACCAGCACATGCTTGTCCCGCGCCGTGATGCGCTCCTCCTCCGCGAAGGTCTGCCCGGCCAGGACGCGGTTCTGCTGGGCCAGCATCTCCAGGGCGAAGTGGATGCCTGCCAGTTCGCGGCCGGGGACGGCCAGGTCCCGCGCCTGGGGCGTGCCGGTGCAGAGGCAGTAGGCATCAAAGCCTTCGGGCAATCGGTGCAGGTCAATCTCCTGGTTCACGCGGAAGTTGACGCCTTCGGCCTCCATCAGGCGGATGCGGCGGTCGATGATGGGCTTGTTCAGCTTGAAGTTGGGGATGCCGAAGCGCAAGAGGCCGCCCACGTATTCATCCTTCTCGAACACGGTGACTTCATAGCCGAGATGGTTCAGCCGGTTGGCGGCGGCCAGTCCCGCGGGGCCGGAGCCGATGACGGCCACCCGGCGGCCGTTGCGGCGGGGGACTTTGGGTTGCACATAGCCCTCGCGGAAGGCAGCCTCGATGACGGCGGCCTCGTCTTCGCGGATGGTGACGGGCGCATTGATGCTGAGCTTCAGGACGCAACTCTGCTCGCACAGGGCGGGACAGACGCGCCCGGTGAATTCGGGGAAGTCGTTGGTGCGTGCCAGTATCTCGTAAGCCTTGCGCCAGTCGCCCTTCCACAGGGCATCCTGAAATTCCGGGGGACGGTTGCCCAGCGGGCAGGCCCAGTGGCAGAAGGGCACGCCGCAGTCCATGCAGCGCGAGGCCTGGAGCTTGCGTTCGCCCGTGTTCAGCGTCTGTTCCACTTCGCTGAAATCGTTGATGCGGTCGTGTATCGGCCGGTATCCGGCTTCTTGCCGGGGTATGGTAAGGAATGCTTTCGGGTTTCCCATTGTTTCGTTGGTTTAAGAGCCATTAGGCTCGGGTTATTCGATATATGGATGCCTTGCAGGCGAAAGGTTTCGATCCTAAGGCAGAAAATGTTCACCTACAAGAAGATAAACCTGTTCTTTACTGTTTGGAAGTTATAACTTTAGGCTAAAGCTATAAAACTTCAAGCTAAAGTTGTATAGCTTCAGGCTAAAGCTGTAAAACTTCAGGTTGAAGTTATAGGTTTATACAGGTATCGAAGACTTTTCCCCTTGACAGGTCAATAATCTCGTTGTACCTCGGCTATCTTTTCCTGCAGCTTGCGCATCTGCTCCTCGGCCAGCACCTTCTTGTACTCAATGGGCGTCACCTGGATGAACTCGTCCACGTAGCGCGCCCAGTCGTCCAGCATGGCGCGGGCCAGTTCGGAACCGGTGTGCAGGTAGTGCCGGCGCACCAGCTCGTGCAGCTCCTTGCGGGCGGAGGCATCCTCCAGGAGGGAGAGTTCCACCATATCCATGTTGCAGAAGTAGTCGAAGTTGCGGTGCTTGTCCCAGACATAGGCCACGCCGCCGCTCATGCCTGCCGCGAAGTTGCGCCCCGTCTCACCCAGGACCACCACGCGGCCGCCGGTCATGTACTCGCAGCAGTGGTCGCCCACGCCTTCCACCACGGCCACGGCACCGGAGTTGCGTACGGCAAAGCGTTCGCCCACCCGTCCGTTGATGTAGACCTCGCCCGAGGTGGCGCCGTAGAGCAAGGTGTTGCCGGCAATGGTGTTGTCTTCGGCGGCAAATCCGCTGCGCACGGGCGGTTGCACGGAGATGTGCCCGCCGCTCAGTCCCTTGCCCAGGTAGTCGTTGGCCTCGCCCTCCAGGCGGAAGCTGATGCCACGGGCCAGGAAGGCGCCGAAGCTCTGTCCTGCCGAGCCTTTGAACCTCACCTGGATGGTGCGGTCGGGCAGGCCCTGCTCGCCGTAGCGGGCGGCCACGGCGCCGGAGAGCATCGCGCCCACGGAACGGTCGGTGTTGGCGATGGCATACTCCAGCGAAACTTCCCGGCGGTTGTCCAACGCCTCGCGGGCAGCGGCGAGCATCGGGACGTCCAACACGTGGTCGATGTCGTGCCGCTGTGCCGAGACGTTGTGCAAGGCCGCGCCGTTGTCCACACGGTGCAGCAGTCGGCCGAAGTCCAGCAGGGCGGCTTTGGTGCCGGGGGCGGCGGGCTTCAGCTCTATCAGGTCCGTGCGACCCACGATGTCGGCCAGGCGGGTGAAGCCCATCTCGGCCAGGTACTCGCGCACCTCCTCGGCCAGGAAGCGGAAATAGTTCACCACATATTCATAATGCCCGCGGAAATGCTTGCGCAAACGTTCGTCCTGCGTGGCGACACCCACGGGGCAGGTGTTGGCATGACACTTGCGCATCATCACGCAGCCCAGCACGATGAGGGCGGCGGTGCCGAAAGCGAACTCCTCGGCGCCCAGCAGGGCCATGGAGATGATGTCGCGCCCGGTCTTCAGTTGTCCGTCGGTTTGCAGGCGCACTTGTCCGCGCAGGCCGTTCAGCACCAGGGTCTGTTGCGCTTCGCTCAAGCCTATTTCGGGCGGGATGCCCGCATAGCGTACGGACGAGGCGGGCGAGGCGCCCGTGCCTCCCTCGGCACCGGAGATGACAATCAGGTCGGCTTTCGCCTTGGCCACGCCGGCGGCGATGGTGCCCACGCCGCTCTCCGCCACCAGCTTGACGCTGATGCGGGCGCGGGGATTGACATTCTTCAGGTCGAAGATGAGCTGTGCCAGGTCTTCGATGGAGTAGATGTCGTGGTGCGGCGGGGGCGAAATGAGGGAGATGCCGGGGATGGAGTGGCGCGTGCGGGCTATCACCCGGTCCACCTTGAAGCCGGGCAGCTGGCCGCCTTCGCCGGGCTTGGCTCCCTGCGCCACCTTGATTTGTATCTCCTCGGCGTTCACCAAGTATTCCGTGGTCACGCCGAAGCGGCCCGAAGCCACCTGCTTGGTCTTGCTGCAGAGGGAGATGCCGTCCTCCTCGCCGTGGAAGCGGCGGGCGTCCTCGCCTCCCTCGCCCGTGTTGCTGCGCGCGCCCAGCTTGTTCATCGCCAAGGCCAGAGCTTCGTGCGCCTCCTGGCTGATGGCGCCGAAGGAGATGGCGCCCGTGACGAAATGCTTGACAATCTCCTCCACCGGCTCCACCTGTTCAATGGGTATCGGCTGGCGGCGGAAGCGGAAGAAGTCGCGCAGGAAGACGGGATGCTCCTTCTCGTCCACCAGCCGGGTGAACTCCTTGAACTTGGCGTAGCTGCCCAGGCGGGTGGCCAGTTGCAGGGCACTGATGGTGTCGGGATTCCAGGCATGTTGCTCGCCGTCTTTGCGGTAGGACATCTGCCCGACGTGGGGCAACAAATCCTCCACCTCGTCCGGGGCGAATCCGGCCTGATGGAAGACGGCGTAATCCCGCGCAATCTCCTCCAGGCCGATGCCGCCGATGGTGGAAGCGGGCGTGCCGAAGTAGTTCTTCAGCAGCTCCCCGCCCACGCCCACGGCCTCGAATATCTTCGCGCCACGGTAGGAACGGATGGTGCTGATGCCCATCTTGCTCATTATCTTGTAAAGTCCCTTGCAAAGAGCCTTGATGTAATTCTTCTCCGCCGTTTCGTAGTTCAGTTGCACGTCGCCGCGGCGCACCAGGTCGTCCAGCACGGCAAAGGCCATGTAGGGGTTGATGGCGCTGGCGCCGTAGCCCAGCAGGAGAGCGGCGTGCATCACCTCGCGAATTTCGCCGCTCTCCACCACGAGGGCGGTCTGCACACGCTTCTGCACGCTTATCAGGTGGTGGTGCACCGCGCTGACGGCCAGCAGCGAGGGGATGGGCGCATGGGCGGCATCCACGTCGCGGTCGGTCAGGATGAGGTAGTTGGCTCCTCCCGTCACCGCTTCTTCCGCCCGGCGGCACAACTCTGCCAAGGCTTCCTGCAATCCGGCCTTGCCCCCGCTTGCGGGGAAGAGCATCGGCAGCTTGACGGCCTGGAAGCCTTTGTAGCGGATGTGACAGAGGATATCCAATTGCGTGTTGGTCAGGATGGGATGCGGCAGGCGCACCATCTTGCAATGGCTCTCGTCGGGCTGGAGGATGTTGTTGCCCACGGCGCCGATGTACTCCGTCAGCGACATCACCAGTTCCTCGCGGATGGGGTCGATGGGCGGATTGGTGACTTGGGCGAACTGCTGGCGGAAATAGTTGAACAGCAGTTGCGGCAAGTCCGAGAGGACGGCCAGGGGTGTGTCGTTGCCCATGGAGGCCGTGGGTTCGGCACCCGTGGTGCACATCGGCATCACGATGCGCTCCACATCCTCGCGGGTGAAGCCGAAGGCGCGCAGGCGGCGGTTGTAGTCCGGCACGGCGTTCTCCACCTTGCGGCCACTGCGCAGGGCGTCCAACTCGATGCGGTTGGCGGACAGCCAGCGGCGGTAGGGACGGGCGGAAGCCAATTGTTCCTTCAGCGGGCCATCGTAGTAGATTTGACCCTCCTGCGTGTCCACCATCAGGATTTTGCCCGGTTGCAGGCGGCCTTTCTCCTTGATATTCTCCGGCTCAAAGCTGATGACGCCCGCCTCACTGGCCACCACCATCATGTCGTTCTTGGTGATGAGGTAGCGTGCGGGTCGCAGGCCGTTGCGGTCCAACATGCCGCCCGCGTAGCGTCCGTCGCTGAAGAGCAAGGCCGCGGGACCGTCCCACGGCTCCATCAGGATGGAATGGTATTCGTAGAAGGCTTTCAGGTCCTCGCTGATGGGATTCTTGTCGTTGAACGATTCGGGCACCAGCATTGCCATGGCGTGGGGCAGGCTGAGGCCGGACATCACGAAGAACTCCAGCACATTGTCCAGCGAGGCACTGTCACTCATGCCGGGTTGCAGGATGGGGCGGATGGCCTTCACGTCGCCCAAGGCGGGCGTGGATAGCACGCTCTCCCTTGCCTCCATCCAGCCCCGGTTGCCGCGGATGGTGTTGATTTCGCCGTTGTGCGCCAGCAGGCGGAACGGCTGGGCCAGGCTCCACGTGGGGAAGGTGTTGGTACTGAAACGGGAGTGCACGATGGCCAGCCCGCTGGTGAAGTAAGGCTGCGTCAGGTCGAGGAAGTATTGGCGCACCTGCACGGACGACAACATACCTTTATATATGATGCTCTTGCTGGAGAGCGAAACGATGTAGAAATCCCGGTGCGACACGCGCCGTTCAATCTTCTTGCGGATAAGGTAGAGCGTGCGGTCCAGATTCTCCACGTCCGTGGCCCCGGTGACGAACACCTGCTTGATGTCCGGTTCGGTCTCCGCCGCGCTTTGCCCCAGGATGGAGGAATTGACGGGGACGGAGCGCAGGTGCATCAGGGTGAGGCCCTCGCGCTCAATCTCTTCAATCATGATGCGCAGAATGGCCGACTGCTCGTCCTTGTCCTTGGGCAGGAAGACCAGACCGGTGCCGTATTTGCCCTTCTCGGGTACGGGTATGCCCTGCAGGAGGATGAACTCATGGGGAATCTGGAGCAGGATGCCCGCCCCGTCGCCGGTCTTGTTGTCAGCCCCTTCGGCACCACGGTGCTTCATGTTCTCCAGTACCCGGAGGGCGGCATCCACCAGTTCGTGCGACTTGTTGCCGTGAATGTTGACTATCATGCCCACGCCACAGGCATCGTGTTCGTGCGCAGGGTCATACAAGCTGATAAAAGTGTTGCTATTCATTCCATATAACATTACTCGTGCTACATATTACGCAGATAATGCGTTATTTTGTTCGCAAAAGTAGATATTTTACTATCAAAACGCAAGCAAAACAGAGATATATGAAGCAAGAAATAAAGGGAATTAAGGAGCTCATTACAATCTGCCTGATTTTTCAAGTTTTAATAATTAAATTGTAATGAGATTGACTATTTTTGGTTTCAATCAGAAAGTATTACCATGAGAGGAATAATTTAACATTATGGTAAAATGAAAGGTGCACACCTATAAGCAGGGACATACCCTTTTTAAGGGAGGCTGATTTTTGCCGATTCATACCTTACGATTCCTTGCGAACTCCTATCTTTGCATCTTGAAATCAAGACTTATATTGCTTATGAATGAAAAGAACACGGGCGCGGACTTAAAATCCGCCACCGGCGATGGCGACAAGAAGTTGTACATCGAGACCTACGGCTGCCAGATGAACGTGGCAGACAGCGAGGTGATTGCCTCGGTGATGAAGATGGCGGGCTATGACACGGCCCTGTCGGCGGAAGAGGCCGATGCCATATTCCTGAACACCTGCTCCGTGCGCGACAATGCCGAGCAGAAGATACTGAACCGCCTGGAGGCGCTGCGCACACTCCGGAAGAAACGCCCGCACCTCATCGTGGGCGTGGTGGGCTGCATGGCCGAGCGCGTGAAGGACGAGTTAATTTCGCGGCACGGCGTGAACCTGGTGGCAGGGCCGGATGCCTACCTGTCCCTGCCGGACCTGATGGCGGCGGCCGAGGCGGGCGAGAAGGCCATCAACGTGGAGCTGTCCACCACGGAGACCTACCGCGACGTGGTGCCCCGGCACATCGGGGCGGCGCGCATATCGGGCTTCGTGTCCATCATGCGCGGCTGCAACAATTTCTGTACCTACTGCATCGTGCCCTATACCCGCGGACGGGAGCGCAGCCGAGACGTGGAGAGCATCCTGCGCGAGGCCAGGGATTTGCAGGCACACGGCTTCAAGGAGGTCACGCTCTTGGGGCAGAATGTCAATTCCTACCGGTTCACGCGGGAGGACGGGACGGTCGTCACCTTCCCCGAACTGCTGCGCACGGTGGCCCGCACCGTGCCGGACATGCGCGTGCGCTTCACCACCTCGCACCCCAAGGACATGAGCGACGAGACCCTGCACGTCATTGCCGACGAGCCGAACGTGTGCCGCCATATCCACCTGCCCGTGCAGAGCGGCAGCAGCCGCATCCTGAAGCTGATGAACCGCAAGTACGACCGCGAGTGGTACCTGGAGCGCGTGGCGGCCATCCGGCGCATCATCCCGGATTGCGGCCTCAGCACCGACATCTTCTGCGGATTCCCCGGCGAGACGGAAGAGGACCATCAGTTGTCCCTCTCGCTGATGGAGGCGTGCCGCTACGACTCGGCCTTCATGTTCAAGTATTCCGAGCGTCCGGGCACGTATGCCTCCAAGCACTTGCCGGACGACGTACCCGAGGAGGTGAAAATCCGCCGCCTCAACGAAATCATCGCTCTCCAGAACCGCCTGTCGGCCGAGGCGAATGCCCAATGCGTGGGCCGCACCTACGAGGTGCTGGTAGAGGGCGTGTCCAAGCGGAGCCGCGAGCAGCTGTTCGGCCGGACGGAGCAGAACCGTGTCGTGGTCTTCGACCGTGGCACGCACCGTGTGGGCGACCGGGTGATGGTGCGGGTCACCGAGAGCAGCTCGGCGACGCTGAAAGGGGTGGAAGTGCCAACTCCTTAGCAAGGCTCCGTGCCGTTGCCCTGTCCGGCTTTCCTGTCCCCGTCTTGGGCAACTGCGAAACGCTGAAGACCTGCTTGGGTCGCCAATAGGGGGGCAGGGCGGCGATGGCCGGGGAAATGAGAGGGTCATCCGTTCGGGTGTTTTCCACCAGCAATACGATGCATTCGCCAAACTTGGCATCGGGCACGGACGTAATAATAAAAGGAAAGGGCAGGTGAGGGCGCAAGGCGTCTTCCACCTGCTCAATTTGTATTTTCACGCCGCCAGTGTTGATGGTGTTGTCCCGTCGTCCCAGGATGCGGAAGCGGCCTTGGGCATCAAACTCCACGAGGTCGTTGGTTACTAATGTGTCCGGGTTGACTGCCGGGGCGTGGATGACCAGCGTGCCTTCCGGGCTGGTGGAGACGCTGACGCCGGGGAAAGGCGTGTATCCCTCCGAAGCCTCGGGACCGCTGAGCCGACGCATGGCGATGTGGGACAGCGTCTCCGTCATGCCGTAGGTGCTCCACACGGCGTGGGGAAACGTCCGCAAGACTTCGCCCAAGGAAGCATCGATGCTGCCCCCGCCGATAATCAGTTGGCGGATGTCCTTCAACAAAGCGGCTTCCGCAGGCACTTGCAGGGAGTTGAACACCTGCATCGGAATCAGTGCGGCAAAGACGGGAGCTTCGGGCAAGTCTTTCAACGGGTGGCCGGACGGGGTGACGGGCAGCAGATTCAGCTCCGCCACCAAGGAACGCACCACGACCATCTTGCCGGCTATATATTGCAGGGGCATGCAGAGCAGGGCGGTGTCCCCTTTTTGTAATCCCAGGAAATCCACGGTCATCATGGCCGACGCCATCATGCGGCGTTTCTCTACCCGCAGTTCTTTGGGTGTGCCGGTGGAGCCGGAGGTATGTACGCGTACCGTCTCCGAGGAGTCGAACCATTCTTGGAGGAACTCCGCCAGGCGGGCGTGGAAGCTGTCCAGGCCGTAGTGGCGGCAGAAGTCATTGTACAGGCGGTCGCGGCAGTCGGCGGCGGTGTAGGCGTGGCCGTCGATGGTGAGGGTTTGCTGTACTATGTTGGTGATGAAGTGGTTCATGTCAGTGGGATTTCAGATAATTCAGCAACTCCGGCTCCCTGCCGTCCTTCCTACACCACAGGCAGTCCCCCTCGATGTGCAGTGGATAGTCCACGTTGTCCGTGAAAAGCAGGCCGGTGCCCAGGCCTTGCGGCATGTGGGGGTGCAGGGTGGCCGTCCATTGGGCAATGGCGTTCAGGCCGACGTTGGTTTCCAGGGCGGAGGTCACCCACGAGCCGATGCCGCGCGCCGTGGCCAGGTCTATCCACTCCCGGGCACCGCGAAGGCCGCCGTGCAGCGAGGGCTTCAGGATGATGTATTGCGGGCGGATGGTGTCCAGCAGTTCCGCCTTGCGGACGGGGTCGTTGACGCCAATCAGTTCCTCGTCCAGGGCGATGGGAAAGGGAGCGTCGGCGCAGAGGGTGGCCATCTCCTGCCATTGTCCGGCGCGGATGGGCTGCTCGATGGAGTGGAGGTGGAAGCGGCTGAGTATCTCCAGCTTCCGGCGGGCATCGGCGGGCGCAAAAGCACCGTTGGCATCCACGCGCAACTCTACCTCCTGAGGCGAGAAGCGTTGGCGGACGCGCTCCAGCAACTCCACCTCACGGTCGAAGTCGATGGCACCGATTTTCAGCTTGATGCAGCGGAAGCCCAGGCGCATCTTCTCTTCCAGCCGTTGGGCCATTTCCTCGAAACGACCCATCCAAATGAGGCCGTTGATGGGGATGCCTGCCTCGCCGGCGGCAAAGGGAGTGGAGAAGAAGCGCACACTGCCCGCTTGCAGATGAAGGAGAGCCGTCTCCAAGCCGAACAGTATGGAGGGGTAAGGACGGAGGGCTTCGTAGTCTATCGTGCCATGCGCTTCGAAGGCTC
The DNA here is from genome assembly GCA_019115825.1 of Candidatus Bacteroides pullicola. GTDB lineage: Bacteria > Bacteroidota > Bacteroidia > Bacteroidales > Bacteroidaceae > Bacteroides > Bacteroides pullicola. The sequence continues at coordinate 36,332 of DXCV01000062.1, forward strand.
GGCATTGCCGGGCCAACACTTGTTCGTAGTCGGGCCGCGCATCACAACTCAGGTCGGGCAAGGGGGCGCACTCGCCCACGCCGTAGCGGCCGCTTTCCGTATCGGTCAGCAGCAAGTACCACACTTGGCGGGTGTGGTAGACCCCGCGCGAGGTGCCCGCCGGTTGCTTGAAGTGTAGGGTGCGGGGGATGATTCTTAGTTGATATTTTGTCATAATAGATGTCTTTGGTCTTCTACGGGCAGAAAAGAAAAAGGTGGCACTGATTCTATAAAAAGGTGGCACCTTTAATATAAAAAGGTGGCACCTTTTTTATTCCGGGGTATCGGAAAGTGTCAGGGAAACTTAGGATATTTTGACCAGTCGGGCTTGCGTTTCTCCAAGAAGGCACGGCCACCTTCTTGAGCTTCCTCCGTCATGTAGTAGAGCATGGTGGCGTCGCCTGCCAATTCTTGGATGCCGGCCTGGCCGTCCAGTTCGGCGTTCAATCCGGCCTTGATCATGCGCAGGGCCAGGGGGCTGTGCTGCATCATCGTCTCGGCCCACTCCACCATCTCGTCCTCCAGGCGGTCGAGGGGTACGACCTTGTTGACCAATCCCATCTCCAAGGCTTCCTGGGCGGAGTATTGGCGGCAGAGGAACCAAATCTCGCGCGCCTTCTTTTGTCCGACGATGCGGGCCAGGTAGGAGGAGCCGAAGCCGGCATCGAAGCTGCCCACGCGGGGACCTGTCTGTCCGAAGATGGCGTTCTCCGAGGCGATGGTCAGGTCGCACACCACGTGCAGCACGTGTCCGCCGCCGATGGCATAGCCGTTGACCATGGCGATGACGGGCTTGGGCAGGGAGCGGATTTGCTTCTGCACGTCCAGCACGTTGAGGCGGGGCACGCCGTCGGTGCCGACGTAGCCGCCGTGTCCCTTGACGTGCATGTCACCGCCGGAGCAGAAGGCTTTGTCGCCTGCGCCGGTCAGGGCCACCACGTTGATGTCTTGGCACTCGCGGCAGTAGTAGAGGGCGTCGCTGATTTCCGCCGTGGTCTTCGGGGTGAAGGCGTTGCGGTAGCGCGGGCGGTTGATGGTGATCTTGGCAATGCCGTTGTAGTAGTCAAAAAGAATATCCTCGTATTCTTTGATGGTTTTCCATTCTCTCATATCTGTTTGGTGTTAAAGTTTATCTAATTGGTGGTAGTATTCCCGCAGCAACTGCACATCTTGGTCCTTGTCCGTGAAGACTTCCAATAGCATTGGGCGGGTAGTATCCGGGGCAGTAAAGCGGGGCAGGAGGGTCGCCAGTTCCCCGGCGTTGCGTGCGGACAGGTACTCGAAGCCGCTGTCCACGGCCCAGCCTTGGGCGGAGGTCTGATGGGTGCCCAATACGAAGCGGCGGTTCTCGTCCGTGAGTCGCAGGCCGGGCAGGGCGTTGAAGATTTCGCCGCCACCGTTGTTGAGCAACAGGATGCGCAGGTTCTTGCCGCCATGCGGATTCCAAAGGGCGTTCATATCGTAGAAGAAACTCAGGTCGCCGATGAAGACAAAGTTCAGCTTGTCCGAGGCGGCGGCATAGCCCACGGCGGCGGATAGGGAGCCTTCGATGCCGTTGGTGCCGCGGTTGGAGAGTACCTCCACGCCATCGGGCAGGGGAAACAGTTGGGCATAGCGCACCACCGAACTGTTGGCCAGATGCAAGGCGCAGGGCGTGGGCAGGCGACGGATGACCTCACCGATGGCTCCCATTTCCGAATAGGGGAAAGCGGGCGAGGGTATGGCAGCGGACAGGCTTGTCCAGCGGCGGGCATAGTCAACTGTTTCTTCACTCGGAGCGGGCAGGACTTGACGGAAAAAGTCAGCGGGCTCCGCTTCTACCAATACGGTCAGGGCACCGAAGAGGTCGGCCACCTCGCCCGAGGGGGCAATGTGCCAATGCTCCTTGGGGGGATAGCTTCGTAGATATTGCTTCAACCGTTTGGAGAGGATGTGCCCGCCGCAGGTAATCACCAGGTCGGGACGCATCGCCTGCTTTGTCTCCGGGCTGAGGGCGGACAACAAGGGCTCGACATTGCGGATGGCCGCCCCGGGATGGTTGGCGGGATGGGAGGCGAAGCAGATGAAGGTGTCCTCCAAGCCTGGGGGAAGTGCTTCGCCGGGATTGCCCTGCCCGATGAGCAGCATCCGGCGGGGGAATTGCCTCAGGCGTGCGGCCAGTTCCTCGAAATGGTTGTCTTTGCGGGTGATGACCCGTGCGGCGGGCAGGGACTCGACCGGGCAATCGAAGAACGGTTCGCTGATGGGTACATTGATATGCACGGGGCCCCGGCCGTGGTGACAGGTCTCCAGCAGGGCCTCGTTGATGAGGCGGTTGCAATGCCATTCGTCTTCCTTGCTCCTCACTTCGGGCAGGCTGATGGATTTCCTGACCAGCGGGCCGAACACGCCGGGTTGGGGCAGGGTCTGCCCGTCCATCTGGCCTATCCAGGCGGTAGGGCGGTCGGCGGAGATGACCACCAGCGGCACTTGGCGGTAGAAGGCTTCGGCCACGGCGGGGTGCAAGTTCAGCAAGGCGGAGCCGGAGGTGCAGCAGACGGCGGCAGGCCGGTGGTCGTTCAGGGAGAGCCCCAGGGCGAAGAAGCCTGCGCTGCGTTCGTCGGTCACGGCATAGCAGGTGAACACCTCTTGCATCGCCGAGAAGGTGCGCACCAAGGGGATATCGCGGCTGCCCGGGCAAAGCACGATTTTCCGGATGCCGTGCGCCGCCAGCAGGGCGGCCAGTTGAAGGACGTTTTTCTTGTCTGTGAACATAAATGATAATTTATAAGTTGACAAGGGGACGAGTTAACGAGGCAACAAGGTTCGTTAGAGAACAAGATTACAAGTGATTTAGCACTGCCCTTGTAGTCTTGTTAACTAGTCCCCTCGTCAACTAAATTCCTATTTAACACTCTTCTCATCGTTTCCATCTTGTGCTTTGTCTCTTCCCATTCCGCTTCCTCCACGGACGAGGGCAGGATGCCTCCGCCGGCGTAGAGCGTGGCCTTGCCGTCCGCCAGGCGCATACAGCGCAGGTTGACGTAGAGGGCGGTTTGGCCGTCGTGGGGATTCAGCCAGCCGATGATGCCCGCGTAGTAGGTGCGTGCATAGCCTTCGTTGGCAAGGATGAAGTCATACGCGGCTTGCTTGGGCAGGCCGCACACGGCGGGGGTGGGATGCAGTTGGTAGAGGATGTCGCCCAGGCAGTCCGTCTGCTTCAGGTGGAAGTAGAAGTCGGTCTTCAGGTGCATCACCTGTCCGGCGCGGGCGGTGTAGGGGCCTTCTTCCTTCAGGCCGGTGCCTATCCGTTGCAGGATGTCGCGCAGGTAGTTGCTGACCAAGGCCTGCTCTTCGCGGTTCTTGGTGCCCCATTCGTCCGTCCTGCCTTCACCCACCACGGGCAGGGTGCCTGCCAAGGACACCGTGTGCCAGCAGTCCTGCTCCTCGCTCAGGATGATTTCCGGCGTGCTGCCTATCCAAGTGCCGGTCACGGGGGTGTGTACCAGGGATATCATCAGGCGCGGATAGCGTTGACAGGCGTTGATGAACGTGGCCAGCGGGGAGAAGCCGGCGGGCAAGTCCGTGTCTTCGCTGCGCGAGAGCACCAGCTTCTGGAAGATGCCTTGGCGCAGGGGCGCGATGAAGCGGCCGAAGGCTTCGGCATAGGCGCGGCGGCAATCTTTCGCGGAGGCGGCGTCATGGTTTGGCGGAGTGCCGGCCTTTGCAGGACTTTGGCAGGCGGCCAGTACTTTCTTGATTTCCGGCCATCCCTTGGCCACCTTGTCCGGGCGGATGAGCACGATGGGTTGACACTCGTCCGCATGGAAGGGCGCGAGAACGAATCCCGTCTTTCCGTTCAGGTCTTGCAGGCGGGCATAGGTGTCAGGGTCGCCTTCGGGTTGGAGCACCAGGGTGGGCTGCTCTTTCCACGGGAGGCGGTAGAGGGCGAAGCTGGCGTTGCTGCTCGTCAGCGCGTCCATCAGGCTGTGTAGATGATTTTCGGGCATATTCATTCGGCAAAAATACACATTTTTACAGAATGGTGTGCGGGGGGAGGGGGATAAATGGCGATTTCGTGCTAAAATCCGTTCGGTCGTTTGGCCAAAATCTGTGGGTTAGGCAAAAAGTTTATTCCCACCACATATCATAACTATAAGTGCACCTTTCCACCCTTATCTGTCCACTCTATAGAATAGGAGAAAGAGTGGAGAGATATTGGGGAGGAATTGGGCAGGAATTGGCGAGGTAGTGGGGAGGTAATGGAAAATAATCAAAAAAGAGGGCGCCCATCGGGCACCCCCTTTTTACAAAAAACAACTGCGGGAATGTTCCCACAAACCCTCCCGCCTCACGGCGGGAAAGGGGTTTATCTTAAAGCCTAATTAGTTTCATTCGGTCACTTCTTCCACTTCGCCTGTGGCATCGGGAATCAGCTTGTAGACGCGGACACCGTCCTGGCCGTAGGCTACGAAGATGTACTTGTCGCTACCAGAAGTCAGCACAGTAACGAAGTTGGCGGAGTGATGTCCGGGCGTAGCTTCGCCCTCGTCCATCGTCGTGGGAGGATTCATGGAGTTGGGCAGACCATTCGCGTCATACTCTTCCACTTCGAAAGCATACAGTTCCAACTGGCCATTACCCAGCATCTGGTAAACGCGCAGGCCGCTACCGGTAGCTGCATACAGCAAATTGTCGTCAATGCACAGACCAATCGTGTTGGGACCGCCCTTCTCATCATCGAAGTTCTTCACTTCCATGCCATCAGAGAGTCTGTAAACACGCAGGCCGTTCAGACCAGCACCTACATAGGCATAACCGTCCTTCACAACCATGACATGCTTGCCTTGCAACTGGCTTTCTTCCTTGCCGGTTGTCCATTGGTCGGTTGCCGGATCGTAGTTCTCGCCGACTTTCCAATCGGAAATCAACGGAGCCATGCCACCCACTACCAAACGTCCGGATGAAGCACCGAGAATTTGTGCCTCTCCATCATCTGTGCGGAGCACATAACCTCTGCCATTTTCATCTATGGCAATATATTTACCTCCGAAGCCTTCGCTCAAATCCTGACCCAGTTTCAGCCAAGCATTGTTGTTCAAGTCATCGTAGTCGTAATCCACAGCTTCTGCACTCGGTGAGAAAGTGGCCCACGTACCTTTGAAGCCGGTCACAGCAACCAGGTTGTTACCCAGCTGGGCTACGCAGTTCACAGAAGTACCGGGCATGCCAATGATTTCCGCTCTGCTCGGATTAAACATCGGAACACGAGCTACGACTGCACCCTTTTCAGCATGAGTGGCTGAAAGGAAAAGTGCATCAGCTGTAGTTGTTCCTCCGTTAGGAGTCTCAAAAGTGACACCCTCCACTTTCATCACATGCTCGAACTTCATGAGGTCGTCATTAATGTACGAGCCCTTGATTTCTAAATCAGCCAACGGATTATCTACCGTAGGATTACTAGGAACTTCAAAATTAATCACGTCCAATGCTCCACCCCAAACCGTAGCAGGGTCAGTTGCCTGTCTGTCAGAGTGCCAAGTGATGTACACCGTGTTTTCAGTACCTGCTTCATTCTCAATGAAGATAGAAGTAGTAGACCACTTTTTACCTTGACGCTCCTCAGGAGCATCAATCGCAGCCACAAAGTTCAGTCTGTTCTTCTTCACACCGCCCACAGCCTTAGTCTGGGGCACCATGTGGATACGGTCTGCCTGTGAGGCACCATCCACCACATCGAGAGTAACCACGTTGCTCTCCACCGGATCGGGATCCGGAGTCGGATTGTCATTTACGACGTTGTCGTCGCTGCAAGCTGCGGTCATCATGAGGGCCGCAAAACCTGCTAACCAATAAAACTTCTTGTTCATAACTTTACATTTTAGATAATTAAACAATTGTTTTTCTTTTCTCATTTGTTTCAAATTTTACTCCTTTCTTTACTGCTTTAAGATTATGTTTGTTCAACTCCTGTTGTTTTTCTCGTTGCGCTCTACAGGAACACGAACGCCTGCCGGAGCAGGGCATCCACCCGCTTGCGCAGTTGCTGCGTGTTCACCGGCTTGGACATGTACGAGTTCATGCCGCTGTTCAAGATGCGCTCCTCGTCTGATGCGTACGCATAGGCGGTGAGCGCCAATATGGGTACGTCCGTGGAGAGTTTTCGGATTTCGCGGGTAGCCTCGTAGCCGTCCATCACGGGCATGTTGATGTCCATCAGGATGAGCTGCGGATGGCACTGGCTGAACATGTCCACCGCCTCGCGCCCGTTCCAGGCATGATAGAGGTTGTACTCCTTGGAGAGGATGGCCTTTATCAGCTTGTAGTTGCTCTCGTTGTCCTCCGCCACCAAGATGTTGACCCGTTGCGTGGAGGAGATGACCGCTTTTTGTGCGGCAGCCTCGCGGACACCCTCGTCGACAGACTTGTAGCGGATGGTGAACCAGAAGGTGGAACCCTTGCCCGGCTCCGACTCCACACCAATCTCCCCGCCCAGGGTTTCGGCAATGCTCTTGCAGATGGACAAGCCGAGGCCCGTGCCTTGCTTGTGCGAATTGAGCTTGACGAAGCGGTCGAAGATGTCCTTCTGCCGCTCCTTGGCGATGCCGCAACCCGTGTCCGTCACGTGGAAATACAGGTAGTCGCCCCGCTGCTCGTAGCCGTAGCTGACGGTGCCCTGTTCGGTGAACTTGAGGGCGTTGGTCAGCAGGTTGGTGATGAGCTGCGTCAGGCGGTTGCGCTCGGAGTGGATGATGCAGTGCTCCATGCCGAGGGTGTAGCCCAGCGTGACGGGCTTTGTGTCCGTGGCCATGCGCAGCTGGGTGGAGTCGTAGATTTCCTTCATCAGCTTGTTCAGGTCGAAGTCCGTGTAGGTGAACTCCACCGTTCCGGCTTCTATCTTGGAGAGGTCGAGGATGTCGTTCACCAGTTGCAGCAGCAGGTCGCTGTTGCTCTCGATGATGTGGACATACTCCGTGCGCTCGTCCGCGGTCTCGGCATTGACCAGCAGTTCGCTGAAGCCCACGATGGCACTGAGCGGCGTGCGTATCTCGTGGCTCATGTTGGAGAGGAAGGACGATTTCAGCCGGTTGGACTCTTCGGCTTGTTGCTTGGCGGCCCGAAGTTGTTCCTCCATCTCCTTGCGGGACGTGATGACCTGGCGCGAGCCTACCAGCACCTGCGGGCGTCCCTCCTCGTCGCGGGTACCCACGGTGGCGCGCACCTCCACCCATTCCCGGCACATCTTGCCTCCCGTCTCGTATTCCAGACGGCACTCCTCCTTCACCTGCGCCCGCTTTCCTTCGGTCAGTTCGCACATGGCCTGGCGTATGCGCTCGCGGTCGTCCCTGTGGATGTGGGCATACACCTTTGCCACGGGCAGGATGACGTCTTCGTTTTCCAGCTTGCCCGATGACGGGTTGCACGTCAGTTCCTGACAGTACACCATCCGGTCGTCCAGCTCATAACGCCAGGGCGAGACGTGTGCGGCTTCGAGGGCTATCTCCATCTTCTTGTTCAGGTCGCGCAGTTTCTCCTGGGCATTGTGCAGGTCCGTGCAGTCCATGCAGAAGTATTCCATGAAACGTCCGCCCTCCACGGGATGCACCATGATGTCGTAGAAGCGGCTCTTGTCCGGATAGTAGTACTGGAAGTTGAGCGAGTTGCCCGTCTGCTTCGCCAAGTTGGACGCTTTCAGGAAGACCGCCATCGAGTCGGGGAACAGTTCGCTGCCCAGCCGCCCGATGCACTCCTCGCGCTTGTAGAGCTGGTCGGTGAAGAATTTGTTCACGTCCCGGTAGCGGGTGTCTACGATAGTACCCTTCTCATCCGTAATCATCTCTTCGTACATGTAGAGCAAAGGCATGGTGTTCAGTATGCCGGTGATGCGGGCAGACATCTGTTTCTCCCGCTCCTGTATGTCGTGCAGGCGGTTGAGGGTGCGTATGCGCAACAACAAGAAGACGATGACCGCCACGAGGAGCACTGCCAGGCTGACGAGCAGGATGTCGATATGCACGTGCGGGGTGTGCATGGCCTCCTGTCCGGCACACCAGGCTGCCAGTGGCGCCGGCAGCAGTGCGGCGGTCATTGCCGTTCTGAAAACCAACTTCGTTTTTTCGTTCATAGTTTGTCTTGACTCTATATGTTAAACACGTATGCTTATTTCTGCCACGTCTGGAGCAACACCTGGAAGCGGCATTGCCCGTCGGCGTCTTGCTCATAGGTCACTGCGCCGTTCATCTTCAAGGCTACTTCCAAGGCCAAAGCGACGCGGAAGTCGGTGTTCACTGTCGCCTTGCTGTCCGGCGTGCAGCTGATGACGATGTTGGCCAACCCTCCGTCCACGTTGCCGCTGACGGTCACCTCGCCTTTTCCCGACTGGCAGGCGCAGGACATCAGGTTGGTGAAGACCGCCTTGAGCAGCACGGGGTCGGCCACCACATTGATTTGTCCCCCCAACTTGATGTTCCATGTGATTTTCCGGGCTTTTGCCGCAGGCACCAGCAAGCCGGTGACGTTGGTAAGGCATTCGTTGACCGAGATTTGCCCGTTCTTCAACTCCAGGCTTTGCAAGCGTTGCGAGGTCCAGGCCACCAGACTGTCGGACGTGTAGTCCGGCAGGGTATGCAGGCTTTCGTCGATGAAGGGCAGGGGCACGGAGAGGGCCAAGTCGCCCAGGCGGCGGGCCAAGTCGTCTTTTCCGCAGCAAGCCATGCTGGCCAGCAGGCAAATGGCGGCATCCCATCCCAGTCCCGCCTCAGCCTCTTTCTCCTGTTTCTTCCGCTTGCTCTCCGAGAGGTTGATTTGGGTGATGATGCAGTTCACGATATGCTCTTGGATGAAAGGCTTCGAGATAAATTCGTTGGCACCGGCTTCCAAACCTGTCTTGATGTCGGTATCCGAGTTGAGCGCCGAGAGCATGATGACGGGTATGTCAGCCGTATTGGGGTTGGAACGTATGGCCCGTGTGGTCTCAAACCCGTTCATGCCCGGCATGAGGATGTCCATCAGGATGATGTCCGGCCGCGTACGGGCCAGCAAGTCCAACGCCTGCTGTCCGCTGTTGGCGCTCACGATGTTGAACTTCAACTTCGAGAGCATCCCTTTCACCAGCAAGATGTTGGTCGGGATATCATCCACCACCAACACGGTATATTTCGAAAAATCTGTTTCGCCCATATCTGTTTAGTTTTTTAGTTCCTAAGTTTTTTAGTTCTCATCTTCTTACAAATAAAAGTCCGCATCGGGCAACACGTTCATGGCGTCGAACAGAATGCCGTTTTCGTTCAGTAGCGGGCGGAACTGCATAGACATGAATTCCTTGTGTCCCACGCAGAGGATAATGGCGTCAAACTCGCCCTTGTGGTCTTCCAGGTTGTCCAGCAGTTGGATATGGTAGCGTTGTGCCACCTCGTCCCGGTTCACGATGGGGTCGTAGACGGAAACATGGTCGGTGATGCGGCGCAGGCAGCTGTACACGTCCTCCACCTTGGTGTTGCGCGTGTCGGGGCAGTTGGCCTTGAAGGCAAAGCCCAGTATCAGTATCCGCGAATCCACCACGTGCACTCGTCTGTTCATCATGTTCTTGGTCAGCACGCCGGATACAAAGTAAGCCATATTCTCGTTGATGACCCTTGCTTCCATAATCAGACGGGGGTAGACGTTGTAGGACCATGCCCCGTGAATCAGGTAGTAGGGGTCCACGCCGATACAGTGTCCGCCCACCAGTCCGGGACGCACGTCCAGGAAGTTCCATTTGGTGGAGGCACAGTCCAATACCTCGGTCGTGCTGATGCCCATGGCGCGGAAGACCGTACACAGCTCGTTCATCAAGGCGATGTTCACGTCGCGCTGGGTGTTCTCCACCACCTTTGCGGCTTCGGCCACACGGATGGAAGAGGCACGGCAGGTGCCGTTGGTCAGCACAGAGCCATACAGCTTCTCCACGAAGTCGAGGGTTTCCGGTGTGGAGCCGGAAACTATCTTGGTGATGTTTTCCACGGTATGTTCCTTGTCGCCGGGATTGATGCGTTCGGGCGAATAACCCACGAAGTAATCTGCGTTGAAGGTCAGTCCGGAGCGGTTGCCGAGCATCGGGACGCAGATTTGCTCGGTACAGCCCGGAAAGACGGAGGATTCGTAGATTACGACGTCGCCCTTCTTGAGCAGTCCGCCCACAGTGGCGCTGGCCACCCTCAGCGGGTTGAGGTCGGGATTGTTGGTCTCGTCCACAGGCGTGGACACACAGATGATGTACACATTGCAGTCGCGCAAGTCCTCCGCATTGGTGGTCAGGTGCAAATTGCCCTGCAGGCGGTCCGTCAAGGTGGCAGCGTCCACCTCGCCGGTATCGTCTTGGGCACGCAGCAGATTATTCACCCGTTCATGGTTGATTTCCAAGCCGTCCACGCGATAGCGCTTGGCAAACAGGCAGGCCAGCGGCAGTCCTACGTAGCCCAATCCTACAATCCCGATTCTGATATTCTCTATATCCATAATGTTCTTTAATCTACCCTTAGTAGTATTTCGTTTTTTATATCTCTCTTATATCTATCTCCCTATTCATTCCGTTTCCTTTACTGTCTATGCCCGCTCCAACTGCGCACAGACGGACGTCTTGCGCGGATTCCATGGATCCCTGTAGGAAGTGAAGAAGAACAGTTCGCTGGTATGCGCCCACAATCTCGCGAAGCGCAGGAAGTAGCCGTTGTAGAGCGACACGAGGGGCAGGTAGGCGAAGAGGTAAAGCTCTTCCTTCCGGCGTTCGGTCACAATCATGACTATCGCGAAGGCTATCAGCGAGAAGCAGTAACGTATGAAGAAACCCAGGAACACCACCTCGAAGAAGTGGTTGTTCTGTGTCAGTACCAGGTTGATGATGTAGAACAGCCAGACGTAGTTCAGCACGGAGTCATAGATGATGCTCTCCATGTTGGACAGGAAGTTGAGCATCGTGAAGTTGCGGGTGGGCAACAAGATGTCCCTGTGCTTGCGCAGGCGGAAGCGGACGAGCGACTTCGACCAACGCAGGCGCTGCTTGAACAAGTTGACCCACGAGGTAGGCACACTGGTCATGCACACGGCGTTTCCGGCGAAGTGCACCTTCCATCCTGCCTTGCGTATCTTCTGCGTAATGTCACCGTCCAGTCCCGGTCCGATGTCCCAATAGCCAATCTGCCGGAGGACCTTCGTGTCGAACGCGCCGAACGCGCCCGAGATGATGTGATAGATGCCCAACGTGCTGGTGACGGTTCGGCCCACCATGATGGTCTTCAGGTATTCCAACGCCTGCAGCGAGGTGCAGATGGTGTCCTTGTCGTTGCGCACCTTCACGCATCCGCCCACGGCCTTGATGTCGGGGTCGAGGTAGAACGGCAGCAATATCTTCTCAATGGCGTCGCGGTCCAGGGAAGAGTCGGCATCGAGGTGCACGACGTATTTCCCCCGCGCATAGTAGGCGCCGAAGTTGGCTGCGCTGGCCTTGCCGCCACGCACGTTCAGCCGGAGGTAGCGGCTGATAAGGCCGCGGCGTTCCAGGTCGGTGTATATTTGCGGTGTGGCGTCGTCCGACCCGTCGTCCACAATGATGACCTCATAGTTCCGGTACGTCTGCTCTTGCAGCGACTTCAGCAGGGCGTAGATGTGCTCGCCCTCGTTTTTGCCGGGCACGAGGATGGAGACGAGCGGGTTGTCCTTGCGGAGCATCACGGCAGCATTCTCGTCGGCACGCACAATGGATTTCCATGTGGCGCAACGGTAGAGGGTCACGAGAATCTCCGCCAGGTAATAGCGGGGAAACTCGATGAAGAACAGGAACCAATAGGTGTTCAGGATGCTCGAGATGGACAGTCCGTCCAAGTAGGTCACGAACGTATCCAGCGTATCAAAGATATAGTTCATAAACCGTCCTCCTTTCTCTTGCCTTCCGTGTACCACACCTGGTTGGAGAGATTCTCGTTGCGTATGAATGCCTCACACTGGGCGGGGTCGGCGGAACAATAGGGTGAAACAATATACATGTTGCCATGCTTGTAGACGCTGTAGTCGTATCCCGGCCGGCTTTCGGCATTCTTGCGGAGTTGCCATTCAGCATTTTCCTTCCGCGAGAATGCGCCTTCCACCACATAGTACATACCTCGTCTGGTCTCTCCTATCACCGGTTCGGCGGATTCTTCCGTCGTCAGGCCATGCTGTTCTGCCGCCTCATCCGGTGTTTCTGTCTCGTACAGTTCTTCCGTCTCGTCCGATGCTTCCGTGGCGGTCGTGTCCGCCGACATATCCTCGAGGGCGGAATCGGCCGGGTACATCTCTTCGGCCTGTACCATCGGCATGAACGACTGTTCCGTTTCCGGCGTGTACCACAAGAAGAACAGCAAGGCCCCGACAACCACGACGGCCAAGGCGATGACAATGCCCCGAAGGACGGAGAGACTGCCGTGCGAGGATTCTTCCTCTTCGGTCTCTTCCTGCGGATGTTCTTCTTCTGTATTTTCTATTTCTGTATATTCTTCTTCTGCAACCTCTTCTGCCGTTTCGGGCGTGGCCACCGTGAGGTCTGCACTCTCGGCAGTGGCCGTTTCCGGCATGATTGTGGCGGAAGCCTCTCCTTCCTCTGCCGGACGGTAGGGGAAAGTCTTTTCCGGGAAGGGTGCGGTGAAGTGCAAGTTGTTGATAAACTCCTCGATGTCCTCCTCGTAGCGCGATACGGCATAGCAGATGCGTTGGCCGGGAGCGATGCCCGTGGCCGCCTTGTCGAGGATGACGTCCAGGCGGTCGGTCAGCTCGTGCCCGGTGAGGTTGTTCTCCTTGTCGCCGGCATAGACGGAGTTGCGGATATACACCATGTTGTTGGCCGAAGACACCTTGTGCGTGGGGAAGCGCTTGCAGATCAGGGAGACAAAATCCGCGTCGAGCGTGCAGGTCTCTTCTTGTGCGTCCAGTATCCAGACCTTCACCACGACGATGTCTGCATCGGTGTTGCCCGAGCTTTTCAGTTGCGACAAGAGGCGGAGGCGCGCCACAAAGCGGTCGAACTCCATGTAATTGTCGTAGAAGTCGGTGTACACCGTGAAGCCGATGTTGGGCGAGACGATGGCGCTGCATCCCTCCGGCGTCACCTCGAAGGCGGTGACATCGTAGGGCGTCAAGCCGGAGACGTCCGCACGGTTGCCGCACGTGGTGCAGACAGCCGACATGCCGGGCTGGACAAAGGTTTCCTCGCAGTTGTAGCACGTGTAGACCACGGACGGGCGGTCATAGTCCACCCCGATGTGACGCAACAAGTGGTGGCACTTGGGACACCGCAACTGCCCGCCGAAGTTGTACGTGTGCTCCGGCGATATGTTGGCGCAGCGGAAGTGGTGGATGACCTCTTCGCTCTTAATGTTCGAGCTGTGGCAGTGCGGACAGTTCTCTATATATAATAGGTGGCTGTGCAGACACTTCGGGCAGAGGTATATCTTGTTGATGAACCGCACAGGGCGGATGTAGCCTTTCTCCAGCAACGACTGGTTGAAGACGATGTACTCGTTCAGGCTGTAGGCACCCTGACGGTAGAACAGCTCGAAGATGGGGATGGAGTAGCCCATGGCCGACAGGCTGTTCAGCTCCGGCGTCAGGTTGTAGATGCGGCGCGAGATGAGGTAGCGGTAGAGGCGGACAAAGAACAGGTTGCCGGAGAGGACACGGTTGTCATCCGCCTGCAAGCCTATGGACTCGATGTGGGTGATGATGCCCTCCACCGTGTCGAGCGTTTCGGCGTCGTCGATGTCGTAGGTGTAGCAGTCCACCAACTCGTCATATTCGTCCAACTGGCCTTTCAAGTCGCGCGACAGGAGAAAAGGCTTGTAGCAGCACTTGCGCGAGGTGACCGGATTGATGGCATTCAGTATGGCCTTCGCCTCGTCGGGGGACGAGGTGAAGATGAAGACGGCATCAAACATCTCGCGCAGGAAGTCGTTGCTGTCTTCCAAGTTGAACGCACTATCGAATATCAGGATGCGCCGTTGCCGTTTGTTGTTCTGAATGGTTATCATAAACTGTCTCCTTTCTGGTAGAATATGGTGTCGGCCGGAACCACTTGGTTGTTCTCGCGGATTTCCAGAATGCGGCTGGCAAATTCCTCGTCCTCCGCCTGGAAGTTATTGGTACGCACACGCACGGGCAGGTTGTCCGTCAGCACCCAGAAGGGCACCTGCTGTCCGGGCAGGAACGTGAAGTAAGCGATGACCGCGTCGATGTCGTGCGAGAAGTTGCTCACCAGGTGCTTGGGAATCTCCTCCACACGCATACCCAACAGGGACAAGCGTGCCTTGAGGGTGATGTCATCGTTGACGATGATTTCCACGTTGCCCCGCTTGTTGATGTACTTCACCTTGTTGCTGGGTATGTAGGCAATGACGCCCAGGTTGCAGGCGGCATAGTCGTCGTGCTGCAAGTCGATGATGCCCTCTTTGTGGAAGACCACGGTCTCCTCGGCCACCTTGATGTCCGTCACGACGGCATCCTTGGGGGCACAGGCATACTTCACCAGGTATTGGCTCACGTTGTTGCCGCCCGGCGCATTGGGCAGGAAGTCCGTCCCGTAGCCCGAGTTGAGCAGGTCTTTCGACGCCTTGGCGGCCATGCGGCGGTAGATGGCTATCTTGCGGTATTGCTCCTTCAGCCGTTCTTCCACCTCCTTGCGCTCGGCTTGCAGCATCAGCTTCTGCGTATTGTCGGTCACGCCATAGTAGACGTCGTTCTCCTCGTTCCTCAGCCGCTTGTCCAGCTCTTGCAACCGCACGCGCAGGACGGGCACCTCGGCGGCAGCCAGCTCGGCCTGCACTTGCATCTTGTGGTAGTCGCCCACCATGCCCGGCACGGAGATGACGTTCTGATGCTCCAGCAGGTTGTCAATCAGCACGTAGGAGTAGAGCGTGTCCCCGGCTTCCACCCGGCTGCCCACCTCCTGGTAGATGCGCAGCACGAAGAGGTCGTCCACGGCCCGCATGTTGTTCTGGTCGAGCTTGATGTAGCCGTCATAATAGGTGTAGACCACCCGCCGCACCACATAGATGGCCAGCACCAGTACCACGGCGGCAAAGATGCAGCCGAAGACGATCTGCTGTTTCCTGAGGCGTTTCTTGCGGTTGGTCAAGACCTCTTCCGCACTCATCTCCTGGGGTTTGGTATTGTAACTGAAGTTTTTCATAGGCTTGCCTCCTTGATTTGGATCATAGACGACATGTCCGGATAGCCTGCAGCCTTCTGAATGTCAAGCAGGCACAGGTCCCTGAGCCGCAGCAGGCTGTAGGTCCGCTCCAGACTTTTGAGGTATTCGTTGTATTCCTCCAGCCGCGCCACATGGTTGTAGCCGTTCTGGCTGTTCATGTAGGCTTGCGTGCGGAGGGCGATGAAGCGACGGAGCAGGTCGGCATGGCGTTGCTCGGCGTCCAGGGCCACGTTCAGCCGTTCGAGCTGGTTGATAAGCCGGCGACATTGTTCTGTCAATGTTTCGCAAAGGCTCTCTCTTCCCAAGGAGGTGATGGCCTGTTCAGTCCGCAAAGCCCTGCGCTTGGCAGAAGCGTCACCATAGAGGGGGAAAGTGAACCGTGCCCCCACCTCCACGTTGGTGGACGAGCCGAGGGTGGAGCGCAGGTAGTGCGACACGCGGACAAAGGGCGTGAGGCGCAGGGAGTGGGCATAGTTGGTGAGGCGGATGCGGGCGTCGAGCACTTCCTCGCGCACTTGCGATTCGCGCAACTCCACGTGATAGTCGCGGAGATGGGCCAACAGGCGCGCACTGTCCACCTCGACAAGGACGGGCCTGATGATTCTTATCTGCCCACAGGCGTCTCCTACCGTCGTCCCGGTCTTGGCAAGGGCATGCTCGATGCGCATCTTTTCAGTATTGGCTTCCAGCAGCTTATCGTTTCCGGCGCGGTCATTCTCCAAGATGAACAGGTAGGCCATCTGCAACACCTCGTTGTTCAGCAACTGTTCGTGCAGCACGGCAGCCGACAGGACGTCATATTGCCGCTCGATGAAGTCCTCAGCCCGGTCGGACAGGGGCGGGAAAAGCTTCTTCTGCTCCTGCAGCCGTTCGGCTTCATTGGTCAGCCCGATGAGCCGCAGCTGGGACTTCCGCTGCAGGAAAGAGCTGTTGAAGAGGTTCCATCCCAATTCGCCTTGAAACTTGGCCTTGTAGCGCGAGTACTGGTCGTCTTCGTCAAAGCCCAACTGGTCGTCCAGGCGGTAGTAAGCCTGCCCGGTCAGCTCCAAGCCGTGCTTCCGCTTGAAGGCTTTACGCTCGTAGGCTTCCTTCTCGTCGAACACGGAGTCCAAGACATCCGTACGCAGCAAACCCGCGAAAGTCAGCCGGTCTTCTGGCTCGACCGTTCGCCGCATCAACGAGTCGAGCACCACGAACCGCTGCGAGAAAGCGGACAAGATGCTGTCGTTGTCAAGTCCTTGGAACGACAAGGTCTTGACGCCCCGGACTTTCTGTTCCGTCTGAGCAAGAGCAGGGACACCCGGCAGCAGGAGTACAACAACCCCCAGAATAATATAGAAGAATAAGCGTTTCATCTTACCGTTTGTTTGTTTATTTAACCGTCTGTTTTTCAAGGCATTCAACAAGATGTATTTTTACCCCCAATCAGGCCGTTAAATGGCAGCTACAAAGGTACTTAAATTCGGCGAAACCACAAAATCTTTCGAGAAAAAATCACCGGAAATCCTAAAAAAATATCAAGAAAACGTCCAGCGGTGACGGAGCAGTGCCTCCCGGAAAATCCCGACCTGTTGAAACGACGTGTTTCAAGCCCGCGAAACAAAATGCTTCAAGGCACAAAGCGAAGCATTCCAAGGCACAAAACGAAGCGTTTCAAGGCGCGAAGCCCGATCGCCGGAGCCCATCACCCTTTCGTTACCCCTCTTATACGTCTCTTTCAGGTCTCTTTCTTGTCTCTTTCAGGTCTCTTTCCTGTCTCTTTCAGAATAAGACAAACAGCGTATCCATAGTGGCCCTGCCCAAAGCCGGGAAAGGCGGAGAATAGACGATGAGCAAAGAATCTGAGCGGCGCAAACCAAAAAAATTCGGATTTCTTGCGCCATTTTCCCCAATAATGTATATTTTTGCACTTTATTATGGGGACACGCCAGGCTTTGCAAGCCCATAAGCCCGACACTTAATCTCCCTTTGATGGCTTTAACCAGAGAAGACACTGATGAAGACATTGATTTATTGCATTTTGATGGGACTACTCTTGTGGCCGGGCGTATCACTCCACCTCCATGCACAAAACAATCCCTTCAAGATTCACGACTCGATATACGTCGGATACAAGGAGTTGCAGAAAGATGTGACTTCGCCGGAAACGGTGAAGAAGGCGGAAGCCCTCTCCGCCAAGGCCCGTGCGCTGGGCGACAAGAAGGGCGAATGCGTCGCCCTGACCATCCCGGTGCTCAACGCCTTCTATGGGCACGACTCCCTCCGGATAATAAAGGCCGTGCGACGGCTGCAACAGGTGGCAAAGGCGAACGGCCACATGCCCTACTACTACTATGCCTGCACCGAATACATCTATTGGCTCCTGAACCACAACCGCAGCCTGAAGGCAGTACGGATGGCCGAAGAGATGCAGCGTCAGGCAGACGAGGACAAAGACAACTACGGCATCTTCTCGTGCTTGAAGGCGCAAGGCTACATCTACTACGCCCGTGGCGACCTGCCCACCGCCATCCGCTATTTCGAGGAAGCCCTGAAGTTTCAGTTGGCCTACCTGCCCGAGCAGGACGCCGCGATGAGCTATTATCGCCTGACCAACATGTACCGGCAGGTCATACAACTGGACAAAGCCATGCAGTATGCCGAGAAAGGCATCAAGGTGGCCAAGACCAACAACAACCGCAAGCAGGTGATGCTGGAGAAGTGCAAAGTGCTGTTCGACATGGGGCGCGAGGACGAATTCATGCAATACTATGCGCTGTGCAAGGAGGAGATGGCGCGGACGGGCAAGGTCAGCAACAACATCCTGAAAGTCCTGGACACCTACGAATACATCATCCAAGGTGACTATGAAGCCGCCAAGAAGCGTGCGGGCAAGTACTACAAGCTGCTATGCCTGGTTGCCGAGCGGGAAGGCGACTACAAGTCAGCCTACCAGTACAGCCGGAAGCTGGCCGATCTGAGCGACTCGCTCGTCCGCCTCGTCCAGACATCGGACCTGGCCGAAATGTCCGTGCAGCTCAACAACGAACGCATGCAGCGCAAAGCCAAGGATCTGGAGGCGAAGAACATCGCGCTCAACCTGTCCAACACGCGCCTCCAGCTGGAGCAGGCCCAGTCCCAGGCCGAACTGGAGCGAATCAACGCCGAGAACAGTGCGCTCGCCCTGAAGAACCGCACCCTGGAGCTGGACCGGGTCAACGCCGAGATGCAACGCCAACAAGACTTGCTGGAGGAAGAGAAGCTGATCTCGCGCAACCGAATCACCATATTCATCATCCTGACCGCCTCGCTGGGCGTGTTCGTCTGCCTGCTCTGCCTCTACCTCTACCGCCGGCGGCTGATGGTGAAGCAACTGAGCAAGAAGAACCAGGAGCTGGCCGTGGCGCGCGAACAGGCCGAGGCGTCCAACCGCATGAAGAGCGAGTTCATCCACAGCATGAGCCACGAGATACGCACCCCGCTGAATGCCATCGTGGGCTTCTCGCAACTACTGGCCACGCCGGACGACAACTCCAGCGAAGAGGAGAAGTCAGAATACAGCCACATCATCCTGCACAACTCCGAACTGCTGACGTCGCTGGTCAACGACATCCTCGACCTCTCCAGCCTGGAGAGCGGGGAGTACGTGACGAACATCGCTCCCTGCCGCTGCAACGACATCTGCCGCATGGCCATGGATGCCGTGCGCTACCGGGTGGCGGAAGGAGTGGAGCTGCGCTTCCGGAGCGAAGTGCCCGACTACTATGAGCTGAACACCGACGGGCCGCGGCTGAAGCAGGTGCTCATCCACATCCTGAGCAACGCCGCGAAGTTCACGCAGGCAGGCTCCATCACGATGGGCTGCTCGCTCACGGAGGTGCCGGGCCGGGTGACTTTCTCCGTGGCCGACACGGGTCCCGGCGTGCCGCCCGACAAGGTGGACATCATCTTCAACCGCTTCACCAAGGTGGACCTCTTCAAGCAAGGCACGGGCTTGGGCCTGGCTCTCTGCCGCAGCATCGCCCACGTGCTGCACGGCGAGGTGGACTACGACCGCAGCTACACGCAAGGGGCGCGCTTCCTCTTTATCCTGCCCACGACGGAGGAAGGCAGAAAGAAGGATGACAGGGCGTGATTCCCGTTAAATCTCCTTAACGCATACGGCATAACTCACATTTTATTTATTACTTTGCACCAAATTTGGGTGTGTTGCGGCCTCTGCTTCCGGCGGAAGCCGCAAAATTCATTTTTTCTGTGCTGAATCGTGATGAATAGAGTCTCTATACAAGCCTGTCCGCTGTGCGGGGGCACACAATTGGAACGTGCGCTGACGTGCGTGGACCATTCGGTTTCGGGCGAGGTATACCACTTGTGCCGGTGCCGGGCGTGCGGCTTCCTCTTCACCCAAGATTTTCCCGCCGAGGCGGAGATAGGACGCTATTACGAAACCCCTGACTACATCTCGCATTCCGACACCCGACGGGGACTGGTGAACACCGTCTACCACTGGGCGCGCGCCTACATGCTGGGCCGCAAGGCACGGCTGGTAATGCGCGAGGCGCACCGCACACGGGGCCGCCTGCTGGACATCGGGACGGGCACGGGCTACTTCCCCCACGCCATGGACGAGCGCGGCTGGCAAGTGCGCGCGGTGGAGAAGAACGCCGGCGCACGCATCTTCGCCAAGGAGCACTTTGGCTTGGACGTCCTGCCGGACCACGTGTTGCCGACGCTGCCCGACAAGGGATTCGACGTCATCACCCTGTGGCACGTGATGGAACACCTGGAGCACCTCAACAAAACGTGGGAGCAATTGCACCGCCTGCTGGACGACGGGGGCGTGCTGGTGGTGGCCGTGCCCAACTGCTCGTCGGCCGACGCGCGCAGGTATGGTCCCTATTGGGCAGCCTACGACGTGCCGCGACACCTGTGGCACTTCACGCCCGACACCATCCAACGGCTGGCTGCCAAGCATGGTTTCATCCTGGCCGCACGTCATCCCATGCCGCTGGACGCCTTCTACGTGTCTATGCTGACGGAGCGCTACCTGCACCACCGCCTGCCCTTCCTGCGCGGACTGCTGGCCGGCACGTGGGCCTGGTTCAGCACCCTGGCTGCGAAGGAGCGCAGCAGCTCCATGATTTATGTGTTCCGGAAAAAACAGAAAAGTTGAGCGGAGGCGGAAGCTATGGGAAAGAATAACGGGAATAACGCGGTGTCCCTGTTCGACATGCAATTCGTGACGGCCACCATCAGCACGACAATGGTCCTGCTGCTGCTGGGCATGGCGCTGTCCGCCGTGCTGATGGCCCGCAACCTGTCCGCCTATGTGCGCGAGAATATCTGCTTCTCCCTCGTGCTGGACGACGGCATGGACAACCGCGCCGTCCTGAGCCTGCAACGCCGGCTGGAGAAACAACCCTTCGTGAAGGAAATGACCTACATCTCGAAGGAAGACGCCCTGAAGGACTACATCCGCGAGACGGGCACCGACCCCCGTCAGTTCGCCGGCTTCAACCCGCTGAGGGCCTCGGTGGAAATCCGCCTCAAGTCGGCCTACGCCAACACGGACAGCATCGCGCAGATAGAATCCTTGCTGGGGCAGGAAAGCCACATCAAGGACATCATCTACCAGCAGGAGCTGGTGGATGCCGTCAACCGGAACATCGGGCGCATCAGCCTCCTGTTGCTGGGGCTGGCGGCTCTGCTGTTGCTGGTTTCCTTCGCCTTGATTAACAATACCGTCAAGCTGACCATCTACGCCAAGCGCTTCCTGATACACACCATGCAACTGGTGGGGGCCGGGTGGGGATTCATCCGGCGGCCTTTCCTGTGGCGCAATTTCTGGACGGGCTTGTTTGCGGGCCTGGCAGCCGATGCCGCGCTGTGGGGCTTGGCTGGCTGGCTGGTGACCGCCGACCCGGGTCTGGCGGGCGTAGTGACGGCCAGGGTGATGGGGCTGGTTGCCGCGGCGGTGCTGGTGGCGGGCGTGCTGATAACCACCCTGTGCGCCTTGTTGTCCGTCAACAGGTACCTGCGGATGCGGCCGGATGCGTTGTACCGGTAGATGAAAGTTGAGAATTGAAAATTGAGAATTGACAATTAACCATTAAGCATTGATAAAAGTGAACAGAGAAAAATTTGCTTTCGACAAGACCAATTTCATCCTGCTGGCCGTGGGCATGGCAGTGGTAATCCTGGGCTTTCTGCTGATGACGGGACCGTCGTCTTCGCCCACACACTTCGAGCCGGACATCTTCAGCGTGCGCCGCATCAAGGTGGCACCCCTCGTTTGCCTGCTGGGCTTCGTATCCATCATCTACGCCGTGGTGCGCAAGCCGAAAAACAGAAAAGATTCTTAATTCTTAACTCTTCATTTTTCATTGGTAATGGGAGATTTGACCATTTGGGAAACCATCATCATCGCCATCGTGGAGGGCTTGACCGAGTTCCTGCCCGTCTCGTCCACGGGACACATGATCATCACACAGAACATCCTGGGTGTGGAGAGCACCGAGTTTGTCAAGGCGTTCACTTTCATCATACAGTTCGGTGCCATCCTGTCCGTGGTGGTGCTTTATTGGAAACGGTTCTTCCGGCTGAACCACAAGCCGGCACCCGAGGGAGCCACGCCGCTGAAACGGTTCCTGCACAAGTATGATTTCTATTGGAAACTGTTGGTAGCTTTTGTACCGGCGGCCGTATTGGGCTTGTTGTTCAGCGACGCGATAGATGCCATGCTGGAGAGTGTCACCGTGGTGGCCGTTATGCTCATCGTGGGTGGCGTGTTCATGCTGTTCTGCGACAAGATATTCAATAAGGGCAGCGAGGAGACGAAGTTGACGGAGAAACGGGCCTTTTGGATAGGTATGTTCCAATGCATCTCGATGATACCGGGCGTGTCGCGCTCCATGGCCACCATCGTGGGCGGCATGGCACAGAAGCTGACGCGCAAGGCCGCTGCCGAGTTCTCGTTCTTTCTGGCCGTGCCGACGATGTTCGCCGCCATGGGCTATAAGATGCTGAAGCTCTTCGTGGACGGCGGTACGGAAATAATCGTGAACAACCTGCCTGCCTTGTTCGTGGGCAATGTGGTAGCTTTCGTGGTGGCTATGCTTGCCATCAAGTTCTTCATCAGTTTCGTCACGAAATACGGATTTAAGGCTTTCGGCTGGTACCGTATCATCGTGGGCTTGGCCATCCTGGCCCTGCTGTGGACGGGACATACATTGGAAATGGCATGATGGACTTCAAGGAAGGCGAAGTATTGTATTTCGATAAGCCGCTGGGCTGGACGTCGTTCAAGGTGGTGGGTCACGTACGCTATCACCTCTGCCGCCACTTGGGCGTGAAGAAGCTGAAGGTGGGACATGCCGGCACGCTGGACCCTTTGGCCACGGGCGTGATGATTGTCTGCACGGGCAAGGCGACGAAGCGTATCGAGGAGTTCCAGTACCACACCAAGGAATACGTGGCTACCCTACGGCTCGGCGCCACCACACCCAGTTACGACTTGGAGCATGAGATAGATGCCACCTATCCCACAGCGCACATCACGCGCGAGCTGGTGGAAGAGACCCTGCCGAAGTTCACAGGCGAAATCTGGCAGACGCCGCCCGCCTTTTCCGCCTGCATGGTAAACGGCACGCGGGCTTACGACCTGGCACGTCGGGGCGAGGAAGTGAACCTTCGGCCCAAGTTACTTGTTATTGATGAGATAGAACTGCTGGACTGCCGCCTGGAGGTGCCTGAAATCACCATCCGCGTGGTCTGCAGCAAGGGCACCTACATCCGCGCCCTGGCCCGCGACATCGGCGAGGCCCTGAACAGCGGCGCCCACCTGACGGCTTTGCGCCGCACACGCGTGGGGGACGTCCGCGTGGAAGACTGTCTCGACCCACTGGCTTTCCGAGAGTGGGTGGACGCGCTTCCGACCATTGAACATTAACATTAACCATTCATCACTGATATGAAACTGTCACAATTCAAGTTCAAGCTTCCCGAAGAGAAGATTGCCCTGCATCCCACAAAGTACAGGGACGAGTCGCGCCTGATGGTGCTCCACCGCAAGACCGGCGAAATAGAGCACCGCGTCTTCAAGGACATCCTGGAGTATTTTGACGACCGGGACGTCTTCATCTTCAACGACACGAAGGTGTTCCCCGCCCGCCTCTATGGCAACAAGGAGAAGACGGGCGCCCGCATTGAGGTCTTCCTGCTCCGCGAGCTGAACGAGGAGCTGCGCCTGTGGGACGTGCTGGTGGACCCGGCGCGCAAAATACGCATCGGCAACAAGCTCTACTTCGGCGAGGACGACTCGATGGTGGCCGAAGTGATAGACAACACCACCTCGCGCGGCCGCACCCTGCGTTTCCTCTACGACGGTCCGCACGACGAGTTCAAGAAAGCGCTCTATGCCTTGGGCGAAACGCCGCTGCCCCACAGCATCATCAACCGCCCTGTCGAGCCCGAGGACGCCGATCGTTTCCAATCCATCTTCGCCTGCCATGAGGGTGCCGTCACGGCTCCTACGGCCAACCTGCACTTCAGCCGCGAACTGATGAAGCGCATGGAGATCAAGGGCATCAACTTCGCTTTCATCACCCTGCACGCCGGCCTGGGCAACTTCCGCGAAATCGACGTGGAGGATCTGACGAAACACAAAACCGACTCCGAGCAGATGATCGTGAACGAGGAGGCTGTCTCCATCGTCAACCGCGCCAAGGACGAGAACCGCCAGGTGTGCGCTGTGGGCACCACGGTGATGCGCGCCATCGAGAGCACCGTCAGCACCGACGGCCACTTGAAACCCTACGACGGCTGGACGAACAAGTTCATCTTCCCGCCCTACGACTTCACCGTGGCCAATGCTATGGTGGCCAACTTCCAGATGCCGCTGTCCACACTGCTGATGATCGTGGCAGCCTTCGGCGGCTATGACGAGGTGATGAACGCCTACGACGTGGCCTTGAAGGAAGACTACCGCTTCGGCACATACGGCGACGCGATGCTCATCACGGACAAATGAGGAATCCTTCTTCCTTTACATATTATTTGGGTCTCGGGACAAACCTCGGAGACAAAGAGGCGAACCTGCGCACAGCGGTCCGCCTGTTGGAAGAGCGGGTGGGGAAGGTGACTTCCCTGTCCGCTTTTCATGCAACGGAGCCTTGGGGGTTCGCCTCGGACCATACCTTTCTCAATGCCGCAGCCGGGTTGCATACATCCCAGACCCCCCTGGAAGTATTGGAGCGGACACAGGAGATAGAACGACTGATGGGCCGTAACCACAAATCCGTCAACGGTGTGTATGCCGACCGGGTGATAGACATCGACCTCCTGCTTTGCTTTGCCGAGGACGGCAGGCCTGTCCGCATAAATACAGAAAAACTCACGCTGCCCCATCCGTTGATGCGGCAGCGTGAGTTCGTAATGAAGCCCTTGCAGGAAATCATCGGCCCTGCGCCTTCTTCCACCTCAGATACGTCCGTTGTCCGTAGATGATAACCACCACGTAGCAGATGAACGGCAGGATGAACGACAGGTTGACAGCGGGGAACCCGGCCACGCTGCCCAAGTCGATGATGGCAGCCTGCACCGGGGGAAGCACAGAGCCGCCCAGGATGGCCATAATCAGGCCCGCCGCGCCGAACTTGGCGTCATCGCCCAGGCGTTCCAGCGCAATGCCGTAGATGGTGGGGAACATCAGCGACATGCAGGCGGACACGGCCACCAGGCAATACATGCCCCAGATGTTCTGCAACAGGATGACGCCTACCGTGAAGACGCACGCCGCCACGGCCAGCAGCTTCAGCAGGTTGCCCGCGTTGAGGTAGCGCAGCAGGAAGGTGCAGACAAAGCGGCTGACGCAGAACAGCGCCATGGCGATGATGTTGTACTTCTGCGACAGCACCTCGGCGGCCTGCTCCTCCATGCCCATGTGCGTGGTGAAGAGGTGCGTGCCATACTGGATGATGAACGTCCAGCACATGATCTGCGCACCCACATAGAAGAACTGCGTGATGACGCCCTCGCGGTAGTGCTTGCGCCGGAAGATACGCTTCAACGTGGGGATGAAGTCGATGTTGTGGTTCTGGTCCTTGTTGACCGGCATCTTGACGCAACGGATGAGGATGAGCATCGCCAGGATGACCAGCCCGATGAGCACGTAAGGCCCGATGAGCACTTGCAGGTCAGCATCGCGGATAGCCTCGAACTCTGCCTGTCCCAACTGGGCGCGATCGGCGGTATCCATGGGGTGCAGGCGGTTCTGGATGAAGTTCATAGCCACGTACATGCCCAGCAGCGAACCCATGGGGTTGAAGGCCTGCGCCAGGTTCAGGCGCCGCGTGGCTGTCTCCTCGCTGCCCATGGAGAGGATGTAGGGGTTACTGCTCGTCTCCAGGAAGGACAGGCCGCACGTCAGGATGAAGTAGGCGACGAGGAAGGGGAAGTACATCCCCGACAGCATCGCGGGATAGAACAGGAAGGCCCCGAAGGCGTACAGCCCCAACCCCAGCATGACGCCCGCCTTGTACGTGTACTTGCGGATGAAGATGGCGGCGGGATAGGCCATGGCGAAGTAGCCCCCGTAGAAGGCCACCTGCACCAATGTGCCTTCGGTGACGCTCATGCGGAAAATCTTCGAGAACGCCTTCACCATGGGATTGGTGATGTCGTTGGCGAAGCCCCACAGGGCGAAACATGAGGTGATCAGGATGAAGGGTACCACATAACTAATGTTGCCTTCATGCAGGATGGATGACTTTGTCTTTTTCATGGCATTCAGTCGATTAGGATTTCACTTCTGTCTTTGATTTCCCCGGCGGCGATGGCCTGCACCAGGATGTTGCCTATGGCAGTGGCCTCTACCGGACCGGGCACGACGGGCAGCCCCGTGGCCTCTTCCGTCAGGCGGTTCAGCAGCTTGTTGCGACAGCCCCCGCCAATGATGTGCAGTTGTTCCACAGGATGGGGCAGGAGGGCGTTCAGCCCGTCGATGCCTTTCTTGTAGCGCGCAGCCAGGGACCGGAGCACGCACATCACATAGCCACCTTCCGTTTCAAGCACCTCTTGGCCTGTCTCACGGCAATAGTCCGCGATGGCCTGCTGCATGTCCGCCGGGTTGGCGAAGCAGCTGTCGTCCACGTCGATGAGGGCGAGGCAGGTGCTTTCCGCGGCGGCTCCCAGCAGGGTGTCGTAGGACACGTCCTTGCCTTGGGCCTCCCATTGCTTCATCAGGCGTTGCAGAATCCACAAGCCCGTGATGTTTTGCAGGAACTTGATGCGACCGCCCACGCAGCCCTCGTTAGTAAAGCCTGCCAGGCGCGCCTCTTCCGTCAAGACGGGCTGTTCCAACTCCACGCCCAGCAGGGACCACGTGCCCGAGCTGAGGAAGGCGCAGCGCGAGGCCCGCCCCTTGGGGAAGGGCACGGCGAAGAGCGCGCTGGCCGTGTCGTGCGAGCCGACGGCGATGACCTCCGTGTCCTCCGGCAGTCCCAGTTCCGTGGCCACCTCCGGCAGGACCCGCCCTCGCGAGGTGCCCGGCAAGACGATACGCCCGAAGAGCCGTCGCGGCAGTCCCAGGCGGTCGATGAGCGGCCAGTTCCACTCGCGGGTGGAGGCGTCCAGCAGCTCCGAGGTGGAGGCAATGCTGTACTCGTTGTCCGTGTTGCCCGTCAGGAAGTAGCTGAACAGGTCGGGCATAAAGAGCAACCTGTCGGCGGCTTCCAGCCGTCCGGGATTCTCGCGTTGAAGGGCCATGAGCTGGAAGAGGGTGTTGATGGGCATCACCTGTATGCCGCTCTCGCGGTAGTGCTCCAGGGGCGATACTTCCCGGAAGAAGGCTTCGGGCAACCCCTCGGTGCACGGGTCGCGGTAGCATTGCGGGTTGCCCAGCAGGCTGCCCGCGCAATCTATCAGGCCAAAGTCCACACCCCAAGTGTCTATGCCGATGCTGCGCACGCGCAATCCCTGCCCGACAGCCTTGCGGATGCCGGCCTTCATCTCTTCGAAGAGAGCGAGGAAATCCCAGTGGACGTGCCCGCCCAGTTTGATCTGCCGGTTGGGGAAGCGGTGGATTTCCTTCATCTCCAGCCGCTTGTCCCTGATTTGCCCGGCGATGACCCGGCCGCTTCCGCCGCCGAAGTCAATGGCAAGGTAGGTGTCGTTCATGGTGCGGGACGTTTAGTTGGTCTTCTTGCCCAGCACGTAGATGTCCAGGTCCTCAATGTCCTGCGGGGTCAGCACGGAATAATCCCCGCCGGCCTGCACGATGATGCGGCAAGCCATCTCGAAGAACATGGCGCGCTCGAACACCTCGTCGAAGTCCTTGCCGCACACCACCTGCCCGTGGTTGGTCAGCAGGATGGAGTCGTGGTCCTTCATGGCCGTCACCACAGCGTGCGCCAACTCGGGCGAGCCGGGGCGGTAGTAAGGGATGATGGGGATTTCGCGCCCCACGTGGCAGGGTACCTCGGCCGTCACATTGAAGTTCGTCGGCTTCTGCTTCATGCAGGCCACGGCGGTGGCGTATTCCGATTGGAAGTGCAACACCACGTTCACATCGGGACGCTCGCGCAGGATGCCCAGATGGAATCCACTCTCCATCGAGGGTTTCACGCCGTTCATCACTTCGCCCGTAGCGACTTTGCAAATGGACACTTTCTCCGCCTGCAGGTTGGGTACCCAAGAACCCGTGCCGGACACGAGAGCTTCCTCGCCGATGCGCCACGACAGGTTGCCGCTGCTGCAGATGGTCAGTTTGGCGTCGCCCACGCGGTGGGCTTGCGCCAGGAATTGTTGGATATGTTCGTTGGTAATCATTCTTTTAGTGATTAGTGGTTAGTTATTAGTGATTAGTAATGGGTGTTTAGTGATGAGCGGTCAGTGGTGAGTGATTAGTCATTAGCTATCTCATTCTGTACTAATCACTCCTCACTAACCGCTCACCGCTTTTACAGCACCTTCCTGTACAGCTCCAGGATGGTTTCCTTGTCCACCTCGCGCGGATTTCCGGGCGTGCAGACATCGGCCATGGCGGCGTCGGCCAGGCGGTCCAGGTCTTCGGCCTTGATGCCCAGTTCTGTCAGGTGCTGCGGGATACCCACACGCAGGGACAGTTCCTTGACGGCCTTCACGGCGGCGTCGGCGGCCTCTTCACGCGTCATGCCGTCCGTGTACACCTTCATCGCCTTGGCAATCTCCACATACTTGTCCAGTGCCGCGGGTGCGTTGAACTCCATGATGGTGGGCAGCAACAGGGCGTTTGCCACGCCGTGCGGGATGTCGAAAATGGCCCCCAGCGGGTGTGCCATGCCATGCACCACGCCCAAGCCGACGTTGGAGAAAGCCATACCTGCAATGTACTGTGCCACGGCCATGCCGTTGCGTGCTTCCGGGTTCTGCGGCTCATTCACTGCCGTCTCCAGGTAGCGGGCAATCATCTCGATGGCCTTGATCTCGAACATGTCGCTCATCTCCCACGCTCCCTTGGTGATGAGTCCCTCGATGGCGTGCGTCAGGGCGTCCATGCCCGTGGCGGCGGTCAGTCCCCGTGGCAGGCTGTACATCAGCTCTGCGTCCACGATGGCAATGGCGGGGATGTCGTTCGGGTCCACGCACACCATCTTCTTTTGGTTCTCCTCGTCCGTGATGACATAGTTGATGGTCACCTCGGCGGCGGTGCCGGCGGTGGTGGGCAGGGCGATGACAGGCACGGACTTATGCTTCGTGTCCGCCGTTCCTTCCAGCGACACCACGTCGGCAAATTCCGGGTTGTTGGTGATGATGCCTATGGCCTTGGCCGTGTCCATGGACGAGCCTCCGCCGATGGCCAGGATAAAGTCGGCGCCGGACTTAGCGTATGCCTCCACACCTGCCTTGACGTTGCTGACGGTGGGGTTGGGCTTGATTTCAGTGAAGAGCTCGTAGGGGATGCCCGCCTGACGCAGGACGTCCAGCACCTTGTCGGCCACGCCGAACTTGACGAGGTCCTTGTCCGTGGCCACGAAAGCCTTGTGCAGTCCCAGGCGTTTCACCTCCTGGGGCAGGACCTGGCGCGCGCCGGGTCCGAAGTAGGATACTTCGTTCAGTACGAATCGGTTGATCATTTTTAATGAAGAATTAAGAATGAAGAATTTAAGAATAGTGATGAATGAAGAATGGCGAATGAAGAACGAAGAGTCTGCCGCTTTTGCGGAATTCTTCATTCTTCATTCTTAGTTCTTCATTAAAAAGGTTTTACTTATACAGCGGCCCGTAATTCTGGCAAGCCCGGTAGTCGGCCCCCTCCTTGTCCATGCCAAAGGCGTTCCAAGCGGCGGGGCGGAAGATCTTGTCCTCGTCCACGTTGTGCATGCACACGGGGATGCGCAGCATGGAGGCCAGCGTGATGAGGTCCGCGCCGATGTGCCCGTAGCTGATGGCGCCGTGGTTGGCCCCCCAGTTGTTCATCACGGAGTAGACGTCCTTGAAGGCGGGCTTGTCGCACAGGCGCGGCACGAACCACGTCGTGGGCCACGTGGGGTCCGTGCGCATGTTCAGCGTCTGGTGGATTTCCGGGTCGATGTCCACCGTCCATCCCTCGGCCAGCTGCAGCACGGGTCCCAGGCCCTTCACCAGGTTCAGGCGCATCATGGTGACGGGCATTCCGCCCTTGCTCAGGAAGTTGCTGGAGAAGCCGCCGCCGCGGAAGTAGTCGCGGTCTGCGGGATACCACGTTGTGGCCTTCAGGCAGTTGTCCACGTCGGCCTCGGTCAGGTTCCAAGGCTCCTTCATCACGGGGTTGCCTTCGGCGTCGGTGGATTGTCCTGTGCCGTCCAGGGTGGTGGCGCCGGAGTTGATGAGGTGGATGATGCCGCCGGCGGCGCGTCCGGTCAGTTCCTTGCCCGTCACACGCTTCACGGCCTCAGGGCTCCAGTAGGTGCGTACGTCGCTGAAGATCTGCGCGCGGTTGGTCAGCAGGTGACCCAGCAGCATGGCCACGCCGTTGCAGGCATCGTTCTCGGTGGCTACGACGAAGGCCTCGCGGATGCCGTTCCAGTCAAAGGAAGTGTTCAGCATGGACTCGGGGAAGTCGCCGTTGGGGTAGAAATCCGTCCATTGGCGCTGGCCTTGGAAGCCGGCAGCGATGGCATTGTGTCCCAATGCCTCTTCCTTGAATCCCATTTCGCGCAGACGGGGGTTGCCGGTCATCAGGTCGCGCATGATGATCATCATCTTCACGGTGAACTCCCAGTCCTGGTCCTTCTGTTCGCGGGTCTTGCGCTTCTCCGGGCGGTTCTTGAAGTCTTCGCCTTCGTTGGGTTTGCAGTGCTGGCGCGTCCATTCCATGGCTTTCTCAAACTCTTCCTTGTCGTAGATGCCCTCCTCCATGCGGCGGATGATTTCCGTCAGGTCCACGGACTCGCAGCGGATGCCAAGGTATTCTTGGAAGAAGTCAGGATTGACGATGGAGCCGGCGATACCCATGGCCACGCTACCCATCGAGAGGTAGGACTTGCCGCGCATGGTGGCGACAACTTGGGCGGCGCGGGCGAAGCGCAGGATTTTCTCGGCCACGTCGGCGGGCACGGTGTTGTCGTCCAAGTCCTGCACGTCGTGTCCGTAGATGCCGAAGGCGGGCAGTCCCTTCTGTGCGTGGGCGGCGAGCACGGCGGCCAGATAAACGGCTCCCGGACGTTCGGTGCCGTTGAATCCCCACACGGCCTTGGGATAATACGGATTCATGTCCATGGTCTCCGAACCATAGCACCAGCAGGAAGTGACGGTGATGGTGGCTCCCACGCCCTCGCGCTCGAACTTCTCGGCGCAGGCGGCACTCTCGGCCACACGTCCGATAGTGCTGTCGGCTATGACGCACTCCACGGGACTGCCGTCGCCATTCTTCAAGTTACTGGAAATGAGTTCTGCCACGGCCTTGGCCAGGTTCATGGTCTTCTCTTCGAGGCTTTCGCGAACGCCTCCTTGCCGACCATCGATGGTCGGACGGATACCGATTTTAGGGTATTTCTTCATGGTTGTACTATAAATATTTATTAGGTGTTGATAAATTGGTTTCTCAGGTGGGCGAAGACATAGATTCGCTTCCTTCAAAGGACGGGATTAAATTCGTTATTTGCAAGTTATTAAACATCTTTTAGGCAAGATTAATGTACTCATGCCTGTTAGGCTTCCTTTCTTCCTGTGTTTTTTGGGGAGTACGGGTAAGCGCGGGCGGGGTATGGGTAAGCACGGGCGGAGGTATGGGTAAGCACGGGCAGAGGTACGGGTAAGCGCGGGCGGAGGTACGGGTAAGCACGGACGGAGATACGGGTAAGCAAAGGACGGCAATATGCCCGGACAAGGGCTTGTAAATCAGCACGGACGGAGGACGGCGGAAAGAAAACATCCCGACCTAATGTTAATCTCTGTAATTCTTGCTGGCAATCCGCCGGAAACTTCCTATCTTTGCACCCGAAAACAACGTGTGGAAAGATTTGAGTAGCTTGCAACCACAGAAAAAAATGCTAAAACACATCCTTTTCTGACAACAAAGGCCCTGTCCTCCAAAGACGGCCGGATACATCTACTCCACCTTTCCCCATCTGTTGATAAACGAATGTCCTTATTTGGTTAAATCCAACCCGTATTCCCACCCCTATCTGCCCAATTCATGAGATTGGGGAAATAGTGGAGAGGAATTGGGCAGGAATTGGGCAGGAAGTGGAGGGATAAGCACTCCCCACCCCCTTTCGGAGCAAAACGATACCCATACTCTAAACCGGGCATGGACGTTGACGATATATTTATTAACTCTTAATTTTTTATCCAAGAAATGGGATACTTATTCACATCCGAATCGGTGTCTGAAGGACACCCCGACAAAGTGGCCGACCAAATATCGGACGCTGTGCTTGACAAACTGCTGGCCTATGACCCCAGTTCTAAAGTAGCTTGCGAAACGCTGGTGACTACCGGACAGGTAGTGCTGGCCGGTGAAGTGAAAACCAAAGCCTACGTGGACATGCCGCTCATTGCCCGCGAAGTCATCAAGAAAATTGGCTACACCAAGGGCGAGTATATGTTCGAGAGCAATTCGTGCGGCGTCCTGAGCGCCATCCACGAGCAAAGTCCCGACATCAACCGCGGCGTGGAGCGCCAAGACCCCATGGAGCAGGGCGCGGGCGACCAGGGCATGATGTTCGGCTATGCCACCAACGAGACGGAGAACTACATGCCGCTTTCCCTCGACCTGGCACACCGCATCCTCCAGGTATTGGCCGACATCCGCCGCGAAGGCAAGGAAATGACCTACCTGCGCCCCGACTCGAAGAGCCAGGTGACCATCGAATATGACGACAATGGCGCGCCCGTGCGCATCGACACCATCGTCGTCTCCACCCAGCACGACGAGTTCATCCAGCCTGCCGACGACACGGAGGAGGCCCAACTGAAAGCCGACGAGGAGATGCTGGCCGTCATCCGCCGCGACGTCATCCACACGCTGATGCCCCGCGTCATCGCCTCCATCCACGCGCCCAAGGTGCTGGCCTTGTTCAACGACCAAATCAAATACTTCGTCAATCCCACAGGCAAGTTCGTCATCGGCGGACCGCACGGGGACACGGGCTTGACCGGACGCAAGATTATCGTGGACACCTACGGTGGAAAAGGCGCCCACGGCGGCGGCGCCTTCTCCGGCAAGGATCCCTCGAAGGTGGACCGCTCGGCAGCCTACGCCGCCCGCCACATCGCCAAAAACCTGGTGGCCGCCGGCGTGGCCGACGAAATGTTGGTGCAGCTCAGCTATGCCATCGGCGTGGCGCGTCCCATCAGCATCTATGTCAACACCTACGGACGCAGCCATGTGGACATGACCGACGGGGAAATCGCACAGAAGATTGACCAGTTGTTCGACCTGCGTCCCAAGGCCATCGAAGACCGCCTGAAGCTGCGCAACCCCATCTACCAGGAGACGGCTGCCTACGGCCACATGGGACGCGAGCCGCAGACGGTGGTGAAGCACTTCCGCAGCCGCTATGAAGGCAACAAGGACGTGGAGGTGGAACTCTTCACCTGGGAGAAGCTGGATTATGTGGACAAGGTGAAAGAAGCCTTCGGATTGCAATGAAAACCGTTTGTGTCTATTGTGCCTCGAGCACCAAGATAGATCCCGCCTACACGGACGCCGCGCGCACCCTGGGCACCCTGCTGGGCAGCCGCGGCATCCGCGTGGTGAACGGGGCGGGAAACATGGGCTTGATGGGCGCCGTGAGCGATGCCGCCTTGGCCGCGGGCGGACGGGTGACGGGCGTCATCCCCCGCTTCATGGTGGAGCAAGGCTGGCACCACACGGGCCTGAGCGAGCTGCTCGTGACGGAGAGCATGCACGAGCGCAAGCAGACGATGCTCCACCTGGCCGATGCCGTCATAGCCTTGCCCGGCGGATGCGGCACGTTGGAGGAATTGCTGGAAGCCATCACGTGGAAGCAGCTAGGGCTTTACCTGAACCCTATTGTCATCCTGAACCTCAAAGGGTATTACGACCCTTTGCTGGCCATGTTCGACCGCGCCATTGGCGAACACTTCATGGGCGTGCGCCACGCCGGCCTTTGGCAGGTGGCCTGTTCGCCTCAGGAAGCCGTGGAGTTGGCCGTCAGCCTGCCCCGCTGGGATGCCTCCATCCGTAAGTTTGCCGCGTTATGATGAATCCTTTGCTGACAGCGGCAAGCGGAGGAACACCGATCCCCTACTCCTTCTGTATGGACGGGGTGGTGACAGCCTTGTTGTTGGGTTGTTTCTTCTTGTCGGCATATGTCTTGTCGCGAAGCCGGAACCATTTGCTTCAGTTGGGGCATGATTTCCTGCTGCACCGCGAGCGCGCCAGTATCTTCTCGGATGCGACGGGTGGCGACACGCGCCATTTGATGCTGCTCGTGCTGCAGACGTGCGTGATGGTGGGCATGTACCTGTTTGTCTGCTTCGGCACCGCCTATCCGGCTTTACTTGCCGGGCAACCCACTTGGAAACTGGTGGGCATTTATGCCGGAGTGTGCGGAGGCTATGTGTTTGCCAAGTGGCTGATTTATCTCTTCCTAGGGTGGATATTTCTTGACAGGGAGGTGACCCGGCGGTGGATAGAAGCCTATACCACGCTGGTTTATTACTTGGGATTCGCCTTATTTCTGTCTGTTTTGTTTATTGTTTACTTTCACCTGAAGCTTGAAATTAGTGTTATAATCGGGGCAGTTTTGTTCCTTTTCCTTAAAATACTGGCATTCTATAAGTGGTTAAAGCTTTTTTGCAGCAAATTGTATGGCAGTCTCTTTTTAATTTTGTACTTTTGCGCCGTAGAAATCATCCCTTGCCTAATGTTGTATCGAGGGTTGGTGCAGTTGAACGATTACTGGACAATAAATTATTAGGACATTGAAGATCAGAAAAGTACTTGTGTCGCAGCCTAAGCCGACTTCCGAGAAGTCTCCTTACTACGACATCGCCGAGAAGTACGGTGTGAAAATAGATTTTCGCCCGTTTATTAAAGTGGAAAGCCTGACGGCCAAAGAGTTCAGACAACAAAAGGTTTCTATTCTTGACCACACAGCTGTTGTCTTCACATCGCGCCACGCCATCGACCACTTTTTCAATCTTTGTACGGAGTTGCGTGTGACCATCCCCGAAACCATGAAGTATTTCTGTGTGACGGAAGCCATCGCGCTCTATATCCAAAAATATGTGCAATACCGCAAGCGGAAGATTTTCTTCGGCAGCACGGGCAAGTTTGATGATTTGTTGCCTGCCATCATCAAGCACAAGAACGAGAAGTACCTCGTGCCGATGTCGGACGTGCACAACGATGACATCAAGAATCTGCTGGACAAGAGCAAGATACAGCATACCGAGGTGGTGATGTACCGCACGGTGAGCAACGACTTCAAGCCCGATGAGGAGTTTGACTATGACATGCTGGTGTTCTTCAGCCCCGCCGGTGTGACTTCGCTGAAGAAGAATTTCCCCAACTTCGAGCAGAAGGACATCAAGATAGGCACCTTTGGCAGCACCACCGCCCAAGCCGTGCGCGACGCCGGTTTGCGCCTCGACCTGGAGGCTCCCAGCGTGCAGGCTCCGTCCATGACGGCCGCGCTTGATATGTTCATTCGGGAAAATAACAAAGAAAAATAAATTCCCGGCCTTGTGCCTGCGGAAGAATTTTCATGGATGACAAATACACTGCATAAAGCCGAACGGCTGAACAGGAAGAAAGTGATAGAGAAAATGTTTGCGGGGGGCTCCCGCTCATTTTCTCTATTTCCTTTACGGGTAGTCTGGATGCCCGTGGACGAGTTGGATGCGCCCGTTTCCATCTTAGTCAGTGTGTCGAAACGCCACTTCAAGCGGGCGGTGAAACGCAACCGGGTGAAGCGTCGGGTGCGCGAGGCGTATCGACTGAACAAGCAACCGTTGCTCAACGTGGTGGAGCAGACGGGTTGCCACGTGGCCATTGCCTTCATCTACCTGTCCGACCGTGTGGCCGACTCGGATGTCATTGCCGGACGGATGCGGACGGCTTTGCAACGCATCGGCGAAACATTGGCCGCGTCAAAAGTCTGCGAAGAGGCGGGAGGCGCGAAAGAATGAAGTGGGTGCTGAAAATGCTGTCTTCCCTTTTGCTGCTTCCCATTTATTTTTACCAGAAGTGCATCTCCCCTTTCACGCCGCCTTCGTGTCGTTTCACCCCTACTTGCTCGCAATATGCCGTGGAGGCTATCCGAAAGCACGGGCCTTTCAAAGGATTGTACCTGGCCGTGCGGCGCCTGTTGCGTTGCCATCCGTGGGGAGGTTCGGGGTATGACCCGGTGCCTTGATTCACCTTTTCACCTTTATGTTCATGAACGATTATCCTGACATCCATACGCACAGAGACATAGAGGCGGATGGTTTCCGCATCATCAACTGTTCGCCGGATGCTTTTGCGCCTTGTCCGGGGCACTGGTATTCGGTGGGGGTACATCCTTGGTCGCTGCGAGATGACGTGCCGCAGGAGGTTTGGGAAAGGCTTCAGGCGGCGGTAACTCATCCACAGGTATTGGCTATTGGCGAGGCAGGATTGGACAAACTGACGAATGCTTCTATGGCTTTGCAAGAAACGGTCTTCATCCGCCAGGCAAAAATGGCCGATGCGGCAGACAAACCATTGATTGTACATTTGGTAAAAGCCACTGATGCCTTGCTGCGTCTGAAAAAAGAGCTGAAACCCCGTGTCCCTTGGATTATTCATGGATTTCGAGGGAAGGCGCAGTTGGCCGAAGAGTTGTTGCGCCACGGTTTCTACCTCTCCTTCGGAGCGAAATTTCAGGCAGAGGCTGTGCGGACAGTGCCTTTGACCCGCCTTTTCATCGAGACGGACGAAAGCCCCGTGCCCGTGGCCGAGATTTATGAAAAGGTAGCTTCCATGCGCCAGATTCCCTTGGCAGACCTTTGCGAAGCTGTCCACATTAATGTGCAATCCGTTTTCTTTCATTAATTTCCCCGCGTTAAGGTTGCTTCTTCAGATAAAGTGTCGTACTTTTGCGCACGATAAACACTAAAACCAATAAACAGATACTCATTCGATGAATTTTGTAGAAGAATTAAGATGGCGTGGCATGCTCCACGACATGATGCCCGGCACGGAAGAGTTGCTGGCCAAGGAACAAGTGACTGCTTACATCGGATTTGACCCCACGGCCGACTCCCTGCACATCGGCCACCTGTGCAGCGTGATGATTCTGCGCCACTTCCAGCGTTGCGGACACAAGCCGCTGGCGCTCATCGGCGGTGCCACGGGCATGATTGGCGACCCCTCGGGCAAGTCGCAGGAGCGCAACCTGCTGACCGAGGAGACTTTGCAGCGCAACATCGCCGGCATGAAGAAACAGCTGTCCAAGTTCTTGGATTTCGACTCGGACGCCCCCAACCACGCCGAACTGGTGAACAACTACGACTGGATGAAGGACTTCACCTTCCTGGACTTCGCTCGCGAGGTGGGCAAGCACATCACCGTCAACTACATGATGGCCAAAGACAGCGTGAAGAAGCGTCTGAACGGCGAGGCACGCGACGGACTCTCTTTTACTGAATTTACTTACCAGCTCCTGCAAGGCTACGACTTCCTCCACCTCTACGAAACCAAGGGCTGCAAGCTCCAGATGGGCGGAAGCGACCAGTGGGGCAACATCACTACGGGTGCCGAGCTGATTCGCCGTACCAACGGAGGCGAGGTGTTTGCCCTGACCTGCCCCCTCATCACCAAGGCCGACGGCGGCAAGTTCGGCAAGACGGAGAGCGGTAACGTATGGCTTGACCCGCGCTACACGTCGCCCTACAAGTTCTACCAATTCTGGCTCAACGTGAGCGACGAGGATGCCGCCCGCTACATCAAGATATTTACTGCCCTGCCCAAGGAAGAAATCGAGGCATTGACCGCCCAACACGCCGAGGCTCCGCACCTGCGCGTCCTGCAAAAGACCCTGGCCAAGGAAGTGACCGTCATGGTACACTCCGAGGAGGACTACAATGC
>DXCV01000063.1 GCA_019115825.1 Candidatus Bacteroides pullicola
TTCCTATGTAGGACGGTTCTGTTCATGCCGGCTTCATTTTGGGGGTTATACATTGATGTGGCAAAAGTAAAGTTTTTCCCTGAACGGACAAGGGGGAGGACGGGATATTTTTTTGTTTCTCCCCCGGATATTTGGCAGCTAAGGAAATCCGCCCTATCTTTGCCGCCCGAAACGAATAACCCCGTTCATTATTTTGAAGAAGCTGCGCCACATCATGAAGGTTGTCCTGCCCCTGGTGTTCATCCTGTATTGGGGAGGAATCACGCTGTTCGCCCACTCGCACGTGGTGAACGGGGTCATCATCGTCCACTCTCACCCCTTCAAGGCCGGACACCAGCACACGCCGTCCGAGGCAGAAACCATTCTGTTCCTCGACCACTATGCCATGCCGGCAGT
The DNA here is from genome assembly GCA_019115825.1 of Candidatus Bacteroides pullicola. Taxonomy (GTDB): domain Bacteria; phylum Bacteroidota; class Bacteroidia; order Bacteroidales; family Bacteroidaceae; genus Bacteroides; species Bacteroides pullicola. Next base: position 397 of record DXCV01000063.1, read on the forward strand.
TCCCCCGCTGGAGCCTGCATGGTTGTGCTTCAGCATCCTGCTGGCCCTGCTGGTCATTCCCCGCGCCATACAGCTTTGCCTGCCACAGACGGATGCCGGCATCCGTCTGCGCGCGCCGCCTTGCCGCGTCTTCTGATTTCATTCCGATAAATAGGAATTTATTGGCACGCAGATGACACAGATTGTACAGATGACCACAGATTTTAGTAGATTGATAATAAAGAATCTGCGTAAATCTGCTTAATCTGAGTCATCTGTGTGCCATCACCGAATTAATTCACATTAACAAAAAGAAGACACATGAAACCATACATATTTCTTGTGGTGGCCTTGCTATGCACAGGACTACCCTCCTCCCTATTTGCCGAAGACCTGAAGGATTCGGACGCCAACATCGTGGGACACGTGTTGGAGAAACATACGAAAGAACACTTATCCTATATCACCGTCGCCCTGCGGGGCACCACCATCGGCACCCTGACCGACCCCACGGGACACTACTTCCTGAAGAACCTGCCCGAAGGAGAGTTCGAGATGCAGGTCAGTGCCGTCGGCTACAAGACCCTGACGCGCCGCGTCGTGCTGAAGAAAGGCGTCACCCTGGAAGAGAACTTCGAACTGGAAGAAGACCTCGTGGCCCTGGACGGCGTGGTGGTGACAGCCAACCGCAACGAGACCACCCGACGCATGGCCCCCACGCTGGTCAACGTGATGGACTTCAAGCTGTTCGAGCAGACCAACTCCACCACCCTGGCACAGGGCCTGAACTTCCAGCCGGGCGTCCGCGTGGAGAACAATTGCCAGAACTGCGGCTTCCAGCAGGTGCGCATCAACGGCCTGGACGGCCCCTACACGCAGATACTGATAGACTCGCGCCCGGTGTTCAGCGCCCTGGCGGGTGTATACGGCCTGGAGCAGATTCCCGCCAACATGATAGAGCGCGTGGAGGTGATGCGTGGAGGTGGCTCGGCCCTGTTCGGGGCGTCGGCCATTGCGGGCACCATCAACATCATTACCAAGGAGCCCCTGCGCAACTCCGCCCAACTGGGACACACCATCATGGGCGTCGGCGGACTCTCCACCTGGGACAACAACACCACGCTGAACGCCTCGCTGGTGACGGACAACCACAAGGCCGGCATCTATGTCTTCGGCCAGAATCGCGCCCGCAGCGCCTTCGACTATGACGGGGACGGCTTCACGGAGCTGCCCAAGCTGCATAACCAGACCGTGGGCTTCCGTTCCTACCTCAAAACCAGCACCTACACCAAGCTGACCTTCGAATACCACCACCTGCAGGAGTTCCGCCGCGGCGGCAACCTGCTCAATCTTCCGCCCCACGAGACGGACATCACCGAGCAGACCGAACACAGCATCAACAACGGAAGCATCAAGTTCGACTACTTCTCGCCCGACGAGAAGCACCGCCTGAACGTCTACGCCTCCATGCAGCACATCGACCGCGACAGCTACTACGGGGGCGACCACTCACTGGACGCCTACGGCTCCACCAAGGACCTGACCTGGGTGGTGGGCACGCAGTATGTCTACCACTTCGACCGCTGCCTCTTCCTGCCTGCCGACCTGACCGGCGGCGTGGAATACAACGAGGACGCCATGCACGACAACATGTGGGGCTACCACCGCACCATCGACCAGACGGTGCGCATCGCGGGAGCCTTCCTGCAAAACGAGTGGAAGAACGAACAGTGGAGCTTCCTGGTGGGCGGACGCCTGGACAAGCACAACCTGCTGGACCACGTCATCTTCAGCCCGCGCGTCAACCTGCGCTTCAACCCGACGGAGGACATCAACCTGCGCGCCAGCTACTCCGTGGGCTTCCGCGCCCCGCAAGCGTTTGACGAAGACCTGCACATCGAGAACGTGGGCGGCAATGTTTCCATGATTCAGCTGGCCGAGGACCTGCGCGAGGAGAAGTCCCGCAGCTTCAGCCTCTCCGCCGATATGTACCGCCGCTGGGGAGGCCTACAGGCCAACCTGTTGCTGGAAGGCTTCTACACGGACCTGTCCGACGTCTTCGCCCTGCGCGAACTGGGCACGGAGAACGGCATCCTGAAGAACGAACGCTACAACGAGAAGGGCGCCCGTGTCTATGGCGTGACCTTGGAAGGCCGCCTGGCTTGGCTCAACACGCTCCAGCTACAGGCGGGAGTGACCCTGCAAAAGGCCGAGTACAAGGAAGCCCGCCAATGGAGTGACGACGAGACGGTGCCCCTGGAGAAGCGCATCTTCCGCACCCCGGGCACCTACGGCTACATGACCCTGACCTACACCCCGCTGAAGCCCCTGAGCATCGCCCTGTCCGGCACGTACACGGGCAGCATGTTGGTGGAGCACCGCGCCGGGTATATCGAGAAGGACCGCGCCGACCGGACGCCCGACTTCTGGGAGATGAACCTCAAGGCCTCCTACGACTTCCAGGTCTACAAGGACATCACGCTCCAGGCCAGCATCGGCGTGCAGAACCTGTTCAACGCCTACCAGAAGGACTTCGACCAAGGGAAGCTGCGCGACTCGGGCTACATCTATGGACCCGGGCTGCCGCGCTCCTACTTTGCGGGGGTGAAGCTGAGTTACTGATAAGCCCCGTTCGTCTCCGTCGTTTCCAACAGGGGCATTTTATTGATATAGGGCAAGATGCGCGTGGCGAACAACAGGCGGTTCAGATTAAACTCATCGAACAGCTCGTCCGCAGGGTCGAAACTGCTGACGTGGACGTCGCCCTGCGAATGAATGAAACGCTTGCCACCCAGGTACAAGGCCACGTGCGTCACCCGCTCCTTGCGGTCCGCCGTGGCCTTGTGTCCGAAGAAGACCAGGTCGCCCGGCGCCAGGTTGGAGAAGTCGGGGGCGATGTCAATGCGCTGCCCCACACGGGCCTGCTGCGAGGCATCGCGCGGGATGATGATATCGTGCATGAAGAGCACCGTGCGCACGAAACCACTGCAATCCATGCCCTTGGACGAAGTGCCGGCCCACAGGTAGGGCACCCCCATCAGCGTCTGTGCCGTATGGAGAATACTGGCGGCATCCTGCTTCAGCTTGCTCCGCCACTCGTGTTCGGGCTTGCCCAGGGCTTTGCGGAGATACCCCGTGCGACCGTCGGGATGAGACACCCGGTAATAGTGCCCCTTGCTGCCCTCCCACTTCAAGCGGTCGCCCGCCACCACGTCGGACACGGGCAACGAATCATCGTGAGGTTCGGCGTACACAAAGCCGTAGTGGGCGGTCACGACCACCTTCTCCGCCCGATTCCATGCTTCCAGTTCTTCACGGGTCACCGGATGCACCGCCACGGGATGCACCCAGCCCTTGTAGCGGTCCGGCGTCTGGATGCGAAACCAAGTCTTCTCCTGGAGCACCCGCACCGGCATTCCCAACAAACCTTGGGTAATCATCTCTGATGAGAAATTCGGTTCCGAACGCATATTGGCCACGGAAAGATTCAACAGGCCATACGTTTTATCTCCTAAAGCCAACGTGTCCTGCCCTTGCGCCTGCGCCATGCCGGACAAGCTCAACACGACCAACATCAAGCCGACAATACTCTTCTTCATCTTCATGTTTCCTCTTTTTTTAAGTCACTTAAGTAACAATTCTTATTTAGTTTATAGTATTTCAGAGGCATCCGACGGGGTATGCTTAGCAATCCATAGCGACTACGTGAGGCAAAGGTGGCACCTTTGGTAGTCATCAATGCCATTGATGGTAGGAATCATTGGCATTGATTGGGGGGAATCATTGGCATTGATTCCAGAACAAGCAGAACACTACCCTTCGCTTCTTGATGCTATAAACTAAGATTGAACATCTACTTAATCCTATTTAGTTTATACGATCAATGTCCGCCCTATCTGATGTCTATCAATTTATGCGTCTGCAGACTGAGCCGCCACCGGGGATGGGCCAATACGCAAGCCACCGTCTCCGGAATGTTCAATCCCGAGCATGGTTGTAAGAAAAAATGCCTGGCAGGCAACCCCTCGTAAGGGGCAAGGTCCTGGCCTTCGTACACCACTTTCACTTCATCCATGCGGTCCAACACTACGGCGCCTCCCGCCTTGGGCGAACAAGTCACCCAGTCAATGCCGGCAGGCAAAGGACGTGTCCCGTTGGTCTCGATACTGATATATTTTCCTGCCTCGCGCAGGCGGCCGATAAGCGCCGCGTCTATCCACAACGAGGGTTCTCCGCCGGTCAGAATCACCATGCGTGCCGGATAGTTCAAGACCTCTTGCAGGATTTCGTCATCGGTCATCCACACGCCTTCCTCATGCCGGGTGTCGCAAAAATGACACTTCAGGTTGCATCCGGAGAAGCGAACGAAGGTAGCCGGTGTGCCCGTGTGATACCCTTCGCCTTGCAGACTATAGAAAATCTCGTTAATCTTTCTCATAAATGGCCATATTTCCTTCTGACTCCTGCACCTCCACCCGATAGCAATGCTCCACCCGGTCGCAAATCCAGCGGGCGATGTTTTCGGCCGTGGGATTGAAAGGTAACACCTCGTTCAGGTTTCTATGATCTAACTGGCCTTGCACCAGTTCTTTGATATGGGTGAAGTCCGTCACCATCCCGTCGGCGTTCAACTCGCAGGCCCGGCAATGGATAGTGATAATCCAGTTGTGGCCATGCAGATTCTCGCACTTGCTGGGGTAAGAAAGCCGAAGGCTATGGGCGGCAGATATTTCCAGACGTTTGATAACTGTATACATATTTGAATATATAAAATGGGATTTTATCGGGAGTTGCGGGGATGCTGTCCGGGCTTCGCATATAGTTTGTCTATCAAGTCTTGGCGACCTATACGGCGGAGTTCGTTGATAATGGCGCGACGCTCCTCGGGCTTGTACCAGAAGAAGAACTGGCGTTGAGCCAACTTCTCCTGCTTGCTCCGGGCGCAAAACACCGGCTCCTGCGTGTAGGGATGGTAGCCCGTGTACCAAATCTCGGTGGATACCGTCATGGGCGTGGGCGTGAAGTCCTGCACCTGCTCCAGGTGGAAATCCAGGCGTTTGGTGATGACGGCCAACTCTGCCATGTCTTCCTCATGGCAACCGGGATGGCTGGAGATGAAATACGGGATGAGCTGCTGGCGGAGTCCTGCCTCCTGATTGATGCGGTCGAACAACTTCTTGAACGTCTCGAACAGGCGGAACGTCGGCTTGCGCATGATGCGGAGCACGCGGTCGGAGGTATGTTCGGGAGCCACCTTGAGACGCCCGCTAACGTGGCGGGTAATGAGCTGGCGCGTATAGTCGCGAGCGGCTTCATTCAGTTCGGGATCCTTGTACGTGTGCAAGAGCAAGTCATAGCGCACGCCACTCCCAATGAACGACTTCTTGATGCCCGGCAAGGCATCCACAGCCCGGTAAATGTCGAGCAAAGGACGATGGTCGGCATTCAGATTGGGACATACGGCAGGATGGATGCAGGAGGGACGTTTGCACTTGTGGCACAGGTTTTCGTCCCGCCCTTTCATGCGATACATATTAGCACTGGGGCCACCCAAATCGCTCAGATAGCCCTTGAAATCGGGAAGCTCCTTGATGGCCTCCACCTCGCGCAAGATGCTTTCCTTGGAGCGGCTGACGATGAACTTGCCTTGATGGGCAGAGATGGTGCAGAAGGCACACCCGCCGAAACATCCGCGGTGGATATTGACAGAAAACTTAATCATGTCATACGCAGGAATCCGCTTTCCCTTGTACTTGGGATGGGGCAAACGGGTATAGGGCAAGTCGAAGGAATGATCCAGTTCGGCTTCTGTCATGGGCGGATAAGGCGGGTTAACCACCACTGTACGCTTCCCCACACGCTGAAGGATGCGGCGGGCTTCGTACTTGTTACTCTCCTCCTCGATATGACGGAAGTTTGCAGCCTGATTGCGCTTGTCTTGCAGGCACATTTCGTGTGCATAGAGCAAAACGTCTTCCTCGCCTGCAACGACATCATCCGCCAGATAGGCAATCTGAGGAACATCGCTAATCAGAGGTTGCAGCGCGGATGAAGGGGTATAGGGAAGTATCCGCCGGGCCAATTCCGTGATGGGTTTCTCGCCCATGCCATAGATGAGCAGGTCGGCGCCGCTATCCACCAGAATGCTGGGGCGCAAGCGGTCTTGCCAATAGTCGTAGTGGGTCAACCGACGCATACTGGCCTCGATGCCGCCCACAATGACGGGCACATCAGGATAGAGCCGCTTCAGGATTTGCGTATAGACAATGGTGGGATATTCCGGGCGCATATCCGGCCGGGCATCGGGGGTGTAAGCATCATCGCTGCGCAATCGTTTGTTGGCCGTGTAGCGATTGACCATGGAGTCCATGCATCCGGCGCTGATGCCGAAGAACAAGCGGGGACGCCCCAGTTTCTTGAAGTCGCGCAAATCATCGCGCCAGTTGGGTTGGGGCACGAGAGCCACCCGCAGCCCCTCGGCTTCGAGTATGCGCCCGATGACCGCCGCCCCGAACGAGGGATGGTCCACGTATGCGTCTCCACTGAACAAAATCACGTCTAATTCGTCCCATCCACGCAAGTCCACTTCTTTCTTGGTGGTGGGCAGCCAGTCGGTCAGTCTGTATTCTTTCATGTCGCAAAGATAAGGGTTTTCCGCCAAGATTACACAGATTAACATTGTTTTCTGTGCACCTTTGCCAAAAAGGCTTATCTTTGCCCGCATCTATAAACCTAAAAAACAACGCATAGAAAAATGAAAACGTATTCCATACAAGCCAACGTGAGCGGCACACGCCACATCACGGTATCTGAGAACAACCTGAAGACCATCGAAAACTACGGGCTATTCCGCCACCTGATAGACAGCAACGGCATTGTGGACGAAACGGTGCTGGACAAACTGCGCCTGAACCTCCGTTCGCTCATCGCCTCGCAAGAAGAGGATATCAAAGACCTGCTTGACCTCTGCATTGACGTGGTTTACCACAACAATATGAAAGCCTTTGGCTTGCAGCAGCTCATCCAACTTTATCTGAAATGGATTTCCGATCCCGAACGGGAAGAGGAAGACAACAACAAGGACGAAGATGAAAACCGTTGACACCCGCGAAGTGAGGCTTTACAGCCCCCTGGTTCCTGCCATAGTGGCGATATGCACCGCAGCCGAAGGCGAAGACGTGGAAATCATCATGAATGACATCCCCGCATTCAACGACGCCAAGGAATACCTGGCCGAACAAGGCATCGGCTTCCGCGAAATCTACGACGGGGAAACAATGATTCTGCAATTCAGGCGATAGCCGCTTATTTCTTCGCGTTTTCCTCAATCGACGAGATGCGCCCCATCTTGTACGTCCCACGACGCAGGATGGTGCCCTTCTCGTCGGTTTCCACAAAGGGGCCGTCTTTCTTGCCTTGCTTGAAGAAGCCTTCGTAGCGGTGTCCGTTCTTGCTGATCTCCACGCCGCTTCCCTCTTGCAGGCCGTCCACGAATCCACCGGTATAGTGCGAGCCGTCGGCCATCTTCAGGGTGCCTTGACCGTTGAATTTGTCATCCTTCCATTCGCCTTCGTATGAATCTCCCACACTCCAGCGATAGATTCCTGTGCCGTGGCGCATATTGTTCTTCCAATCGCCCTCGTAGACGGCACCGTTGGCCCAGGTGAACGTGCCTTGGCCATCCTTCAAGCCGTTCTCGAAGTGCCCCACATACTTGTCTCCGTTGGCATAATAATAGATGCCCTCGCCGGTGCGTTCGCCTTGTACGTAATCGCCTTCATACCGCTCTCCGGTGTGGAAGAAATAAACGCCCTGGCCATCCTGTATGTCGTTGGCCCAGTGACCCACGTATTTGTCCCCGTTGGCATAGTTGAAAGTGCCCGTGCCGTGGCGCACGTCCCCCTTCCACTCGCCTTCGTAGCTGCTTCCGTCGTTCCACACCAGCTTTCCCTTGCCTTCTTTCTTGTCTTCGTGCCAGGCGCCCACGTATTCCGAACCATTCTTCCACGTGTAGGTGCCTTCGCCTTCGCGTTTGTCATACGCCCAGTTGCCTTGGTAGATGTCCCCGTTGTAGTAGTACATCGTGCCCTCGCCATGCTGGAAATCCTGATACCAGAGTCCGTCATAGCGGTTGTTGTTGGTGAAGTAATAGATGCCGCGTCCGTGTTGCTGGTCCTGATACCATTCGCCGTCATAACGCTCGCCATCGGTGAAGGAATAGATGCCGTGCCCCTCGCGCTTGCCTTTCACATAATCCCCCTCATAGGTATCCCCGTTCTTGAACACGGTTTTTCCCCGCCCGTTGGGTTTGCGGCCTTTCACTTCGCCGGTGTAGACCGAACCGTCCTTGAACGTATAGGTGCCTATCTTGATTTCCGAAGAGAAAAATCCCTTCACCTTACTGAAAAAACCTTCTTTCTGTTGCTCCTGGGCATTGGCACAAGTGGGAAAAGCCAAGGCCAAAGCGAGTGCTGCTATATAAAATCTTCTCATAATCATCTATCTAAAAAAAATACAGGATTCCCATCTAACCCATAGACGGAAAAAGCAGGAGCAAAGTTACAATTTATCCCCCAAACCGGGAAGAAAGCGGGCTTTTTTAGGAGAATTTTTTTCCGCAAACGACCATTTTTAAGTTCTCTTTACATAAGTATTTCTGAGCCAAATCCCTCAACTCGTCCGGCGTGACGGTTTCTATGGCTCGGGGGATGTCCGTGAAATAAGATTTGTCCAAGCCGGAGATGTGGATGAATATCCAGGCATCGGAAAGGGAAAAGACCGATTCATAATTCCGGCACATCTCGCCCAGCATATAGCTGCGCACCCGCTCCAACTCCTCGTCGGACACCCGTTCATTGCACAGGCGATCCATCTCCTTGTACACCTCCTGCACCAAAGGCTGCACATACTCCGGGGCGGTGTCTGAGGATATGGTCAGCACGCCCTCGCCGGGATAGGGCAGCAAACCGGCGGTAATGCCGTAGGTATAACCTTTCTGCTCGCGGATGTTGCCCATCAGGCGGCTTCCGAAGTACCCCCCGAAGAGAGTGACAAGGACGCGCAGCTTCAGATAATCCAGGTGGCGCTGGTTCAACGACAGCATCCCCATGCGCACCGCATTTTGCGCTGCGCCTTCCCGCTCCAGGAAAAGGGTTTTCCCCGCGTCTCCACAGGGTTGGAAAACCATCCTCTCCATAGGAAGGAATCCGCTGCCGAAAGGCTCCTGTCCGAAGTGTTCCTCCACCAGGCGCAGGCAACGCTCGTCTATCCGTCCGGACAAATAGATGGAGCAATTGGCCGAATGATAATAGCGTGCATAAAAGCGTTGCAACGCTTCCGGGGTGATACGACGGTAATCCTCCTCACAAAGCACGTGGCCCGCCGGATGCGCTTCCCCGTAGAGAAAGTTCATCAATGACCGTCCCGCCACAAACTCCGCTTTCGAGGAATTGACCAGAAACTGACGGATGTTGGTCTCCAGCACCACCTTCAGCTCCTTCTCAGGATAGAGCGGTTCCTTGACCACGGATTCGAGCACGTCCAGCGTCTCGGGAAGGTATTTGCCCAGGGAATAGAGGGTCAGGTAGGTATATTCCGCCGCACTGGCCAACTCCAGCCAGGCGCCATAATAATCCAGCCGCTCGGCTATCTCCGCGGAGGGGAAACGCACCGTCCCCTCGCGCAACATCCGGTTGGCAAACAAAGCTTGCAAGGGGATTTCCTGATGCCACCGCCCGCCGCCAAAGAGGAGGTCAATGCGCACCACGTCGCCATCGCCTGCATTGAACACGTGCAGGGGGATGCCGTTGGGCATCCGGATGTATTCCGGCTCACGCACCGGGGAACGGCCGGGCTTGCGGATGGCGGGAGAGAGGGTTCGGTCCAACATGGCTTTTCCGTATATTACACATTCATTCCGTATCCAACTCCTTGACGCCACGCACCACATAGTCGCGCGCCCAATCCTCCGGTTTATACACCCGCCCGTCGCACGACAAGAGATCCACGTCCAGGCGGATGATTTCCCCCGCGCGTTCCTGGCAGGTAGATCCGGCTTCCTGCTCGATGCGCTTCAGGCAAGAGACCACCTCCGTGCGATCCAAACCGGACTCGAAGCGCGCCACCTGGTTGGCGAACAGCGCCCGGCGGCTGAGGCGCAGCGGCTCCGTGTCCACCTCGCGCGAGAAGCGGATGCCGGGAAACGCTTCCGCCAGACGCCGGCGGGCGAAGGCCAGATTGGCGTGCCGGTGTTCGTTGCTTCCTATGCAGAGGGTATAGACCATGGCCATCAATCCGTCAGTTGAAAAACTCGTCCAGGCCTTCCACAGGCTCATCGTCCACAAAAATGCCTTCGTCCACCGCATCATTGGCGCAGGGGTCGTAGTTGGGCGGAAGCTGGAAGGTCTCGTTCTCGTCATAACCCAGACTCTTGTCGGCAAAGACCTTGTTCATAAACTTCGCCCAGATGGGCAGCGCGGTAGAAGCACCCTGACCGTGGAGCATGGTGTCGAAGTGGATGTCGCGGTCTTCACCGCCGAACCAGCATCCGGAGACGAGCGAGGGGGTGAAGCCCATGAACCAGCCGTCAGCGTGGAGATTGGTGGTACCCGTCTTGCCGCCCATGTCCGCCTTGATGCCATAGCGGAAGCGCACGCGGCCGCCTGTACCTTCATTGATGACGGCGCGGAGCATCACGAGCATCTTGTAGGCGCTGGACGCGCTGATGACCTCCTGCATCTGCGGGGCGAAGGTGGCCACCACGTTGCCCTCGCTGTCCTCGATGTGGGTGACGAAGAGGGGCGCCACGCGGATGCCCTTGTTGGGGAAGGCGGTATAGGCGCTGACCATTTCACCCACAGACACCTCGCAAGGACCGAGGCAGAGGGAGACGGAGGGGAAGATGTCCTGGTTGCGCAGGCCGAAGTTATGGAGCAGGCGTTTCAGTTCGTAGGGATTGAGCTTGCTCATCAGGTAGGCCGTGATCCAGTTGTCCGAGTTGGCCAGGCCCCACTTCAGGGTGACCATCTCGCCCAGACGTTTCTTGTTGGAATTGTTGGGTGTCCAGGGGATGCCGTTCTCGTCCATCAGGGTATATTGCACATGCCTGGCCTCGTCGCAAGGCGAGAAACCGTTCTCCATGGCCAGCGTGTAGACGTAGGGCTTCACCGTGGAGCCTATCTGGCGGCGTCCCACCATGGCCATGTCATACTGGAAATAGTGGTAGTTGGGACCACCCACGTAGGCTTTGACGTGCCCGTTGTGCGGGTCCATCGACATGAAGCCGGCGCGGAGGAAATACTTGTAGTAGCGGATGGAGTCCATCGGCGTGAGCACCGTGTCCTTCACCATCTCGTCATTCTCCCACGTGAAGACGGACATCTCTTGCGGAGTATTAAAGGCTTTCTGAATCTCGGCTTCGCTCTTGCCCAGCTTCTTCATGATGCGGTAGCGGTCGGATTGGCGCATGGCACGATCCAGGATTTCATCCACCTGCTCTTGCGTGAGGCGATAGGTGTAAGGAGCCTTCTTGGCGCCTTTCTTGTCCTTGAAGAAGTAGGGTTGCATCTCGCGGAGGTGTTCGGTGACGGCCTCTTCGGCATATTGCTGCATGCGCGAATCGAGGGTCGTGTGGATTTTCAATCCGTCCGTATAGAGGTTATAGGGCTTGCCGTCCTTCTTGAAGTTCTTGTTGCACCAGCCGTAGAGGGGGTTGGTCTCCCAGTCGATGGAGTCCTCGTAGAACTGCTGCATCTGCCAGCCGCGGTAGTTGGATTTGACGGGCTTCTTGGCGGTCATCACCCCGCGCAGGTATTCGCGGAAATAGGTGGCCAGGCCCTCCTTGTGGTCCACGCGGTTATAATGCAGCGTGAGGGGAAGGGCTTGGAGCGAGTCGCACTCGGCCTGGGTCAGGTAACCCGCCTTGCGCATCTGGTCGAGCACCACATTCCTGCGTCCGCGCGTCTGCTCCTTGCGGCGCAGGGGGTTGTAGAGCGAAGGGTTCTTGCACATGCCCACCAAGGTGGCGGCCTCTTCTATCTTCAGGTCCTTGGGCTGGCAGCCGAAGTAGGTATGGGCGGCGGTCTTGATGCCCACAGCGTTGTTCAGGAAGTCGAACTTGTTGAGGTACATCGTCAGGATTTCTTCCTTGGTGTAATACCGCTCCAGGTTGACGGCAATGACCCACTCGATGGGTTTCTGGAAGAGGCGCTCCATCACGTTGTCCGCGTCGGGCGAATAGAGCTGCTTGGAGAGCTGCTGGGTGATGGTGCTGCCTCCGCCGGCGTTCTTCTGCATCAGGATGCCGCGCTTCAGGATGGCACGGAAGAGGGCCTTGGCGTCGATGCCGGAGTGGTCGGCAAAGCGGACATCCTCCGTGGCGATGAGGGCGTTGATGAGGTTGGGCGACAGCTCGTCGTAGCCCACGTAGACGCGGTTCTCCTTGCTGTACGAGTAGGTGCCCAGCGCCTTGCCGTCGGCGGACAGGACCTCGGTGGCAAACTTATAGTTGGGATTCTCCAGGTCCTCCACCGGGGGCATGTAGCCTATCCAGCCTTGGGCGATGGAATAGAAGATGCCGACGCACGCCAGGACGCACACGGCGAGGAATATCCAAAGGGAGATTATGATTTTCTTTATCATTTGCTTCTGCTTTTTCTTTTATGATGCAAAGGTACGAAATAAATTTGGAATTTGAAAATCCCGGCGGAGGGGTTGAGCAGGTTTTTTCGGCAAAAAGCACCATTTGTCCGATTTTAAAAAAAACGGCCGTGACAGTTGTGACAGATGACAGTTAATAAATTCCAAGCGATAGCAGCGGAGATGAGAAGTCGGAGTATATCTTAAAATAAGTATATATTACTATATTATATATATTATATATTATATAT